>NZ_LAPV01000153.1 GCF_000971275.1 Devosia psychrophila | reverse complement strand
ATCTGCGGCAGCACGAAAGTGAGGGTGAGCCAAACTGTCACCGGGATAAGCAGACCCACGGTCTCCGATCTCGCGGAAGCCCCGAACCACATGCCGAGAAAGCCGAAAACAAGCAGGTAGAGCGCGGAAGTCCCGTAGAAACCCGCGAGCCTAGCCCATCCGCTGGCGTCCAGCTGGAACTTCGGGAGCACCAGAAATGTCGCGGTGTTGATGGCCGCGGCGAAGAGCACGAGGGCGGCTATGGCGACAACCAGCGCGAGCGCCTTGGCCACCGCGAGATCGAGGGACCGCAGCGGGCGGGTTCCCAAGAGGGGCATGGTCCCCGCCTTCCGGTCGCCGGCGACCAGCTGGTGCCCCACGACGATCGCGGCAAGCGCCCCGATCAGGGACACGTAGGTGGCCATGTTTCGCAACAAAGCCAATGGCGAGGTGTCGAGGACCGGGTTGGTCGGGATCGGCTGGCCCTGGGCAGCCATGTATTCGGCGGAGCGAAGGTAGATCGCATTTACGGTGGAGGTTGCGGACCAACCCAGATATGCCGCGACCACCACGAGTACGAGGAAGAGCAGCGCCAGCAGCGCCACGGTACGTTCACGGGCGATGGTCGCGAGCGAATGCGCCGTCAGCAGCCGGATGGGCGCGTTTGCCATGGTGGTAGCCATCAAGCCGCCCCCTTGACCTGTAGCGGCGTGACCGACAGGTAGAGCTCTTCGAGGGAGCCTTCGCTGCCGTACCGCTCAGTGACCTTCTCGATCGTGTCGCGGAACACGAGCTCGCCCTGGTTGAGCACGCCGATGCTGGTGCAGGTTCGGGAGATCTCGCTGAGCAGGTGCGTGTTCATGAAGATGGTGGTGCCGAACTCGCGGTTGAGGCGGATGATCAGGTCACGCAGTGTCTTGATCCCCATCGGGTCGAGGCCCGAGGTCGGCTCGTCGAGGAACAGCACGTCGGGACGGTGCAGGATTGCCTGGGCGAGACCGATGCGCTGGCGGAGACCCTTGGAAAAGGAGCCCACGAGGCGTGGAGCCAAATCCCGGCATTCGAGGAAGTCGAGTGTCTCGTCGATGCGTCGGTCGGGGTTCTCCACGCCCGAAAGCCGGGCGAAGAAAAGCAGGTTGGCCCTGGCGGTCATCGTATCGTACAACCGGACGTTCTCGGGCACGTATCCGATATGCCGACGAGCCTCGAGGCTCTGGTCCATGACAGACTTGCCGCAGACCAGCGCAGTTCCCGACGTGGGCTTGAGCAACGTGGTCAGCATATGGATGGTGGTCGTCTTCCCGGCGCCGTTGTGGCCAAGAAAGCCGAAAACCTCCCCGCGCTCGACGGTAAGCGTCAGGTCCTTGACCGCGGCACGCTCGCCGTACCGCTTGGTCAGCTGTCTGGTTTCCACGACGACGGTGTTCATTTCGGCTCCTGACGATCGGTTGCTTGGCGAACCGGCTCTGCGGGTTCGTCCAGGAATTTGTCAGAAGTAACTTTCCCCCACCTGTCGCGGGTCTTACCGATCCGTAAGGTAGCCGGCTTCGCCCCACCTTACCGATCGGTAAGCCCGGGGACATGAGGCCGTATTGGCGCCGATCAAAAGGAGGGTGTCGAAACACGAACCTTACCGGACGAAAACCATGAAACGAACCAGCCTCGTCGGCGGGGCCCTCGCCGCCACCGCCATCACCCTGTTCTCGATTGCAGGTTCTTCGGCAAATCCCGCCCCGGCCGTGCTTCCGAAGCAGAACTATGTGGAAGCGACGTTCGCGGCCCGATTCCCGGTGGCCGGGCCCAATCTGGTCCTCGCGTTATCGGACCTGGTGGACGTCGAGCGCATGATCAGAGAAGCCAGTGCTGAAGAACGTGCAAGGCACCAGACTGCGATTTCGATACCTACATTGCAGGATAGGGTGGGATAGCCTGAAGTAGTTGCGAGAGTGGGCACAGCGAGCCACGAAACGGAGAAACGGAATGCATGGAATAATGAAGTTGGTTGGATTAGCGGTCATTGCCTCGTCGCTGGCAACCGTGGCCTTTGCCTACGAGGATCAGTGGCAACCCTCGAGCAAGACCTTGTCCGCTTACGTTGCCGAAGGCTACGCGCTATCGCAACCCGTCGTGCTGCACCTTTCCCCGTTCGACCGAGTGCAGTACCGCTACTACCTGATCAAGGGCCAAGCCATCGCCCAATGCACCGAGGACGTCACGACGCGTAAAGCCATTGTCGTGGACAAGGTATTGGCGTGCGCCGATCTGGCGACACCCTTCCAGAAGTAGTTGGGCGATCGCCGGCGTCGCTCCCTACTGGGGGGCGGCACCTAACGTTCGGCTTAGCGGTTCCTACTCGACCGGACCGTCCGCAGCCGCTTTATCGAAGAATGCCCCATCTGGCACACAGATATGGTGCCGTCGGTCTCGAGCACGGCCGATGCCACGTCCCCGATCGCGGCGACGCCGTGCTCTCGCAAAGCCGACTGCATCTCGGCCGCGCTGATCCTCTCCTTGCGCAGGTTCTCCTCCAGCAAGCGGCCATTTTCGACCAGCAGCGTCGGGCTGCCTTCCAGGAAGTGCCTCAACCGGTCGTCATTGGACACCAGTCGGTTCAGCATGAGGATAACCGCTGCACCCAACAAGCCGCCGACGACGCTGGTGTCCGGGCCGATCATGGCGTTCTGCACGACATTGGAAATCAGCAGGAGCGCGACGAGGTCGAAGGGCGTGAACTGCCCGAGCACCCGTTTGCCGGAAACCCGCAGCAGGCCGAGGACGACCACGAAGACGACGGCAACCCGCAACGCCGTGAAGACGATCGTCGCCGGGCTGCCCACCGCCTGCCAAAGCTGCACCTGGACAGTGTCGAACCAACTCATTTCCGGTCTCGCACTTGTCCGGAAACCGCCTGAGGATTGATAATGGCATTTTCCGCCACGCCGTCGCACCCTTTACCCTCGCCGGGAGGGAGACCTCTGCGTCGTCGGTAGAGCACAGCCACAGACCTGAGTATCCTTCCCCGTGCCCGGTGCACTCCCCCTACCCCAAGAGCCAACACGACGAGGCCGAGGACCAGTTCTATCTCCGTGCGGGGGTCAAGTCGGTTGAGCGAGCTTAGACCGAATCCGGCGAACGCAGCGGGCAGCAGATGTGCGGGTGCCCATACCAGGGCCGATCCGATGTTGGCGGCATAGAACGGCAGCGGCTTCATCCCGCTGGTCCCGGCGACGACCGGCACGATGGCCCTGATCCCAGGAAGGAAGCGCGCGACGGCGATCCCCGTCCAGCCGTAATTGGCGAAGAAGGCCTCGCCCACCGCAAGGACTTCCGGGCGCGCGGAGAACGGCCAGATTGTCGAGATCCTGCCGCGTTGCGAATGCCCGATCCAATACGAGAGCCCGTCGCCCAGCACGGCGCCGGCCGTCGCGGCAAGCAACAGGGGCCAGATCGGCAGGTACCCGAGGCCCGCTGCCGCGCCAAGAGCCAGGATAAACGCTGTTCCGGGAATGAACGCGCCCACGACCACCAGAGATTCCGAAGCTGCGGCAAGAAAGGTGACAAGGATGGCGAGCGTCGGATTTTGCTCGAGGAAAACGACGATGGACTGAAACGTGGCTTGCACGGGATCTCACGGGTTCGGCGGTAGGAAGGAGTAGGCCAACACTGGCTATATGCCCATGGCTAAACGACGCGGAGGTCCCCGGGTTTGTTGTGGCGCGCGGACTACTGGGCTTCGTTCCCTTCGGCACCGTCAGCGCCTTCGTTGGCCTCACCATTCTCTCCGCCCTGGTTGCCGTCCTCGGCCTCGCCAGCGGCTTCGTCGTCAGCCTGCTCGGCCGGTGCCGCCGCAACGGCGCCGGTCACAGCATCGACCGTCGCCTCGATCTCGGCACCGTCGGTACCGACAAGGCTCACGTCGTAGACGGGCATGCCGTTGACGACGTCGAGGGAGACTTCGACGACCTTGCCGCCGAACTGCGCTTCGGCAGCGGCCGAGGCCTCGGCCACCGTCAGCTTGACGTCGGCCATCGCCTGGACTTCGGCCTTGTTGGCAGGGGTGTGGTTCTCGGCCATTGCCGGCCCGATGGAACTAACGCCCACGATGCCCGCGAGCAAGGTTGCAACAAGTGCGATGCGCTTATTCATTTGGCTTCTCCATATGAAGGGAGCAACTGCGCTTCCCTTTCGAAGCCCAACCTAGGAGCGTCGCGTTGCCGACTCCTGTCCGTAAACTTACGGTTTCGCAAAGCTTGTAACCACTCCGCCAAAATCCGGACGCAGTATGAACAGAGTTCCCTGACCCCTTGGCCGGAGCGCATCAGGGCAAACTCAGTTGCGCCTCGAAGCCGTCGCTTCGTCCACTCGCCGGCGAGTGCAGCGACAGGTGCCCGCCAACCTGTTCCATGATGGCATCGACGATCGCAAGACCCAGACCCGTTCCCCGGCATGCCGTATCGCCCCGCGCGTAGCGCTGACTCAGCTTTGCCAGCAACTCCGCCGGGACGACGGAGCCGCGACTGAACACGCGCATGACGGCCCCCGGTCCGGCGATGACCTCGACGGTGGGATCCTTTTCCCCATGGCTCAGGCCGTTCTGGATCAAGTTCCTGAGCGCGATCGCGAAGGCGTCCGGATCGATCGGCCATACCATATCCGCGTCATCCAAAACCTTTAGGCTCACCCCGGGCCGCACCGTCGCGCGGCACCGTGAAGTCGCGAACGACAAGGTCGACAAAGGGCCCAAGATCGATGGGAACAAACACCTCTCCCGTCCAAGACCGTGGTTTCTGGGGCAAACCTGCGTTCGTCTATCAGCCTGACACCGATACCTATCGCTGCCCTGTCGGCGAACAACTCCAGAAGCGCCACGCCACGGTTGAGGCCCGCAAGCTCATCGACGTCTACTACAACCAGAAAGCCTGCGGTGCCTGCCCATCGCGCGGCCGGTGCACGGCGGGCAAAGAGAAGCGCATCCGCCGCTCGGAGCATGAAGCGGTGCTCGATGCCATGGAGCGTAGGCTCAATGCGATGCCCGAAGCGATGGCGACCCGCCGATGTACCGTCGAGCACGTTTTCGGCACATAAAAGGATGGAGGGGCGCCACCCACTTCCGAACGCGGGGCCTGAAAAACGTCGCCACCGAAGCCAGCCTGGCGATCCTGGCCTACAACATCAAGCGCGCCATCGCCGTTGCCGGCGTTGCCTCCACCCTCAAAGCGATAACGGAGTGAACCGAACCAACGCCCGTCACGGCAAAACAACCGGACCCAGCAGCTGCGCCGAGTTCTAACATAGCCTCCACCCCATTATGGACATCGCCCGCCCCTGAGCAGATCGGCAGCTTCGCGGCAACGCCGGGTATATAGTCGGTTGACCCCCCCGAAAAGATTCCTGAGAAGTGGCCTATGCCTTGAACGGACTATGCAACAGCTGCTTCCGTCGCGTCATAACGCTTGCACTTCGGTGAAAGAGGGCCCTCTGAATACGTCCGCACAATCAATTATCGCTGCTTGCGACGTACCTCGAACAGGGTGAGCACGAGCTTGCACCACCAATCATCGCATCCGGTGAAGCCGCGAGAAATTGATCAAGAGAGGACATGTGAAGAGCCTTCCGCGGAATGCTGTACAGCGCCGACAAGCTTAGCAGAGTCTGAGCGATGCCTAGGGTCATGACCTCCAACACGCGAACCAATGGATCGGGGGGCGATGCTGGTAAGCGCGCCGTTAACAAGTATGCCCGATAGGCGTCGGTATCTGGCCTCAGCGGCCAGAAAGCTGGTATCAGTTAAGACGTACTCACTTTTCGGAAGGTAGAGGATATATGGCCAAGCGCAAGCAAACGGTCGCAAGTACCGGTGTCGCCGGCTTGGACCAAATCCTCAGGGGCGGTCTGCCCACTTCCAATCTCTATATGCTGCAGGGCGCGCCTGGGTCTGGCAAGACGACTGCGGCACTGCAGTTCTTGAAGGCCGGCGTCGAAATAGGCGAGAGCGGTATCTACATCAGCCTTTCTCAAACGGCGGCTGAACTCGAGGCCATCGCGGCGTCTCATGGTTGGACCCTGGACGGTATCCGCGTTGAGGAATTGTCGGCTTCCGATGCCATCAACGGCGCTGCGGACCAAACCATTTTTCAGACCGGAGAATTGCGCCTCGATGAAACGCGAAAGGCGATCGAAAACGCGATCGAGGAGCATAAGCCCAAGCGGCTGGTTTACGACTCCCTGCTCGAAATCCGGCTGATCACCGGCGACAGTCCGAAGTTTCGCCGAGAGCTGCTCGGCTTCAAGCGCTTTCTGGCGCAGCGCAACGTCGTTGCGCTGTTGCTCGATACCCAGACCTCAGGCGGCGAGAGGAATGGCGAAGAAGTCGAGGGCATAGCCCACGGCGTTATCCGATTTGACAAGTCGCTGGAGGAGTACGGGGCCGTCCGCCGGCGTGTCGAAGTCAGCAAGATGCGCGGCGTGCCAATCGCCGATGGCTATCACGACATGGCCATTCGTGAGGGGCAAGGCGTTGTAGTCTTTCCACGGATCATTCCGGGCGCGGCAAAGGAAGATATGAAGCCACATTTGATCAAATCCGGTGTGGCCGAGCTCGACGAGATGTTCGGTGGTGGCCAGGAGGCCGGAACCGTGACCTTGGTCATCGGCCAGTCCGGAACGGGCAAGTCTACCATGGCCTCCCTTTATGCAACGGCGGCGCTTAAGCGGGGCGAAAGCGTAGCCCTGTTTTTGTTCGAGGAGCGCCTGGAAACGTTCTTCCGTCGCTCCGAAGGGCTTGGCATGGACCTGCGCCAGTTCCACGAGGATGGCCAGCTCGTCATCAGCGACTTCAACCCCAACGAGATTTCGCCGGGCGAATTTGCCCAGATCGTTCAGGAAGTAGTCACCCGGGAAAAGATTCGGGTCGTGGTGATCGATAGCTTCACTGGCTATCTCAATTCCTTGCCTCACCGTGAAAAAGCCGTGCGGGATATCCAGTCTCTCTTGAAATATCTGGCGCGCTCGGGTGTGTTGACCATGCTGATCGTAGCTCAACATGGCTTGCTGGGTCAGAATGTCGGCATTGATGTCGATGTGAGCTTTCTGGGGGATACGGTGCTTCTGCTGCGGATCGCCGAACACGAGGGGCGGCTGCGGCGCAACATTGCGGTTGTCAAGAAGCGCCATGGACCGCACGATCTTGATGTGCGGGAACTCATGATCCAGAGCTCTGGAATCTCCGTTGTTTCGTATAACCCGCTGCCCGAAACGTGATCACACCTTTGCAGGCGCCGGCAAATGATCTGGATTGGGTCCTGGTCCTCGCCCCGTACCGACGAGACGGTGCCTATATGGAGGCATTGCTCGTCGAACACGGCATGCCCGTGCAACGGAGCGCGGACGCACGGGAATTCGCCGACTTGCTGCCTGACTCGCCGGGCGTGATCGTTGCAACCCATGAGGCGCTGACCCCGGACGTGATCGAGGCCATTTCGCTGCACCTGCTGGTCCAACCCAACTGGTCAGAACTGCCCGTCGTGATCTTGCTCGACCGATCCGTCGCCTATCATCGCGTCCGCTCCTTGCTGGACAAGGCGTGGCCTGGAGCGCGCCAAATCTATTATCAACGTCCTGTCGCAGCGCTTGAGCTGGTCACCGGGATCCAGTCCGCACTCGCAGTCCGGCGCCGTCAGCGCGAGGTTCGCGATCATATCGACAAGGAGACCGAGTTTCGTCTCGAGCTCAATCACCGGGTCAAGAACATCCTCGCCACCGTCGGGTCGATCTTCCAGATGACCCGGCGTGGGGCGCAATCTGTCGAGGAATTGGCTGAGGATTTCGAGGGTCGGCTGGGCGCGTTGTCCAATGTTCACTCAGCGGTGTTTCAGGCCGGGGGCGAAGCGGTCTCGCTGACAAATGTCATCGACCTTACGGTGTCGCCCTATCGTATGGACGGGGATAGCCGAATCTGGGTGGAGGGACCCGACCTGATGGTCACGCGCGAGGCGGGGACCACCCTGGCCTTGTGCCTGCATGAGTTGACGACCAACGCCATCAAATATGGTGCACTTTCTGGTGACAAGGGGACGGTTTCGCTGACTTGGGGCATCAGCGACAATCCCGACCCGATCTTTACGATCAATTGGATCGAAAGCGGGGGTCCCCCTGTGTCCCCACCCGAGAGGAGCGGCTATGGCACAAGATACATTCGCTCCGCGCTAACGACCTTGTTCGGGCGGCCCCCGGAAATTTCATATGAGGTCCAAGGGCTTCGATTTACAATCAGTGGCCCCATGTTGAGCGCTTCAAGCGCGTTCCTTGAGGGCGCTTCTGCTGCTGTATTGTAAGGGGGGTCCCAAGACTGCCCGGCTTGGTCCGGCGGCGCAAAGTATTATTCCTCTCGAAGTGCAGCGCACTAACTGGCCTGGTGTTTTGCGCCCTCCTATTCTGCCACCGTTGGCGTTTTCGCCTCAAACTGGTCTTGTGTGCGGGTGTAGCTAGAATGCAGTTGCGCAACTGGGATGACTGGCTTTGAAAGAGCGCATTACCGTACGCATGACTTCTGAGATGATCGCGCGCACCGACGCTTGGATCGCGCACCAACCCGGCTATGTCAGCCGTCAGGATGCCGTCCGGCACTGCGTGGATTTAATACTCGGTCAGCCCACCCACGAGCGGGGACTTGGCAGTCCGTCCGGAGTGATGGGGCAGGACACCGCCGGCAGCGACGCGGTCGACTAGACGCGGTCTGTAAAGCGAGATCACTGTCGCGACGATCATAACGCTCCAACGCGCGCCACAAATCGGCGCCAACTTTGGAAAGCGCCACCGTCCGGGGGGCCGCGAAGACTGCGGATCATCATCCAACCGGCCCAAGTCGATGCGCAGCGAGTTCGCATAATATGCGGTATGGAAGCGGGCTTTCAGCGGACGCCAAATGTCTAGTCTATTGGTGCCGTGGAATGCAGGCTATCGCGATCAAGATAAGTTTGCATACAGAGCGAGAACTAACCGTCTTCGCGCAACCGATCCGCGGGCCTTGCGGACATGGCGGACCAGGTCGTAGCGGCCCCCGTCGCGGTCGTGACGATGATGATCCCGACAGCCAGCAGAACCAGTTGCAGCGGCTGCACGGCAAAGCCGATCTCAAGCAGGTAGGTGGAGGCTGCCCAGGCGCCGGCGAGGGCGATTAGTCCTGCCAGGAGCCCCGCGATGGCGCCCAAGAGGGCATATTCAATCAGAAACGCCAGGATCACGAAGGCGCGCCTGGCCCCCAGCACCTTCATGACAACCGCATCGGCCTCGCGTTGCTGACGACCGACACTAAGGGCGCCGGCCAGGACGAGCACGCCGGCGATAACGGCCGTTCCACAGACAAGGGCGATGGCGCTGATCAGCCCGTCGAACACGGAACGTACGCGAGCCAGTGCGTCCCCCACAGGCACGAAGGTCAATTGCGGCAGGGCTGCGATCAGATCCGCTTCTATGGCCGATGCCTCGCCGGGCGACGCCTTGATGGTGCCGAAAAAGGATTGCGGCGCGCCCTCTATCAGGCCGGGCGAGACGATGATGCGGAAATTGAAATCGGGGCTGCGCCAGTCGATGGTGCGGAAGCTGGCAATGGTCATGGTCAGTGGCCGCCCGGCGATGGAGAGGGTGATGGTGTCGCCCAGTTTAAGGTCCAGCGCGTCCCTCATTTCGATGCTGAGAGAGACCTGTGGGTGGCCCGTATAATCCGCCGGCCACCAGGCGCCCTCGTCGATCACAGTGCCAGGCGGAACCTCTGACGACCAGGTCATGGCCGTGTCGCCCCGGAATATGTCGGCGACGTCGCGAGGCACGTCTTCGCTCGATGGTGCTGGCGCTCCGTTCAGTTCGGTGATGATGCCCCGCAGCATCGGAATGGTCGTCAGCGTCTCGACCGACGGCGTCTCGGCGACGAAGGTAACAAGAGCCGCCAACTCGTCGCGATTCATGTCCAGCAGCACGAAATCGGGCGCCTCGGCGCTAACCTCGGTGGCAATCTGGTCATTTATGTTGGATTGGGTGGTGACGATGAGCAAAAGCAGGGACAGGCCCATGCCCATCGAGACCAGGACGGTGGTGGTTGGTGCGCCAGGCCTAATGATTGCCGAGACCGCCTGACGCAACAGACGCTGGCGTGGGGCCGGCATTTTGATCAGAAGGCGCCGCAACAAGGCGGCGGCGAGGCGCAATAAAGCAAAGGCAGCCAGAGTCCCGGCAAAGTAGATGGCCACCAGCCAAAGATCGTTGGCGATGAGCAGGGTGAGGCCGAACAGTCCAGCGAACCCGACAAGGAGCGGCACGACGAAGGCGGGTGCGAGCATGGCCCGCCAGGCGAGGCCTTCCATCGCGTTGCTCGATCCGGCGCGGAACAGCAGAGCCGGCCGGACGCTGCGCGCCTGCAGCAAGGGCACCCAGGAAAAAATAAGGGCCGTGACCAAACCGATCGCACTTGCGACCAGCATAGATCTAAGGTCCGGTGCGGGCGGCAAGTAGAGACCGATCAGGTCCGACAGCAAGGGGAGCAACGCCAGTGTCGCCACCGCGACGATCACCAGGCCAATGCCAACGGCGACAAGCGATAGGACGGCGATCTGAACCAGGAAGTGGAACAGCACTCGGCTGCCCTTTGCGCCGAGCGAACGCATGGTTGCAATAGCCACCTGCCGCTCGCCTACATAGGCGGCCACGGCATTGGCCGCGCCCAAGCCACCAACCATCAAGGATGAAAGGGCGACCAGCAGCATGAAATTGCCAAACACGCCGATGAACCGCGCAATAGTCGCCGTCGCCTGGCGGGGCGAGCGGATTTGCCAGTCTCCATCCGGGAATGCCTCTTCCAGCGCAACGCGTGCGGTCTCGAAATCGCTGTCGTCCAAGAGGACCTTGTAACGGAACTGGCTGAGCACGCCTTCCTCGCGTAGTCCGGCCGGTGCGAGCGCCGCGCTCGAAATCAGGGCGGGGGCCCCAAGCTGGAAACCCGCAGTCGCCTGATCGGGTAGCGTCTCAATAATACCGCGCAATTCGACATCGAGGGCGCCAATGCGGACGGTCTCGCCGACCTGCACGTCAAGGCGCAGTGCCGCCTGTCGAGAGAGCAGTAATCCGAAGCGGCCGCTCCGATCCGCAAGCAGGTCAGCCATGTCCTCCCCTTGCGCCTCGCCAGCCAGGCTGAGCTGCCCCACCAGGGGGTAGGCGTCGGTCACGGCCCGAAGCGAAAGGAACGCGCTCTTGCCGTTAGCCGCAGCCTGGGCATTTAGCTCGGTTTCGCGGCTGACACGCCCCAGCGCGTCCAGCGCCTCGACAACTCGGTTCTCGACATCGTTGCGCTGGGATCGTAGTTCCAGGTCGCCCCCTAGGATGAGCCTGGCATCGCGTTCGATGGCGGCCTCGACGCTGCTGCGCACGGCACTGACGGTGCCGATAGCGGCCACACCCAAGGCGAGGCAGGCCATCAGGATGACGAACCGTCTGGCGCTGCCGCGCAGGTCGATCAGTGCGACGCGCAACCAGCCTTGCAGGCGTCTCATAATACGGCCGCTTCCAGTTCGCGCAATTCCCCACGGTCCATGCGCATGCGGCGATGTGCCCGCATGGCGAGACCATTGTCGTGGGTAATTAGCAGCACGGCCATTTCGGTGCGCTGCGCCAGGCTGAACAGAAGATCGATGGCCAACGCTGCTGTTTCCTGGTCGAGATTGCCCGTGGGCTCGTCAGCCAACAGGAGCTTAGGGCGGGTCACGATGGCGCGGGCCAGACCCACCCGCTGTTGCTCGCCCCCAGAAAGGGCACTAGGCCGGTGGGTTTCGCGCCCGGCCAGCCCTACCTCGGCAAGCGCCAATTTTGCGCGCGCCCTGATCTCGGCCACTGGTAGGTCATCGAAGGCAATTTCGAGCGCCAATGCGACATTTTCGAGCGCGGTCATCGAGGGAATGAGGTGAAAGTTCTGGAACAGGATACCGATGTTCTGCCGGCGCATATCGGCAAGCTGGTCCTCGTTCAGACCCGCAAGGTCTGTGCCGCCGATAGAGACGATCCCGCCACTGGCTTTTTCGAGCCCGCCAAGCACCATCAGCAGGCTGGTCTTGCCGCTACCAGATGGCCCAACCACGGAAATCACCTCGCCCGGATTTATCGCAAACGTGATTGATTTCAGGATATGAAGCGCGCTGCCCCCCGACTTAAGGTGCAGGTTCATGTCCCATATGCGGGCGATGGTGTCGGTCATGGGAGCGGGGCCAGGATTTGGTCAGGACGATTGCGGTGGTAGAATTGGTTAAGACAAGATGGTCGCAGCGCGCGATCTGCGCAATGGCCCTGGTCGGCACGATTTTGGTATTGGAGCAGCCGGCGATGGCCGAAGAGCCCACCATCCTTCTTTATGGCGACTCCCTGCTTGCAGGCTTGGGATTGTCCGCCGATGAAAGCTTCATGGGCCAGTTGCAGGCAGCGATGGATGACTTGGGGCCTGAAGCCAAGCTAGTGAATGCCAGCGTCTCTGGCGATACCACGGCCGACGGACTGGCGCGGCTGGACTGGACGCTGGGCGTCAGGCCCGACGTTGTCATTCTCGGGCTCGGTGCCAACGATATGTTGCAGGGTTTCCCACCGGTCGAGGTGCGCGCGAACCTCGAAGCGATGATGGCGCGGTTCGATACGCTCGAGGTGCCGGTTCTGGTTTTGGGTATGATGGCCAATCGCGGGCTGGGCAGCGACTATGTGTCTGAATTCGACGCCATCTATCCCGAGTTGGCTAAAAGGCACGGCGCGCTGCTCTACCCCTTCTTCCTCAATGGAGTTGCGCTGGATCGCGAGCTCAACCAGTCGGACCTGCGCCACCCTAATGCGGCTGGGGTCGCGGTGATCGTGGCCAACATCATGCCACTGGTGAAAGAGTTGGTTCAACGGGTAGAACCCTGACGTTTCACGGCAGGACCTTCTGCACCAGTCCAACCCAAGCTCTTGGCAGGCGCCTAAACAGCCTGGGCTTGAAATAGGCGCTCGCAGCGCGCTTGGATATCTTGGCCAGGGTTGGGTAGGGCGCAATCATGGAGGCGACGGCTGAAAGCTTCACCTTGCCCGAAATCACCAAGCCCTGAGACTGATCATTTCGCCCGCGTGAGGCGCTACGATGGTGGCGCCGAGCACCTTTCCGCCACTCGCCAGGATCAGCTTGATAAAGCCTTCGGTGCGGCGCTCGGCCTGCGCCCGGTCGTTCTCGTCCATGTGTTCGACAATCACGACGACCTCACCATGCGTCTTTCGTGCCTCGGCCTCTCAGCCCTGTCAATCGGCGCCGGATAAGGGCCCCCTATCGGCGTGCAACAGGGGCTCTGACGCATATTCGCTGCTGTTTGAGAGGTCACGCTGCGCCGATCAATCGTGCTTGCAGCAGGTCAATCTTTCCACGCCCGTACATTTGGCGTTTCACCAGTTTGAGCTTTGTGATCTGGCCTTCGGTCTGCCCGTTGGACCACGGCGATAAGATCGTGGCCCGGACCGCCTCTTGGTCTTTTGTGACGCCGTTCCCGAAAGAAGCCACGAGGCTTTGAGAAGCGCGCTCAAGCCGCGACATCAACTTCTTCACGTCCTTCTTGCGGATCATGGCGTGGAAGTCGGCGATGATTTCACGCGCATCAACGAGAGATGGAACGCCCTGTTCGACGGCAGCGATTGTGGCGGTTTCCTATTTGGTGAGGTGGTCGCGTCCAATCGTCATCAGTCGCGCGATCGTGCGTGCGGAGGGGACACGCGCCAAGCTGCTCGCGTCAGTCTTTTCGGCACGACGACGGCGTGTCGCCCATTCGGATACGACCCTCAAGCTGCCGCGGTAACCTCGCTCTCTCATGGCGCGCCATAGAGCTGAGGCATTCCGCTTGCCGGCATCCCAATGGGCGTCGAGCCAGGGAAGCTCAGCCTCCAACGAGCTTTGGCGAGGCCGGAAGACGTCATTTCGTTCGCCGCGAACGATCCGGCGAACGGTTTGGCGAGCGTGACCGGTGCGCTTCACGATTTGCTTGATCGGCATCCCCTCCTTCCAAAGCGTCAGGACCGCAGTGTTCGCCTCTTCCCGATATAGATATCCCTCATATTGGAGGCGCTCGGCGGCGCTGAGGAGATCAGGATTGACGACGGCGGTGCCGATCACGGAGCGGATCTGGCGCATGGATTTACGCACGGCGTCGAGGAAGGCGCGGCTTGCGTTCTCCACGAGATGCCACCGATCTGCGGCCTGGGTTGCCTGGGGCAACGCCTTTCTGACGGCTTCACCATATCCACCGCCGCGATCACGGGCGACGATGCTGATCGACGGATGATGTCGTAGCCAAGCTTCCGAGGTTGCCGACTCTCGGTCAGGAAGCAGTATAACCGTCCGGCGGCGCTCCAGGTCGCACACAATCGTCCCGTAACGATGATTGCGCCGCCAGGCGAAGTCGTCGATACCGATCACGCCGAGCGTTTCCACGGGCGTTGCAGCGCGCCGTCGGACCACGCGAAGCAAGGTGTCGTTGCTGACCGGCACCATCAAACGCTCGGCGAAGCTGAAGGGCCGAGCGGCGGCTCGATCCAGCTGAGGATCGCGTGGTGGCCGGAGCGGCCGATATCGCCTTCGTGATGTGGGCGATCGCGCTGCTTGGTTAGGCGCTAGCCGACGTATGACAGCGAAACGGCAATGAGCGTTCCGTCAATATGCTGCCAGCTAGATTGGGCGTTTCTGTGGATGAGACCCTCTGCAGAAAAACGGACTGTGGCTACCCACCTCAATTTCTGACGGCGCCAAAGAAGGCCAAGGGCAAAGCATATTTCAGCCTGTCTGCTTTGGTATCTGAAGTGCGCTGCCAGCACACCATTGCCCACGAGAAGTTCGACTGCCTGTCAATCACGGCTATTGGCCATTGTCCGCATTTTGACTTGAGCTTCAATCCGTTCTCGCGGCGAGTAAGGCTGGAATGTCTGACGACGGCATAGGTCGACCCAAGAAGTAACCCTGGACCTCCGTGCAGCCTTCGGCCCGTAGCTGCTCAAGCTGCGCCAAGGTTTCGACGCCCTCCGCCGTTGTGGAAATGCCCAGGCTTGCTCCAAGACCGGTCACGGCGCGGACGATGGCTGCGTCGCCGCTATTGGCCGCCATATCTCGAACAAAAGACTGATCAATCTTGATCTTGTCGAATGGGAAAGACCGCAAATATGACAGCGATGAGTATCCGGTACCAAAGTCGTCCATCGAGATGCGCACGCCCAGTTCCCGCAACTGATGCAGGGTGGTGATATTTGCCTGGCTATCGCGCAGCAGAACCGATTCCGTAATTTCAAGCTCAAGCCGGTCGGGTCGCAAACCGGCCGAAGCGAGGGCGGAGGCAACGACTGGGGTGAGTTTGTGACCACGAAACTGCACGGCCGAGAGATTAACCGCGACGCGCATATGAATCGGCCATGTTGCGGCTTCGGCGCAGGCCTTGCGCAAGACCCATTCGCCAATCGGCGTGATGAGGCCAATTTCCTCAGCCAAGGGGATAAATTCTAGAGGTGAGACCATGCCGCGTTGTGGATGCTTCCAGCGCAAAAGGGCTTCAAAACCGGTCACCGCGTTGGTTTCCGTCGAAACGAATGGCTGATAATAGAGTTCAAACTCTCCCATGATCAGTGCGGCACGCAGTTCCATTTCAAGCTGCCGTCGCGCCTTCATTCGGGCGTCCATCTCGGACTGGAAGTAGCGAAACACGCCACGTCCTTCGTCTTTGGCACGATACAGCGCCATGTCCGCATTCTTTAGCAAGTCGTCGGCGCTCTCCCCGTCAGTGGGGGCGAGTGCTATCCCCACCGAGGCGCCGATGACAACTTGCTGACCTTTGAGGTCATAGGGTTTCGACAACACGTCGATGAGGCGTTCTGCCAATTGGCCCGCTTCGCCAGCATCGGCCAGGTCGCGCTGAATAACAGAAAATTCGTCGCCACCAAGTCGCGCTACCAGATCGTTGTCTCGCAACGCGGCGCGCAAACGGTCACTTACCTGTTGCAGCAACACGTCACCGACCGGATGCCCAAAAGTGTCGTTGACGTCTTTGAAACAGTCGAGGTCGATGCACAGAATTGCGGCGGGCTGGCCCTGACGGTGGACACGGCTCAGGGCTCGGCGCAATTCGTCGAGAAAAAGCACCCGGTTGGGCAATCCGGTCAGAGCGTCGTGATGCGCCATGAAGCTGACACGCGCCTCGATTTTGCGCTGCTCGGTGACATCGACGATAACCGCAAGGCGGGCCGGCAGACCGTGAAAGTCTACCTGGCGGGAAAAAACCCTGGCCTCAATGAGGGAGCCGTCTGCTTTGATCTGTCGCCACACTTCGTCAGTACCGGCCTCCAAAGGCCCCGAGGCAAATACCGTGCGGACAGACGACCTGTCGTCCTCGGGCAATAAATCATGAAGCATCAGGTTCAAAAACCGTTCGCGATCATAACCATAATGGGCAATGGCGGCCAGATTGACATCGCGCATGCCCAAAGTCTGCGGATCATAAACCACCATCGGCAGTGGGCTATCCTGGAACAAGAGCTTGAATGACTCTTCGCGGTTTCGGATTTCAGTGATGTCGAACAAACTCGCGGAAACCAGGCCGTTCATGGCTGCTGCCCGCATTGAGAAATGTCGGACGCCAGTTTCGCCCGGATAAACAAAATCGAACTCGGCAGCCTGCCCACTATTGTGGACCGCCACCAGCTTATCGAGCGCGCCTGTGCCTCTCAACTGAGGGAACAGGTCTGAAAGCAATTGCCACTGCAGTTCGGCGATCTCGCGCAGAACAAGGTCCGCCCCGCCTTGGTTGACCGCGATGACACGGAAGTCATCCGTCAAGCCGTCTTGGTTCTTTGTGGGCGAAAGCGCCAGCAGCCCGCCGGTGGTGGAGGCAAAAATGGCATCAACCATGCCGAACTGTTCCTCACGCGCCCGCACATAAGCAAGCAGCAACAACCCACCCCAGCGGTTGGCAAGCGGAAATACCACAAGATCGTAGGGTTTCACGACGCCATTGCGGACGGAAAAAGCCCGCATGTGAATTGGGTGTCGCGCCCGCATCGCCTCCTCAATTGCATCGAGAAGGGCATGGGCGCAATCGGGTGGGAGCGTCGATATATCCCGTCCAGCAGCTTCGATATCAACCCAATCATTGAACGTCGCACCCGAGAGGGCGATTTCATAGCGTCCACCCGAGAGCGGTCTAACAAGTGCAGTATTAGCGGCTGCTCGCCCGGTTCGACCCAAAACGGCATCCTCATATAGCGGCAGCGCACCGTGTCGCCGTGGCGCTGCCTGCCAATGCCGCTGCAAGACCTTTAGGTCGAGGGTCGCCTGCTCTTCTAAAAAGGTCGCGAAAGCCTTCTGCAATGGCGTCTCTTCGACAAGTTCTGACACCTTCTCCGCAGGCACTTGCGGCAAACTGGAGCCTGGCATCGCTGTTCCTATCCAATGAGACTGACCGCTTGCATGCAAGCGATTGATCGAATTGGGTATTAGCTAACTGAAGAGTGTTGCTTTGGCGTTGCCGGCGCTGTCGTAAAATTGACATGTTGGGTGGGGCTTACGATGGTCGGTGGCCAAAGCGACAAGGCTTAAAATGCAAGAAATTTACAATGGCATCAAACACTCGAGCGTCGCGTCCGCCCAGACATAAAGCCGGCGCAACTGCTAAAAATCACTTGGCTTTCGCATCCTAAAGCCAGCACGAAGGATATATTCGTGCTGCATTCGCATCGATAATTGAGCTGGCAGAAAGCGATCCAGCGGGGGGCTAAACATTGCAGGCTTTCGCCATAGATAAACGCTCGGGCGTCAGCTAGCATCATTGATTGGACCGGTGCATAGAGCGCTGACGTCTTCGTCCAGAAATCACGTTGGTTTTCTTGCTTATCTGGTGCAGGGACATCTGGAGACGCGAAAGCCACTACGTGCTCGGCGACGGCGAGTACGCAACTCGCCTTCCCGACAGCTACCAACGGGCTCGGTTTTAAGAACCTCATCTACATGGTCGTGGAGATCCTCGATTTCCACGAGAAATGGAAAGCCCGGAGGGCAACACCTGCCGCATTCAGTGACCGGCGTAAATTCTTTAATTTCCATAGGGGATGAGCGTCGTCATCGAAATGCATTCAGTATCCTGAATTTCAGAAAACTTTGATGTATCGGCTGTGACGCACCGGCACCCTAGACAGAACTATGCCGCCCATCACTGTTTACTCTGGGGCATAAATCACTTTACGTAGGCTCCAGTTCAGTCAGTGAGATTGGTCGGGAAACCCGCAGCGCTTGAAGATAGTGTTCATGCCATCAAGCGGCATTGGCCGCCCTCATCCCAGCTACACTAAACAGTTACGCGCAGCCGCCTGTGCAGGTAGTTCTCGTCGAACCCCGCGATCTTAACGAGCTTGCGAGGATCCTTGATGTTTAAGGTGCCGCGGGAAATTATCATGGCTTGGCTCTCGCGCAACACCTTAAGCACCCTGTTCAGGTGAACGGGCGTCATCCCTAGCGAGTCTGCCAGCAGCAACTGTGACAGCGGGAGTTCAAGTTCGTCCCCGTCTATTAGCCCGATATTGCGTGCGCGTAGATAAAGCTCGCACATCAGGTGGGCAACGCGCTCCACACTGCTGCGGCGTCCCATGCTGGTAATCCAAGCCCGCATTATGCCTTCGTCGATGAGCTGTGCCAGATACATAGCCTTCGCGATACCGCGATGTTGGTCCATAATCTCGTCCATCTCCAGACGCCCGATTGTGGCGACGAGGGCTGGAGTAATGACCTGGATGCTATGGTCCATTTCTGCAAGCAGACCGATATGGAGATCGCAGCAATCTCCGGGCATCAGATAGGCCAGCACCTGACGGGTACCATTGGGCAAAATCTTGTAGCGGCACGCCCAACCCTTGAGCATGACGAGCACCGGACCCGGCTGGTCTCCCTCCCGGATCAGGTCTGTTTTTATTGGAATTTCCTTGGCTTGCGCAGTCGCCGCAAACAATGCTGCGACCTCTTCAGATCTCAGTTTACTGAAGCCATTCAGCTTGTCGACGAAGCGGTTTGTCATGAAACACCCTGTCATGGCGCAGTTCACATTGACATTGTTCAAAGTTATTGTCGAATATTGATTTGAGCTAAAATACTTGCAGAAGTCGATCCAAATGCTGCAATCCATCAGCGCCAGCTTGAGTCCGGACGTTTCGACTGAAAAGTAAGCAGGCGCTGCACAAGCAATTTTCCTGTACATGATCCATGTTGCACACGCGTCGTGATCTGTCCGGTAGAGTGCTGACCATGACAGAGCACATTGAGATCAGTCTCCAGATCAAAACTGTCGACCCGTACCCCGTGTTGGCTTCTGTTGCCGGCCCGGTACAAGGGTTTCGGCGTCCAGTCGCCCTGTTGCTCGAAGACGAACCTCTGATCGCAATGGACGTCGAGATGACATTGGAGGGCGCAGGCTTTGAGGTTATCAACCTTATGTCGTGCGAAGCAGCGCATGGTTGGCTGGATCAGTACTTGCCCGATGTGGTCATCGTCGACATCGAGTTGCGAGACGGCCCGTGTACCGATGTTGTCCTGCGCTTGGTTGAGGGTAACATCCGGTTCTTGGTCCACTCCGGGGATCAACCCGGCAAGTATGCATGCACCCCCTTTGCGCATGGAGCCTGGGTGAGCAAACCGGCTGCTGCGGACGATCTCGCGCGTGCCGCAAGGGCAGCTCTTGAAATATTGGTCGCACACCGCCCTCCGCGGCTGCCAGAGCGACGCTAGCATCAGTCTAGGTCGAATAGACCCCCCGTTATTGATAATAAATGTTAGCTACCAATTTTGATTGGGAGCGAAAAAATGCTTCGAGAGACCACTGTTGTTTGGTGCTAATCCCGATTAACAATATGGTTCCATCAACAATATTTGTTCATCATTGGGAGGATTTGATTGGGCTATTGGCGGTTCGTGGCGTTTACGGGCTGTAGATTCAACAGCGCTTCGGAACACAAAATGCAAAATTCGATGTCTCGCCGTCGCCTTCTAAAATGGTCTGGAGTCACCGCCACCGTCATGGTCGCAGGTAGTCTCCTTCCCAATTTCGGGATAACCGCCGCCATGGCCGCCGATCTCGGTGAAGGTGATGTCGGTATTCTGAACTATGCCTACGCACTCGAACAGCTCGAGGCGGCCTTCTACACCCAGGTGATCGAGACCCCTTACGAGGGGATCACCGACGAGGAAACCGCACTCCTCACCGACATCCGCGATCATGAAGTCGAGCACCGTGACTTCCTGAAGGGTGCGCTTGCCGATGGTGCCATCCCGGCGCTTGAGGTCGACTTCTCTGCAGTCGACTTCACCGATCGTGCCAGCGTGTTGGGTACCGCAATGGTGTTCGAAGACCTTGGCGTTTCTGCCTACAACGGCGCCGGCAAGCTGATCGAAGACGTTGCCTACCTCGCCGAAGCCGGTCGCATCGTCTCGGTGGAGGCCCGCCACGCCGCTGCCATCCGCGACCTGCTTAATCCCAACAGCGTGTCCTTCGCCGGCGATGATATCGTCGATGAGAACGGCCTCGACGTCGTGAACGACCCGGCTACGGTCCTCAAGGCGGCGGATCCATTCATCACCACCGAAGTCACCGCAATGTCGCTGGTTTGAGGAGCAACATCATGACCATCCAAACCAACAATCTGATCGCCGCCCTCGACCCCGAGATCAAGGACATCCTTGTGTCCAATCGCCGGGAGTTCTTCCGCGGTTCTGCTGCCAAGCTCGGCCTGATGGCGTCTGCCCCAATCTTGCTGGCCATGACGGCCCAGAACGCCTTCGGGCAGGAACTGCCGCAGGACATCGTCGACGTCCTGGTGTTCGCACTGACCCTTGAGCACATTGAGGACGCGTTTTACCGTTCCGGTCTTGATGCTCCCGGCCTGATCCCCGAGGAATATGTCGGGATCTTCAACCAGATCGGCAAGCACGAAGCCGCTCACGTGTCGTTCCTGACCACCGCTTTGGGCAGTGCCGCCATCGAGCGCCCCGAACTCGACCTCACCGCTGGCGGCAAGTATGCTGACGCGCTCACCAATTTCGACACGTATCTGACCCTGAGCCAGACTTTCGAGGATCTGGGCGTGGCCGCATATAAGGGCCAGGCCGGTGTATTGGCCCCCAACGACGACATCCTGACTGCCGCGCTGCAGATCCACTCGGTCGAAGCCCGGCATGCGGCCATTGTCCGTAAGATCGGTGGCAAGAAGCCTTGGGATGGCGCATTCGACGAGCCAATGACCAAGCAAGAAGTGTTAGACGCAGCCGGGCCCTTCCTCGCCTAGAGCCGACTAAAAAAGCGAGAGTTGACCTCCTGACTTGACGCCGCCCTGGTTCCGGGGCGGCGTTTTTCATGAGGAAGCGCTTGGACTCCGCTGGGTGCTCGAGATTGCAAGGATCGTTACGCTGGTCTTGGCGTTAGGGCTATGCATTGTTGGAGTGCTTTATGGCAAAGATCACAGTATTGGTCGTCGAAGACGAGGCGCTGCTGCGAATGGCCACGGTTGCAGACCTCACCGATTTTGGCCTGGACGTCATGGAGGCCGCCAACGCTCGCGAGGCCATCGACATATTTAAGTCCGGAACGCGGTTCGAATGCCTGTTCACGGACGTAGATATGCCTGGCGATGTCGATGGGCTTGAACTGGCAGCCATGGTCAAGTC
The DNA here is from genome assembly GCF_000971275.1 of Devosia psychrophila. GTDB lineage: Bacteria > Pseudomonadota > Alphaproteobacteria > Rhizobiales > Devosiaceae > Devosia > Devosia psychrophila. The sequence goes on along the minus strand of NZ_LAPV01000153.1, from coordinate 100,259 downwards.
TGCATGGCCCCCGATCGATATCATCGTGACCTCGGGACATCGCGACGTCAAACCGTCGGACCTCCCGCCTGATGGTCTTTTCGTCGGTAAACCGTATTCCCCAGGCGTCGTGGCTGATCTTATCCGCACGCTCACGGGACGGGACGCTTCTCCACTCGAGTAGAGGTATCGACGTTCTGTGCAGATATTCTTCACTGAGCGGAACGAAAAATGGCCTGGCTGCTTAGGGCTCCGAACAGCCATACAACTGATGTCTGCTCTTCGAATAACTCGGCTGCGAGGACAGTCCTCCTCCCACCGTGCTGCCGGCAGTCGCGGAGGTGATGAAGAGGACGGGCCAGGTGACCCCGGGTCATTGTCTGGACGATCGGTCGATCGGTCGATCGGTCGATCGCTCGGAGTGCGAAGTGCCCTACCCAAGGGATACCGCCCTGTTGGGCATGGTCGCGCGACGTGTACACAAATGCCCTAGAGCTCAGTTCGAACCCCGGAATTTCCGGGAGTTTTAGAACTTGGTGAGAGCATGCCATTCTCTCTGCCATACCCAATAAAGACACAAGAACATCATTGCGGCCGGCCGACAGAAGTCCGCCGGACGATGGGCGTCGCTATTTCGTCCGGTCAGCCAAGCGGTCGAGGGCATTGGATAGGCCCTGCAGGGAAATGTTGAAAGCGAGGGGCTAGACTGGGTTGGCTGCCGACACGGTGACGTCGAGAGTCTTGCCGGCCCGGAGTTCGGCAAGGGTCTCATCGGTGATGTCGAACGGCGCGAGGCAACCCTGCTGGATGCAGGTGGAGAACACGCGCATGCCGCCGATTGTCGTTTCGCCGATCTTGAGCTGAGCGCCCTGCGCCAGCGACAGGCCAAGCGGCAGCAGCAAGACGCCGGTGAGCTTGTCGGTCCCATCCCTGGCAATCTCGATGGTCAGGAGGTGTTGGTTGGTCTGGCTATTGCTTTGCACCTGCCGGACCACGCAGGCGGTGACGTCTCCTGCGGCCTGGCAGACAACACTCCAGTCATTGTAGGTCTCGACCAGTGAACTGGCGCCGCCTGGCAGGGGAGCCGCCACAGCGGCACCTGCACCCGTCATCGACAGCAGGACGAGGCCAAGGAATTCCAGAGCGGGCGACGTTCGATGCGTATTTCAAAGTCCTTCAGGTCAGCGGTCGAGCCACATTGCGGCAATGCTGCCTCGGCGGTGGGCTTTAATTTGATGTACGTCACGGGACGGCAACGCAGCCGCCGCCGTCGAGACAGACTACGGCGTTCTCGCGGCTCTCGGTGCCGCTTTCACCAGAGCTGGCCCAAACCTGGCCGGCGCTGGGTGGCAGGGCGGCAGAACGCGCCTTGCCGAATGTTCAGCCGACATTAGCGGGCCAGATCATTTGCCGTCACCGCAATGTCGCGCCGGATGACAGTTAGGTCCGCACGGATGTAGCTGATGGCATAGTTGGCATTGGCAATGAGCCTAAACCTATCCCATAGACGCCGACATTGGAGAACTGGCCCCCATGGTCGAAAGCGAGCCGCTCAAGGTGTCGTTGTTGACGAGGCCACTGCCGCCTACCGTGTTGGTCAGCGCCGCATTGGCGTTGCCATAAGTTTTGGACTGGGCATCCGCCGTCACGGTGATGGCCCGCTGGGCGACGGACAGCGCATCCGCGCCAAAATCGAGGTAATAATCGCCTGCCACGCCGGCGGAATAGGTCAGCGCCAGCACGTTGCTGTCCCCATAGGCGTAGTTGCCGACATTGGTCGTGGCAGAAATCGCGCTGCCCCAGCCGACACTGACATTGCCAACTCCGACGCCGGCGCGCGCGATGCCGGACGTGCCGATCGTGTCGCCATAGGTGGCGGACATATTGCCCGACAGGCGGATGTAATAGTCGTAGCTCGGATCGATGACCAGGCTGCGCAGCAGCGGCGCGCCGCCCGCCTTCGGCGTGGCCCAGATATTGGCGAAATTCCAGCCGGTATCAATGAAGGTAAAGGGGTTCCGCATTCGCGCCGTGGTCAGGCCGGTCGCGCCGGAAGACGACCCGCTGCCGACGCCGTTCACCAGCCCGCTCGTCTGCGTATCCAAGTAGCTCGATGTAACGGTAACGTAGTTGTCGCCGATGAGGCCACCCTGGCTTCCAGACGCGCTGACCGCCCCCGTTGCATATGCCTGATCGACCGCTTCGTAGTTTTGGCCGATGACGCCCCCGACTGCCCCCCCGCCGCTGACGGACCCGCTGGCATATGCCTGATTGGCCGCTCCATAGTTCTGGCCGATGAGACCACCAACAATGTTTCCTCCGCTGATCGCGCCGGTGGCATAGGCTGGCCCGATCGGCACGAATCCCTTCGCGCTCCGGATGCCGGCGGCATCGGCGCCGGCGCTTGCCGAGGCGTCGATGTTCGCGCCGAGCACATAGCTGCCCGACAGGTTGGCGCCGACCAGCGCGAGCTGATGCAGGTTGGTGATGGTGGTGACGCCGTTGACCGGGGTGGCGGCTTCCGAGCGCAGGATCAGCCGCATGTCGCCCGACTGAAACCAGACATTGGTGAAATCCCAGCCAGCGTAGGAAGAGGCCTGACGCGCCTCCGCCGTGGTCAGGCCGGTTCCGCCCACACCCGACGATTGCCCGCTGGTCTCGATGTCCCAGTAGCTATCCGTGACCGCGCTCCCGCCATCGTATCCAACGAGCCCGCCGACAGAGTTTTGCGTCGAGACGCCGCCCGTGACGTAGGACTGCGTAATCGTGCCCGCGTTGTACCCGACAAGCCCGCCGGCGTTGTCTAGGCCGGAAACGCTGCCCGTAGCGTAGGCCTGCGTCATCGTGCCTAGGAAGTTGTTTCCAACGAGCCCGCCAACGTTGCTGTTTATACCCGAGACGCTGCCCGTGGCGTAGGCCTGCATGATCGTACCGTGGACGTCGGTGTATCCGACGAGTCCGCCGACCTTATCCTTCCCTATTACGCCGCCGGTAGCGTAGGACTGCGTGATCGCAGCGTTGCGGTTCAATCCGACGAGCCCGCCAACGCTGTTGGTGCCTGCGACGATGCCCGTGGCATAGGATTGCGTGATCGTTCCATTGAAGCTGGCTCCGACGAGCCCGCCGACGTTATTGTTTGTACTGGAGACGCCGCCTGAGGCCTAAGCTTGCGCGATCGTGCCACTCTGGTTGTATCCGAGGAGCGCGCCGGTGTATAATTGGCCTGTCACGCCGCCGCCGACAAGGCCGATATCGCGCAGCGTGCCGGAGGATTTCCCGACAAGGCCGATGTTGTCCGTACCTGGCGCTTCGATGGTCTTTGAACTGATAGTGTGGCCGAGCCGCTCCAGTGCGCCGGAAAATATGGTGCTCCCGTAGCCGATCAAGGCCCCCGTATAGGTCGTGCCGGTGGCATCGATATTGCCGGCCAGCGCATATTTGCCCGATAGGCCGTATTGAGAGACGGCTGTCGTGCTCGCCGCCACCCCGTCGATGCCATCGAGTTGGGCCATCGTGTAGACCAGGGTGTAGGCACTGCCGTTCACGCTCAGCGTGCCGCCAGCGTCGGCGGTCAAGGCGCTGCCGGTGGACGACAGATAGGCGATGCCGGCCGTACAGCCGCTGCCCGTCAGGCCAAACGACAGGTTGTCGGCCGAGCTCGCGTCATAGGCCAGGGCGCCGATGCCTCTGATGGTGATGGCTGAATTGATCGCCAGCGCATGGGTGGCATTGAGGCTGAGCCCAGCGCCCGCCGCGCCGCCAAAACTGATGGGCGCATTGACGGTGATGTCGTTGGCCGCGTTCAGCGTCAGCGTGGTGCCGGCCGTCCAGCTTAGCGGCGCGGCCACGGTGATATTGCCCGCCTGTGCGCCGCTACTGCCGGTGGACACGATGACATTGGCGCCGGACAGCGCGTTTTGGAACGTCGCGGCATTGATGACGCTGTCATCGCCGCTGGCCGTGAGGCCCGACTGGTTGCTGTCGGCCCTGTCGAGATTGTCACATTGTAGGGATCGAGCAATAGCGTGCCGAAGGCGCCATTGGTGGCCGACAGGTCGGTGAAGCCGGTATAGGCCAGCAAAGCCTTGCCCGAGACCTCAGCTTCGCCGCCATTGCCGCTGATGGTGGCGTTGGCGTTGATGCTGGTGCCGGCATCGACCGTCAGCGTTTCGGCATGCAGCAGAGTGCCAGTGCCCTGGCGCTCGCCGCCAATGCGGATGGTGCCGCCGCCGGTCGTGCCCGAGGCGTCGATCACCGCCGTTGCCAGTTCGATCTCGCGGCTCGCCACGGTCACCGATCCGCCCTTGCCCTCGGTGTTTCTGACGACCACGCGGCCCATGACGACAACCTTGCCCTCGCCACCGAACAGCGTGATATCGCCGCTGCGGCCGGACACGCCCCGCGCCTCGATTGTGCCAGACATATTGACCGCCTGGCGTGCCATGTCACTGGCCGCCGCCGCAGTCAGTTTAACCATGCCGCTATCAGCCGAGATGGTGCCGCTATTGGAAACCAGCGCATCGCTGCCGTGCCACTGGGTCGGGAGCGCAACCTGCAGAAACCCGTCGCCGGAGAGGTCCAGCGTCGCCTGCCCGCCCGACCCGACCGCCGCCTCGCCCATGGGCACGGTGATGGTGCCAGAATTGGCAACCGAGCCGCCGATCAGCGCCATATAGCCACCGCGCTCGATGGTAATCGTGCCGGTATTGGTAACGGGAGCCGAAGCGCCATTGCCGGTAAAGCTGCGCTGCCCCGCCATGAAGTCCGCGTCGGATATGCGCAATGTCGACGCCACGAAGGCGCCAGTATTGACCGTGCCAGTCGAGGTGATGGCAATGCCATTGGGGTTGATGAGATAGACCTGGCCATTGGTATTTGAGCTGACCGGGCAATGCTGGTGGTGGTCGATCCGGTGACGCGGTTGAGGATGGCCGATAGTGCATCGGGCTGCACATAGGTGACGATGTTGCCGCCGCCGATATTGTAGCTCTGCCAGTTGATCACCGCATTGGCGCTGGTCTGGTTGATGACAAGACCATTATTGGTCGCCGCGCCGATGGTGGCACTGCCGGCTGAAACCGCGCCGCCGTCCGGCAGGGCCTGGGCATGGGCCAGATTGCCGAAATTGGTGGCCACCAGCGCCGTCGAGGCCAGCAATGCCCTGACTCTGGCCTTATGGGAGATGCCACTGGAAACGGCGCGTTGGGTCATGTTCATTGCCCTCTAGGATTGGAAAGCGGCGGTGAGCGAGAAACGATCGTTGTTAGTGCCGCTCCCAAAACGCTCGGTGCGGCCATATTCGAGATTGAGATTGGTGCTGGAAAAACTCGATTGCGCGCCCGCGCCGAGCCGGATGCCTGCTCCGTAGGAAGCGCCTTGCGACGAGGCTTGCTCGAGAATTGTCGGTTGGTGCAGCGTCACGCGGCCATAGGCGCCAAACAGATAGGGCGAGACCAGCAGGGCGGCGTTCGTCGTATCCGCCTGCGGCAGGCCAGTGCCCTGTTGCGCCGGAAACTCCGGCAGGCCGAAGGGCAGCACAGAGGATGCGGCGAAGGGAAACTGCAGTTCGGCACGCAACATGAAGCCGTCGTCGCCCTGCCTTGCGCCTGGGCCATAGGTGGATGGACCCGTCGTGGTGGCGAGACCGATTTATTTCGAGCTCAGCAGCGGCCGGCCGAACGAGGTCTGGGCCTTCGCCTTGAAATCGAGCACCAGATGCTCGGCCAGCGTCTGGCGGTAGCCGAGACTGATCTCGAGCTTCTGGAAATCGGCATTGGCACCCTGGCGCGGCAGCAAAATGCCTGTGGCCGTCGCATCCGCCAGATTGCGGGCGCCCAGCCCGTTCAGGCCCATAGACCCGGTGATATCCCCGTAGATGAAAGCGTCGCGGGTCGGATACCAGGAAAAATCCATGCCGGCACGCAGGGTGCGCAGCGGGTCTTCCGACAGGGACAGGCCGCCAAGATTCTTCAAAGTCTGGCGCTCGTCCTTGATATCAAAGACGCCGCTCAGGTTGACGGTAAGATCGCGCGAGCGGATCAGCGGATAGTTGAGCCGCGCGGCGTAGCGGACAAAATCGGACTGATAGATCAGCCCGGCGAGGTTTGGCGGCACGGTGCGCGAGGCCGTGCCTTCAAGATTGAGCGTCAGGCCGTCAATGCCGATGGGCAGGGTGACGCCGGCGGCCAGCGACCTGTTGCGCGGCGCGTCGGAAAAAAAAGCCATTCTCGGCATCGAAGCGCGAACATAGAACTGCTCGCCCAAGCCGAAGGGCGAGTTGAAATCCACGCCGATGCCAGTGCTGTAGCGTCCCAGTTCTTCCGATAGCCGGTTGTCCACCGTCGCCGAAGCAATGACGGGCTTGTAGCGCGCCTCGATCGTCAGCACGCTGCCGCCCGCCTCGCTGCCCTTTGACAGGGTCGAGCGCAGCACGGCGCCGGGCAGGTCCCCCGCCAGCAGCACCTGCCGTTCGATGGTAGCGTTGGCAATGCCCTTCTGGCCGATCAGCGGCGCCGGCACCGCTTCGACGCGAAGGCGGATGTTGTCCGGCAGCCGGGAGGTATCGACGGTTTCCAGAAACCCGTCGATGACGACGATGCGCAAAATTGCTCCGTCCACCAGCCGCTGGGCCGGCAGCACCACACGCACGAGGCTATAGCCTGCATCGGCATAAGACCGCTCAAGCGCACCCGCCGCCGTAAACAGATCAGCGGCCGTAACGGTCCTGCCCGACAGATCAGCCCGCAGCTTCTCCGTCTCCAGCTCGAGAAACCCGCCTTCGACCGCAACGCCTGCAAGATGGACAGTAAGCTGCTCCGCGCCTTCAGGCGCGTCCTGTCCAGCGGTAGCCAGCAGGTCGAAGCCGCCAGCGCGCTGCTGCAACTAGGGTTGAAACGTCTGCGGCGTTACCTGCGATGCCGTCTGAGCAAAGGCCGCCCCGCCAGCGATGATGACAACCGCACCCACCAGCAGCCCCACGGAGCGCATATGACCGTTAACCAAAATCGCCACCCTGAGATGCTCGGCATTCATCCCCACCTGGGACAGCAACGCACGCACCCTTATAGACCATCCTCACGCGTCGCACTACTCAATATGCGCATTATCGTGAAATATGGATCACGGTAAACTGGCGCACAAAGAGACCCCTTTTCGGGGAAAAAATTTTCGCCTTGCTACGGCATCATTCGGATCGGTGAGGATGACCGAGACGGGCTGTACCGCTAGGCAGGCACGGCCATGGTCAAGGGCATCGACGTTCGCATCTCGCAATTGAGCTTCGGCCATGGCTCCACGCCCGTCCTGAAAGCGGCACTGTTTCCAAACGGCGGCACCACTTATGTCGCGTTCCGTCCCGATCCGGACAATGGAATGATCGAAACCTATCGCCATTACGGCGCCGTTACCCAGGTGCCCGACGATCTGGGTCTGGTCTATGCCAAGGTCATCGACACCCTGCCTGCGGGCACCTATGCCGGCGATTTCAGCGCCGAGGCAATCCAGGAATTCAACATGGATTACGTGCTGACCACCTATCGTCCGCACTCCGGCGGTACGCGAATTAGCCGGGCGTTTCCCTTTCTAAAAATTTCGTCCTATGGTCGCCTCGCATAATACGAAACACGAGCGAACCATGAACGTCGAAGCCCGGCATGCCAAAATCATCGAGATTGCGAAGTCTCACGGCCGCGTGCTGGTCGATGACTTGGTGCGTGAGTTCGGCGTCTCGGCTCAGACCATCCGCAAGGACCTCAACGACATCTGCGATCGGGGTCTGCTCAAGCGCAGTCACGGTGGCGCGGTATTCGACTCCGGCATCGAGAACATGGAATACGAGGCCCGCAGGCGGATAGCCGCCCAGGAAAAGGACGCCATTGGCCAGGCAGCCGCCAGGATCGTGCCCAACAATTCCTCCCTGTTTATCAACATCGGCACCACGACTGAAGCGGTCAGCCAGGCTTTGCTTGGGCACACGGGATTGATGGTGATCACCAACAACATCAACGTCGCCAACAGGATGCGAATTTATCCCACGCTCGAAGTCGTCATTGCAGGCGGCATAGTGCGTGGCTCGGACGGCGGCATTGTCGGCGAAGCCGCGGTCGATTTCATCAAGCAGTTCAAGGTGGACTACGCGGTCATTGGCACGTCGGCCATCGATGGGGACGGGGCATTGCTGGATTTCGACTATCGCGAGGTCAAAGTCGCCCAGGCGATCATCGCCAATGCGCGGCACGTCATCGTCGTTTCGGACTCCACAAAGTTCCAGAGGACGGCCCCGGTGCGGATCGCGCATCTCTCCCAGGTCAACACTTTTATAACCGATCATTGCCCGTCGCCCTCTGTTCGGCAGGTTTGCGAGGAGGCGGGGGTAACCCTGATTGAAACCAATCCCGTTAACCAACTGACTCTGCTCAGCAATTAGCTTTCGAAATCGCCGTCACATGGCGCGCGTTTAACTTCGATTGACATTCGATTTACTTTCGTCTTACCTTTCGACTGCTCGACCTAACTGGAAAACCGGGGGCTGAGCGACAGGGAGGAACAATTGGATAGCACCAGCGTCCATGACATTTTTGTCATTGGAGGAGGAATCAACGGCTGCGGGATTGCCCGCGACGCCGCTGGTCGGGGCTATAGCGTCATCCTTGCCGAAATGAACGATCTTGCCAGCGGCACTTCATCGGCCGCCACGAAGCTGATCCATGGCGGCCTGCGCTATCTGGAGCACTACGAATTCAGGCTGGTGCACGAGGCACTGGCCGAGCGCGAAGTACTGTGGGCCTCCGCTCCCCATATCATCTGGCCGCTGCGGCTGGTGTTGCCTTACCACAAGGGCCTGCGCCCAGCGTGGCTGTTGCGGCTCGGCCTGTTCATCTATGACCATCTTGGAGGTCGCAAGCTGCTGCCGCCCACCCGGACGCTGGACATGCGGACCGATCCGGCGGGCAAGCCACTGCAGCCGCTTTACGCCAAGGCGTTCGAGTATTCGGACTGCTGGGTAAACGATGCCCGCATGGTAGTTCTCGCCGCCCGCGATGCGGCCGATCGCGGCGCCACCATTCGCACGCGCACCGCCGTGGTTTCTGCGCAGCGCCAGGACGGCCAGTGGGCGATCACCACCCGCGATAACATGACGGGGGCCACAGACTTGGTCCACGCCCGCCTGCTGATCAACGCAGCGGGTCCATGGGTCGATACGGTGTTATCCCAGACCCTTGGTCAGAACAGCGCCGGTAACGTGCGTCTGGTCCAGGGCAGCCACATCGTCGTCAACAAGCTCTACGAGCACGACCGCTGCTACATGTTCCAGAATGCCGATGGCCGGATCATCTTCGCCATCCCCTACGAGACCGACTTCACGCTGATCGGCACGACTGACCAGGACTATCAGGGCGACCCCCGCGATGTTCGGATCAGCGATGGCGAGATCGATTATCTCACGCAAGCCGCGAGCGAATATTTCGTCAGGCCAGTGACGCGCGACGACATTGTCTGGAGCTATTCAGGCGTTCGCCCGCTCTACGACGACGGCGCCGGCAAGGCCCAGGAAGCAACGCGCGACTATGTGCTCAAGACCGCCGGAGGCAGTGGCGAATCCCCGCTGATCAACGTTATTGGCGGCAAGCTGACCACCTTTCGTCGACTGGCAGAGACCACGCTGCTCAAGGTCGAGGCCTTGATAGGGGCCAAGGGCGCCGCCTGGACCCGCAACGCCAGACTGCCGGGTGGGGACTTTCCACCCACGGGTTTCCCGCAGGCCGTCGCCGCGCTCAAGCGCGATTATCCGTTCCTCGATCTTGCTTACGCAACCCGACTGGTTCGGCTCTATGGCACGCGCGCCGCGACCCTGCTCGGCGCCGCCCGCAGCCCTGCCGAACTCGGCCAGCATTTCGGCGCCGATCTCTACGAGGCCGAGGTGCGCTACCTGGTCGAGCACGAATGGGCCATGACCAGCCAGGATATACTGTGGCGGCGCACCAAACGCGGCCTGCTCGGGGACGCGATCCGTGTCGCTGACCTGGATCAATTTCTCACAGCGCTCGGCGCACCGTTCGGCAGGGAGCAGACGCTTGCTTGAGCTCCGGAACATCACCAAGCTGGCTGGCGCCGAGACCCACATCTCGGACGTATCGCTCAAGCTTGAGCGCGGCACGCTCAACGTGCTGCTAGGGCCAACCTTGTCGGGCAAGACCAGCCTGATGCGGTTGATGGCTGGGCTCGACAAACCCAATAGCGGAACGTTGCATTTCGACGGCGTCGATGTGACCGGCGTGGCGCCGCAGAAGCGCGACATCGCCATGGTGTTCCAGCAGTTCATCAATTACCCGACGATGACGGTGTATGAAAACATCGCCTCGCCGATGCGCGTCGCGGGTGCCGATCGCAAGACCATCGATGACGCGGTGCAGCGCGCCGCAAACCTGATGAAGCTGACGCCTTACCTTCAGCGGATGCCGCTCAATCTCTCCGGCGGCCAACAGCAGCGTTGCGCCCTGGCCAGGGCCATCGTCAAGAATGCCGGCCTCGTGCTGCTCGACGAGCCGCTGGCCAATCTCGATTACAAGCTGCGCGAGGAACTGCGGGCCGAGTTACCGCGCATTTTCGCCGAGGCAGGCACGATCTTCGTCTATGCTACCACCGAGCCATCCGAAGCACTGCTGCTGGGCGGCAATACCGCGACCCTGTCGGCTGGTCGCGTGACGCAGTTCGGCAAGACCATCGACGTCTTCCGCAAGCCCAACGATCTCGTCACCGCACGAACCTTTTCCGACCCGCCGCTCAACACCATCGTCATGCGCAAGTCGGGCAATAACCTCTCCCTCGACGGCGGCATGGCCTTCCCGGTGCCGGCGCATCTGGGCGACGTCCCGGATGGAATTTACACCGTCGGCTTTCAGCCGCATCACCTGTCGCTCAGTCCAGCCGGCGCGGCCCCTGTGTCGATCCGCGCCAGGGTGATCGCCATGGAAATCACCGGCTCGGAGAGCTTCGTCCACCTCAGCTATGCCGATGTTCGCTGGGTGATGCTGACGCCCGGCATCCGCAAGTTCGAGACCGACGAGACCGTGGAAGTGTTCCTCGATCCGCAATTGCTGATGGTGTTTGACGGTCAGGGCCGTTCGGTCACCAACCATGCGCCGCTGGCGGCTTAGGAGAGATCATGGCCCGCATCGATCTCGACCACGTCCGACACTCCTACCTGCGCAATCCGGTCAAGGACGCCGATTTTGCGCTCAAGGAAGTGCACCAGAGTTTTGAGGATGGCGGCGCATATGCACTCCTGGGACCGTCGGGCTGCGGCAAGACCAGCTTGCTCAACATCATTTCGGGGCTGCTGCAGCCTTCGCGCGGCCGCCTGCTGTTTGACGACCAGGACGTGACGGCCCTGTCGCCCGAGCAACGCAATATCGCCCAGGTGTTCCAGTTTCCGGTCATCTACGACACCATGACGGTGTACGACAACTTGGCCTTTCCGCTGCGCAATCGCGGCTTCTCCGAGCCCGATGTCGATCGTCGTGTCAGGGAAACGTTGGAAATGATCGACCTGTCGGATCGCGCCGACAAGAAGGCGCGAGGCCTCACGGCCGATCAGAAGCAGAAGATTTCGCTGGGGCGCGGCCTCGTGCGCTCCGATGTCAACGCCATCCTGTTCGATGAACCGCTGACGGTGATTGATCCCCACATGAAGTGGGTGCTGCGCAGCCAGCTCAAGCAACTCCACAAGCGCTTCGGCTACACCATGGTCTATGTCACCCATGACCAGACCGAGGCGCTGACTTTCGCCGATACCGTCGTGGTCATGTACGAGGGCGAGATCGTGCAGATCGGCACACCGAGCGAGTTGTTCGAGCGGCCCAGCCATACTTTCGTAGGCTATTTCATCGGCTCGCCCGGCATGAATGTCTTGCCGGTAGAAATTGACGGTTCAGTGGCGCGGCTGGGGACGCAGAGCATTGCCCTGCCCGGCGCCGTAAAATCATCCGGAGCCGTTAAAACCGAACTCGGCGTGCGCCCTGAATATGTCCGCCTCGGCCGTGAGGGCCTGCCGGTCACCATTCGCGCCGTTGAGGATATCGGCCGCCACAAGATCGTCCGCGCCACGCTCGAAGGTCGCGAACTGGCGGCCATCGTGCCCGAGCATGGCGAAATCCCCGCCGAGCCGCACGTCATCTTCGACCCCAAGGGCATCAACATCTATGCCGATAGCTGGCGACAGGAGCTTGTGGCCTGATGGAGAAAACCTGGAACAATCGTGCCTGGTTTCTGGTGCTGCCGGTGCTGCTGCTGGTGGCGTTTTCGGCCATCATCCCGCTGATGACGGTGGTCAACTATTCGGTGCAGGACACCTTCGGCAACAACGTCTTCTTCTGGGCCGGCCTCGACTGGTTCCAGGAATTGCTGCATTCGCCGCGCTTCTGGCAGGCGCTGGCCCGCAACCTGGTGTTCTCCGGCATCATCCTCGCCATCGAAGTGCCGCTCGGCATTCTGATCGCGCTCAATATGCCCAAGGCGGGTTGGGGCGTGCCTGTATGCCTCGTGTTGATGGCGCTGCCGTTGCTGATCCCGTGGAACGTCGTCGGCATGATCTGGCAGGTGTTCGGCCGCGTCGATATCGGCCTTCTGGGCAAGACGCTGTCGCTGCTCGGCGTGGACTATAATTACGTCCAGGATCCCGTCGACGCCTGGATCACCATCATCGTAATGGATGTGTGGCACTGGACCTCGCTGGTCGTACTACTTTGCTATGCCGGGCTGGTTTCCATTCCGGATGCCTACTACCAAGCCGCCAAGATCGACGGCGCCTCGGGCTGGAGCGTTTTCCGCTACATCCAGCTTCCAAAGATGCATCGCGTGCTGCTGATCGCCGTGCTGCTGCGCTTCATGGATAGCTTCATGATCTACACCGAGCCCTTCGTCATCACCGGCGGCGGCCCCGGCAACGAAACCACCTTCCTCTCCATCGATCTGGTCAAGATGGCCGTCGGCCAGTTCGACCTTGGTCCGGCGGCGGCAATGTCGCTGGTCTACTTCCTCATCGTCATGCTGGTGAGCTGGGTGTTCTACACCGTGATGACCAATTACGGACAGGAGAGCTGATCATGAGCACTGTCTCCACCAGTACCAATACCCTGGCCTCCATGGACGCCGCTCAAAGCAAGGCATTGCGCCGCGCCCGCCGTCGCGCCGCGCCGCGCACAGCCTGGGTCGTGCCGACGCTCTACATCATCTTCCTGCTGCTGCCGATCTACTGGCTCATCAATATGAGCTTCAAGACCAACACCGAGATCACCTCGGCATTCACCCTGTTCCCGCGCGACTTCACGCTGCACAATTACACGGTGATTTTCACCGATCCGAGCTGGTATCGCGGCTATATCAATTCGATCATCTATGTAGCGCTCAACACCGTGATCTCGGTCGGCGCGGCGCTGCCGGCGGCCTATGCCTTCTCGCGCTACCGCTTCCTCGGCGATAAGCACCTGTTCTTCTGGTTGCTGAGCAACCGCATGGCCCCGCCTGCGGTGTTTGTGCTGCCATTCTTCCAGCTCTACTCGGCGTTCGGGCTGATCGACACCCACATCGCCGTGGCGCTGGCGCATTGCCTGTTCAACGTGCCGCTGGCGGTGTGGATCCTCGAAGGCTTCATGAGCGGCGTGCCTAAGGAAATCGACGAGACCGCCTATATCGACGGCTATTCCTTTCCCCGTTTCTTTTTCAAGATCTTCATGCCCCTGATCGCCTCGGGTATTGGCGTCGCCTGCTTTTTCGCCTTCATGTTCTCATGGGTCGAACTGCTGATCGCGCGCACCCTCACCACCACCGACGCCAAGCCGATCGCTGCCATCATGACGCGCACGGTCTCGGCCTCCGGCATGGACTGGGGCGTGCTCGCCGCAGCAGGGTCGCTCACCATCATCCCGGGTGCCTTGGTCATCTATTTTGTCCGCAACTACATCGCCAAGGGCTTTGCCCTGGGTCGGGTATGAGGAGGTTGCGATGAACTTTTCATGGATGGCCTGGACGCTGCCGACGGCGCTGTTCTTCGGCACCATTGCCGCGCTGTTGATCGGCATGGCGGTCTGGGAATATTTCTCGCCGGGCGGCAATCCGCGCCACGGCATCCTGCGCTTCGAGACGACGCGCGGCGATCGGCTTTTCATCTCGCTGCTCGGCAGCGGATTTATCAATCTGGCATGGCTGGGGCTGATTGGCCCGCAGCTGTGGTGGGCACTGGCCCTATCGCTGGTCTACGCAATTTGCGTGTTCCGGTTTGTATAGGGAGACGAATGAGGAGCGGACGCGGCAAGTCACCGCTCCTCTGCAATAGCAATCCAGGGAGGATTACGCATGCGAAACAGGCTACTAACATCCACGGCAGCACTTGTCTTGCTGCTTTCGGTGGCGCCCGCCTGGGCGCAGAGTGCGGAGGGGATTACAACCTTCCTTGACGGCGAAATCGACGGACTATCGGTGCTCGACCGCGCCGATCAGGAAAAAGAACTGCAGTGGTTCCAGGATGCGGCAAAGCCATTTGCCGGCATGGAAATCAAGGTCGTGTCGGAAACCATCACCGCCCATGAGTATGAATCCAAGGTGCTGGCACCGGCTTTCGAGGCCATCACCGGCATCAAGGTCACCCATGACCTGATCGGCGAAGGCGACGTCGTCGAAAAGCTGCAGACCCAGATGCAGTCGGGCGAGAATATTTACGACGCCTATGTCAACGATAGCGATCTGATCGGTACTCATTGGCGCTATCAGCAGGCCCGCAACCTGACCGACTGGATGGCCAATGCCGGCAAGGACGTCACCGATCCGATGCTCGACATCGACGATTTCATCGGCACGTCCTTCACCACCGCGCCGGACGGCAATCTCTATCAATTGCCGGATCAGCAGTTCGCCAACCTCTACTGGTTCCGCGCCGACTGGTTTGCCGATGAGACCAACAAGGCCGATTTCAAGGCCAAGTATGGCTACGACCTCGGCGTGCCGGTCAACTGGAGCGCCTATGAAGACATCGCGGAATTCTTCACCGGCCGCGAAATCGACGGCAAGGCGGTCTATGGTCACATGGACTATGGCAAAAAGGATCCGTCGCTCGGCTGGCGCTTCACCGATGCCTGGCTGTCGATGGCCGGCAACGGCGACAAGGGCATTCCCAACGGTCTACCGGTCGATGAATGGGGCATCAAGGTCAATGCCAACAGCCAGCCGGTCGGCTCCTGCGTTGCACGCGGCGGCGATACCAACGGGCCTGCGGCGGTCTATTCGATCACCAAATATCTCGATTGGCTGAAGGCCTACGCTCCTCCGGCTGCCCAGGGCATGACCTTTGGCGAAGCCGGTCCAGTGCCTGCCCAGGGCGAAGTCGCCCAGCAGATCTTCTGGTACACGGTGTTTACAGCCGACATGCTCAAGGCCGGCACTTCGGTGATGAACGAGGACGGCACGCCAAAGTGGCGCATGGCTCCTTCCCCGCATGGCGTCTATTGGCAGGAAGGGATGAAGCTCGGCTACCAGGACGTGGGCAGCTGGACCATCCTGAAGTCCACTCCCGACGACCGCGCCAAAGCCGCCTGGCTCTATGCGCAGTTCGTCGTCTCCAAGACCGTCGATCTCAAGAAGGCGCATGTGGCGATCAGCTTCATCCGCCAGTCGACGCTGGATGACCCGAGCTTTACCGAGCGTGCGCCCAAGCTGGGTGGTCTGGTGGAATTCTATCGCTCGCCAGCTCGCCTGCAGTGGTCGCCGACCGGTACCAACGTTCCGGATTACCCCAAGCTGGCACAGCTTTGGTGGCAGGCTATCGGCGACGCCGCCGCCGGTGCCAAGACGCCACAGGAAGCCATGGACTCGCTCTGCGCCGAGCAGGAAAAGGTTCTGGAGCGTCTGGAACGTGCTGGCGTACAGGGTGAATTCGGCCCCGTTCTCGCAGAAGAACACGATCTGGCCTATTGGAACGCAGACGCTGTAGCCGCCGGTAACCTTGCTCCACAACTTCCCATCGCCAATGAGAAGGAACAGGGCATCACCGTCGACTATGACGAGCTCGTCAAGAGCTGGGCCGAAGCCGCAAAGTAACCATCCACCGACGCCGGGGCCACCGCCCCGGCGTTTTCACACTCGAAATGATCGACGCTGACATCGAGCCGATATGGGCGCCGCGTCACCGTCATCTTGAGGCTCTCGCCCGTACCGCGTTAGGCGTCGCTCCGCCTTCGATCCGTCGGCCCGATGTATTGCATATGCCATCGGCGCCGCCCTGCTCACGCCCGCGGCACGCGCTAAGGGCTTGCCGGCCGCGGTCACCCAACGGCTATGATTGCGACCGGTAAAAATGGGACGTCTTTGGCCGCACAATGCTGCTGGGCGGACGGCTGGGCATGAAATGGTCGAACAAGGGCATATGGCGAAAGTCAGCAACTGCGCCGTGTTTGACGTAAGGCTGCCGCCGGAAGCAAGGTGGAAAGCCCCATCGGCAGAATAGATTGGATGGCTTTCGCGTTGCTCATGTCAGAGCTGGCTCTAGGCTTTGGTAGTACACCCATCTACATCGCATCTCCCGCCACGCCAGGCAGCGACCGATGCCAGTTTCCGTTAACACGCATGATCCGCACTGTGCACAGGCAATACCGCAGTTCCACCGTTAACCCTCGTACCCGACGGTGCGTGCGACGGCTGCCGACGAATGCTAACCGTTAATACGTTCTTAATAGTGGTTCGGTGGTCTGTGCCACCCCCGTAATGGTATTGGTGCATGAGTCAGGAGAGCTTCATCTACTCAAGGCGCGACCAGCGGCGGCGCCGACGATTTACCGTTGCCAGCCGCACTTATCTCGGCTTTGCGGTCGCGGCACAGGAAGGCGCTTTTGCCACCTTCCTGTTGCTGACCATTAGCTGGACGACGTCCACCGGCAGTGGCTGGCATGCCCAAGACCTGATAGCGGCCACGATTCTAGGTGCAATTTATGCTTGGTTCGCGGCCGGTCCGGCGCAGCGTTTCCTCGCATTTCCTGGCCAGAGGCGCGTGCAGGCAGGACAAATCCTGTTTAGCTGGACCCTCATCGGCATCACCGATCATCTTGCAAGCCCGCTGATGTGGCAGTCGTCGTCGATGTCGCAAATTTGGCTTTGGTGGGGGCTGGGCGCCGCCGTACTTCTGTCCGCGCGCCTGCTGGTTTATTGCGGCATTGGCATGATGTTCGCAGCGGGTCGATTTCAGATCGAGCGGGTCGGCCTTGTCGGCGACGCGGATGTTATCTCCCGCTTCCAGGATCAGGCCAATATCTGGCGGCAAGGATGTCAGGTCGTTGCTACGCACACCCTTTCCGCCAAGGCTGCGGCCGGAGCGCAGGAACTATCAGAATTTGCCAAGCTGTGCATCGCACGCCACTGCGATCACGTCCTCGTCGTCGGAGAGTTGGGCGAGGTTGAAAGGGCAAATTCTGTAGTGGACGCGTGCCAGCAATACGCGCTGAACGTTGTCTATGCGCCATTTTCGACGTCCGGCAATTCGCCTTACAAACTGCTCGATGTCCTCCCCCTGGGACCAGCAAATTCCATTCGCATGCTGGGCCGTCCACTCGATGACCGCGATCAGGTGGTCAAGCGAGCGTTTGACATTATTGTCTCATGTGTCGCTCTGGTCGTTCTCTTGCCAGTGCTTGCCGTGGTCGCGCTTTTGATCTGGGCGACCAGTCCCGGCCCGGTGCTCTATCGTCAGGAACGCCGCGGATTTAACGGCCAGCCATTCTATATCTACAAGTTCCGCTCGATGACTGTCACCGAAGATGGGCGCGCCATGCTTCCGGCTGTGCATCGGGATCCGCGCATTACGCCCCTCGGGCATTTTCTTCGACGCACCAGTATCGATGAACTGCCGCAACTCCTGAACGTCCTCGTCGGAGACATGAGCCTGGTGGGCCCACGCCCCCATGCCTTGTCACACGATGATGAACTGAGCCTTCGATATGCCACCTACGCCCGCCGGCGCCGCATCAAGCCGGGCATAACGGGCTGGGCCCAGGTCAACGGATTTCGCGGGGATGTTTCCACCCAGGAAAAAATCGAGGGACGCACCCAGTATGACCTCCACTACATAGAACATTGGTCCGTGGAGCTCGACATCTGGATCTTGGTACTCACCCTGCTGTCTCGACAGGCACACAAGGACGCGGGCTAGTTGCTCTGTGACGCGAGCAGTGCTGCATTGGCGGCCTGCAGGCCTCCCACTGCCTCGCCGTACCCGGTGGCTGCGACAGCCTCGAAGATGCGCTGGGATTCCCGGTAGCGCTTCAGATGATAATAGCTCCAGGCGCGCAGGGTCAGCAGGTCATTGCGCTCGGGGGCGTATCGAGCGCGCTCATCGAGTGCATCCAGCGCGCGGCGATAATCGCCGATGTCATAGGCGCTGATGGCCTTCTCCGAATAAATCGCAATTTCAAGTTCCACCGCCTGGCGATCCGATATCGGCGCCGTGGCGGCAGCAACGGCAGCATTATCGGCCAATCCCAGGCGGACGTAAGCCAGCGACAGGCCATAGGCGGCGTCGCTACGCGTGCTTTCTGAGCCCGACTGCAAGGCGCGATTGAAATGATCGACGGCCTGGGCCGGTCGATTGAGCTGCATCAGGCACCACCCATGACCGAGCGCTGCTCCGGACGAAAGACTGCCTGCCGGCACGAACTTGGTGCAGCTACGTGACGCCGAAGAGCTCTGACTGCTGCCGGTTGTCGCCTGGGTCGTGGCGGTGGGGGGCTGGCTCAAATGCACCGCCCGCACGACCGACGCGGACGATGCCTGGTGGACCGGCCGCGGCTGCGGCACAGGCGGTGCCGCCGACCCGCTATCGCGCCCGAAGCTTGCAATACGTGCCGAGTTCGGCCCCCACTGCGTGCGGATACTTTCGACGGTTGCCGCGTCGCCAAGGGCATTGGAGGCGACCATCAGCCCATAAGCGGCCGGTTCGAGATCGGACTGCCAGCGCAAGGCCAGGGTGAACCATTCCACCGCCGTCTCGGGCTGTTGGAAATCATAGGCATACCAGCCCAGCTCCTGGGCAGCAGTCGCCCGGCGTGCCGCCATCACAGCTGAGACGATCCTGCCAAGAACGCCGCTCTCCACCTCGATACGCGGCTGCAGGGCGAGCAGGGCCGCCGAGGCGTCTAGGTAGAGGCCGTTGATCTGATCGTTGTCGTCCGCATAGTCGGCAATCGCCGCCTCGGCTGCCTGCGGGTCACCCAAATCAAGCAGTGCGGCACCGAGGCCCTGGGCCGATTCCGCCGAAGGATCGGCCTCCATGGCCGCCTCGAACCAGCGACGGCCCGCATCATTGCGTTTCTGAGCAAGTTCCGACCATCCGAGCAGCCGCATGTCCTCTGCATTGTCGCCGTCCCGTGCGGTCTGTTCAAGCAGCGCGATATCGTCCGGCAGAGGGGCTTCGCCATCGTCCTCAAGCGACGCCGCCACGGCACGGCGTGCCAGGTCGAGGCGCAGCGCGGCGAATTCACTGATGCCATCTGGACCCGCCCGCTCCAGCGCCAGCAGTGGCTGCAGGTCGGCTCGGTCGAGCAACTCGATGGCCTTTTGCACCGTTGCATAGCGCTGCGCCGGGTCATCGCAATTGCCGAGCACATAGGCATAGGCGTCAATGGCGCGCTGGTTATTGCCGGTGTTGGCAAACGCCTCCGCAAGCCGCCACAGGTTGTCGATGGCTTCGCAGGTCAGTAGCTCTGGATTGTTGGCGGCGACGGAAATGACCGTTTCGTACTGCTTGGCATCGGACGCATTGCGCAGCCGCAGTGCAGATTCGCCAAGTGCCAGGCTCTTCAGCAAATCGTCGGACGGTACGAAATTGGGATCGGCCGCCTGCTTGGTGGCAAGGGCCGCGCGGACGCCCGCATAGTCGCCTGCGGTGAACAGATCCCAGATCCGAACGATGTCGGCATCGGGGACATACTCGTCCGAAAGCAGATTGGTCGGTGGCTCCCAGCCGGGATGCAAGCTGCGCAGTCGTTCCAACTCGGCCTGCATCCGGGCAGTGTCACCTTGCCGGGCAAAATAGCGCAGAGCGGTCTCGTCCACGGGGGGGCTGGCTGCTGCTGGCGCAGCCACGGTGGTGGCGACCGGCGGCGTTCCGGCAACCGGAGCTGAGATTGGGCTCGCCGGCGCCGTTTCGAGTGTCGTGGTCACGCCAGGAGCAGGCTGTGAGGGCGCCTGCGCAATAAGGATTGGCCCAACGTCAGCAGAGCCGAGATGTGACTGGGATGTTTGCTGTGCATAGGCGGAATAGCCGATGATGATGCCCAGCGTTGCCAGGATGAAATAGACGATGATCCTCATGAGGCGGCCTGCGTCATGCAAGAAGGCTGGCTGCGACGCAAATAATCCAGCGTCAGCAGCTGCAGCGTCGCGGCATAATAGCTGGTGGGCGAGAGAGTACGGAGCTCTTCGGGCACGACGGTGCCGTTGGATATGCAGTCCATCGCAGCCACGATCAGCCGATACCCGGGCTCGGAAATGGGTTCGAGTCTTTCGCCTGTGAGCGGATCGATCTTGTAAAGGCCCTCCGCATCGGAGTTTTGCCGAAACGGTTCGAGCAGGACGGGATTGATCCCGGCCCGCATCATGTACAGCGGAATGCGAATGCCGTTGTAGCCGAACTCGATTGGAAAATCGGGCGCCGGGCGCACCGTGCCGTCGTCGTTCAACACCAGCCAGTCTGGTGGGAGGCCGGTTTTGCTAAGGCGGGCACGGCGAACCAGTTCGATGCCGGTTTCCGACACGGCGTTCCAGTCGATGCTCGGATCGAGCTTGGCAAATGCCGTCAGCGCCTCGAACACCCAGTATGACGGATTGAGCACCGGTCCCACGCCATCGGCGCGATCATTGAAGCCCGCCGCGCCAGGCAGAATGGCAGTCATACCATGTGCTTCCACGAGCATGCTGCTGCCGATGGTGGTTGCGATCTCGCGGGCCCGGTCGGTGAAGCTTGTTTCCGACCAGGCATCGCCGGCAAGAGCCAGGCCATAGGCGATCAGTATGTCGCCGTCGGTGGCGTTATTGGCATCGGTCAGGTTGGGCGAGGCAGCCGGATCCCAGCGCCAGCCCGCCAACCCGTCGTCGCGTACCATCAATTCGGTCTTGGTGAAGCTCCAGACGCGCTCAAACGTTGCTCGGTCATCCGCAAGCACGGACAGGACGAGGCCATAACCCTGGCTTTCGCTGTGGCTGATGCCGTTGTTGGCAGTATCCACCACTCGGCCGTCTTCAGTGACGAAGCCCTGCAAGTAGCTCTTCCATTCGTCAGCCAGAATGACGCTGGCGGCGTTGGCCCCGGCGACACCGGCGGCTATGGTGAGAACGAGGCTCATGGCTGCAACCTTCATTTTTGCCGCCCCACTCTGCCCAGCGCCAATGCCGTTGCCAGCATCAGCAGCATGGCCGCCGCGCCCAAGGCAGCGGTAAAGATCAGAATATTGCCCGAGAACCAGTTGGCAGCTACGAGGCGAAGGTTCCAGATCGAAAACGGCTGCGTCAGCTTCAGCACCGGTGCGACGGTTTCCACCGCAGTGACATTTGTGTCGGTTGCCGCCAGTGTGCTGACTCGCCCGCCGACTTGCCGCCACTGGGCGGTCACGGCCAGTCGCTGCATGCCGGCAAGCATGCTCGCCTCGTCATTGCCGGTCAGCACGGTCCACAAACCACCTTCCGGCTGCATCGATTGGGCCAGTACGACGCTGTCGGCCGCGACAGGATAGGGCTCGTCGCGACGAGGAAGCACGCGCAGGTCATCGAGCGACAGGCCGACGCGCCCGAGCATCCAACTGGCCGCACCGTTGAACACATTGCTCTGACTGGCGCCCGACCGGAATTGGTCGAGGACCGCACCCTCATCGGTTGCGCCGCTCGCGATAGCCCCGTGCGACAGGCCGATGCGGGCAAGCGTCGGCTGCGACATCTCTGGTAGCGGCATGATCAGGATGGCATTCTCTTCGGGCCGCAGGACACCTTCGGAGGCGATCGTTACAGGCAAGACCTTGCCCGAAGCAGTAGCAGCCCGGACCAGCAAGGTCATCGCTGCCATGGCGGCCTGCGGACCTTCTCCTAGCACGACAGGCACTTGTTGATCTTCGGCATAAGGCCAGGCAGAGCCAGTCAATCCCTGCAGATTAGGCAGCGCCGCGGCCCTGGCATAGTCCGGCAAACGAAACTGCGTGCTGGACGAGAATACGAAGCGCACCGGCGCCTCGCCGGTCCAGCCCGGGCTGCATACCTGGTCGGATTGGGCGTTGAGATTGACGACCACTTCCAGCTCGTTGCGGCCCGCCCGGAGGTTGGTCATCGGAAAGCGGATGATGGTGTGCCGCAGCATGCCGCCATCGGTGCGCAACAGGGGCGTGGCCGAAGCGATCTGGCCGTTGGCGTAGATGTCGATTTCGCTACCCGGCTGCACGTCGCCGGAATAAGCGGCGTCCAGCACCAGTTCGGCCTCACCATAGAGATTGGCGTAAAAGTCGGGCGGCAATTCGAACTGGAAGAGCGTCCTATAGCGCCGACCGTTGAATTCTGTCGTCGGAACGCCGAGATCGGCAAGCGACACGGCCTGCCCGCCCAGCATTGTGGGTATGGCATAGGGGAGGTCGATGCGCGGACGGCCGTCCGAAACCGGCGCTGCCGTCATGATGGCCTCGGTGGCCTGGGATACGCTGGCCCAGTCCGGACCTGACACCAGCAGTGTATTTGCCCCGGTCGGCACCGGTATCAGCGCGGCGATGGAGCCCGAGCCGGCCTGCGCCGCATATTGCACCAAGCTGTCAGGCAATTGGCCGGAGGGGCCGAGCACGACATCCAGCACGCCGGGCATTGCCGTCTCAGATAGCGTTGCCGCCTGCTCGATATGCAGGTTCGGCACGCGCAGCGCCAGAGCCAGTTTCTGCGCTAGATCTATGGCGACCCGCGTTGCTTCTGGCTGGGTGAGATCGGGGGTTATCAGCCGGATCGTGGTGTTGCCGTTGGCATCGAGACCGACCGCAGCCAAGTCGGCGAGTTGGCGGACCTGGCCGAGGTCGGCGCCCTCCAGACTCAACATCGCGGTGCTGCTATCGATTTGCGTCCATAACTCGTAGGTGGAAGCCACCGTACAGTCGGTGCGGTGGCGTTGGCTGGCCAAGAACTCTATGGTATTTGCCCCGGCCCGCAGCAGGCCGCCGGGCAGATCCAATGCAATCACCGAGGGGGCTGAGGACGACGCGATGGCGCTGCGGCCTAGGTCGGTGCCGTTGACGCGAATATCGAGGTGGGAAACCTCGGGCGCGACGACCACGGCATTGAGATAGGAAAGCTGCAGCCGTGCCGGTGCTTCAGCCTGCGCCTGGGTGAGGTAGACCACGAGTGCCTGACGGCTTTCCTCACCTGTCAGGCGGAAGGAGCCGCTCGGCAGCAGAAAATGTTGCGAACGGGGTGGAAGAACAGGCTGGGGTGCTACCGGCGTTGCTGCGGGAGCGCTTGCAGGCGGCTGCGTCTGCCGAAGGTCGCTCTCCGGCGTCATGTCAAACGGAACCGGTTGCGCCAGTGCGGGAAGCACGACAGAGGATAAAAGCGCGGCGAGTAGGAGGCGCGTCCTAATCATTGTTCGCCCCTCGACCAGAGCCGAAGCGGAGCAGGTAACCGAGCCCGCGTCCTGTCTGGTATACCGATATCGCGAGGAACCGGATGGTCCCGCGAATGATCCCGATATTGACCTGGCGCGAGCGCTGCCGTTGTTGCCAGTTGGCGGAGTTTGCATAAAGCAGGTCGGCGATCAGTCGATAATCCTTGCCGCTTTCCGGCATGAAGCGGCAGCCCAGCTCCACTCCCTTGCCCTGGCTGGTTGCAGAGCGAACAAACAGGGCCATCTCGTTGGCGCCGATATCGGACAGCGGCGTGAAGCGTACGCTCGTTGGCGCCCCGCGTCCCAGGCCAGCTGCACCTGACGGCAACTGCAGGGCCAGGCCGCCGCTCGATACGTTCACGATGTTACCCTTGATCCAGCTGCCGTCGGCGCCCCGCACTTCGCAGCGCCGCTCGACATTGACGCGCCTGCTGGAGCGAACTTCGCGGCGCTCGGAAACGACACCCAGCGCGCAACCGGCGAGGATCAGGTTGAAGATGTTCCAACCGCCAACCACTATGGTGATTTCAGCCTGATAGGGCTCGGCGGCCACCTTGTAGACCGTCATCGCAACTGCCAGGATAAGCAGCAGAAAGATGAGGTAGAAGGGACGCGAAAGCTCGGACAGCCGCGCCTTGTCGACGCTCTCGTCCTTCGCCGTCACATTGAACGTCGGCTTGCTCGGGTTGCGAGCTACCGAGATCAGCGCACCCAGCAAATGCACCGACTGAATGTATTCATAA
Organism: Devosia psychrophila; assembly: GCF_000971275.1. Taxonomy (GTDB): domain Bacteria; phylum Pseudomonadota; class Alphaproteobacteria; order Rhizobiales; family Devosiaceae; genus Devosia; species Devosia psychrophila. The sequence continues at coordinate 75,878 of NZ_LAPV01000153.1, read as the reverse complement.
AGCTCCGAAATCCAAGGCCAGCGCCAGCGCCCGAACAGCGAGTTCTGCATCACGAGGTTCACCAGCACGTAAGTCAGCGTGTAGGCGGCGAACTCCCCGCCTGACGCGGTAAAAATCTGCAGGTCGAAGAACAAATAACAGAACGGCGCGAACAGGAAGATCATGCGCGGCAGCGGAAACAGCCAGAACAGCGTCGACGACATATAGCACAGTCGCTGGCCCAGCTTCAGCCCGCTCTTGAACAGCGGAAAGCTGAACAGCAGGATTTGCATCATGCCCTGGGCCCAGCGGGTGCGCTGGCCGATAAAGCTTGCGAATGTGGCCGGCTGCAGACCAGCCACGAGAGGCCGGTCGACGTATATGCTGTTCCAGCCCTTGGAGTGCAACTCGATGGCGGTTTCGCAATCTTCGGTGATGCTGCGGCCAGCAAAGCCATTGTTGGTCAGCAGCGCTTCACGCCGCAGCAGGGCGGCAGAACCGCAGAAAAACGCTGCGTTCCAGCGGTCGAGACCGCGCTGGATAATGCCGTAGAACATCTCGTTTTCCGACGGCATGGTCTCGAAGGTGCGCAGATTGCGCTCTAGGGGATCGGGATTGAGGAAAAAATGCGGCGTCTGCACCAGGAACAGACGACTGTCCCGAGCGAAATACGGTACGGTCTCTTGCAGGAAATCGCGCGCCGGAGCGTGGTCCGCATCGAACACGGCAATGAACTCGCCGCTGGAATTGGCCAGCCCGTTATTGAGGTTTCCGGCCTTGGCATGCTCATTCCTGGACCGGGTCAGGTAGCGGCAATCCAGCTCGCTGCAAAGAGCCTGTAACTGCTCGTAGCGATCCTGTGCGGCAGCAGCGCTGTCGGGATCTGCGTTATTGCGCTTTGCTTCTGTCCCTCCGTCATCAAGCAGCCAGACGGTGAAGCGGTCTGCGGGATAGTCCATCGCCTTGGCCGCAGCAAGTGTGCCGGCCAACAGCTCGAAATCTTCGTTATAGGTGGGGATGAAGACGTCTACGAATGGCACCGGATCTTCAGGCTGCAGGCGGATGCTGGGCCGCAGCGGCAGCGGTCGGATGACCACGAACAGGCTGAGGAACAGCATCATTATGCAGTACATCTCGGCCAGGTAGAGGATCAGGCCGGGGATAAAATCGGCCAGTGCAGTGATAGGCGGCAACGTGCTGGTGGTGCGCCAGAAGGCATAGCGCAGCACGATGATGGTGCCGAAGGTCAGCAGCAGCAGGCGCCAATTGCCATCAAGCTTCAGCGTCTTGATCACCCCCATGGCCACGATCAGCAGGACTGCGGTAACGAGGTGAACTTCAAGGCTCACCGGCAGCGTGATGATGACTAACATCGCCGCCGACACCATCGACCAGATCAAAATGGTGAGGGTTCTGTTCACGGCTATTGTGCCCCCGAAGATGGTCTCGGCACAACAACCGAAGCGGTTGGTGGACGCGGCACAGTGGTGGCGGCGCTACTGCTGCTCCCGCTCGGCGAGGGAACGATAGGGGCGCCGGGTGGCGGTGCAATGGAAACCGGGACGACGACCGGTGCGGCGGCCGGCTGCGGCGCAGCGGTGGATCGGGTCACGGGGGCCGGAATGTCGATCACATTGGCAAAGCCCTCCGCCCCTACCGGACGGATCGAAACGGCGGTCCGGCCTATAGCGGCTGGGGCGGGGCGGGGGGAATGAACACTGTGGCTGAGACGCAGCCGGTACATGACCTCGACAAGTTGCTGCTCGGTGGCGCCTTGTCTGCACAGTTGTAACCGCATGCTGATGGCGCCGCCATCCACGGTGCTGGTCGGCCTCAGGCTCGGCTCGATGCGCTGCCAGGCGTAGATGCAGGCGTCGCCATTGGCGGGTCGGCCAATCGCGTAGCCAAACGGGCCATAGTCATTCTGGACGTAATAGGGCGATACGGCCATGCCACTATCCGGCCAAGCGGCCAACGCTTCCTCGGTCAGATTGATCTGGGTGAAAGGGATGTCGCGCAAGGCCGCATCGCTGCCGTCACCGCCATCGCCGACAAACTTCACGATGGTTATCTTGTTTTCGCCCGTGGAACGGGCTTCGGTGGCCAGTGAGATTTCCTGCTGGATCGCATTGGGGAAGGTCGTCGACACCACATTGACGATCGCGGGACCACCCGGCGGCGGAACGATCATTGCATCGACAGGTGCAACGATGCGGGCTTCGCGTGGGGGGAGGTCGCGCGTCGACGCACAGGCGCCAAGCATTGCACCAACAAGCGTTGCCATGAAAACGAACCGCACGGCTTGTGCCGCTGGAGCATGAATGCTCCGGAATTGCTGTATGGTCTGCATGCGAGTTCGAACCTTATTCGTCATCGTCACGACCAACAACGGCTTCTGCCTGCTGACTACCCGTTTCATAACGGAAGTATAAAGGATACGGTTAACTCCTAGTTAAACTACGGAGGCTTCCTGTAAATTGGCATGAGCTTGTGCCTTCGGGGTTACCGAGTCCACCGAAATAACGACAAATGCGGCGAGCTTCTGTGATCGACGCTCAGTTCAGGGAGAAGCGGATTGCTGCTGTCAGGGCTCGTCCAGCGTAGCCCGGCGGGGGTGGCGGAAGTGGGGACGCGCGTCGGGCCGTGTCGAGTGCAGCCTGGTCGAGGATCGACGAGCCGGAAGAGCGGGCGACGTTTACCGAGGTGATGTGGCCGCTGGCGCTGACGGCAAAACTGATCTCGACGGTGCCTCGTATGCCTTCTGACTGCGCCAACCGGGGATAAACCTTGTGCTGATCCAACTGCGCCAGAGCCTGGGCCTGCCACTGCTGTGGCGAAATGGTGCTGGCGGTTGGCGGGGGCGATGCCGGAGCGCTGGTCTGGGCAGGTGGCGCAGGCGTGCTCACCGTCGGCTTGGGCGCCGCGGGCCGCCGCACAGCAGGTTTCGGCAGCGCTGGCGTATTTTCGCGCCGCTCCTGCAGGCCGGGCGACATCATCATCGGCATCGGAATATCAGAGAGCGCTTCGACGATCCCGTCAACGACCTCGGCGGGAAGTGGCGGCTCCTCGGGAATATCCTCGACCTCTTCCGGCTCGGTCGACTCCACGATTTCAGGAACCAACGGCTTAAGCTCTTCGATTGGCCGTTGCACCTCGGCGATGACGGGCGCGAGCGCCTCCGTTACCTCGGGCGTTACGATATCCGGTACAGCTTCCTGCTGGATAGTCTCCGGCGGCACCTCGTCGGCCATCTCGGGCTCAGGCGCCACTTCCGCAACAGGCTCATCCACCTCGGGGGTGACCTCTTCAGGTGCCATCGGTGCAAGGTCTATCAGGATGGCGGGTTCGGGCTCACCCAGCACAAGTGCGGGTGTCGGCAGGCGCTGCACGCCTTGGGCAACACCCCAGCCGGCGGCAAGTATTACCAACAGGGCAAAGGCCCAACGGGCCGCATCGCCTCTGGATAACCCGTCGAAACGGTCGCTTCCCCAGCCTTCGCCTGCCCTCATGGCCTGGGTTCGGCCGCCGGCAAGGTTTCGAGTCCGACCAGCGCGATCTTGAGATAGCCGCTCGCACGCAACTCATTCAGCAACGCCATCAAGTTGCCATAGGGCACCGCCTGGTCAGCGCGGAGGAACAGGCGCTGCTCGTGATCACCGTCCGTTGCGTCGTCGAGTGCCATGGTAAGCTGTTCCGCTGGAACGGGATCGTTGCCGATATTGATGCTGAGATCGTCACGCAGGGTGACGTAGATTGGCTGCTCGGGGCGGGGTTGGGCCGTGGCGGTCGAGCCAGGGAGATCGACATTCACATCGACCGTGGCGAGCGGAGCCGCGACCATGAAAATGATCAGGAGCACCAGAATGACGTCGATGAATGGCGTTACGTTGATCTCGTGCTGCTCGTCCAGATCGTCATCGCCATTGTCGCGAATGCCGCCGGTCATCGGTTCTTCTCCACCCGTCCGGTGTCGTTGAAGTCGAGGTCACGCGAGACGAGGCGTTCGATGGCGGCAGCGGTGTCGGCGAGAACCTGGCGATAACCGGCGAGCGAGCGGGAAAAGACGTTGTAGATGACGACAGCGGGAATGGCAGCCACAAGACCCATGGCCGTCGCCAGCAGTGCTTCTGCAATACCAGGCGCCACGACAGCAAGATTGGTGGTCTGCGCCTGCGAGATGCCGATAAATGCGTTCATAATGCCCCAGACGGTGCCGAACAGGCCGACGAATGGCGCGGTGGAACCGATGCTGGCGAGCAGGCCGGTGCCGCGGGCGAGGCGGCGACTGGCAGCAGCCTGCAGGCGCGACAGGCGCGATGCGACCCGCTCCTTAAGACCCGCCCCGCCAGCCGTGGCAATGGCGCCCCATGACAGCTGCACTTCTTCCTCGGCCGCTTTCAGCAGCACGCTGCCGGCGCCGCTCAGTTTAGCGGTGGCGGCAAGTGCATCTTGCAGCGTGCGCGACTGGGACACGGCGCGCAACGTGTGGCGCATGCTCCCCTTGGCACCAGCGATCTCAAGTGCCTTGGCCACAAGGATCATCCAGGTAAAGAGCGACGCGATCGCCAGGCCCACCATAACGCTTTTAACCACCAGATCCGCAGCCATGAACATGGCCCAGGGCGAAAGGTCATGCGGCAACAACGCCGCGGGCATGGCGGCCCGTATCGCCTCCTGAGCGCAGGCGGGAGCCATCAGCAGCATGATGCAGGCAAAAGGTCGGATGAAGCGAGCGAGCATGCAGTGGGCCTCAACGAAAATCTCCGGCCGCATCATGCGGCCGGAGCACAAGAGTATCGATGCGAAGCGACGTGCTACCAGGTCTTCTTCAAGCTGACAGTCGCCGTACGGCCTGCGCCGTAGCCGCAGGAGTTCAGTCCATTGCAGCCTGAGACGTAGCTGGTGTCGAAGATGTTGGAAACGCTAAGCGCAACGCTCCAGTCATCCCGCTCGTAGCGCAGGCTGACATCGAACAGCGCGGTAGCCGGCACCTTGGTCGTATTGGCCTCGTCCGCCCAGCTGTCGCCCAGGAAGCGCACGCCGGCACCGACGGTCAGACCATCGAGATTGTCGGTAAAGTTGTAGTCGACGCCCAGCGATGCAGTCAGTGTCGGGATGCGGGTAGGCGACTTGCCTAGTTCCGTGGTGCCCGTGGCGCGCGTCACTTGGGCTTCGAGATAGGTCAGGGCGCCGCGGATGGTGACGTCCTCGACATTGGCCAGTGCTTCGAGTTCGGCGCCCTTGACGTTGACCGAGCCAACCGGGCTCTGACGAGTCAGATTGCCGGGGATGGGGTCCGGACTAACCACATTGTTGCGGTTGATGTTGAACACCGCAGCGGTGATCAGGCCATCCATAAAGGTTGGTTCGTACTTGATGCCGGCTTCCCACTGCTCGCCGGTTTCGCCGCGATATGGGATGCCTGCCGGGTCGGTGGACAGGGTCGGATTGAACGACGTCGCGTAACTGACATATGGCGTCAGTCCATTGCCGAACTCATAGCCCAAACCCAAGCGGCCGGTGAAGTGGTTCTCGTCGCGCGTCGTGGTCTTGGCTCCCTGGATCGTGGTGTTAGCCGTGTCATATCGACCGTTCAGCGTCAGAATCCACTCGTCGAGCCGGATTTGATCCTGGGCATAGATACCCAACTGCTGCATGTTGGTGACGTCGCCAGGGTTTAGCGTGACCGGGGTGAACGGAATACCGTAGACCGGGTTACGCACGTTGAGATTACCAACATTGCCGGTGTAGGACGTTGCCGCCTCGTGGCGATAATTCTTGTAGTCCACGCCCATCAGTAGAGTGTGGTCGAGCGGGCCGGTCGCGAACTGGCCTACGAGCTGCGTATCGACGGTCAGGATGCCCGCCTTGGTGTGGTGCGCCCAGCGGTCACGCACCAGCTGGTTGCCCGCCAGAGCGTTGAAGCCGGAGCTGTAGATATTGTCTTCGTTGACATCGACTGCGGCATATCGAGCGTTCTGCCGCACGGTCCAGTTGCCGTCGAGCTCCTGCTCGATTTCGTAACCGACAGTGTACTGCTGGCGCTGGTAGAGATCGATCGCTGGCTCGCCATAGTTGAGATCGCGGGGAATGCGCACGCCGCCGGGTGCATCGACTGCCGTACCGATGAACGGCAGAAAGCCGGTCGAGGTGTGGTCAAGATCTACATTTTGGTAGGTGCCGTAGAGTGTGATCGAAGTCGCATCGCTCGGCGTGTAGGTGACGCTGCCCTGAACCACGCCACGCAGGTCGCGGGCATTCTTGGTTTCCCAGCCGCCGCCGGACAACTTGCCCGTCAGCCGGTAGGACACGTCACCATCGGCAAGAACGTCACCGCCGTCGATGCCGAGGTAGGCATTGCCTAAATTGTTGATGCCGGTTTCGGTGGTCAGAAAACGCTCGCCGGTCGGGCGCTTGCTGACGTAATTGACGATGCCCCCGACAGTGGCGCCGCCGTAGAGTACGGAAGCCGGCCCCTTGAGCACTTCGATGCTTTCGAGCAGGTAGGGATCCACCAAGAACGTGCCAAAGCTGTACTGGTACAGCGACAGGTTATCGAGGAACATGCCTGTCTGCTCGGCCTGGAAGCCGCGCACGTAGAACCAGTCGGTGTCGGCATCGGTGCCATAGGTCTGCGTGCTGACGCCGGCCGAATAGCGCAGGGCAGCATCGGCTTTGGGGCCGGGGCTGCTGTCCAGCTGCTTGCGGCTGATAACAGAAATAGACTGCGGCACCTGCGTTACCGCGACGGCCAGCTTGGATCCTGCCGTGGAGCGCACCGACGTCGCATTAAGTCCCGCACCATCGGCCTCGACGACGATTTCACCCAGCGCGATAGGCTGGCTTTGTGCCATTGCCTGCGTGCCGAGGGCGGTCATCATCAGGAGAAGCGGCATCAGCGCGCGGGAGAGCATCGGAGTCATTGAGAGGTTCCTGCAGGACCTGTGGCCAAACTCGCGCCACAGAGATGTTCCAAATAAGGTGACCTATTAACTCAACTTAACTTTTCAGGATTGTCCGTCCTTCTGGTTCGTTGAACGATCTTCCTGCCTTCTCACAGCAGTGTGCCGCGCAGCCAGGCGGCCGGGGTTAGGCCTGCATACTGCTTGAAGACCCGGGTCATGTGGGCTTGATCTGCAAAGCCGGCGGCAGTCGCTGTCTCGCTGAGGCTGCTGGTTTGTTCGTGCAGGCGCGCCTTTACCCACTCTACCCTGGCCTTCACCTGCCATTGATGCGGCGTGACCCCGGTCGAGGCCTTGAATGCCGAATTGAAATAGGATGGGGACAGACCGACCAGTGCCGCAAGCTCCTGCAAGCGAACAGTGATCAGGCAATGTTCCTCGAGATATTGCGTCGCCACCCGCAAACGCCTCGGCGACAATTGGCCCCTCATGTCTCCCCTTGGACGCTCCAGCTGGAACAGTTCGACGAACAGGGCGGTGGCAAGACTTTCACCGTAGACGTTGTGCAGACCGGGGCCGATGCACTCAGCCGCGAGCAGACGCGCCAGCGTTAGGATGCGATCATTGTCGAACATCAGGCGCGGGGTCACCGGAATTCCGCAATCCAGTGGCAGGCCCAGGCGCTTTCCGAAGTGCTGCAGGTCGACATGCAAATCCAGATGCCTCATGCTTACATCTTCACCGAGGAATGACCAAGTCCTGACGCCTGGCGGGATGTAACTCAATCGACCCGACGTGGCTGTCAGATCCTGCGGGTCCAGCTTCAATTGAAGCGACTGCGGCATTGTCTCTTCGAGCACGACAAATAGCCGGGCGTGAGGCGAGACATACTCACCACGGGCCCCAGAGGCTCCGGTTACCTGCCATACGTCGGCGAGCATGCCATCCCAGCTCCGCCAGCTCGGAACGCTGCTTGCAGAAAAGCCTTCGACAATGGACTGCATATTTGGATGAAACATGGGCCCATAAGTTGACAGTTTCGGTCAATTTACGCAAGTTGCGCCGCTGTCATGTCCACTTTCCGGCTGACGGCCAAGCCTGCTCCAAGGTTGATCGTGCTGGTTCCATTTATCCTGTCGGCCTGCGCCGCATTTTTCTGGTCTAGACCCGTATCTGTCCGTCGCCTTTGAAAAAAGGCCCCGGTTTACCCAGGGCCTTTGTGTTCCACGCTACTGCAACGGCGGCTTCTGCAGGAATGACTCCCGGTCGGCCGTCTTGACCCGCACCCAGTTTTCCCGCCCGCCGCGCACGATCCGCAGCGAAAATTCGGCACCGACTGGCGCCTTGGTCCACAGCTTGCGATAGAAATCGGCCAGCCCCAGTACCTCGTCGCCGTCCAGTTCGCTGATGATGTCGCCGCTCTTGAGGCCAGCCTGCTCCGCCGGGCCACCGTCGGCCACGTTCATCACCACGACGCCATTGCTGCTCTCGGCCGAGAATACGCCCAGCCATGGCCGCGAATCCCGCTTCGGACGGCCGGCGGCAATCAGATCATCGAGAACCGGCTTCAGCAGGTCGATTGGCACCACCATGTTGATGTCGGTGGTCTTGCCGGCATGCAACATCTGCAACCGCAGCGAGCCGATGCCGATCAGCCGGTTTTCGGAATCCACCAGCGCCGCACCGCCCCATGACGGGTGAAATGGCGCCGTAAAGATCGCCTCATCCAGCAGGTATTCCCAATAGCCGGCAAACTCCTGCCGAGCGACGATCTCGTTGATCACCTCCTGGCCGCGCCCGTCGACGATCCGCGCCACATCCCGCAACTTGGCTTTCGCGGAATGACCCAGGACCAGGCTGGGCAGGTCCAGCTTCCCAAGCGCCTGCACCAGGCCGAAACCGGTTTCCTGATCATAACCAACCACATGAGCGGGCAGGACCCGCTCGTCATGGGTGGTCAGCCAGATTTCTTCGGCCTCGGTGATCAAATATCCGATGGTAACCACAAGGCCGCTGTCGTCGATCACCACGCCGCTGCCTTCACGCAGCGTGCCGAGCGTCGCGGCGGTGAAGGCGGTGTCGGGTACCATAGCCCTGACGGCCACGACCGATTGTCTAACAATATCAGGCATTCAATTCTCCAGAACTCTGGCTTGTAGATATGGCGCAATCGCTTCGGTGCAAGGCGGAGCGCTCTCGCGTGCAGTTTTTCGCCGACCTCGCTAGTGCCGATCCACCATCTGGCGGTAGTCCGCCAGTACCGCCTCATCCCGTGACCGAGGTGCAATGGGCAGTGCAATATCGGCAACTATTGTGGCCGGGCGTTGCTGCAGCACAATGACTCGGTCAGCTAGACGCGCCGCGTCGTCGGCGAGATGGGAAACAAACAGCACCGTCGGCTGCCCATCGCCCACGACCGCGCGAAACAGCGTGCGCATTTCGGCGACGAGAGCACGATCCAGCGACACAAACGGCTCGTCGAGCAACAGCAGGCTGGCGTTGACCGCGACGGCTCTGGCCAAGGCAACACGACGCTGCATGCCGCCCGACAGCTGATGGGGATAAAGCCCGGCCGCATCGGCCAGCCCGACGCGCTGTAGCGCACTCGCGGCCTGCTTTGGGGTGCAACGGGGATCGACAGCACGAATATTGTTCATCGCCGTCAGCCAAGGCAACAGGCGTGGGTCCTGGAAGACGAAGCCGGGCGTCGGCGCCATCGCGGCCGGCGTGCCATCGACGGTGATGATGCCCGCAAAATCGCTATCGATACCCGCGATCATCCGCAGCAGCGTCGACTTGCCAATGCCCGACGGTCCAATCAGCGCCACCACGCTGCCGGGTGCAATGTCAAACCGCAGACCTTTAAACAGCGGCTCGGATACCCCAAACCGTTTCTCATCGACGGCAATATTCAGCCCGGGACCGATTGCCATCGCAGCGCCCTCCGTTCCAGGGGCCGCAGTACGCCGTATTCAAAGGCCAGCACGACAAGTATGAAACTGGCGGAATAGGCCAGGATCCCGGCGATGTCGAAGAATTGGAACATTATGGCGATGCGATAGCCGACCCCGCCGTCGCTGCCCAGTACCTCGAACACCAACACGATCTTCCAGATCAGCGATAGCCCGGTCCGCGCCGCGGCCAGCACGAAGGGCACCAGCTGAGGCACAAAAATCAGCCGCAACCGGCGCAGTGGCGGCATGCGAAACACCCGACCCAATTCGTCAAAGTCAGCCGAAAAGCTGCGCACCCCTTCGCGCATCGTCACAATGACCAGCGGCACCTTGTTGACGATGACCGCGAGGACCAGCGCTACCTCGGTCAGCCCCAGCCAGATAAAAAGCACGATAGCAACGACGATGGCCGGCAGGTTCAGCCCTACTACCACCCAGGCGGAAAACAGGCGATCCGCCCATCGCACCCTGCCAAGGGCAATGCCAATTATCGTACCCAGCACCATGGCGACCACAAAAGCGATGGACACCCGAACCAGTGTCTTGCCCAGATCGACCAGCAAATTGCCTGCAGTCGCGGCCCTCCACATCTCCTCGGCGACGAGGATTGGCGAAGGAAACAGGCGATGGGCGAACACCATCGACAGCACCTGCCAAAGCAGCAGCAACAGTGGCAGTGACAACACTTCCAGCCAGCCGTTGCGCCGCGTTCCCAGATTGGCTCTCGTCGCCACTGCCCGTGACATCGCTAGTGGCTGTAGCCCTGCCAGAACGTCCCGGGCGCCAAGGCGTCCTGCTCCCCGACGAGGTCGGAACCGCCGAATTCGGCCATCAGCGCAAACGCCTGTTCGGCAGCTTCCATCGTGTTCGGGTCATAGTGCCTGACGATGCCAGCGTGGTAGTCCTCGCGCAGTTGAACGAAAAGCGCGTCGTCGTCTAGGGCGCCCATCAGTCCTTGCAGCTTGACCCAGACAGCATCATCATTGAGCAAAATACCCTTGGCCTCAAAGGACGCGTCGAGGAACGCCAAGAGCGCAGCGTGCTTTTGCTCTGCGGTTTCGTCGGCAAAGGTCCAGCCCAGCAGCGGCGGCTGCTCGGACACGCCGAGAGCCTGCAGCATATCGGCGACTGAAACCAGCTCGCTTGCGCCCGCCATCTTGGCGCGCGCGTTCCACTGCCAGAAATTCAGGGCCGCGTTGATTTGGCCATTGCCCAGCAGCTCGTTGACAAGAGGGGGCGCGCCATAGTTGGCAGTTACATCATCGACAAGTTTGGCGCCGGTTACGCTGTTGTAGTAGGCCTGCAGGATAACCCAGCTCTTGTCGACCGGCCCACCGGCAACGCCGATCGTTTTGCCCTTCAGGTCGGCAACGCCCGCGATGTCGCTTCCCTCTGGCACAATCAAACCGCCAACCGTGAGCGAATGGGGCACCATGGTCACCATATTGCCCCTGCTGCGCTGGATGCTGACCCACACGAAGTCCGACAGGATGACATCTACGGCGCCGGCCTGCAGAGCGATCTGTCCAGCGCGGCTATCGGCCAGCGGCCGGATTTCCAGCGTCACGCCATGCTTGGTGTCGAGCCCGAGCGCCTTGATGGTCTCGATTTCCCACTGCACCGTGCCCGATTCCTGCACGCCGACAATTAGCATTGGCGCGCCTTCGGATTGTGCCGCAGCGCGCGCGATGGGCAGCAATGCCAGCGTCGCCAGCACGAGGGTCACAAATACGCGCATCGCCGCTTCCATTCAGTTTGGTCAACCCTGCTGGCCATAGCACCGGCAAATGCTTTCTGCCAACGCGATACTATGCTTGGGTCTGCTTGGCTGGCTCGTCGACTGCGCCGCGGCGCTGCAACAGCATGGCTGCGGTGCTGCAGATCAGCGCCCACGCCGCGCCCAGGCACCATCCGGCCAGCACGTCACTCGGATAATGCACGCCCATGAAGATGCGGCTTGATCCCACGATGGCGGTCAGAAAGATCGCAGCGCCTAGGGTGAAAATTCGCAAGGCCCGTGTCGGCGCCAATTGCGACAGAACGGCACCCAGAGTGAGGAAGGTCACCGCCGATAGCATCGCATGGCCGCTCGGAAAACTGGAGGTGAACTGGTGTGACATCACCGTCAGATCGGGCCGAGGACGGTTATAGCTCATCTTGAGCACGGTACTGAGCAGCGTACCACTGAGCACTGATACAACCACCAGAACGGCGGTAGCCCGCATGCGTGCCATAACCAGATAGACGCAGACCCCCAGCACGATCAATCCGAGCAGCGAAAAGCTGCCGAGGGCGGTAATGTCGCGCACCATTTCATGCACCCATTCCGGTCCGATGACCTGATCTACATTGGCCGGGTCGCGGAACAGCATCAGGATGGAATTGTCGAACTGCTCCATCTCGCCTTCGAGCATTTCGCCGGCAATTTGCAGGAAAGCCAATATCAACCCGCTGATGATGGCGATTGCCGCGAGGAGCGGCGCCTCGCCGGTGACGAAGTCGCGCACGCGGCGGACGTGAGGGTGGCCCCAGTGTTGGAACATTTTGACGCTTCCTTGTTCGCTGACGCAACGTACCATGCCGCCACACGTTCCGCAGGACCAGCCACGCGCGAGGACCGGAACGACCATGGCCGACCTGACCCACTATGTCATCCTCAACTCAAATGCCGGCACCGCCAATGCCACAGGGGTAGACGCGGCCTCGCTCGCCAAATTGTTCGAGGCTAACGGTCTCAATGCCGAAATCGACGCGCGCAGCGACGTAACCCTTTCCCAGCGTATCGCTGACGCCATGGCCAGCGCGGCACCGACCGTCGTTGCGGCAGGCGGCGATGGCACCATTACGGCCCTCGCTGCCGCCCTGGTCGATTCCGACAAGAACCTGGCCATCCTGCCGCTTGGCACGGTCAATGCCCTAGCCAAAGACCTGCACGTGCCCCTGGCCCTGCCTCAGGCCGTCGCTGCACTGGTGACGGGCGAAGCGCACCGCATCGATGTCGGCGAGGTCAATGGCCGTATTTTCCTGCACAAGGTGGTGGTCGGGCTTATTCCAGGCCTCGCGGCCGGTCGCGAGCACATTCGCGGCCGCTATGACACCTCGGCCAAAATTGGGTTCCTGCGCTATATCTTCCGACGTCTTGCTCGTGCCAAGCGCATTGCGGTTGTCATCGAAACTGAATCGGGTGTTCGTCGCGTCGAACGCATCCAGGCCATGGCCGTCGCCAGCAATTCCTATGACGAAGGGCTCGGCCACTTCTTTTCCCGCGGCAGTCTCGATCGCGGCATGCTGACGCTTTACGTGCTGCGCCACTTCACCGCTCGCGATTTTATCCGCCTCACGACGGGCATGCTGCTAGGTCGCTGGAAGAACGATGAGGCCCTGACCATGGAAAGCGTCAACTCGGTCACCATCGATACCCGCAAGGATCTGATCAAGGTCATGTTCGACGGCGAAGTCGAGACGCTGCGTACCCCCCTGCAGTTCAAGATCAAGCCCAAGGCACTCTCGGTTATCGTGCCCGCCATGGCCTCGGCACCGGCGGTAGCAGCATGAAAATTCTCCATGTCTCCGATCTGCATTTTGGTCACCACGACCCGGCCCTGGCGGAGGGCTTTGCCGAGGACATAAATGCCCAGAACCCCGACCTGGTGGTTGTCAGTGGCGACTTCACGCAAATCGGTACTAAGGAAGAGTTCGGGCAGGCACGAGAATTTCTGGACAAGCTCGACGCACCCGTATTCGCCGTGCCTGGAAATCACGACGTTCCGGCAGTCAACATCCTGCGCCGTTTTTTCGATCCTTACGGCTTTTACAAGCGCTACATCTCCCCTGACCTCGAGCCCTTCCTCGAAATGGATGGCGTCGCACTAGTGGGGATGCGCACCTCGCGTCGGGCGCGCCTGGAATGGAACTGGGGTCACGGCACTATTTCACGCGGTCAGCTGGAAGATCTGGAGGAGCGCTTCGCCAAGGCCTCGCCGGATGCCGTACGCATCATCGTTGCGCATCATCCCCTGTTGTTCCCGACCGCGCCGATGATGCAGAAGACCAAGCGCGTGAAGCGCGCCGACGATGCTCTCGAAACCTTTGCGAGCCTCGGCGTGCGCCTCGTTCTATCGGGGCATTTCCATCTCTCCTACGTCCGCAAGCATCAAACCAAAGCGGCTGCACGTGAAGGCCAGCCGATTGGCCTGAGTAAATCGACAGTTGCGCCCATTCTGATCGCCCAGGCTTCGTCCGCCATTTCGACACGGCTACGAGGCGAGCCCAACGCCTACAATCTGATCGATATCAATCCCGAGCGCATTTCGGTGACGGTGCGCGAATGGCGCGACAATGCCTGGGTCACCCGTGACAAGGCGACAGAGCCCGTGTGAACATCTGCCAGGCCGGCCAACCTTTGCGATTGTCAAGCTTGGGCACAGGGCCGACACCCCACAAATACCAGCATATGCTCAACAAAAAGGCAATTTGCATACGAATGCAAAATGGTATTGCATTCGTATGCAAGGCCGCTTACCAATTGTGACGTGCGGAAGACAAATGGCTGGGACGGGTCAGTTGAGCAAGTGACCTGATCTGGCTGCGGGAGCGTAAACGACAACAGGGGATGGTCGGCGCACTGTTCAGGGGAGCGCCGTTCACCATCAGGAGAACGAAATGAAGCTTATGTTGAAGACCACCGTGTCGCTTGGGGTTCTTTGCCTCACTGCAGGCACTGCGTTCGCCGCTTGCGGCATCGAGGGTACCGGTTCGGTCCGTATCCTTTCCAACGATTTCGAGGCCCTGCGCCTCGTCAACACCACAGCCAGCGAATGCGCCGCTGATGGCGTGACCGTCGCTGCCAATGCGACCGCCGAGCACAAGAACCTCCAGGTTCCGGCCCTCTCGATCAACCCGGCCGAATATACCGTCGCCGTGGTCGCCAACAATTCCATCGTGCCGCTGCTCAACGACGACCTGATCCGTCCGCTTGACGATCTGGTTGCCAAGTATGGCGCTGCCCTGCAGCCCAACCAGTTGATCAAGATCGACGGCAAGACCATGGCCATTGCTTTCATGGGCAATGCGCAGCATCTGTTCTACCGCAAGGACATTCTCGACAAGGCCGGCATTGCCGAACCCAAGTCCTACGAGGAAATCCTCGCTGCAGCAGAAAAGATCAAGGCCGATGGCCTGATGGACTATCCGCTGGCCGCTTCTGACAAGCCCGGCTGGGATTTGGCTGCCGAATTCGTCAACACCTATCTTGGCACCAGCGGCGAATTCTTCGCGCCCGGCTCGGCCGAGCTGGCGATCGATAACGAAGACGGCCTCAAGACCCTCGAAAACATGAAGGCACTGACCGCCTATATGGACCCCGACTACCTGACCTTCGACGCCAATGGCATCCAGGCCGAATACAAGGCCGGCAACGTTGCGATGATGGTACAGTGGGGCTCACTCGCCGGCGATATGCTTGCTGGCGAAGGCGCCGCGGAAGGCGTGGTGGCAAATACCGTGCTCACCAGTGCTCCGACCATTGCTGGCGGCACGACCCCGGCGGTAGCCCTGTGGTGGGACGGTTTCACCATCGCCAAGAACATCTCCGATGAAGACGCAGCGGCCTCGTTTCAGGCCATGGTGCACGGCATTAGCCCGGAAATGGTTGCAGCCAACCCCACCGTCGCAACCTGGCTGGTTGCTGGCTTCGAGCCAGGCCCGACTGCGGTTGGCGTGATCGCGACCGCCAATGCCGGCGCCCGCGCTTACCCGATGCAGCCCTACATGGGCTTGCTGCACACGGCTCTGTCCGCCGAGCTGGCTGAGTTCATGGCCGGTACCGAAGACGCTGCAACGGCCCTGGCCGACGTCAAGGCTGCCTACGACACCGCTGCCAAGGAAGGCGGCTACCTGTAAGGGTAACCGTCCCGGATGGGGCGGATTGTGCCCATCCACGGAATGCACCTCCCCCTTGACGGGGGAGGTTGGGAGGGGGTGGCGTTTAGCCCCGATATTAGGGCCAAACGACCCCCTCCCTTGATCCCTCCCCGCAAGGGGGAGGGTGTCGACTGATATATTTGCGCACCAGACTATGGTCAGCGCACACTCGCCAGCTCAGCTTCCGGGGAGGCATTGCATGCCGCATAAGACATTCTTTGCCTTCATCTTGCCCTCGCTGATCGCGATGGTGCTGTTCATCGCGCTACCGATCGTTTCGGTGATCGTGCAGAGCCTGCACGTCGAGCATGCCCGCGTGCTGGTCGAGGTCGAGAGCTGCCAGCCCTTTGGCGGCTGCACCACCGAGACCCGCGTCGACACTGCCGCCATGGCGGAATTGCGCGCGGAAAAGCCGATGGGCCAGTTTAACGGGCTTGGCACCTACCTCAATCGCGGTCACCTGGCCGTTAATGAGATCGGCGCAATCCTTGCCAGCAATAATGGCTTCGGCGATATCGCCACCCGCATCTACAATCTGCCCTTCTACAAAGCGCTGAGCTTCACGCTGGTGTTCTGCTTCGTGGTGACGCCGCTGGCCATGGCCCTTGGCTTTGCCATCGCGCTGGCGGTCAATGCACTGCCCAAGGTGACCAAGGGGCCGGTGATCTTTTTCTCGCTGCTGCCCATGATCATCACGCCGCTGATCGGCTCGCTGATCCTTTACTGGATGATCCAGTCGAACGGCATCATCGGTGCCAGCCTGCAACACCTGTTCAACGACCCGACGCTGTCGCTGCGCGCTTCGCCGGTGCTGACCTGGGCCTCGCTGCTGTTTTATGGCGTCTGGACCAATGCGCCCTTCAGCTTCGTGGTGTTTTATGCCGGCCTGCAAACGGTGCCGGGCGACACGCTCGAATCGGCGATGATCGACGGTGCCAGTCGCTGGGAGCGCATCCGCTTCGTCATCATTCCCCATCTGGCGCCGCTGGCCACCTTTGTCGCCCTGGTGCAACTGATGGACAATTTCCGGGTTTTCGAGCCCATCGTCGGTTTCTCGGCTGAAGCCAATGCAACGTCGTTGAGCTGGCTGATTTTCAACGACCTGTCCGGCGACGCCAAACTGTTCGGTTCGGCCGGCGCCACCTCGGTGCTGACCATTGTCGGCGTCATCGTCCTGCTGATGCCGGTGCTGATCCGCACCTGGCAAGAATTCAACCACAAGGTGGTGTGACCCATGTCTGACGCAACGCTGTCGCAAAAACGCCCGCTGCCGCTGACTATTCTCATCACCGTTTTCATCGTGATCTGGGTCGTGCTGGCCGCATTCCCCTTCATCTGGACCGTCTGGGGATCGTTCAAGGTCGAGCCCGATTTCTTCTCCCGCCAAAGCTGGTGGAACGCTATTTTCGGCACCTACACCCAGGCCCAGAATGACGGCAACTCTTTCACCGGCGACGGCTATTACGGCGCCTGGGTGACCCGCGAATTCTGGCGCGCCGCCGGCAATACCGCCATCGTGACAGTCTCGGTCACGATCATTTCGCTGACGCTGGGAACCTTGGGCGGCTATGCCCTGGCACGCTCGGGCCGGGGCTATGCCTTCTGGATATTGATCCTGGCGCTGGTGTTCCGTGCCATGCCACATATCACGCTGGTTTCGGGCTACCTGTTGCCCTTCTTCCAGCTCAATATCTGGGGCGTGCTGCCGACCTCGATCATCGTGCTGGTGGCCATCAATCAGCCCTTCACGCTGTGGATGCTGCACTCGTTCTTCCTGTCGATCCCCAAGGATCTCGACGAAAGCGCCATGGTCGACGGCTGCTCACGCTTCGAGGCGTTCCGGCGCGTCATCATTCCGGTAATGTGGCCGGGCGTCGTCACCACTGGCCTGTTCAGCTTCCTGCTGGCCTACAACGACTTCGCCACCACCTCTATGCTGCTGTCCTCAGATAACCAGACCATGGTGCCCAAGATCTCAAGTTTCCTCGGCTCGGTGCAGGAACAGGGCAATGTCATGTTTGCAGTGGCCGCCGTGGTCTCGGCCACCGTGCCGCTGTTCATCCTCGTTCTCTTTTTCCAACGCCAGATCGTCAGCGGACTGACCGCCGGCGCAGTGAAAGGCTAGTCCAGTAATGGCCCAGATCCGTCTTAAGAACGTCTCCAAGCGCTGGACCAATTTTGTCGGCGTCGACAATTTCAACCTCGACATTGCCGATCAGGAATTCCTCGTCCTGCTCGGTCCATCCGGCTGCGGCAAGACCACCACCATGCGCATGATCGCCGGGCTGGAAGACGTCACCGAAGGCGAGATCTGGATCGGCGACCGCTTGGTCAACAAGCTCGAGCCCAAAGACCGCGATATCTCCATGGTTTTCCAGAGCTACGGGCTCTATCCGAACATGACGGTCTACGAGAACATCCGTTTCCCGCTCAAGGTCCGCAAAGTCCCGCAGGAGCAGCACCATGATCGCGTCATGGCCGCCTCCAAGATGGTCGAACTCGATGATTTCCTGCAGCGTCGCCCGGCGGCCTTGTCCGGTGGCCAACGCCAGCGCGTTGCGCTGGCCCGCGCCATCGTGCGCGAGCCCAATGCCTTCCTGATGGACGAGCCGCTATCCAATCTCGATGCCAAGCTGCGCGTATCGACCCGCGCCCAGATCAAGAACCTGCACCACACGCTCAAGCGCACTACCATCTATGTCACCCACGACCAGATCGAGGCCATGACCCTCGCCGACCGCGTCGTGGTGATGAGCAAGGGCCTGATTCAGCAGGTCGGCACGCCGATGGAAATTTACGATCGTCCGGCCAACACCTTCGTCGCCAGCTTCATCGGCTCGCCGGCCATGAACCTTATCCCCGGCCACATGCAGGATGGCGTATTCACCGGCGACCACATTCGCGTGGATGGTCTATCGACCCAGGTCAATGGTCCTGTCACCCTCGGCTTCCGCGCCGAAGACGCCGTCATGGCTGGCGAAACAGGGCAGATCGAGGCCCCGATTTACACCGTGGAACTGCTCGGCGAGGCCACCATGATTTCCATGCGCGTCGCTGGAGAACTGGTCTCGATCAAGGTCGCCAAGGACTATCGCGCCGAAATCGGCGACGTAGTCCGCGTCAACATCGCGCCCGCCGCCTGTCACCTGTTTGACCAGTCGACCGGCCAGCGTATCGTTCCGGGCATCTGAAATGATCGGGGAGCCGGCTTTGGCCATCGACCCAACCGAGCAGGCGAGCCGCAAGGCCTTCGCCGATAGCCTCGCCCGCCATGGCCTGACCATGAACGCCGACGAGGCCCAAAGCGTTTATAAGCTCGTCGCATGGATGAGCGATGGCCTGACTGGGCTAGATGCGTCGTTACCGGCAAATACCGAAAGCGCTGCCGACGCCGCGCTTGATCTGTCCCTTTTCGAACAGGGAAATTGCCTGCGCGATGGCCGCCTCACCTCCGTCGCCTTGGTCGAGGCGTATATCCGGCGCATCGAAGCGCGCGACACCGTCTATCGAGCCTTTTACGCCGTCGACCGCGAAGGCGCTTTGGCCGCCGCCCGCCGGGCCGATGCCGACTTCGCCGAAGGCGGTGACTCTGGCCACCTGCAGGGCATTCCGGTCGGCATCAAAGACCTGATCGACGTCGAAGGCCTGCCGACTACTGCTAATGCGCCGGGTCGCAAAACTGCAGTTGCCCAAACTGACGCAGAAGTCGTCAAGCGCCTGCGTGCTGCCGGCGCAATCATCATCGGCAAGCTCGCAACGTACGAATGGGGTACGGTTGGCCCCGACGATCGCGGGGCGTTCCCACCAGCGCGCAACCCCTGGAGCCTCGACCACATCACCGGCGGCTCCTCCTCCGGCAGCGCCGTCGCTGTTGCAGGTGGCCTGCTGCGCACCACGCTTGGCACCGACACCGGCGGCTCGCTGCGTGGCCCGGCCTTCTATTGCGGCGTCGTCGGTCTCAAGCCCACCCTCGGCCTAGTGCCAAACTCCGGCGTGCTCGCCATGTCCGCCAGCATGGACCATATAGGCCCGATGAGCGCTACCGTCGCCGAAGCCGCGCTGACGCTGGACGTCATCGCCGATCTGCCGGCAGAGCGCTCCGCCTCGCGGTTGATCGGACAATCCATCGCCGGCAAGCGCATCGGCTACGCCCGCAACTGGTTCGCCCGCGATCCACAGACCATGTCCGCCGTGCTGACGGCCATGGATGCGGCCATCTCGACCCTGTCGCAACTTGGTGCCGTCATCGAGGAAATCGAACTCCCCGATTATCCTGCCGTCGAAGTCGCCGCCGCTGCGATCCTGCACAAGGAAAGCTTCGATTATCACGCCCCCGAACTGCGTGATCATCCCGAAGCCTTCGGCCGTCGCGCCTTCCTGAGCATTGCAGCAGGTGTTGCCGTGACCGATGGAGAACTGACCGCGGCCCGCAATGCCGGCTCGCGCTTCCGCAGCGAGGTCGATCGCCTGCTCGACCGCCACGACGCCATCGTCACCGTTGGCGCGCTAACCACTGCTTTGTTGGCCGCGCCCTTCGAAAAGGAAGCCGTCTGGACCCCGATGCGCACCATCGGCTTCAACGTCAGCGGTCACCCGGTGCTGGCTTTGCCCATCGGCTTCCATGACGGCCTGCCCATCGGCATGCAGGTCATTGGCCGCCATCACGCCGAGGCCACGATCATCCAGTTAGGCGACGCGTTCGAGCGCGCCACCGATCACGCTGTCCAGCGTCCACCACAGCCGACCTGAAAGTTTGCGATGCCTTTATCGGGCGCGCACGAAGGTCGATATTTACAAATTTGCATACGTATGCAGAATAGCGAAAAAGGAGCGGCACATGCCAGTTTGGCTTAAGCGCGGTAAAAATGTCGAGGAGCGGGCGGAGGCGGATCGTCAAGTCCGCGCCACCGTAGAAGGCATTCTCGGCGATATCGAAAAGCGCGGCGATGCGGCTGTGCGCGAGCTGTCGCAGAAGTTCGATAACTGGGACCGCACCGATTTCCGCCTCAGCCAGCGCGAAATTGACGACTGCATGGCCCAGCTGACCGACCAGGATTTGATCGACATCGAATTCGCCCAGACCCAGGTGCGCAATTTTGCGCAGGCGCAGCGCGCCACCATGCAGGACCTCGAGATCGAAACGCTGCCCGGCGTCATCCTCGGCCACAAGCATGTCCCGATCAATGCCGTGGGCTGCTATGTCCCCGGCGGCAAATATCCGCTGCTCGCCTCGGCCCATATGTCGGTAATCACCGCCAAGGTCGCCGGCTGCGAGCGCGTCATCACTTGTGCTCCACCCTTTGGAGCCAAGCCGGCACCGGCCGTCGTTGCCGCACAAGCAATGGCCGGTGCCGATGAAATCTACGTCCTCGGCGGCATTCAGGCCATCGGCGCGATGGCGATCGGCACCGAGAGCATCGTCGCCATCGATATGCTGGTCGGCCCCGGCAATGCCTTCGTCGCCGAAGCCAAGCGCCAGTTGTTCGGACGCGTCGGCATCGACCTCTTTGCCGGCCCGACCGAGACCCTGGTCATCGCCGATGAAACCGTTGACGGCGAAATCTGCGCCACCGATCTGCTCGGCCAAGCCGAGCATGGTCCGACCACGCCGGCAATCCTTTTGACCAATTCGGAAAAGCTGGCCCGCGAGACCATGGCCGAAATCGAGCGCCTGCTGGCCATCCTGCCAACCGGCGAGATTGCTCGCAAATCGTGGAACGACTTCGGCGAAGTCATCGTATGCGACAGCTACGAGGAAATGCTGGCCGAAGCCGACCGCATCGCTTCCGAGCATGTGCAGGTGATGACCGACCGCGACATGTGGTTCCGTGACAATATCACCAACTATGGCGCGCTATTCCTCGGACCCCGCACCAATGTCGCCTATGGCGATAAGGTGATTGGCACCAATCACACCCTCCCCACGATGAAGGCGGCGCGCTATACGGGTGGCCTGTGGGTGGGGAAATTCATGAAGACCTGTACGTGGCAGACCGTCACGACCGACGCGGCCTCGGCTATGATCGGCGAATACGGCTCGCGCATTTCTATGCTTGAAGGCTTCGTTGGCCACGCGGAACAGGCCAATGTGCGCGTGCGCCGCTACGGCGGCCGCAATGTGCCCTATGGCACTGGCGCCACCCCGCGCGAGGCTGCCGAATAGCATGACCCTGCCGCGCACCCCCAGCTTCCGTCTTGATGGCAAGCGCGCCCTCGTAACCGGGGGCACACGCGGCATCGGGCTGGGCGCGTCGGTGGCGCTGGCTGAAGCCGGTGCCGCGGTGACCATTGCGGCCCGCACGGCCGGCGATATCGAGGCGCTGGTCAACCAGATGGCCGATGCCGGGTTGGGTGCCGAGGGAGTTGCCCTCGACATCACCGACAATGACGCGGTCCGCCAGTTCGTCGCCGAAGTCGAGCCATTCCAGATCCTCGTCAATTCGGCCGGCACGGCGCGCCACTCCAGCTTTGCCGACATCACCCCGGCCAATTACCAGGCGGTGATGGACCTGAACCTATCCGCCACGCTTTTCGTCTCCCAGGCGGTTGTGGCGCGACTGATGGAGTCGGGTCTGCCCGGCTCCATCATCCATATTTCGTCCCAGATGGGCCATGTCGGCGGGCCGAACCGCGCCGTCTATGCCGCCAGCAAGTTTGCAGTTGAAGGCCTGAGCAAGGCCATGGCTATCGAGCTCGGCGCTCATAATATCCGCGTCAATACCGTCTGCCCGACCTTCATCGAGACCGAATTGACCGCCAAGAACCTCAGTGATCCGGATTTCAGGTCATGGGTTCTGTCCAAGATCAAGCTGGGTCGCCTCGGCAAGGTCGAGGATATCATGGGTCCGATAGTGTTCCTCGCCTCCGACGCCGCCGCTTTGGTGACCGGGGCTTCCCTTCTGGTGGATGGTGGATGGACATCGGAGTAAAAAAACCGGGCGTCACCTCGAGCCAGGTCGCCGAACATGCGGGCGTCTCGCAATCGGCTGTCTCGCGTACCTTTACCCCCGGCGCCTCGATTTCATCCAAGACTCGGACCAAGGTTCTCGCCTCGGCCAAGCAGCTGGGGTACCGGCCAAATGCCATCGCCCGCTCGCTGATTACCAACCGATCGCGCATCATCGCCGTGGTGATGGCCTATCTCGAAAACCTGTTTTATCCCGACGTACTCGAAGAACTGGGCC
This sequence comes from Devosia psychrophila, assembly GCF_000971275.1. Lineage (GTDB taxonomy): Bacteria > Pseudomonadota > Alphaproteobacteria > Rhizobiales > Devosiaceae > Devosia > Devosia psychrophila. Next base: position 52,937 of record NZ_LAPV01000153.1, on the reverse strand, counting down.
GGGCGCTGGCTGCCGAGAATTATCACCTGCTGCTGTTCACCGGCTTCATGGACCGCGATAGCGATCCGGTGTTCGACCAGCTGATGCAATATCGCGTCGATGGTATCATCCTGGCCTCGACCTCGCTGTCGTCCGAGCTATCGGAAGAATGCGCTACCGCAGGCATTCCCGTGGTCCTGTTCAACCGCACCACCGAGCGCGACGCCGTTTCCAGCGTCACTACGCGCAACAAGGAAGGCGGCAGGCGCATTGCCGATTTCTTCGTCGCCGGCGGCCATAAGACATTTGGATATATCGCAGGCCTCGAAAACTCATCGACCAACCGCGACCGTCAGCAAGGATATGTCGAAGGCCTCGCCGCACTTGGTTTCGACACCGTCGTCATCGAGACCGGCAATTATTCGCGCCCCGACGCGGAAGCTGCCGCGCGGAAAATGTTCTCGCGCGCCGATCGTCCCGAAGCCCTGTTCGTCGCCAATGATCATATGGCCGTCGCCGTGATGGACGTTGCCCGCCATGAATTTGGCATCAGGATACCCGAGGATCTGTCCATCGTCGGCTATGACGACGTGGGCCCGGCCAAGTGGACCTCCTATGGCATCACCTCGATGAGCCAGCCGGTCAAGCGCATGGTCGAGGCCACCGTCGAAATCCTGATGGACCAGATTGCCAGCGGCGAAATCGAAGCCGAGCATCGCATCCTCAACGGCGACCTGTTCGTTCGCACCTCGGCGCGGCTTCCCGCCGCCGGCATCGTCATGCGCGACGGCCAGCAGATCTATCGGCCCAAGGAGGCGTGATGACTATCCAACACCTCCCGCGGACCGCCGCGGGCACGTCTGTCAACAATTCGACGCACTTAGCGCGCGCTATGCATACGAATGCAAAACTTATCCCCATTCTTGCGAGTGAAAGGACTGTCCCATGACCCAGTGGACCCAAGCCGAAATGGAAAAGCGCCTCGTGCGCTATGCCGACCTCAAGGGCCTGCGCAACGCGTTTATCGACGCGCGCACGCCCGGCTCCGACCGTAAAGAAAACTTCACCATCATCGGACCGGGCGTGTCCGAGAACAAGGCACAGGTGGTGCATATCCCCGAGGCGCACGGCTTCAACTTCGGCGCCGCCCGCCAGCCGTTCGGCTGCACCAATAGCCAGCATTCCCACCTGACTGCCGAAACCTTCCTCGTCCACACCGGCAAGTGGCGCTTCGTCTTCGGCGCCAACAAGGACGAAGGCTATCTAGACGTCGAGCCAGGTGACGTGGCGACCGTCCCGACCCACATGTTCCGCGGCTTCGAAAAGCGCGACGAGGGCACCGGCTTCCTCGCCGTGGTGCTCGGCCATGACGATCCGGGCAAGGTTGTCTGGGCCCCGTCGGTGTTCAAGATGGCCGAGGATTTCGGCCTCAAGCTGCTTAAGGGCGGCAAGCTGGTCGATACCACGATCGGCGAAACCGTGCCGGAAGGCGCCGAACTCGAGCAGCCCCCAACTGCCGAAAAAATGGCAGAGCTGGCTACCCCGTCAATGGATGAGCTGTCCAAATACTACATTCCGCACGCCAAGATGGCCGGCAATCCAAGCTCGCCGCTGGCTGGCGAGGGCGTCGAAGAAGCCGCGCTGATCGGCGATGTCGATGCGCAGGATGGCTTCAAGGCCGGTCCGATCATCGGCCACTGGACGCATGATTTCGCGCTGCGTCGCCTGAAGCTCGAAACCGGCGCCGTGGTTGCCCAGCATTCGCGCTCCGAGCGGGAAGTGATCTTCGTGCAGTCCGGTACGCTGGAATTCAACTGGTCCGAGGGCACTTTGATCCTGGGCGCTGGCGACACTTTGACCGTTCCGATCGGCCTCGTGCATGGCTTCCGCAACCCGGCCTCGGCCGACGCGATCGCCTTCATCATCCGTGGTGCGGCTGCCCCTGCTGCGCCGCAATTCGCCACCGCTCAAGCCGCCGAGTAAGATACAATGACCCACAAGATCCTCACCACCCATGTCGGCTCGCTGCCGCGCTCCAAGCAGGTGGCGGACCTTGTGTTCGCCAAGGAGGCCGGCGTCCCGATCGAGGAAGCAGGCTTCAACGAAATCATCACTGCCGCGGTGCATGACATCGTGGCGCGCCAAAAGGCGGCCGGCGTCGACCTGCCGTCCGATGGCGAAATGAGCAAAATCTCATACGCCACCTACATCAAGGACCGGCTGACCGGTTTTGACGGCGACAGTTCGCGCCAGCCCCCAGCCGACCTCGAACTGTTCCCCAGCTTCCTGAAGCGCCAGGCCAATACCGGCGGCACGCCGACCTATCGTCGCCCCAAATGCGTCGGCGAAATCACCGTCAAAAGCCTCGAGCCGCTGCGCGAGGATGTCGAAGCCTTCCAGTCGGCGCTCAGCGCCCACGGCTATGCCAAGGGCTTCATGAATTCGGCGACGCCCGGCGTCATCGCGCTGTTCCAGCCCAATGAATTCTACGCCACCCAGGACGACTATCTCGAAGCCGTGGCCGAGGGCATGCGCGTCGAATATGAGGGCATCGTCGAGGCCGGTTTCATCCTGCAGCTCGATGCGCCCGACCTCGGGCTGGGCCGCCACATGATGTACAAGGACCTCGATGACGACGGGTTCGTCGTCGCCGCTGGCCGCCACATCGAGGTGATGAATCATGCCTTGCGCAACATCGACGGTAGCAAAGTGCGCATGCATGTCTGCTGGGGCAATTACGAAGGCCCGCATGTCTGCGACATCGCACTCAAGAAAATCCTGCCCGGCCTGCTCAAGGCCAAGCCCCGCGCACTGCTGTTCGAAGGCGCCAATCCGCGCCACGCCCATGAATGGGTCGACTGGAAAAACGTCGACCTGCCAGATGATTACGTGCTGATACCCGGCGTCATCGACTCGACCTCCAACTTCGTCGAGCACCCCGAACTGATCGCCCAGCGGCTGAAGAATTTCGTCGATATCGTCGGCGCGGAGCGCGTCATCGCCGGCACGGATTGCGGGTTTTCGACGTTCGCCGGGTTTGGCGCTGTGGACAGTGAAATCGTCTGGGCCAAGCTCGGAGCGCTCAGCGAAGGCGCCGAAATTGCCAGCAAGGCAGCCTGAGGAAACAGCTATGCCCAACATCAATCCCGACGTCCTTGCCGCCCTGCGTGGTGCCGATACGCCGACGGTCTGCAACGCCCTTGAACATGTCATGGGCGGCCGTACCGCCGAGGGTTTCACCAAGACGCCGGTGGTCTGCGCCGACCCAAGCCTGCCGCCGGTGGTGGGCTTTGCCCGCACCGCCAAGATCCGCGCCTCGTCCCCCGCGCAGAAGCCCGCCGCCGAGGTCCGGGCGCTGCGCATGCAGTATTACGAGTATGTGGCGGACGGTGACGGCCCCAATGTCGTGGTCATCGAGGACACGGATTTCCCTCACGCCATCGGCGGTTTCTGGGGCGAAATGCAGGTGGCCCAGCACAAGGGCCTCGGCATCGCCGGCACCGTCACCAACGGCGTGCTGCGCGACCTCGGCATGCTCGACGAGGGCTATCAGGTCATCGCCGGATCGGTCGGACCAAGCCACGCCTTCGTGCATGTCACCGAGCTCGATTGTCCGGTGAATGTGTTTGGCATGGTGGTACGCCCCGGCGACCTGATCCACGCCGACCGCCACGGCGCCGTGGTCATTCCCGCCGAGCATATCGAGCGCATGGCCTGGGCCATCGACGTCGTGATGCGCAAGGAAGTGCCGATTTTGACTGCGGCCCGAGCACCGGGATTTACGGTCGAGAAGCTCAAGGTGGCGTGGCTTGAAGCTGACAAGATCAGCTGAGCCATTCTGCTTTCCTCTCCCGCTTGCGGGGGAGGGGGACCGCCATCAGGCGGTGGAGGGGGGTGCCAAGCGCGCGATGGTGCCAATGACCGCGGCAGGCCGCGTTTCGACCTCATCAGCGGAGAACCGGATCACCTCAATTCCCTCCTTTTTCAGCCAGTTGGTTCGCCGCTCATCGCGTTCCGCCTGTTCGGCATGAACAGGTCCATCGACCTCGATACAGAGCCGCAACGCGGCGCAGTAGAAGTCGAGAATATATGGACCAACGGGGTGCTGACGTCGAAAATGCCAACCCAGGCTATTGCGTCGAAGCAGAAACCATAGCGTCCGCTCTGGTTGAGTCATGCTGCTGCGCAGGTTTTTCGCGCGTTCGCGAATGAAGTCTGGTGACCGCACGATAGCTCCCTGTGTGGGGCTCCCCCCTCCACCACGCTACGCGCGGTCCCCCTCCCCCGTAAACGGGAGAGGAGTCCACGAGCCGATAATTTTTATGCCTGCATCCGGTCGAGGCGAAGCTGCGCGGCCCGACGGTGGCCTTCGAGGCCTTCGCTGGCGGATTGGCGCGCGGCGGGCGGGGCGACCTGCTTGACGCCTTCTTCGCTAAGCCACTGGTGGGTGGCGATTTTCACGTAGGCGCCGACCCAGAGGCCGCCGGTGTAGGCGCCTGCGCCCATGGTTGGCAGCGTGTGATTGGTGCCCGAGCATTTGTCGGAATAGACCACGCTGGCGAGTTCACCGATGAACAGCGAGCCGTAGTTGCGCAGCTTGAGGGCGAAGGCCTTGGCGTCGGCAGTGTGGACCTGCAGGTGCTCGGCGGCGATCAGATCGGAGTAGGCGATCATCGCCTCTTCACTGTCGCAGACGGTGATTTCGCCGTAATTTATCCAGGCCTCACGGGCCGTTGCGGCCGTGGACAGGGTTGCCAGCTGGGCCTCGATTTCGACGAGGGTAGCTTCGGCCAAGGCGCGGTCGGTGGTGATCAGGCCGACGCGGGTGCGGATGTCGTGCTCGGCCTGGGCCAGCATGTCTGTGGCGATCATTTCGGCATCGCCGGTTGAGTCGGCGACGGTAAAAATTTCCGATGGGCCGGCGAGCTGGTCGATGCCCACCGGGCCGAACACCTGGCGCTTGGCCTCGTTGACGAAGGCGTTGCCGGGGCCGACGATCTTGTTGACGGCCGGTACGCTCTCCGTGCCGTAGGCCATAGCGGCGATGGCCTGGGCCCCGCCGATCTTGAAGATGCGGTCGGCGCCAGCCAGTACGCAGCCGGCGATCATCGCCTTGTGGGCATTGGGTGGCAGGCAGGCGATGACCTCGTCGACACCCGCAACCTTGGCCGGAACGATGGTCATTATTGGTGCGCTGAGAAGGGGATAGCGGCCGCCGGGGACGTAGCAGCCGACGCGCTGGATCGGGATGACGCGGTGGCCCAGATGCACGCCGGGCAGGGTCTCGACTTCGAGCGGCAGGATGGTGGCGAGCTGTGCCTCGGCGAATTTGCGCACGTTGGCGATAGCAAATTCAGTGTCCTTGCGGGTCTGCGGATCAAGCTCCGCCAACGCTTCCGCGCGCTCCTCGGCGGTGACTTCGAACACCGAAATGTCGGACTTGTCGAACCTGGCGGAATACTCGCGAACGGCGGCGTCGCCGTTCTTGCGGACGTTGGCGATGATCTCGGCGACCAGCGTTTCGACCGGTGCATTGTCGCCGAGCGAAGAGCGCTCGGGGGCTTTGACGTAGGTGACGCCGGGGAAGGGCGAGGTGGTGTTCTGGGTCATTCGCAGGTCTCCGAAGGCGCCAATTGGTTAGCAGACTGTTAGCGTTGAGCGTCACGCGAGGTAGCATCGAGCGTCACGTCAGGGTGTCGTTTTGATCTTGCATACGTATTCAAAATTTGCCAGAGTTTTTTGGCAAATTCGGTCTTGGCCATTGGTCGGGGTCGGCCTCGATGGTCGAGGCGGCATGGGTAGTGATGAACAAGGTTATCCCCGCCAGATCTGACATGCAGGGTGCCGTAACGGTGCCCCTTCCGCTTCTGTTGTTGCCTGGTACGGCGTGCGATGAACGGCTCTACGCGCCGATGCTGGCGCGGCTCGGCGTGGCGGTGGCCATTGTGGTCGAAATGACGGGCGCGGACACGACCGCCGGGCTTGCAGCAAAAATCCTCGACGAAGCGCCGGAGCGGTTTTCGCTGCTCGGTTTTTCGCTGGGCGGGATTGTCGCGCTGGAAATGCTGGCGCAGGCGCCCGAGCGTATTGCGCGACTGGCGCTGATCGACACCACGTCCCGGCCCGATCCGACCGACAATGCCGAGGGCCGTCGTGCCGCTGTCGCGAAGGCTCGAACCAGCGTCGATAGCTTTATCGCCGATAGCTGGAGCGATCTCGTCGCCCCGACCAATGCCGGTGACGCCGACCTGCGCGATCTCATTACGGCGATGGCGCGCGATACCGGGGCGGACAGTCTGGCCAGCCAAGCCGAAATCGCCATCAACCGCGCCGACGGCAGGCCGCGCCTTGCTGGCATCAATGTCCCGACGCTGATCCTGGCTGGCGAGGCTGAACAGGTCTGCTCACTCGAAGCACATTGCGAGATCGCCGAGGCCGTTCCCGGCGCGCGATTTTTTACCATTCCGAACGCGGGTCATTTTGCCCCGCTTGAAAATCCGGCCGCAGTGGCGCGTCATGTGCGTGACTGGCTGGACTGGACCGATATCAATCAAGCCATTCCGGCAGACGACCAAGGAGCGATCATGAGCGACACCGAGACCAATCCCAAGAGCAAGGGCGCACCATTTCTCCGCAACGAGGAAAACGTGCTGCAGGTCGAGCGCCGCGATTATCCTGATCTGGCCCCGACCGGTCGTCCGCGCAGCCAGTCGATGGATGGCTTTGACGACATCTACACCGATATCGTCGACTACATCATTCGCTGCACTCACAAGATCTGGGACGAGCGCGACATCGGGCTGATCTACACCCATTACACGCATAACTGCGTGCTCTACGGCACCACCGGCAATATCTACAATCGCGAAGACGTGGTGCGCGACACCATCCAGCGCCTGGTCAGCTTTCCCGAACGTCGTGGCATGGGCACCCAGGTGATCTGGAACGGTAATGACAAGGACGGCTTCTACACCAGCCATCTGGTGACCGGTTCGGGCCGCCACACCCAGTATGGCCATCTTGGCCAGCCGACCGGGCGGCCCTTCGTATCGCGGACCATTGCCGACTGCATGATCCACCGCAACATGATCTATCGCGAATGGGTGGTGGCCGATCAGATGGCCATCATCAAGCAGCTCGGGCTCGATCCCAACCATTTCGCGGCCCGCACCGCCAAGACCAAGTTCGACGCCGGCCTGATCTCGCTCGACATCGGCGAAAACCGCCGCTTCCTAGGCCAGACCCGCCCAGCCGAAAAGCCCGACCTCAGCCATGCGCACAACGATATCGAAGTGCAGACCATCGAGATGCTGCATGAGGTGTTCGTCAAGCGCATGTTCGGAAAAATCGCCGAGGTCTATGCCCCGACCGCGCAATATCATGGTCCGCTGATGAAGGAGCTGTATGGCGTCGCCGCCATCGTGCACCAGCATCTCGGTCTGATCGGCTCACTGCCGGATGCGAGCTATGAAATCCAGCACGTGGCGTCCAACCCCAGCGAAGAGGGCGGCACCAAGGTCGCCGTGCGCTGGGTCATGGAAGGCCATCACCTCGGCTATGGCATCCTCGGTGAACTCGGCGACCCGACGGGCAAGCGCGTCCAGGTCATGGGCATGAGCCATTACCACTGGAAAGACGGCAAGATCGTCGACGAGTGGAATGTGTATGACGAACTGAGCCTGCTGGTGCAGGTGAAACTCGGGCAGTTGGCTGAGGCGGCCTAAGTCACATCAGGGCTAAACCTCCCCCCTTGATCCTTCATCACTCAAATCGCTCCTCAGGAGCGATTTGGCCCCTTGGGCACATTCGAAGCCAATCCTGTCCCGTCGGTTCAGCTTCTGGAAGAACGGCTGCAGCAATCCCTCAATTTCCGCGATTTGGCTCGGCATGGGGTCTGCCCGTCTCGACAAGTCTATCGCGACCAACGTAGGCGCGCTTGGTTGCCACCCAAGCCAAATGTGGGAGTGTGATCGGAGACTAATTGCAGCCCAATTAACCTGTGTGATTGCCGGCATTTGCCTCTCCTCCCAAATGGATGGAAATTTGGGAAAAGCATCCATGGCAAATCTTTATCGGGTGATCGACTTGCGCCCCGACACGCAGGTCGCGGAAGGCGTTGTCGACGGCGTCAGCTCGCCTGAGGCGGCCGCGAGAAAGGCCTTAGACCTCGACCTGGTCCGGAGCGGGTCGAGGAAAGATTTGATCGCGCAAGTTTATTGGAAGATCGGGCTGGAGGCCACGAACATGGTTCGGCTCTACGCCCGAGCCGGCGGCACGCGCGGCCGCTGAGTCTTATTGCATAGTGGCCGGCGGAATGGTCATGCCTAACGGGCTGACGCAGTAGCCACCACGGGTCAGTGGCTCCGCAAGGCCAAGATTGGTGAGCTGTTCGCCCAGTTCGCGGGGCAAGTCACACGGACCGTGCTGGCACAGGTTGTGCAGCGCATTGCGTTGGGAATTGGTCAGCGAAAACCAGCTCAGGTTCATTTTATTACTCCTCACCTCACCGGCATGAACGTTAACGCCACGCTGCGGTTCCGTGCGTTTTATGCTTGCTTCCAGCAGGTTACGCTCAAGCTCCATTAATTGCCTTGCATGATCTCTGGTCATGGCGTCATCTTGCCCTCATAATCACGACTGAACTAATCGAGTAAGCGCGACATCGGGGAGTGGGCGATGGGCATCTGGCTGAACGGTTACAAAGCGCGGCGGGCCTCATGACGGGACGCTCTTCGGTGACCATTATCGGCGGTGGCGCCAGTGGCGTGTTGCTCGCAGCGCATCTGTTACGTGATCCCAAGGCCGACATCGCGGTGACGCTGATCGAGAAGCGCGGCCAATTCGGGCAGGGCGTCGCCTACTCGGCTAGCCAGCGCGACCATCGCGTCAATGTGCCGGCCCGCGGCATGAGCGCCTTTTCCGATGATCCCGAGCATTTTTCCCGTTGGTTGCAGACGCGTGGCTATGCGGCGGGTGGGAATTCCTGGGTTTTCGTGCCGCGTCGGCTCTATGGCGCCTATCTGGAAGACGTCTTGCGGCAGGCCGGTCAGTCGAGGCTTGGCCGCCTCGTCGTATTGTCCGAGGAGGTCGTCGCGGTGCGCGAAGGCAAGAGCGGTATCGAGACCGTTCTGGATAATGGCACCAGCCTTGTTAGCCATCACGTGGCGCTGGCGGTGGGGCACGAAACCCAGCCATCGCGCGGCCGCGGCATTGCCGTGCGCCTTGGCTCAGAGCGCGACACGCCTCTGCCACAAGATGCCGAGGTGATGATCCTCGGCTCCGGCCTCAGCATGGTCGATGCCTGGGTGTCGCTGTCTGAAGCCGATCATCGCGGCCCCATTACCGTGGTGTCGCGCAATGGTTTGCTGCCCAAGGGCCACAAGGACGTACCGCCGATCAATATTGACGCGGCTGACGTGCCCTTCGGCACCAACCTGCCGTATTTCATGGCCTGGTTCCGCGCCTTGGTGCGAGAAACCGAGAACGATGCTGGCGATTGGCGCAGCGTTGTCGACGGCCTGCGCCCCTTCAACCAGCGCATCTGGCAAAGCTGGTCCAAACACAGCAGGCGCCAGTTCCTGCGCCACCTGCGTCCGTGGTGGAACATTCACCGTCATCGCCTGCCGCCCGATCTGTACGATCGCATGGTCAGCGCAATCCAGCGCGGGCAGGTGAGCCTGGTGGCGGGCGAATTCGTCGGTGTCGAGCGCCACGGAGACGGGGCCCGGGCCCAGGTCCGCCGTCGCGGCACCACGACGCGCGAAACCATCGACATCGCCCGGGTCTATGACTGCGGCGGCGTCAGCGTCGATGTGCAGTCCAGCTCCAACCCGGTAATTCGCGAACTTGTGGCCAATGGCCGGGCGCGGCCGGACGAATTGCACATTGGCCTCGACGTGGACGAATACTGCGCGGTGATCGACGCGGGCGGCAAGGCCACCGATCGCCTGCTGGTCATCGGTCCATTGACACGCGGGCGCTTTTTCGAGATCGAGGCCATTCCCGACATTCGAGTGCAGGCGGCCAATCTCGCGGCGCGCATCCTGGCCAAAAGCTGAGCGGGCAGGGGCTATCTCCCTGCCCACGCAAAATAATGTTCTATTTTTGTTCTAGTTTGTGCTATGCACTGCGCATCGGCGCTTGGCGCTGACAGTGCGAAGGATCTGCCATGACGACCGCCTATTTGGTGCAGGGTTTTAAACAAAAGGGCGCCAAGCTCATCGCCGACGTGGTCAAGCCCTGCAAGACCGAGGAAGCAGCGATCGCTACGGCCGAGCGGCTCGGGCCGATGCGCGCCGGTGTGGTGGCGTTCAGCCAGGAAGTCGATATCGAAACCGATACCTATGACCGGCCTATCGTACTGCTGGAAATCGGTAAGCTGCCACCCGGGCTGTTCGAATAATGCGCCAGGGCAAGAAGCCGAAAGCGGTCTCTTTGGACGCCCCCGACGAGTTCGAGCTGGCGCGCGGCATCTTCCTGCCCGCCGGCCGCTACGATGGATGGGAACGCTCTTCGGCATCCAGCACCATGCTGTCCAATCGCAAGCCGGCGCCGCGCTATGACCTTGAATTCAGCGGCGAACAATTGCGGGCTTTGGGGGCGTTTGCCGCCCGTGATGAGGACGACACCATCTTCGATGTGACGTCGCAGGTCGCCGAAGGAATGCTGGTATTGATTTAGGCGCCTTTAACCAATATTTGCCGCTGCCTTGATACTGTCGGCAATATAGACTATATGAGTTGCATACGTTTGAGCTCAGATGGCTATCTGATCGCCGGTATGCCGGTTTTCGCTACCCCCTGTTTTTGAGAGCGTGTTAGGCCCGTCCCACATGTCGTGGTGCGGCAATGCTGCTTTCTGGCCATGTCATGTGGTCGGGGCACGATAAGTTAGGCTAAAGCCATGATCACCGGCACCGTAAAGTTTTTCAATTCGACCAAAGGCTTCGGCTTCATCTCGCCTGAAGATGGCAGCAAGGACGCTTTCGTCCATGTTTCCGCTGTAGAGCGTTCGGGCCTGTCGGGCCTGTATGAGGGCGACAAGGTCACCTATGAAATGGAAACCGGCCGTGATGGCAAGGCTTCCGCGACCAACCTGACTCTCGTCAAGTAATCACTGCCGGGCCCGCCTCGGCGGGCCCAATATCTGTCCGGCCGAGGCGTTTCTATCTTGAAACGCGTCAAAACCAAAAAGTCTGGCCGGACCCAGAAAATAGGTCCGCGCCAAATGCCGGACTAATAGAGAAAATATGATACATCTAGACTTCCACGCTCGCGCCGAGCTTTTTCTTGGCAGCGACTGGCATACTGCGTCTGCCCAGGGAGCTAAAAGCTTCCGCACCGCCGCCCAGGCAATACGCTTCGCCTTCGAAGAAGCTGCCCCCGTCAGCCTCCACGGCGCCCGGCTTATTGTCGGCGACATGGCTTTCTCGGGAAACGATCTCAAGGAGCTTTATCGAAGCTCCGACTATCCGCTGTCGCGCAAGCATGAGGTCCAAAAAGACCGCTCGCGCCGGCAGATCACCGCATCCAAAGGAGATTCCAATGGTCATCGATTACGCAGCACGAGCCGAACTCTTCGTCGCCAAGCGCTACGCCAAGAGCGCTTCGGCCCAGTACAAGCGCTTCAACTCAGCCTCTGAGGCCATTCGCTACTGCATCGAAGAACTGCCCGAAAAGGCCCTGATGGGCTCGTTCCTCGAAGTCAACGAACGCCGCTTCGAAGGCAAGGCCATCCAGGCCCTCTACGAAGCTGAGGCGTATCCGCTGCCGCGAATTGCTGCTTAGTCGGACTACGGTCGAAGACTCGCGTCTTTCACGAAGTGATTGACGCTGTTTCGTCGCCCTTTAGGGCAGTGTTCGTCTACGGGCCTGTGGGGCTACCATCACCCCAGCGCCAATCCCTCCACATTCAGGGGAGGGAGGCGCCAGCCCTAATGCCCATGCTCATCGTCTCCCTCCCCATGTGGGGAGGGATCAAGGGTGGGGGTAGTTTGGCCCCAATTTCGGCCCAAGGGTGTGAGTATGGCGCAGCCCCGGCAGCTCTAGCTCCGCCAATGCGGCTGTGGTTCCGCCAGCGTTTGCAGCTCCGCCACCTCCACCCCCTCGATGCGCCGCAGCAATAGCCGCGTCAGCTCACCCCCGGCGGCGAACACATCCTCGCGGATGCTGTCCAGCGCCGGGAACAGCGTCGGCAAAATGCCCGAGGTCTGCTTGTAGACCAGGTGCAGGTCGCGGCCGAAGACCACGCCGCCCTCCTGCAGCCCGCCGACCAGCGCAATGGTCCGCATTTCGCTATCCGAGATCATGCCATCCGGCCGGTCCTTGCCTGACGCGAGATCCAGCCCCAGCTTGCGCATTTCGGCCGGCGTCAGCCCCTTGGTGCCTTGCAGCACCGTGCCACTCAGCCCCGCCGTCGCCGCTGCTTCTTCAAAGGCCGTGACGATATTGTGGTAATTGGTCGTGCTGTCATCGCCGATCACCAGCATAACCTGCTTGCAGCCCTTGCCGGCCAGCCGCTGCACCGCCATCGCCGCGAAGGCTTCCGAGTGGAAGTCATGATAGGGATGCGGCGCCTCGAACGCCGTGCGCCCATGGCTGACAAAGGGGAAGTCCGCATCCACCATCATCTGCACCCGCGCATCACGCGGCCCGGTATGGGTGATGATGACGCCATCGGCGGTGCGATTGTCGAGAATGTAGCGGATCGTCTCGGCGCTCTGGTTGCGCTCAAATTCGGGGATTACCGTCAGGTGGTAGCGGGTATCCTTGATGGCGCCACCGATGCCCTGGATCATCTGGCGCGCGAAATCGATCGAGTCTTCGGCGCCGTCCAGCACCAGCGCAATCACATTGGTTTTGCCGGTACGAAGGCGCACACCGGCCCGGTCCGGCACATAGCCCAAGGCTTTTGCCGCCTCGGCAACCTTGTCGCGGGTTTCCTGCTTCAGCGTGGTGCCGCCGCGCAGCGATAGCGAAACGGTCGAGAGGCTCAAGCCCGTCACTTCGGCAATAGTACGCAGCGTCACGCGCCGGTTGCTCGCTGGTGTCGTCGTTTGGCTCATGCTGCTGCCGGGTCTCCGAGGCTTGCTTTTACACTGGCCGGACTCGAAACCAAATCCCTCAATTCCAGCGGCAATCCGAGCCGCACATAGACGAAAATGTCGCCCGCTTCCCCTAGGTGCGTTTAGAATTTGCAACGTTGCAAAGCATGTGATTATTTCCCTGCGCGCTTTGAATCGGCGGTCGTAGCGCGGCCTGAACACAGCTTCGCCGGTGCCGGAGTATCAGCATGACCTATTCCAATCCCATGTCGAGCAAGCTCGGCCTGCTCGACGACGATCTCAAGATGGAAGGCAAGCTGATCCGGCTCTGCGCCGATCTCGAAAAGAAGATCCTGACGCCTGTCGAGGGCGTCGCGTGGCAATGGCACGTGCAGCGCGACGACGTCACCGCCGATCAGGCGCTCGCTTCCGACTGGCGTAACTGGGAGCAGTTTGGTGCCCATTCCGTTTGGGCCAAAAAGCAGGGCCACACGTGGTTTGCAGCCGAAGTCACGGTGCCCGAAGCCGCAGCGGGCAAGACCTTTGTGCTGAAATTCACCAGCCAGTGGCAGGATCGTCCCGGCTCGACCGATCCGCAGTGCCTCGCCTATATCGATGGCAAGATCGCCCAGGCGCTCGACGGCAATCACACCGAGCTGGTGATCGAGCGCAACGCCACCCCGGGCAGCAAGCACACCCTGCTGGTCAATGCATTTACGTTTTTCGAGCGGCCGCTGGTCGGCTTCACCGTGGATTTTTATACCCGTAGCGAACGGGCCGAAAAACTCTATTGGGACCTGCAGACGCCGCTCGATGTCGCCGTCCGTCTCTATCAGAACGATCCACGCCGGCAGGCTATTCTCAACATCATCGACCGCGCTCTGCGCGCCCTCGATCGCCGCGCCGGCTATACGCCCGAGTTCGAAGCCTCGCTCGGCGCGGCTGAAGCCATTGCCGCTGAAATCTATGGCCTGGTCGATACAGAGAGCCAGCCGCAGATCACTGCCGTCGGTTCGACCCATCTCGACGTCGGCTGGCTCTGGCGCGTCATGCACACCCGCGACAAGACCGGGCGGTCGTTCGCTACCGTGCTGAACCTGATGGAAGAATATCCCGAATTCATCTTCATGTATAACCAGTCGGTGCTGTTCGACTTCCTCAAGCAGGATTATCCCGAGCTGTGGGATCGCCTGCTGGCCCGGGTAAAATCCGGCCAGTTCGAGATCGAAGGCGCCATGTGGGTCGAGCCTGACGTCAATATCGTCTCGGGCGAAAGCCTGGTGCGCCAGATCATGCGCGGCCGTCGTTTCCACCTCGAAAACTTCGGCGTCGACCCCAAGACGGTCTGGCTGCCGGATACCTTCGGCTATTCTGCCAACCTGCCGCAGGTGATGGATAAGTCTGGGCTGAAATATTTCGTCACATCCAAACTGAGTTGGAACGATACCGACCGGCATCCCTATGACACGTTTTTCTGGAAGGGCATCGACGGCACGGTCACCAAGGCGCAGCTCATTACCGCCCAGAATTATGACAGCGAGCTGGTCTACACGACCTATAACGGCGACCTGTCGGTGAGTGAAACCATGGGCGCCTGGAAGCGATACGAGCCCAAGGCCGTCAATAACGAACTCGTGATGTCCTATGGCTATGGCGACGGCGGCGGCGGCCCGACCCGCGCCATGATCGAGCGCGGCATCCGCCTCGAACGCGGCATCCCCGGCGCTCCAAGGGTAAAGCTCGAAGGCATCGTTCCCTTCCTCGACCGCCTCGGCCAGCGCATGGATGCGCCCGCTTCGAAATTCCCCACCTGGAATGGCGAACTCTACCTGCAGTACCATCGCGGCACGCTGACCTCGGTGGCCAAGAATAAGGCCAATAACCGCAAGGCCGAGCGGATGCTGCGCGAGCTGGAATTCCTCGGCGCCATGGCGCTGGTTCAGACTGGCGCCGCCTATCCCAGCGACACCTTGGCCGAGTTCTGGGAGCTGGTGCTGATCAACCAGTTCCACGACATCCTGCCCGGCACCTCCATCCCCGAAGTCTATGTCGATAGCGATAACGAGTACGGCCAGATCTTCTCGACGCTCGGTTCCGAGAACGGTCCGTGGCATTCCGCCGCCCAGGCTTTTTCCAAGCCGGGCGCCGATCAGCTGCGTCTGTTCAATTTCACCGGCCAAACCCGTTCAGGATTGGTTATTTTCCGTTCAGGATCCGTTTTGGAGGGCGCCTCACTAGCCTCGGATGGGGCGGTACAGCCGTTCCAACAGGTGGTTTCAGCCGATGGTTCGAGCGCCTTTGCTGCACCCGTATCCGATATTGCGCCTCTTGGCTGGACCGGGGGACAAGTGGTGGCGGGCGGCGCCAACAACAGCTCCTCGACGCTCTCGGTCTCCGAAACCCATCTCGAAAACGAACTGCTCAAGATTGCTTTCGACGCGGCCGGCGAGATCACCTCGATCTTCGACAAGACGCGCAATCGCGAAACGCTGGAGCCGGGCAAAACCGCAAACCGCCTGATCGCCTATGAAGACAAGCCGATGGAATGGGACGCCTGGGATATCGACCGCTATTTCGAGGAGCAGTTCTGGCCGCTGGCTGACGGTAAGGCCCTGATCTCGGTGGTGGAAACCGGTCCACATCGCGCCGCCATCCGCGTCGAGCGGACCTATCAGAAGTCCACTATCGTGCAGGTCATCTCGCTGGCCGCCGGAGCGCGGCAGGTGGAGTTCGACACCTTCATCGACTGGCAGGAACGCCAGACGGTGCTCAAGGCGCAATTCCCGTTTGACCTCAATACGTCCGACATCCGCTCGGAAATCCAGTTTGGCCACGTCAAGCGCTCGACCCATCGCAATACCAGCTGGGACAAGGCACGCTTCGAAGCCTCGATGCATCGCTGGGTCGATCTGAGTGAGGCCGATTTCGGCGTCGCGCTGCTCAACGACTGCAAGTATGCCTATGATTGCCTTGAACAATCCGTCCGCTTGACCCTGGTGCGCGGCTCGACCTTCCCCGATCCGCAGGCTGATATCGGCGAGCATCGCCTGCGCTACGCATTGTTGGTGCACGATGGGGTGGCCGATCTGGCCGACGTGCAGCGTGCTGCCGAACGCTTCAACAATCCGGTGGCGGTGGTCGGCTCGCTCAAGCACGCCGCAAGCCCGACCAGCGAGTTCGCCAGCTTCAGCTTTGCGAGCGTCGACCAGTCCAACGTCACGCTCGAAACCGTCAAAAAGGCGGAAAAGTCTGACGCAGTGGTGCTGCGCATCTTCGAACACGCCAATATCCGCGCCGATGCGACAATCACCTTCGGTATTCCGGTGAAGTCGGCTCGTATCGTCAACCTGATGGAGGATGGCGACACCTCGCCACTGGAGCTCAAGGACAACGGCGTCACGCTGGCGCTGCGGCCCTTCGAAATCGCCACTCTGCTGATCGAGGTCTGAGCCCCATCAGACAAGTCCCATGGACCGCGCAACGTGGTCCGTGGGACTTGTCCATCGATCAAGCTGGCCTGTCCAACTTTAGCCGCACGCAAGCGCTACCGCAGCTGAACCAGCCACTGTTATCGTTGTTATTTCTCACGCACTCTTGCTGATTTTGTCGGGTAATGCTTCCGGGTTGAGCAAGTCGCGCAATTGCGCACTGGGCGTGAACACCACAGTGTGACGCGGGCTGATCTTGTGTTCGGTGCCCGTTCGCGGATTGCGCCCCACGCGTTCGGCGCGCGAGCGCACCTGCAGCGATCCGAAAGCTGTAAGCTTGACCGTCTCGGCACGCATCAACACGTCGCCGATCAAAT
Source organism: Devosia psychrophila (assembly GCF_000971275.1). Classification (GTDB taxonomy): domain Bacteria; phylum Pseudomonadota; class Alphaproteobacteria; order Rhizobiales; family Devosiaceae; genus Devosia; species Devosia psychrophila. Next base: position 36,111 of record NZ_LAPV01000153.1, on the reverse strand, counting down.
CAAACATTGCGTCACATATGGCGGCTGTATCCGTCTTGTTTATTCCAGTACGGCGCGAAGCCGCTTCGCTGAGCCTAGCTCGCGTAAAAGTTTCATTCAAAGCAGTGTCCCCCTGCCCCTAAATTCATAGTGCGAAGTCAAATGCCTGTCGAGTGGGGGAAGCGGCGACAATGAAATATGAACAAGGTAATCAGCTTATCTTGACATAATTTAGAATGGTTATAAGGTGCGTGACATTAAATGTAGCTGAAACATGCCTGGAGGGCGTTCCGACCCTCCCTTGATTTGCCCGAAAGAAGGTCCGCAGTGAGACTGACGCGTCAATCCAATTATGCGATCCGCACCCTGGTCTATTGTGCCGTCAACGAGCCGGGCCTTAGTCGGGTCGCCGACGTGGCCCGGGCTTACAATATTTCCGAACTGTTCCTGTTCAAGCTGATCAAGCCGCTGGTCGAGAATGGCCTGCTGGCTACCGTTCGCGGTCGCCATGGCGGTATCAAGCTAGGCAAGCCAGCGGCAGACATCACGCTGCTCGACACAATCCGGCTCACAGAAGAAAACTTTGCGCTCGCGGAATGTTTCGAGGATGGCGCCGATTGCCCGCTGATCGGCGAATGCGACCTCAACGGCGCGCTCCGCGAAGCCCTGGGTGCATTCTTTGACGTGCTGGCCAGCTATACTATTGCCGACCTCGCCAGCAAGAAGCGCTCCATCCGCGACCGCCTCGGCCTATCGACCATTGAAGCAGTGACGGCGCTGGAACCCACTACTGCGCATTAGCGTCTCGCCGATTTCTGCACGTCTTTGATATTATGAGTTTGACAGTCATAATAACATGTGGTGTTCTTCAGTCATCGCGAAGGTGATGGTTCAAGAGATCGATAGCCGCCATCGGCGCCACAAAGACGACGGGGGCTTGCTGCTACCGTCTCCCCGGGCCGATCAGGATCCTCAACGTCTTGATCGGCCTTTTTGTTTGTCTGCGTATCGGGATTGGCTGCCACGGCGCGGGCCGGCCTTTTCTTTGGCACCCGCCTGTGCTCTACCCGCGCCATGGCTGCAGCACCCCTTCTTTCTCTTCAGAATATCAAATTGACCTTTGGCGGCACCACGCTGCTCGAAGGCGCCGAACTCATTGTTTCGCCGGGCCAGCGCATTGCGCTGGTGGGACGCAATGGCTCGGGCAAATCGACCCTGCTCAAGATCGCGTCGGGGGATGTGACCCACGATAGTGGCCTGCGCTTTGTCGAGCCCAGCGCCACTTTGCGCTATCTGCCGCAGGAGCCCGATCTGACGGCCTATGCGACGACGCTGGAATATGTCGAGGCTGGCCTCGGACCGGGCGACGATGAATATCGCGCGCAATATTTGCTGAGCTCGCTCGGCCTGACCGGGGCGGAAAATCCGAAAAATCTTTCGGGTGGCGAAGGCCGCCGCGCTGCCCTGGCGCGGGTGCTGGCGCCCAAGCCCGACATCCTGCTGCTCGACGAGCCGACCAACCATCTCGACTTGCCGGCGATCGAATGGCTGCAGGCCGAACTCGACAGCCTGCGTTCGGCCATGGTGCTGATCAGCCATGATCGGCGCTTCCTATCCGATCTGACGCGCTCGACCATCTGGCTGGATCGTGGCGTGACGCGGCGGCTGGAAAAGGGCTTTTCCCATTTCGAGACCTGGCGCGACCAGGTGCTGGAAGAAGAAGAGCGTGACCGCCACAAGCTGGACCGCCAGATCGTGCGCGAAGAGCATTGGCTGCGCTATGGCGTGACTGCGCGGCGCAAGCGCAACGTCGGGCGCCTCGAACGGCTGGGGGACCTGCGCCAGGACCGGCGTGAACAGCGCCGCGTTACCGGATCGGTCAATATGCAGGTTGCCGAGGGCCGCACCTCGGGCGCGCTGGTGGTCGAGGCGGAAAATATCGCCAAGGCCTATGGCGAGCGGGTTATCGTCGGCGATTTCTCGACCCGCGTGATCCGTGGCGACCGGATCGGCATCGTCGGCCCCAATGGCGCTGGCAAGACCACGCTGATCAAGATGCTGACCGGCCTCGAACAGCCTGACACTGGCAAGATCAAGATGGGCTCGGCGCTCGAACTCGCCATGCTCGACCAGGGCCGCGCCAAGCTGCATCCCGAAACGCGCCTCAAGGAAGCGTTGACCGGGGGCGGCTCGGATACGCTGCAGATCAACGGCCAGCCCAAGCATGTCGTCGGCTATATGAAGGACTTCCTGTTCGGACCCGAGCAGGCCAATACGCCGATCGGCAAGCTGTCCGGTGGTGAACGCGCTCGTGTCGCCTTGGCGCGCGCACTGTCGCTGCCATCGAACTTTCTGGTGCTCGACGAGCCGACCAACGATCTCGATCTTGAAACGCTCGACCTGCTCGAAGAAATGGTTTCGGACTATGCCGGCACCGTCATCGTGGTCAGCCATGATCGTGACTTCCTCGATCGGGTCGCGACCTCGGTGATCATCGCCGAGGGCGATGGCGTGTGGCTCGAATATGCCGGCGGCTATTCCGACATGGTGATTCAGCGCGGCGAGGGCGTCACCGCCCGCGAACCGAACGTGAAGGCGCACCGCTCAGGCAAGACCAGTCTGACCCAGACCACGCTGGCCACCTCGGCCCCTGCCGCCAAGCGCAAGATGAGCTTCAAGGAAAAGCACGCCCTTGAAACGCTGCCCAAGACCATCGACAGGCTGGAAGAAGAGATCAAGGCGATCAACGCCGCACTAGCCGATCCAAAACTGTATGCCCGCGATCCAACCAGCTTTGCCGCCAAGTCCAAGACATTGCTCGAAACCGAGGCAAAGAAGGCCAAGGCTGAGGAGCAGTGGATGGAGCTGGAACTGTTGCGGGAAGAGTTGGAAGGCTAGTTTCAGGAAGCAAGAATACCCCCACCTAGCCTCCTCCTGAAAAGGGGGAGGATCTGGGCGGTGGTTGTCACAGATTTTGCCAAATGCGCGATGAAGTCCCTCCCCCTCATCAGGGGGAGGCTAGGTGGGGGTGCCCACTAATAACCCTAGCCATTCGGGCGTAGCTCTCATGGCCTGCTCGCCTAAATCCGCTCCACTGGAGCTGATTTACCCTGCGGGCCGGCTCTTAATCTTTCCAATCGAACTTCGGCTCCGCGAGGTGGTGCAAGTCCCCTATCTCCTCGCCTGCGATGCGGCGGAGCAGGAGGCTGCCCATTTGGCGGCCAGCGTCGATGAAGTCTTCGAACACGGTCTCGGCACCCGGCTGGAACTGGGCGAACATTTCCGAGGCCTGCTTGGACACGACGTGGACGTTGCCGCCCACTGTCTTGCCGCTCTCGTTGAGGGCGCCGATCACCGCAAGGGCCGACACTTCCGAGGCGCAGACCCAGCCGTCGGGACCATCAGGGCGCTTGGTGCGCTTCATCACATAGTTGCGGATCGCATCGGTTGGACTGCCCAGATTGACGTCGGCGGCGAACTCATAGTCGACGCCAGCTTCGGTCGCGGCGCGGGACAGCCCGGTCTTGAGGTGGTCGGCATAGGTCAGCGCACTGTCCGGCAGGATGATCGAAATTTTCTTGCAGCCCTTCTCCGCCAGGCGCTTGGTGGCGCCATAGGCGTAGGCCTGGTTATCGAAATCGACCCAGGCGTGACTGTCCGGCCAGTTGGTGCGGCCGTGGCTGACAAAGGGGAAGTCATTGTCTATCAGCATGCGAATGCGTTCGTCAAAGCTCTCGGCCTTGGAAAACAGCACGCCATCGGCCATTCGATTGCGCACGATATGCTTGATCGGCTCGATGGGCTCGACGTTGCGGAATAGCGGCGTAATGACGATGTGGTAGGCGGTGTTGCGCACGGCTTCGCTGAGGCCGGTGACGATGGAAGAGCCAAAGCCATAAATCTGTTCGTCAGGCTCGAGCACCAGGGCGATAACATTGGTGCGGCCGGTCCTGAGGCGCAAAGCGGTCCGGTCGGGCAGGTAGCCGATTTCGGCGGCGATCTTCTGCACCCGGTCGCGGGTATCCTGGGAGAGCTCGGGCGCATTGTTGAGGGCGCGGGAAATGGTGGTCACAGCAAAGCCGGTCATCTGCGCAATGGTCTTGAGCGTCGGCTTGCCTGATGGCTTGATGCCGCGCTTGCCTATGATGGCAACGGGCACGTCATCTTCTGACACTTTATTTATACCCCTCGGACCGCCTGCAGCGACGGCGACGCTTGCTAAGGCACGGACAACACCAGATTGTCCCGCACACTTCAAGCGTGCCATTGCTACTCGAGCATGAGGCACGTTCATCAAAAGCAATGAAGATATTCAGATTTTCGATATGCGACCAATGTACGGCAGGCTATTGCTAAAATTCTGCATTTTCTGGTTGCCGACCGCCTAGCAATTGAATGGAAACGCTCCTATCTTGCCAGCACTGCATCGGCACATGCCGATCTTCGACCGTTCAACCAGCGGGAAAGGAATAATGATGACTCCATCTATTACCTTCACCATCCATGCAGGTTGTTCGCTCGTACGTACCACCAGCCTCCACGCCGCAAAACGCTGGCAAGGGACCTGTCGCTCGAAACGAATGTGACCGCTGTCACGCCTTCGTCTCACTCCTTCGATAGAACCCCAGTGTTGCCGGCGACGATGGTGCAAGCTCCATGAGCTTCTTCCTATTGTCCGTGCAATGCGCAAGTGGAGAATCCACCCATGCTGGAACGCAATCTCGACCGGGCCAAGGCCCATAAGCCAATCGTCATCGAAGTCGGCGGAGAACCGCAGGGCGTCGTCGTGCCCAACGCTGGGGGCTTCCGCTTTCTCGCCGTGAAGCTGCCGGCGTTTGCCATCGACGGCCAGCAGTTTGAAACGGTTGAACGGGCGCATTTTGCCGTGTCACAGGCCGTACGCAAGGGCGACGCTGCCTAAGGGGCGCTTTGCGCAGGTTATCAAAACGCAGCCAATCTTTCTCCCTCGGGCGTGACCCGAGGGCCATTGCCCGCTTGTGCCATGTGGTGAGTGGCCCTCGGGTCAAGCCCTAGGGAAAAGAATAGGTAGAGAAGGACGGTTGTTGGGACCTACGGGATAAAACCTCGTACCCAGTCGAACACGCGGTTGAGCAGGATTGGATCTTGCCAGAGCATGTAGGCGCCAAACAGCAGGGCGGCGAGTACCAGCAGGCCGATCACCCGTTTGAGCACCGAGAAGACGAGCCAGAGAACGACCACGGCGGCGACGCCTAGGCCGACAAGAGTTAGTGTATCGCTGGGAATGTGTATGTCCTCAGTCAGCCGTCATTATTGGCATTGAGTTCAGCGGGATGCTTGCCTTCGCTGACCGGGGCAACCGGGTCAAGCGCGATCTCGACGGCATTGGCCAACGCCTCGATGTTAACCCGAGGCTCGCCATCTTTAGCCTGACGGTCAAGTTCGGCGGTAATGGCGGTGACGATAGCCTGCCGCCGACTGTCGTCTGCGCTAGCCATTCCCATCGATTGACACTCCGTTGCCATCGACGCGAACCTCGATACCGGGCTGCGCCTGCTGCTGCTGATATGAATAGATGCCGAAACCCACGATGGCGATCAACAGGATGGCGATGACGGCATATAGACCATTACGACTCATAATGCACTCCTGACGCTTGATGCGACAGTAACGCCCGACCGTGGCGAGAGGTTCACGCTCGGGTCATTCCTGCGCGGCAATAGCCCGGAGAGCCATGACAAAGGCGGTGACGCCGATGGCGATGGAGCCCGAATTGTCGATCATGATCGGATCGACGCCGGCCGGCACCGGGGCGCTTTCACGCGCCAGTCGGGAGGTGATCTGGTCGCCGCTTTCATGCCCACGGGCCACCAGCCGTTCGGCGCGGCGGGATATTTCGGCGCTGATCTGCACCACCGAACAGGCGGGATATTTGGCGCATGCCTCGGCGACGACGTGCCGCGAGACATTGGCGACGACGATTTTGCCCAAGGCGAGGTCGGTATCGAGGCTGAGGGGCAAGGCATAGCGCAGGTTGTGCGCGTCCCAGGTCAAAGCAAAGCGACCGCCCGCTTCCATTTCGGCAAACACCGCCGGCTCGACGCTGTCATGCTCTTCGCCGACTGCGCCTGACGTGCGGGTGACGAGGCGCCGTACGAAGACGAAGCGCTTGTCACCATCGAGCGCTTGCCGCGCGCCACCGATCAACGTGTCCTTGCCGACGCCCGAAGGGCCGACGACGAGGACAAGAGAACCGAGTGGTCGCACCATGTGTCAGCTAACCCTTATGCCTTCTCGCCAGACGCTGCGCACGATCGGCCGGTCGTCCATCACCTGCACCCGCACCATGTCGGCGCGCTTGCCGATGGCGATCTCGCCGCGATCGTCAAGCCCAGCCGCGTTAGCCGGGTTGCGCGTTACGGTAGCCAAGGCCTGCGGCAAAGCAAGCCCGTCGACGCGCTGCGGCAACACGAAGGCAGCCTGCAGCAGGGCAAAGGGCACATAGTCCGAGCTCAAGATATCCAGCAATCCCGCCTTGACCAGATCGGTCGCCGAGATATTGCCCGAATGCGAGCGTCCGCGCACCACGTTCGGCGCGCCCATCAGGATTGCAAGGCCGGCGTCATGGGCGGCCGAAGCCGCTTCCAGCGTGGTCGGAAATTCCGAGATGGCGACGCCGTCGGCAACACCTTCCTCGACATGCGCCAGCGTCGCATCGTCATGGCTTGCCATGGACAGGTTCAAGGCCCGCGCGCGCTGCACCAGATAACGACGATTGGGGCCTGAAAATTGCTCATGCTGCGCCAGCGCCGCAGCGAGGTAGCGCTCCACTTCGTCCTCAGTCACGCCCAACTGCCTTTTGTAGAACAGCTTGTAGGTTTCCAGCGAGGTAAACTGGCGCTGTCCCGGCGTGTGGTCCATCAGCGAAATCAGTCGCGTGGTGGGGTGGTCGACAAAACTTTCGAAGTGCTCGATGACATCCGCACTTGGCAGTTCGCACCGCAGATGGATCAGGTGGTCGGCCCGCATCCAGCCTTTGGCCTGCGCGTCTCGTACCGCAGCAACCAGCTGACCCGCATGCTGGCGCATCTCGGGCATGTCCACGTCCGAGCCGATGCGGATCGCGTCGAACACCGTGGTAATGCCCGAGCCGGCGATCTGCACGTCATGGGCATGCAGCGCTGAAACCGGGTCCCAGAATACGCCGGGGCGGGGGCGATAATGGGTTTCGAGATGGTCGGTATGCAGTTCGACAAGGCCGGGTATCAGAAAGTCGCCGTCAAAATCTTCGCCTGCCAGCGCCGGACCTGCATCGATGGCGGTGATGATGCCGTCATTGATGACGACACTGCCCTCGACAACTTCGTCGGCCAGCACCACGCGGGCATTGCGGAAAACCTGCTCGCTCATTGGGCCTGCCCCAGCTTGAAATCGGCGACACGGCGGAACGGCTTGCCGGCATCGGGTTCATGAAATAGCGACAGCCGGTCGAGCAACACCTCGTCTTCCAGCGCGGGGCCGAACCAGATGGTCGCCGCCTGGGCAATCTCGGCCGCGTCTTCATCGGCCAGCCGGTCGGTCAGCGTCATGTGGAACTGGAATTCCTCGAACACGTAAGGATAGCCATAAGCATCGAGCAGCTCGATCTGGCGTTCGCTGAGGCCCTTGTTGGCACGGGCAGCGCGATCCTTGACCGTCATCGGCGCGCGGAAGGGATCGAAATCCTCGACGACATGCGCCGCAAAATCCTGCAGGTGTTCATGCGCGCCGTCGACAATCAGAGCCAGGAAGCCGTGCAGCGAAGCCAGTCTGAGCTTGCCCAGGCTGAACGGCTCATGCTTGGCAGCGAACTCGCTCAGCGCGTCGCGTAAGCGGGCTTCACTGGTATCCTCGAACAGCGCCATCGGCGCCTTGAGCGTGGCGTGGAAACCGTAGCGATTGGCCGACTGGGTCAGGTTGAGCAGGCGATCGCGGTCCACGCCGGCCACCGGGCCGTCGAACATGTCGCCGTCGGCGGCGTCGCGCCCCAGCCAGGTAGCGGCACGCTCCCAGAGATTGCTGGTGGCGGACGGGGCATAGTAGATCGCGAATCGTTCTGTCATCGAAACTCCTGGCCCAGCCGCTACGCATTCTCTGTGTCGGTCGTTTGACACCTGTGCATCTCGCTCCCTGCTGGCTACCCTTGCGGCAAGAGAATCGCAAGCCGAGAGAGACGATGACCCGCGCCCTGCTCGAAGAGATGTTCCATGCCGCCGTGGCGCAGGCACAGCCCGCGCTGGCGGTGATGCGTCACCTGCCGCCAAAGCCGAAGGGCCGCACAGTGGTGATCGGCGCGGGCAAGGCATCGGCCCAGATGGCGCGGGCGTTCGAACAAGCGTGGGACGGCCCGCTCAGTGGGCTGGTGGTGACGCGCTACGGCTATGGCGAGGCCTGCGAGCGGATCGAGGTCGTCGAGGCTGCCCATCCGGTGCCCGACGAGGCGGGATTCCTGGCGGCCAGGCGCATCATGGAAATGGTCTCGGGACTTTCCGCCGACGACTTGGTGGTGGCGTTGATTTCGGGCGGCGGCTCGGCTTTGTTGCCAGCGCCAGCGATAGGCCTGACGCTGGATGACGAGCAGGCCATCAACCGGACGTTGCTGGCGTCGGGCGCTCCAATTTCGGTGATGAACCTGATCCGCAACCAGTTCTCATCGATCAAGGGCGGACGGCTGGCACGGCAATGTGCACCGGCGCGCGTAGCGACGCTGGTGGTCTCGGATGTACCCGGAGACGATCCGGCATTGGTAGCGTCGGGGCCGACCATTCCCCTGGCGGGGACACGCGAACTCGCAAGAAAGTACGCCAATCTCTATCGGCTCGACCTGCCGCCACATGCGCACGCCTTGCTGGCTGGCGATGATTATCTGGCGCCGTCGCCCGACGATGCGGAGTTTATTGGCAACAGTGTCACCACCATTGCTTCGGCGGCGCTATCGCTGGAAGCCGCGGCGGAACTGGCGCGCGGGCATGGTATCGAGGCGGCCATCCTCAGCGATTCCATCGAGGGCGAAAGCCGCGACGTGGCGCAGGTATTGGCGGCGATGGCGCGCGAAATTGCCGTGCGCAACCGGCCGTTCAACAAGCCGGTCGTGCTGCTGTCGGGTGGCGAGACCACGGTAACCTTGCGCGGCAAAGGCGGGCGCGGCGGACGCAATGCCGAATTCTTGCTGGCGTTTGCCATAGCGGTGAATGGCGTTGAGGGCATTTCGGCACTGGCCGCCGATACCGATGGGATCGATGGATCCGAGGACAATGCCGGCGCCTATGCCGATGGCACCACGGCCACCCGGCTGCGCAAGGCGGGGGTCGATCCACTGGCGGTGTTGGCCGGCAATGACGCTTATTCGGCATTCGCGGCCATCGGCGACCTGCTGGTCACCGGGCCGACGGGGACCAATGTGAATGATTTCCGGGCGATCTTGATCCGATAAAGGGAGGCCGACGTGGCCAAGGCGACAGGCATAGGCGGCGTATTTTTTCGGGCGCAAGACACCGAAGCGATGGCAGAATGGTACGAGACCCATCTCGGCATTCCCGGTTTCTGGAGTCAGGAAGCGGGCATGACTGTGTTCGCGCCGTTCAAGCACGACAGCGATTATTTCGCCGCTGGCAAGCAGTGGATGATCAATCTCCGCGTCGACGATCTGGAAGCGCTGCTGGTGCAGCTGCGCGCGGCGGATATTGCCGTGGAGACCAGGGAAGAATGGGACACGCCCGAGACCGGCAAGTTTGCCCGCATTCACGATCCTGAGGGCAATCCTGTCGAACTCTGGCAACCAGCAACTCGACCATAGGTCTCGCGGCCTTCTCATCTAAAATCGCGCCACTGGCGTGATTTTGCCTCTGGCCGGCTCGAAGCAAAATAATGATACAAGTCCCCTTGGCAGAAAGGGGCGGGCTCTGTTCTATACGGCGACTTTTTGAGGGGAGCCTTTTATGGCCAAACGCAAGATTGCCGTTATCGGCTTGGGCAAGATCGCGCAGGACCAGCACCTGCCGGTGATCGACGCGTCCAGTGATTTCGAGCTGGCAGCGACGGTCTCGACCCGCGGGCTGAGCCGCAACGGCTTGCCGGTGTTCAAGACCCCGGCCGAGCTCTATGCCGCGCTGCCGGACGTGTCGCTGGTGTCGATCTGCACCCCGCCGGGCATCCGCCATCAATATGTCCGCGAGGCGCTCGACGCCGGCAAGGACGTGATGATGGAAAAACCGCCGACCACCACGATTTCCGAGCTCGACGACCTGATCGCCCATGCGGCCCGCCTGGACCGGGTGTTGTACCAAACCTGGCACAGCCAGTGGAATCCAGCGGTGGATCGCACGCGGGCAATCCTTCTGGCGCAGGGCGTTCGGTCTGTGCGTATCGATTGGCGCGAAAGCGTGCGCAAGTGGCACCCCGGCCAGGATTGGGTCTGGGAGCCGGGCGGGTTTGGTGTCTGCGATCCGGGCATCAATGCGTTCTCGATTTTAACCAAGATCATGCCGTTTCCGGTGTTTGTCGAAAGCGCCAAGCTGACATTTCCGGCCAATCGGCAGACGCCAGTCGACGTGGAAATCGGCTTCAAGTCGGGCCAGTTGCACAAGCCGCAGCTATCGGCGGGCTTCAACTGGCTTGAGGAGAGCGGCGAGATCTGGACGCTGGCCATCGAGACTGGCACTGGCGACAAGCTCAAGCTCGAGGGCGGCGGCCGGCGGCTGACGATCAACGGCCAGCTGGCGCTGGAACACGGTGATGACGAATATGCCGCCATGTATGACCATTTCGCGGATTTGCTCGAGCGGCATCAGAGCGATGTCGATGCGGCACCGCTGCGTTTGATGAGCGATGTGTTTTTGATGGGCGCTCGGGTCAATGGGCCGGATTTTGAATGGTAGGGGTACTTTAGAGGGTACCCCCACCTAGCCTCCCCCTGATGAGGGGGAGGGACCCCATCGAGTTTTGGGCGCTATCGAGAACATTCGCAGATCGGATTCCTCCCCCTTTTCAGGGGGAGGTTACGTGGGGGTATTCTTCCTACTTCCCAGCGTCGGTCAGCAGCTTGATATCCTCGTCGCTGAGTTTCAGCCGCACGCCCTTGGCTAGGCTCTTGACCTGTTCGACCGATGTGGCCGACGCAATTGGCGCCGTAACGCCGGGCTGGGCAACCAGCCAGGCAACCGATACCTCAGCCGGCGTCGCGTCATTAGCCTTGCCGACCTGATCGAGCACGCCGAGGATTTTTTCGCCCTTGGCATCGAGGTACTTTTCGGCGCCGCCGCCGCGGGGCGACTTACCGAAGTCGGCCTTGGAACGATATTTGCCGGTCAGGAAACCCGAGGCGAGGCTGTAATAAACCACGGTGCCAATTTCGTCTTCGATCACCAGATCACGCAACGCGTCGAATTCTTCGCGGTCGTAGAGATTGTAGCGCGGCTGCAGCACTTCATAGCGCGGCAGCGACTTGATGACGGCGGTCTCGTTGGCCTCTTTCACCATCTGCGATGTGTAATTGGAGGCGCCGATGACGCGGACGCGGCCGGAGCGTACCAGCGGATCGTAAGCTTCCAGCGTTTCGGCATGCTCGGTTTCGGCGTCGGGCCAGTGGCTGAAATACAGGTCGATGTGGTCAGTCTGCAGCCGCTGCAGCGAGGCTTCGATGCCATCGTGGATAGAAGCAGCGCTCAAACCGCCCGGTTTTTTGGCGGAATTGACCTTGCTGAAAATATGCACTGCGTTGCGGTTGCCGCGGGCTTTCAGCCACTTGCCGATGATGGTCTCGCTCATGCCGGGTGGGTTGCCGGGCACCCAGTTGGGATAGCCCTCGGCGGTGTCGATGGCGGTAAAACCTTCATCGACATAGGCGTCGAGAATATCGAAGCCGAGTTTCTCATCGACGGTCCAGCCAAAGACATTGCCGCCCAGAACCAGGGGTTCGATGACGAGTTCGCTGCGGCCCAAGGGGCGACGGTCCATGATGCTTCTCCATTGTGGTGTGTGAGCTTAAACGCCTGCAGCCGCTTTCGGTTCAGGCGGGACACGCGGTGCACAAAAGGCCAGCGCCCGGGTGATCGCCTGCAGCGAACCGCTCAAGTCGATATAGGCAAAGCTGGGGTCGGTATCATCGACGTTGCGCAGGTAAATAAAGCTGCCCTGCTCGATGCGGTCGAGCAGCCAATCGGTACGCTCCATGAAACGTCCACCATAGGGCGCGCTGGAGGGCTCGGCGGTGAAACTGGCGTTCTCGCGGTCCAGCGTCATTTCCCATTCGCCAAGCACCGGCTGCCGGTTGGTATGCACATGCACGCCGGTAGAGAGATCATCCTCGCAACGGACTGCAACGCAGGTGTATTCCTGCGGCGTGGCGTCGCTGTCGCAGCCCAGGGTCGCACGGTCGCCTTCGCCGGGCTGCGGCGAATAATGCCAGCCCGACTGCTGCGCCACGGCAGGCGTAGCCAACACGACCAGAGCCAGGATCAGGCCTTTTTGGGTTCGATGAAGTCCCATTTGTTCCCGTACAGGTCTTCGAACACGGCGACGGTGCCATAGGGCTCCTGCCGGGGCGCTTCGAGAAATTTGATGCCATTTTCCAGCATCGCGGCGTGGTCGCGGATGAAGTGGCTGGTGTTGAGGAAAAACATCACGCGCCCACCGCCCTGGTTGCCGATGGCAGCTATTTGCGCCGGACCGTCGGCCTTGGCCAACAGCAGTTGCGCGCCGGATTGACCGGCCGGGGCGACCACCACCCAGCGCTTGCCGCCGCCCATATCGGTATCGGCCACGAGGTTGAAGCCGAGTGTGTCACAGTAAAAAGCTATCGCGTCGTCGTAATCGGTGACGAGGAGGGAGACGGTGGCAAGGGATTGAGTCATGGCGATCATGGATCACCAGCCCGTGCGCCGGGTCAAGCCGTCATCGGTGCGGCGAACGGTTCATTTCAAAACCGTCCAATCCTGTGGAATGACGTTCCCGCTGTCATCAGATTGACCAAATGGTCAAACTCTCTGTTGCGCTCTTTTGGATTCTACGCTTTGTTGACGCCCAAGCCCCGGATGGCAAGCCGGGAGCGCTAAGATACTCGGGAGACAACAATCATGAAATTGATGAAAACGCTGCTGATGGCGACCGCCATGGTGGCGGTGGCCGCCGGCGCCGCCCAGGCTAAGCAGTTGATCTATTGCTCGGAAGCTTCGCCCAAGCATTTTGATCCAGCGATGGCCACAGGTGGTAACGACTTCGACGCGTCCGCACGGACGATCTACAACCGTCTGGTCGAATTCAAGCACGGCGCCACCGAACTCGAGCCCGGCCTGGCCGATAGCTGGGAAATTTCGGCCGATGGCCTGGAATACACCTTCAAGCTGCACCCCGGCACCAAGTTCCAGACCACCGACTATTTCACGCCCACGCGTGACCTGAACGCCGATGACGTGGTCTTCTCCTTCGAGCGCCAGTTCAAGGAAGACAATCCGTTCCACGCCTACCTGGCCGATAGCCAGTACGAATACTACGAAGCCATGGCCATGCCGTCCTACATCAAGGAAGTGGTCAAGGTTGACGACCTGACGGTTAAGATCGTGCTGAACACGCCAAACTCGCCGATGCTGGCAAACCTGGGCATGGACTTCGCGTCCATCGTTTCCAAGGAATATGCCGACAAGCTGATCGCTTCCGGCACTGAAACCGATTTCGCGTCCAAGCCAGTCGGCACCGGCCCGTTCCAGTATGTCGACTATCAGCTCGACAGCGTCATCCGCTACGCCGCCTTCCCCGACTACTTCAAGGGCAAGGTCGCGCTCGACGACCTGATCTTTGCTATCACTCCCGATACCACTGCACGCACTCAGCGCCTGCTGGCTGGCGAATGCGATATCATGAGCTATCCGAGCCCGACCGATATCGCCTCGCTCAAGGAAAACACCGATCTCGTGGTGCTCGACCAGGCCGGCCTCAACGTCGGCTACATGAGCTACAACACCACCGTTGCGCCCACCGATGACGTTGAAGTCCGCAAGGCCCTCAGCATGGCCATCAACAAGCCAGCTCTGGTTGAAGCGCTGTTTGGCGCCGGCAATGCCGAGCCAGCCAAGAACCTGATCCCGCCCACCATGTGGTCGTATAACGACGCGACCCCTGAGCAGGAATACAACCCCGAGAAGGCCAAAGAAATCCTTGCTGCCAAGGGCGTCACCGAGATCGAGCTTTGGGCTTCGGACCGTGCCCGTTCCTACAATCCAGCTTTCGCTCGTTCCGCTGAAATCATTCAGCAGGATTGGGCCGCTGTCGGCGTAAAGGCGACCATCAACACTGTTGAGTGGACGCAGTACCGCATCGACGGCGCCAAGTCCGACCGCCCTGGTGCATTTCAGATCGGTTGGGGTGGTGATAATGGCGATCCGGACAACTTCTTCGCAGTGCTGTTTGGCGCTGCTGCAATCGGCACCCAGAACTACTCGATCTGGAACAATGCCGAGTTTGAAAAGCTGATCAAGGACGGCGTTCTTGAAACCGATCAAGCCAAGCGCGCTGCGATCTATGTCAAGGCGCAGGAACTGATGACGGCTGAAGAGCCTGCATTCCTGATGGCTCACTCGACCATCTACATGCCAATGAGCAAAAAGGTTCTTGGCTACACGATGGACCCTCTGGCCATGCATCGCTTCGACAATGTCGACGTTGCGGAATAAACTTTAAGGTAGGGCGGCGCTGGATCAGTCCAGCGCTGCCCGCTGCTGATCCATGCTCAAATATATCCTGAACCGGCTTCTCCTGGTGATCCCGACCCTGATCGGCATCACCATTTGTTCTTTTGGGTTCGTGCGCCTCATCCCCGGCGACCCGATCCTGGCTTTGTCTGGCGAGCGCGGCGTCACTGCCGAGCGCTATGCCATGCTCGTCGAAAAATACGGCTTCGACAGGCCGATTTGGGAGCAATATTTCCGCTACCTCGGACAGGTGGTCCGCGGCGATTTCGGCGACTCGCTGGCGACCCATCGCCCCGTGGTCGAAGAATTTCTCAAGCTGTTCCCGGCGACGGTCGAGCTCGGGATATTCGCGCTGATCTTTGCCATCGCTATCGGCGTTCCGGCAGGCATCTTTGCCGCCGTCAAACGCGGCACCTGGCTCGATCAGGGACTAATGGGAACTGCCCTGGTTGGCTATTCCATGCCCATCTTCTGGTGGGGCCTGCTGATGATCATCTTCTTTTCGGGCTATCTGGGCTGGACACCGGTTTCAGGCCGCATTGGCCTGCAATTTTTTATGAAGCCAGTCACCGGCTTCATGCTGGTCGACAGCCTGCTCGCCGGCAATTTCAACGCTTTCGTGTCGGCTTTGCGGCACCTTATCCTGCCGACAATCGTGCTGGGCACCATTCCGCTGGCAGTGATCGCCCGGCAGACGCGCTCGGCCATGCTCGAAGTCATGGGCGAGGACTATGTGCGCACCGCGCGCGCCAAGGGCCTCTCGGGCCGGCGCGTCATTGGTCTGCATGCCCTGCGTAACGCTCTGATCCCTGTGGTCACCACTATCGGTCTCCAGGTCGGTGTGTTGATGGGTGGCGCTATCCTGACCGAGACCATCTTCTCCTGGCCCGGCATCGGCCGCTGGCTGGTAGATTCCATCTATAAGCGCGACTACGCGGTAGTGCAGAACGGCCTGTTGATCGTGGCGGTCATCGTCATGATCGTGAACCTTGTCGTGGACCTGCTCTACGCCGTTATCAATCCGCGCATTCGGGTGCAGAGCTCATGAGTACCGCTACCAACGCACCTGAAACGCGAAAGCCCGTCTCTGGCCTGCGCGAATTCTGGCACTATTTTTCGCAAAACCGCGGCGCGGTCATTGGTCTCGTCGTGCTGTCGATAATGGTGTTGATCGCGCTGTTTGCACCAGTTCTGGCGCCACACGCGCCCGAGCTGCAATATCGTGACGCCTTGCTCAAGCCTCCGGCCTGGCAGGAGGGCGGTTCTTGGACCTATGTTTTGGGTACCGATCCCGTCGGGCGCGATATGCTGTCGCGTCTAATGTATGGCGCCCGTTTCTCGCTGGTCATCGGTGTGGTCGTCGTGGTGCTGGCGCTTGTTGGCGGCGTCACGCTCGGGCTGGTTGCCGGCTATTTCCGCGGCTGGGTCGATATCGTAATCATGCGCGTCATGGATATCATCCTGGCGTTCCCCTCGCTGCTGCTGGCCTTGGTGCTGGTGGCCGTGCTGGGCCCGGGCTTGGTCAACGCCATGCTCGCCATCGCCATCGTGCTGCAGCCGCACTTTGCCCGCCTGGTGCGCGCAGCGGTGATGGCCGAATCCAGCCGCGACTACGTCACCTCGGCGCGCCTTGCAGGTGCCAGCCACCTCCGGCTGATGCTGGTCACCATCCTGCCAAATTGCGTAGCGCCGTTGATCGTGCAGGCGACGCTGAGTTTTTCCAGCGCCATTTTGGACGCTGCGGCTCTCGGTTTCCTCGGCCTTGGTGCCCAGCCGCCCACCCCGGAATGGGGCACCATGCTGGCTACGGCCCGCGAATTCATCCTGCGCGCCCCCTGGGTGGTGACATTCCCGGGCCTGGCCATCCTGATCACTGTGCTCGCCATCAACCTCATCGGCGACGGTCTGCGAGACGCGCTCGATCCCAAGCTCAAGAGGAGCTGAGGGCATGGAGGTTTGGATCGGCCCAGCGATCGTGGCGGCGCTGGTCTCGGCGCTTGTCAGCGCCGCCGGCTGGTTTGTCTCGACCTGGCGGGCGCAGCGACGGGATCAGATGCGGCGCGACGAGAAAGTGCACGACTTTCAAATCGCGCTAAGGGCAGAGATCGCCAGCGACCTGATCATACTCGAAGTGCCGGACCGGCAGGCGTTCCTCGATGAGGTATCGGCGCGATATAAGGCTGATTTGAGCTATTCGCCGATCATACCGACGCTGTCGCGCAACGTGGTATTTGAAGCAATCGTGGGGGACATTCCGATATTGCCGGGTGATGTCATCACTCCGGTGATCCACTACGCACGGATGCGTCAGACGCTGGATCAGTTCATCGACGATATGAGAGCACCTGGCTTCAGCCAACTATCCGCTGAACGGCAGCTCATCATGTACAGTGATTATCTGGAAATGCAGGGGCGGCTGGAAGTGCTCGCACGCAAGGCCCTGCAGGAGCTTGATTCTTCGCTTAGTAGCTCGGGCGCGGTCCTACCGACCCTAGTGTCGGCTTCGGGAGCTCAATCGGTTTCGGCTTCGGCTGGACGGAAGGCTTCGCCATGATGCTCTCTCCTGTAACTGCATTAAAATATAGCGCCTCCCCTGGCGCATTACAACAAACCGAAGGGAGCGCATCATAATGCCCCTGCTTGAAATCAAGAACCTTACCGTCTCGTTCGACACCTCCGTCGGCCTGTTC
The DNA here is from genome assembly GCF_000971275.1 of Devosia psychrophila. Classification (GTDB taxonomy): domain Bacteria; phylum Pseudomonadota; class Alphaproteobacteria; order Rhizobiales; family Devosiaceae; genus Devosia; species Devosia psychrophila. The sequence continues at coordinate 18,740 of NZ_LAPV01000153.1, read as the reverse complement.
AAGGCCGTCGATGGCGTCGATGTGTCGGTCGATAGTCGCGAAGTGCTGGCCATCGTGGGCGAGAGCGGTTCCGGCAAGTCGGTGGCCATGCTGGCGGTGATGGGGCTGTTGCCCGGCACCGCGACAGTGACTGCCGACAAGATGGAATTCGAGGGCATCGACCTGCTCAAGATGACGCCGCAAGAAAAGCGGCAGATCATCGGGCGGGACATTGCCATGATCTTCCAGGAGCCGGTGGCGAGCCTCAATCCCTGCTTCACCGTGGGCTTCCAGCTCGAAGAAGTGCTGGGCAAGCATCTCGGCCTGCATGGCCGCGCCGCGCGCGATCGTGCGGTGGAACTGCTCAAGCTGGTCGGCATCAAGGACGGCGCCGAACGGCTTGGCGCGTATCCGCACCAGATGAGCGGCGGGCAGTGCCAGCGCGTCATGATCGCCATGGCGATTTCCTGCAATCCCAAGCTGCTGATTGCCGATGAGCCGACGACGGCGCTCGACGTGACCATCCAGAAGCAGATCCTCGATCTGCTGGTGCGGCTGCAGGCCGAGCACGGCATGGCGCTGATCATGATCACCCATGACATGGGCGTGGTGGCCGAGACGGCCGACCGCGTCATTGTTCAATATAAGGGCCGTAAGATGGAGGAGGCCGATGTGCTGACTTTGTTTGAGAACCCGAAATCCAACTACACGCGGGCGCTGCTTTCGGCGCTGCCTGAAAATGCGGTGGGTGATCGTCTGCCGACGGTGTCCGACTTCGTCTTCGAACCGGCGCCGGGAGTTTGATAATGGCGACACCCGTTCTCGAAGTCCGCAACCTCACCCGCGACTATGTCACCTCCGGTGGTTTCCTGCGTCCGGCGAAGATGGTGCATGCCGTCAAAAGCGTGAACTTCACGCTGCAGAAGGGCAAGACTCTGGCTGTGGTGGGCGAAAGCGGCTGCGGCAAGTCGACCCTTGCCCGCATGATCACGCTGATCGACGCCCCCACAGCGGGCGAAATCCTGATCGACGGCCTCAAGGCCGATGCCCACCACGTCACTCGCGAGATGCGCCAAAAGGTGCAGATCGTGTTCCAGAACCCCTATGGCTCGCTCAATCCGCGCCAGAAGATCGGCGACGTGCTGGGCGAACCGCTGCTGCTCAATACCGACATGAAGGCACCGGAGCGTCGCGACAAGGCCATGGCCATGTTGACCAAGGTCGGTCTGGGTCCGGAGCATTTTAATCGCTATCCGCACATGTTCTCGGGCGGCCAGCGCCAGCGTATCGCCATCGCGCGGGCGCTGATGCTCAATCCGAGTTTCCTCGTGCTCGACGAGCCGGTGTCTGCGCTCGACCTGTCGGTGCAGGCGCAGATTCTCAACCTACTCAAGGACCTGCAGGACGAGTTCGGGCTGACCTATGTGTTCATCAGCCACGACCTCAGCGTCGTGCGCTACATCGCCGACGAGGTGATGGTGATGTATTTTGGCGATGTGGTGGAGCACGGCACGCGCGACGCGGTGTTTGGTGATCCGCAGCATGAGTACACGCGGACGTTGTTTGCCGCGACGCCGAATTCGAGCGTCGAGAGCATCAAGGCGCGGCTGGCGAAGAAGGCGGCTCTGGTCGGGTAGGGGTTGCGGCCGGAAGAGTCTTTGTTGGGGTAGCCCAACCTAGCCTCCCCCTGATCAGGGGGAGGAATCCCAACTGTGCCTGGGCTGGATCGAGCCCAATACTCGATGAAGTCCCTCCCCCTTTTCAGGGGGAGGCTAAGTGGGGGTATTCTTGCTTCCTAGGAAACCACCACCTTCTGCCCGGCCTTTGAAGAAGCCATCATCGCATCGATCAACCTGTGCACCCGCAAGGCTGTGTGCCCGGTGCTGACCGGTTGCCTTCCATGGCGCACAGCGTCGGCGAATTCGGCGATCTGGGCGGCGTGCCAGTCGAAGGGGAAAGCCATGGGATCGGCGCCGCCGCCGCCCTGGGTGGCGTCGCCTTCAGTGATGGTTTCGCCGCTCATAGTGTGGACGGTGAGGTTGCCGGCTGTCAGTGTGGCGGTGACCTGGGCAAAGTTCAGCGTCAGGCTTTCCGGGCCGCCCGGAAAGCTGGCCGTGGTTGCCGTCACGGCTCCAATGGCGCCATTGGCGAATTCGAGGCCCGCCGAGACGAAGTCTTCGGTTTCCATCTTATGCAGGCGCGTCGTCTTGGCCATGGCGGTGACGGCGCTGACTTCGCCGCACAGGCTCAGCATCAGATCGAGCGAGTGGATCGCCTGGGTCAGCAGCACCCCGCCGCCGTCCTGTTGCAACGTACCGCGTCCGGGTTGGTCGTAATAGCTTTGGGGACGCCACCATGGCACGGTGAGACTGACCGCCTCCAGCGGGCCATAGCGGTTCTCGGCGACGGCCTCGGCGAGGTAGCGCGAGGCGCGGCGGAAGCGGTGTTGGAAGATGACGCCAAGGGTAATACCGGCTTGGCTGGCAATGGCCACGATATCTTCCGCTGCCGCGAGTGTGCGCTCGATCGGCTTTTCCAGCAGCACGTGCTTGCCGGACTTTGCAGCCCCCTCCACGATGGATTTTCGCGCATTGGGCGGCGTCAGCACCAACAGAGCGTCGAGCCGCGGATCGGCGAGCAGGGCGTTAAAACTCTCCGCTTCGGGGAAGCCGTAGGTCCGGCAGAATTCGGCGCGCTGGGCGGCGTCACGCCGATAGACACCGAGTACGGCAATGTCCTGGTTGAGCGATTGCAGGGCCAAGGCGTGTGGTTTGGCACCCATCCCCGCGCCGATAACGCCGATCCCGAACCGTCCTCGTGCGTCGCTCATGCTGTTCCCCCCTATTTATTGCGGGAAGAATGCACGGCGAAGGCGATTTGAGAAGGGCAGCATCGGCCTAGGACGCCTCAAGCCAGGCTTTAGCGGTGAGGAAGGTTTCAAGATCGGCGATACTGAGCGGACGGGAGAAAGCGTAGCCCTGCAGGATATCCACGCCCAGGTCGCGCAGGATGGCTGCATGTTCCATGGTCTCGACGCCTTCGGCGACGACTTCGATGCCCATCGACTTGCCGATCTCGACAATGGAGGCCAGCAGTTGCCGTTGCGCCGGATCGACCAGAATAGGATCGACCAGTTGGCGGTCGATCTTGAGCCGCTTGGGCCGCATCTTCTGCAGCGAGACGATGGAGGCATAGCCGGTGCCGAAATCGTCAATCTCGACGTCGATGCCGAGTTCCTTGATGCGATCGATATTCCAACCGATCATCGCATCGCCCTCGTCAAGATAGATCGACTCCACCAGTTCGAACGCGATCCGTCCGGGCTCGATGTCGAGTTCGAGCAGGCCCCTGATCAGGTCTTCGTCGTGCAGGCGGCGATGCGAGACATTGACCGAGACGCGCGGAACATGGAGGCCCATCTTATCCCAGCGATCGAGCGCTTCAAGCGATTGCGCCAGCACGACGCGGTCTATGGTGGCGACAACATTGAGCTCTTCGGCAACCAGCAGGAAATCGGCGGGCGGCTTGATCCCTTCGATGGGATGTTGCCAGCGCACCAGCGCCTCGACGCCAACCATTTCGAGCGTTTTTGCGTCGAATTGGGGCTGGAACCAGGCGACAAATTCGTCACGCTCCAAGCCGTTGAGGATTTCATCGGCGATGCGCTTGGTCGTGACGACTTCTGCCTGCAGCGCATCGGTGAAAAACTCGTAGCGATTGCGGCCGCGGCCCTTGGCGCGATAGAGCGCGATATCGGCATTGATCAGCAGGCGCTGCACATCGATCACTTCCCGCCGGTCCGCTGCGATACCGATGCTGACGCCAAAGCGGCATTCGTGGCCTTGGTACTTCACCGGCTGGCGCATCTGCCGCACGATCCGTTCGGCCAGCGCGCCAAGATAAAGGGGGCCGTCTTCGGCACTGGTCAGCACCACGAATTCGTCGCCGCCGATGCGGGCAACGAAGTCATTGTAGCTGCAGTTGTCACGCAGCACGGCGCCGGCATGGATCAGCATGGCATCGCCCGCCGCATGGCCCAGCGTGTCGTTGATCTGCTTGAAGCGGTCGAGATCGACATGCAGCATGGCCATGCTGCCGGTACCGCGAAAACCCGCCGCGGCTTCGCGCTTCAGCATTTCATCGAGATAGCGGCGGTTGGGCAAGCCGGTCAGGCTGTCATGCAGCGCATTGTGTTCAATGCGGACGCGCGCCGCTTCGAGATCGCGATTGCGCGCCTCGGTCAGCAGCGTGGCGCAGCGAAGGTCCTCATTGAGCAGCACGTCGGCAGTCACATCCCAATTAACGCCGACCACGCGCTCGGGAGCGTCGAACTCACTGAACAGCGCGCCCATGGATCGCACATGGCGGATGGTATTATTGGGCAGCATGACGCGATAATGGGATTCGTAGCGGCCGGTAGCGATCATGCGCCGGAAGTCAGCTTCGGCACGCTCCTGGTCCTCGGGATGCACTGCCGCCTTCCAATGCTCGTGACTTCGGCTGCCGCCATCGGTGTCGAGCCCGTAGAGTTCATTAGTGCGGGCATCCCAGGTTTCATCGCCGCTTTCGAGGTCCATTTCCCAGACGCCGACCTTTGAAACGTCGAGGGCCAATGCGAGGCGCCGCGAAATTTGCTCCAGTTCGGCCTTACGCGATTGGACCTCGCGGAAATGGCTCTGCCGTTCGCCCAACAGGCGGCCGGTAATCACGATGGGCAGCAGGATCAGCGCGCCGGCGATGATCATGGCCAGGCGCAACAGCAGGCTATTATTGTGTGCGGTGCCCCAGCCGCCCTTGGGGACAGCGGCAATTTCCCAACGTCCTGACGGCAGGACCACCGTTGCGGTGACGGCATTCTGGCCACTAAGGTCTGGGCCAAAGAACGGCGTTCCGGCATTGTCGCGTGAGCTGATCCGGGCAATCGAAACGTCGAGGCCAAGCGACTTGTCAAGCAAGCCGCTGTCGGCATAGAGGCGACCCACATCCACCACCGCCGAGACCACTCCCCAGAACATGCGCCCCGCTGGAGTATCGGTATAGACGGGGAAGCGACCGACAAAGCCGCGTCCGCCTTGCACCAGATCGACCGGCCCTGCCAATACCAGCTTGCCGGTGTCGCGCGCCTTCAGCACGGCTTCGAGTTGAGCCGGAGTGTGGCGATAGTCGAGGCCAATGACTTTCTCGTTGCCCACAATTGGATAGGTCATGGAGACCACCAGATCTGGCGCCGCGGCGACCGATCGCAACTGGCTGTGTTCCTCGAACAGGTTCGAAACCAGCGCCGAGAACCGCGGCTGTTTCATTCGCGGCTCGGTGGAAATGGTAGAGACCAAACCGCGCACCAGCTGGATATTGCCGTTGATATTGCCTTCGAGCTTTGCGCGAACCAGGGAGACTTCGCCTGCGACGCTGGCACGGGCACGCTCTTCGTTGATCACGCTGTTCTGGCGGTCGAGGAATACACCGCCGATGACCAGCAGGGTAAGCGCCACCAGCGATGGCAGCAGCGTGGGCCGCGGCCAGTGGAGGCGATGCTTCTGAATATGTGTAGTGTTTGAAGTCACGGGGTGCGCCACCGCGGCCCACCTTCGGGACCAACCGAGCCATACTGCACTGTCAGGGTTATGTTTGGGTTATCGGCGGAACGACCTTATCAAGTGGTTAGCGCCAGGCTAACACAATGGTGCCGCAAGATTTCAGCAACGTGGATGGCCTGGTCCGTTCGCTGGTATCGCTCATGCCGGATCAAAATCCGTGTGGGTCGTGCCCACCGCTATCATACCTGTGGCGAAGCGCCGGGCATTGCGAACATAGCGCTCGGCCGAGGCGGCGAGCGATTTTACTCCCTCCTCATCGATCTGGCGCACCACCTTTCCCGGTGCGCCGAGCACCATGGAATTGTCGGGGATGACCTTGTTTTCGGTCACCAGCGCATTGGCGCCGATCAGGCAGTTCTTGCCGATTTTTGCGCCATTCAGCACAGTGGCGCCCATGCCGATCAGGCTGTTGTCACCAATGGTGCAGCCGTGGACGATGGCGCCGTGGCCGATGGTGACATTGTCCCCGATGACCAGCGGGTATCCTTTATCGGTATGCAACACGCAGTTTTCCTGCACATTGGTGCGCGCGCCGATGCTGATGGCTTCGATATCGCCGCGGGCGACCACGCCGAACCAGATCCCAGCCTCTGCGCCGACCGCAATGTCGCCGACCAGCACTGCTGTTGGGGCGATCCAGCCCACATCCGGATTGATCCGCGGCGCGATACCGTCGAGGGCATAAAGGGGCATGGCGTCCTCCTCAGGGTGTGATGCCATAGGCTTGCCGCATCTCGGCAATTTCCGCCAGTGTGAAGTGGAACAGGCTCCAGTTGTCGCTGTCGACAATCGGCGCCCAAATGGCTTCGACCTCGTCGATCAGCATGCTGCGCGGCTTGGTCCGGGCAAAATAGGGATGATCGAGATTGAGATCATCGGCCGGACCATAGCGTTCGAACCCGTTGGCGACCGTTCGGAACGCCTCGCTGGCATAGTGCTCCGCAGATGGACTGCGCGCCGCTCGTTCGGCGCTGAGAACGCCGCCGCGCCAGTCGAAGAAGAACTGCTCATAGGGCGCCTGGCTGGCCGAGAGGAAACCAAACAGGTCGGTGACAAAGGCCCCGTCGCTTTCCACATCGAGTGGCTTGAGACCGAGGCGGCGCAGCATCTGGCGCGGCAGTTCGGCCCGGAAGGTGGGCCATATTGAATTAAGCGCTGGCTCAAGCGCTTCGATGCTGGACAGCGGCAGCAAGCACTCGGCGAGGCGCGTCAGGTTCCAGGCCAGCGCGTCGGGCTGCTTGCCGAAGCTGTAGAGCCCGGTTTCGTCAAAATAGGCGGCGGTAAAGCCTGGATCGTAGGTCGGCAGGAACCGCCATGGGCCGTAGTCGAAACTCTCGCCGGTAATGTTGATATTATCAGTGTTCAACACACCGTGGATAAATCCGGCAGCGATCCATTGTGCGCCGAGCCTGGCTACGTTGCCGACGACCGCTTCGAGGAAAGCGACGGCTTTGTCTGGCGCGTTGGCCAGCTCGGGATAGTAGGTGGCAATGGCATAATCGAGTAATTGTCGGAGGCTCGCGTGATCCTCAATATAGGCGAGGCGCTGGAAGGTGCCGATGCGGATGTGGCTGTGACTGAGCCGGACCAGCACCGAGGATCGCGTCGGTGACGGTTCGTCGCTCCGATCGAGGTTCTCGCCGGTTTCGATCAGCGAAAAGCTCTTTGACGTATAGACACCCAGCGCTTCCAGCATCTCTGTGGCCAGTACCTCGCGGACGCCACCCTTGAGGGTGAGCCGCCCATCGCCGCCGCGCGACCACGGCGTGCGGCCCGATCCCTTGGTACCAAAATCGAGCAGGCGACTGTCGGCGAGGTCATGGCCTTGGGCGAACAGGAAGCCGCGGCCATCGCCGAGATCTGGGTTGTAGCTGCGGAACTGGTGACCGTGGTAGCGCAGCGCCAAGGGCTGCGGCAGCGAACCGGGTAAAGGTTCGAAGCGGCCAAAATGGCTGAGCCATTGGACGTCGGCGAGGTCATCCAGCCCGACGCGCTTGGCCCAGCGCTGGTCGCGATGGCGCAGGATGGTGTTTGGAAAATCGGCCGGTTTGACGCGATCGAAGAAGGCGTCGCCGAGCGACAGGTGGTTCTTGGCGGGCTTGAAGCAGGTCATGGTGGCTTCAACGCTAACATTGATCCTACGTTGCGTATGCACGCCCATGCAAAAGCGCGCGTTGCAACCCAGCCCTTCCAGCCCTTGCCTAGCAAGGTGCACCAAATCGCCCTATATCGAGATGAATGAAACCCCAGAGCGACATTTTGCGCCTAGCGCCTTTCCAGGCAGTCATTTTCGATATGGACGGCACGCTGCTCGACACCGAGAGCGTGTTTCGGACCATCGTGTTTGAAGTCTGCACCGAGCTTGGCTTCGAGATGACCGATGCGGTGCATATGTCCATGGTCGGCGGCAGCCACGAGCACACCAACAAGCTGCTGCTCGAAGCCTACGGCGTGAGCTTTCCCTACACCCTGTTCGACGAGCGCTGCCGCGTCATCATGCGCGAACGCAGCCATTCGGGCGTGCCGGTCAAGGCGGGGGCGCTGGAACTGGTGACGGAATTGCGCGAGCGCAACATTCCCACCGCGGTAGCCACTTCGTCGCGCAATCCTCACGCCAAGCATCACCTCACGGCGGCGGGGCTGTATGACCTGTTCGAAACCATCGTCACGCGCGACGACGTGGTCAATCCCAAGCCGCATCCCGAGCCTTATCTGACGGCGGCGCGACGGCTGGGCGTAGATCCGCTCAAGTGCCTGGCGCTGGAAGACAGCCATGCCGGCGTCCACGCCGCGCATGCCGCCGGCATGCAGACCGTCATGGTGCCGGACCTGGTGCATCCCAGCGAGGAAATTCGCGCCCTCGGCATCGCCGTGATGGAAAGCCTCGACCACGTAAGGTTGGCGGCGTTCGACCGGAACTGAAATATCGAAGCCGCGCTCGTTGCAGTCGACACCCTCCACCTCGCGGGGAGGGTCAGGGAGGGGGCGTTTAGCCCGCATTGGGGCTAAACGATACCCCCACCTAGCCTCCCCCGTCGAGGGGGAGGTGCAGCTTGGTGCTCTCGGCTAGTTGGTAGCCACTTCCCTCTCCACAGTAATATCCGCTGCTCACCGCGGTAATGCGTAAACTTTTACGCGCTGGCTATACTGACCCTTCACCACCCTGGAAGTACTTACATCAATTGGGTTTTCTTCTGCTGCCCGGTAGATTAACCCTAACTTAACAAGCTAACGGCTATGGTTAAGCAGCCGTAAATTTCGACTTCCCTCCGCTGCGGACCTTGGATAGGGTGCAGCCGGGAAATGACGAAGGACCTGCAAGTCAGGTCCCGATGAAGGCCCGCCGGATATGGCCGGACGGGCTCATGGGTAAGGACGGGGCATTGGGGCAGAGCTGGCGGAACAATGTTGTGCGTGCGGTTTCGCATGTACTCGCCTTCGGAGCGCTTGCGCTCGTACTGTTCATTACCCTCGTGCCTGCCCACGCCCAGACCATCCGCGTTGCTGATGTTACCCCGCTTACAGTTCCGGCCGATCTGGTGGCGCTCCGCGCCCAGCCCGCCATCGGCCCGACACTGGTCGCCGTTGCGCCCGGCCAACAGCCACTCACCCCCGCCCTTCTTGCCAATTATGTCGATCGCCAGAACCAGCTGCGCGCCGTCGATGTGCTCGGCCTGCAGGCGCCCGAAGAACTCACCGCCGACGTGCTGATGGGCTACATTGCCCGCGGCTCGATCAAGAGCAACAGCGCCGTTTCAGCAATTGCCAGCTTCACCAGCCCGACAGCGCGCCCCGAGCCCGACCTCAACCAGCACATGCTGGCTGCCTATGTCGAGACCAGCTACCAGCCGATGGAAAAGCGCGTGCAGCATGCCGATGCCGAGCGCGATTGCCTGGCGCAGGCGATCTATCACGAAGCCCGCGGCGAGAGCGAAGCCGGCCAGCTGGCAGTGGCCAATGTCATCGTCAACCGCGCTCGTTCCGGCAAGTTCCCGGGAACCCTCTGCGGCGTGATCTACCAGAATGCCGACAAGGGCTATCACCGCTGCCAGTTCACCTTCGCCTGCGACGGCCGCAACGACGCACCGGGCGAACGCCGTGCGTGGGCCCGTTCAGCCGATCTGGCGCAGGCTGTATATGCTGAATTTGCCCTGGGCGATGACGTCGGCGCCGTGCCTGGCTCGGCGCTTTACTACCACACGACCAATGTGAACCCGTCTTGGTCCAACACCTACAATGCCGTCGCCTCGATCGGCTCGCACATCTTCTACTCGCCCAACTGAGGCGCTGACCTTTCCGACATCGTGACGTAACAGAGCCCCGCGCCGCGATGACCGCGCGGTTGTTTGCTTGGGTGGTGGCTATGCGACATGGGGCGAGATGCGTCCCGGTGCCGGTCTTCCGGCGAAATCGGTGGAGGTGGGTCACACCTCGCCCCATGTTATCCCGGCGACTCTAGGGGGAGGACCGTCCTCGGCACGGGGCTCAAATCGGGTCACAGATCATCCTCTTCCCGCAGGAACTGGAGCGACCCCCAGCCCAACCGGCATCCCCGAACCGACCGTTCGTGGCGACCGCGCAGTGCGTGCGGGAATGGCGACATTGTGCGGGAGGCGGAGGTGGGTGGGGATAAGATGGAAAAGTTTTTGGTGTGAGGCCACAGTCGACACCCTCCCCCTGGAGGGAGGGATCAAGGGAGGGGGTTCTGAGCATCCCGCAACGTACAATTCGCGGATAGCCCTGAACCCCCTCCCTACTCGATAACGGAGTTAGCTGAAGCTAACTCCTATCTCGCTTCCCTCCCCTCAAGGGGGAGGGTGAACTCCGGTGCTTGTGTGGGCTTAGAGCAGCCAACAAGAAGGGTGCCTCTATGCGCCCCTCCCATTACTCAGCCGCAAGCGCCATGCGCGGACCCGGTGCGGCATTGGCACCATCGCCAAATTTCTCGAAGTTGGCGCGGAACAGGCCGGCGAGGTGAGTTGACTGGCGATCATAGGCTTCGGCGTCGGCCCAGGTGAGGCGTGGGGTGAGCAGGCGGGTTTCTACGCCGGGTACGGTGAGCGGGACCTCGAAGCCGAACAGTTCGTCCACGCGCATTTCGGCGTCATCGAGTGCGCCATCCAAAGCCGCCGACAGCAGGCGGCGGGTGGAGGCGATGTCGATGCGCTTGCCGACGCCGTAGCCGCCGCCGGTCCAGCCGGTGTTGATCAGCCAGGCGGTGGCGCCGCTGGACTGGAGCTTGTCTGCCAGCATGTCGCCATAGACCGTGGGATGCAGCGGCATGAAGGGGGCACCAAAGCATGCCGAGAAGGTGGCCTGCGGTTCGGTGATGCCGCGCTCGGTGCCTGCGACCTTGGCGGTGTAGCCGGAGAGGAAGTGGTAGACCGCCTGCTCGGGTGTCAGGCGTGCGATGGGCGGCAGCACGCCGAACGCATCGGCGGTGAGGAATACCACGGTTTTGGGCGTACCGCCGACGCTGCCCTTGGCGATGGCCGGCAGCACATGGATCGGATAGGCGGCGCGCGTATTTTCGGTCAGCGAGACATCATCGAAGTCAGGCACGCGGGCATCGTCGAGAATGACATTCTCAAGCACCGTGCCGAAGCGCTCGGTAGCGGCGAAGATTTCCGGCTCGGCCTCGGGGCTGAGCTTGATGGTCTTGGCGTAGCAACCACCTTCGAGGTTGAACACGCCATGCTCGCTCCAGCCGTGCTCGTCGTCACCGATCAGTGGACGGTTCGGATCATTGGACAGCGTAGTCTTGCCGGTGCCGGAGAGGCCAAAGAACAATGCGGCTTCGCCGTCTTTGCCCAGATTGGCCGAGCAGTGCATCGGCAGCACGCCCTGGCGCGGTGCATGGAAATTGAACAGCGAGAATACCGACTTCTTGATTTCGCCGGCGTAGAGCGTGCCGGCAATGATCACGATGTTGCGGCTCATATCGAGTGCGATCACCGTATCCGTGCGACTGCCATGGCGGGCCGGATCGGCCTTGAAGTAGGGCGCATGAACGATGGTGACAGGCGCGGCAGTGCTGCCGGTTTCCACCATTTCACCGGGACGGATCAGCAGGTTACGAATGAACAGGGCATGCCAGGCGCTCGTCGTCAGTACGGTGACGGCGTATTGGTGACGCGGATCGGCACCGGCCAACAGGTCCTGCCGGAAGGCGGCAACGCCACCGAACGAGCCGATGGCATCGTCGAGCAGCACGTCGAACTGGGCTGGGCTCAGGGCGCCGGAATTGTCCCACCAGACGCTGTTTTCGGTCAGGCCATCGCGCACGATAAACTTGTCCTTGGGCGAGCGGCCGGTGAAGGCACCGGTGCGCACGCTGACGGCGCCATCTGCGGTCAGCTCGGATTCTTCGCCCTGCAGGGACCGTGCAACCAGCACCGGGGCGATGTCATTGAGCGACAGCGAGCCGGCCCGGGCGGCAATCTGGCTCCTGAGAGTCTCGTGGTCAAACTGGGTCATCGCATCGCTCCGTCGCAGGTTCGGCAACCGTGCCGCCTACTGTGGAGCTGAAACTACGGGACGAATTGATCCTACAACCATCCCGAAATCGGTCGTAAGACTGAAGTTGCATGGCCTCCAATTCGCGCACTGGCGTTGTAGCGCCCTTGGCCGCGCCTTATTTAATGCGTAATTGTCCCCTGCAAGCATAGTTGACGGCCAAGTGCCGCCTGTTTGCAAGCGTCCGAACAAGAAAGGCATTTCATGCCAAAGATCGCACTGGTCGATGACGACCGCAATATTCTCACTTCCGTGTCGCTGACGCTCGAGGCCGAAGGATATCAGGTCGCCACTTATACCGATGGTGCCTCGGGCCTTGAGGGCCTGACCACGGACAAGCCGGACCTCGCCATCCTCGACATCAAGATGCCGCGCATGGACGGCATGGAGCTGTTGCGCCGGCTGCGCCAGAAGTCCGACGTGCCGGTGATTTTCCTCACCAGTAAGGACGAGGAAATCGACGAGCTGTTCGGCCTCAAGATGGGTGCCGACGACTTCATCACCAAGCCATTCAGCCAGCGGTTGCTGGTGGAGCGGGTCAAGGCCATCCTGCGCCGTTCGGCACCGCGCGATCCCTCGACGCCTCCCGGCACCCAGGAAGTGGGCGGCAAAGCACTGATCGAGCGCGGCTCGCTGGTGATGGACGAAGAACGCCACACCTGCACCTGGAAGGGCCAGCGCGTCACGCTCACCGTCACCGAATTCCTGATCCTCCAGGCGCTCGCGCTGCGCCCCGGCGTGGTCAAGTCACGCAATGCCTTGATGGACGCGGCCTATGACGACCAGGTTTATGTCGACGATCGCACCATCGACAGCCACATCAAGCGCCTGCGCAAGAAGTTCAAGCAGACCGACGACGACTTCGAGATGATCGAGACGCTGTATGGCGTCGGCTATCGCTTCAAGGAGCAATAAGCACTCACGTGGCCATCCTCGATCCGGATCAGGACTCCCAGCCCGACGCAGGCCACGATTGGCGCGCGCCGGGGGCGGACAAGGCTGCGCCTCCCAAGGAGACGCTGAGCAAGGCCAATCGCTGGCGGCTGCTGCTGTCGCCGTTCTACAAGATCTCGTCGGCTATTGGCCGCTTCCTGAACTTCACCATCTTTTCCAGCCTGACCCAGCGCATCATCGTGCTGAACCTGGCGGGCCTGCTGGTGCTGGTGGTGGGGATTCTCTACCTCAACCAGTGGCGGGCCGGCCTGATCGATGCTCGCGTCCAGTCACTGCGGGTGCAGGGTGAAATCATCGCTGCGGCCATCGCCGCCTCGGCGACGGTCGATAGCGACGTCATCTCGATCAACCCCGATCGCCTGCTGCAATTGCAGGGCGATGGCACGGTCTCATCGCTGTCCTACTTCGATCCCAGCCTCGAATTCCCGATCAGCCCCGAACGCGTGGCGCCGCTGCTGCGCAACCTGATCACGCCGACCCGCACGCGTGCCCGCATCTATGATCAGGGCGGGCTGATGATCCTCGACAGCGACAATATTTATGCGCGCGGCGAGGTGATGCGGACCACCATCGAGACCAAGCAGGAGAATTTCTTCCTATGGGACTGGTGGAACGCCGTGCTGTCCTGGGTACCAGGCGATAATTTCCCCAAATACCAGGAATATGGCGTCGACGAAGGCAGTCGTTATCCCGAAGTCGCCTCGGCTTTGTCCGGTGCGCCCGCCGACTTCGTGCGCGTCGATGCCCAGAACCAACTGGTCGTCTCGGTCGCCGTGCCGGTGCAGCGCCTGCGCGCAGTGGTGGGGGCGATCCTGCTCTCTACGGCGCCGGGCGACATCGACTCGGTGGTGTCGCAGGAACGCTGGAGCATCTTGCGCATTGCCATGATCGCGGCGGGCGTGCAGGTGGCGCTGTCGCTGTTGATGGCGGGCACCATTGCCGGGCCGATGCGACGCCTGTCGGAAGCGGCGGAGCGCGTGCAGACAGCAGGCAATGCGCGCGCCGAAATTCCCGATTTCACCGACCGCCCCGACGAAATCGGCCACCTCAGCGGAGCTTTGCGGCGCATGACCGACGCGCTGTATAACCGCATCGAGGCAATCGAGCGCTTTGCCGCCGACGTGGCGCATGAGCTCAAGAACCCGCTGACCTCGCTGCGCAGTGCTGTCGAAACACTGCCGCTGGCCAAGCGCCAGGAAGACAAGGACCGCCTCAACGAAATCATCCAGCATGATGTGAAGCGCCTCGACCGGTTGATCACCGATATTTCCAGCGCCAGCCGTCTCGATGCCGAACTGGCCCGCGAGGGTTCGGAGCGGGTTGACGTGGAGAAGCTGGCCGAGGCCATGGTGTCGATCCAGAAGGATATGGCGCTCGGGCGCGGCGTCACGGTGGAGATGAACAAGCGCGCTGGCAAGGGCGCAGCGGTGATCAATGGCCATGAGAGCCGGCTGGCGCAGGTATTTGCCAACCTGATCGATAATGCCGTCAGCTTCTCGCCTGAAGGCGGTGTGGTGCGCGTGGCGCTATCGACCGATCCCGAGCATATCGTGGTCACGGTGACCGACGAAGGCCCCGGCATTGCGGGCGACTTCGGCAAGATATTCCAGCGCTTCTATACTGACCGACCAGACACCGAGAGCTTTGGCGACCATTCGGGACTGGGCCTGTCCATCTCCAAGCAAATCGTTGAAGCGCATAAAGGAACCATCCGCGCCCATAATCGGCAGGACGCGTCAGGCGCCGTGTTTACGATTGTGTTGCCGCGCGCCCGCAAATAGACTCGCGCCATGAGCAAACCAAAAAATGTGCATGGGACGGGTTTGTTGCTAGGCGAGACCGGAATCTTGCTGCGAGGCCCATCCGGCGCCGGAAAATCGGTCCTGGCCATGAGTTTGCTTGATCGCTGGGACGGCAGGGGACTGCCCGCTTTCCTCGTGTCGGACGATCGCGTCGATCTGGTGCAGACCGGACGCGATCTCAGCATGGTGGCGCCCGACAAGCTTGCCGGGCTGATCGAACTGCGCGGCCGTGGCATCGTGCAGCGACCGCACAAAAGCCTCGTCACCCTACATCTTGTCGTCGATCTGGTCCCCGAACTGGTACGCATGCCTGAGGAGGACGCCATGGTGACCGATATTGCCGGAACCAGCGTGGCGCGGGCGCCGGTGCCTTCTGGTGACATCATCAGCCTAGGGCATCAAATGTTGCTGGTGATCGAGGCCATAACCGCCCTGACGCGGCAGCCCACAGCACCGTGACAAAATACCACTTGAATCCACGGCCTTCCGGGCCGAAAATGACGCATGCTCGTCCTTCTGGGCCGGGTTCGAGTTCGTCTGGCTGCCTATGGCGCCAAACGGGCAGGGGGCGGAATTTGCTGGAATGCCGTGAGCGCCGCTTTGGTGGCGTGGTCCGGCAGGCTGGGGACATTGCATGATAGGTCTGGTTTTGGTGACGCATGGTGCGCTTGCCAATGAATTCAAGTCGGCTCTCGAACACGTCGTGGGGCCGCAGGACTTCTGCGAGACCATCGCAATCGGTCCCGATGACAATATGGAAACCCGTCGTAACGACATTCTGGCGGCGGTTGACCGCGCCGATGACGGCAACGGCGTGATCATCCTGACCGACATGTTCGGCGGCACGCCGTCCAATCTGGCCATTTCTGTGATGCAGAATCGTCAGGTCGAGGTGATCGCCGGCGTCAACCTGCCGATGCTGGTCAAGCTCGGACGCGTGCGCGGCGACATGGCGATCAAGGATGCGGTCAACCTGGCCCAGGAAGCAGGCCGCAAATATATCACCGTAGCCAATTCGATACTCGGCGCAGGCTAGAATGGCTGCCGCGTCGCGTTTCGGTCTCAATCGAGGGGGCTGCTGATGGACGGAAGCGGAGCCGGCCGGGCCGTCGCCCAGCAACTGACCATCGTCAACCGCAAGGGCCTGCACGCCCGCGCCTCGGCCCGCTTCGTCCGCACCGCCGAATGCTTCGACGCGAACATCAGCGTCATCAAGGACGGCTCCTCGGTCAACGGCAATTCCATCATGGGCCTGATGATGCTCGGCGCCGGCCCGGGCTCAACCATCCTTGTGCAGGCGAGCGGCAAGCAGGCCCGCGAAGCGCTGGAGGCGATTGTGGAACTGGTCAATAACGGATTTGACGAGGATAGCGACGGGGCTGCGGGGTAAGGGCTAGAATGGCCAATTGCGGAACGTCTCGACGTCTCCCACATTGACCCCGTGCAAGGCGGAGGCCCTATATGCGGCGAATAATAGCGGGCATTGGCGGGGTGGTTCTGGCTACGGCGCTGAGTCAGTTTCCTGAATATGCCCAGCAATATACCCAACGCCTTGGCGGTGCGGTGGATGAGTTGCGCGTCATCACTGAGGATTTCGACAGGGCGGCCCAAGTCGGTGGCCTTGACCGCCCAGCGGCGCTGGCGCGTTATAATGCCTCCAATGACGAGTTTTTGGCGGGGCGTGGCACCTCAATGACTGCGACGTTCCAGCGCTATGAGCAGCTCAGCACGACGTTGGCTCGCATCCAAGGCGCCGGTGCGATAGAGCGCTTTCAATCTCTGCCCGCCTATCTCGATACTGATATCGGCCAACGGACGCTGGAGAATTATCGGCCTGCGGTGCCCGTCACGATGGAGGGTATCCTCTACGCCGGCGGCGGTTTCATCCTCGGCTATCTGCTGCTGTCCGGTCTTTGGCGCTTTGGCGCCATGCCGTTCAAAAGCTTGGCGAAGCGCCGTTATGCGGCCTATCGGTAATCAGATATAAACATTTCTTTATGTCTTTAGTTGATCCGAAGCTTGCCCTTGCTTATAGCAGAGCTAACGAACCCCATTTGCGCTCCGGAGCCTCAACATGACCACCAATTCGACCGACTATGCGGTCAAGGATATTTCCCTCGCAGCCTTTGGCCGCAAGGAACTCGACATCGCCGAAATCGAAATGCCTGGGCTGATGTCTATTCGCGCTGAGTATGCAGCGGCCCAGCCGCTCAAGGGCGCCCGCATTGCCGGCTCGCTGCACATGACCATCCAGACCGCAGTGCTGATCGAGACGCTGGTTGCGCTCGGTGCCGAAGTGCGTTGGGTCTCGTGCAACATTTTCTCGACCCAGGACCATGCTGCCGCTGCCATCGCCGCTGCCGGCATTCCGGTATTTGCCCACAAGGGCGAGAGCCTTGAGGAATACTGGGACTTCACCGACCGCATGATGGATTGGCCCGGCTCCACGCCCAACATGATCCTCGACGATGGCGGCGATGCCACCATGTATATCCTGACCGGCGCCAAGGCCGAGAAGGATATTTCCATTCTCGACAAGCCCGGCAATGAAGAAGAAGAAATCTTCTTTGACACTATCAAGCGCCGTCTTGCCAAGAACCCGACCTTCTTCTCGGCTATCCGCGCCTCGATCCGCGGCGTGTCGGAAGAGACCACGACGGGTGTGATGCGCCTGTACCAGCTGCACGCCAAGGGCGAGCTGCCGTTCCCCGCCATCAACGTCAATGACTCGGTCACCAAGTCCAAGTTCGACAACAAATACGGCACCCGTGAATCGCTGGTCGATGCGATCCGTCGCGGTACTGACGTGATGCTGGCCGGCAAGGTCGCCATCGTTTGCGGCTTTGGCGACGTGGGCAAAGGCTCGGCTGAATCGCTGCGTGGCGCTGGCGCCCGCGTGCTGGTTACCGAAGTCGATCCGATCTGCGCGCTGCAGGCCGCCATGGAAGGCTTTGAGGTCGTTACCCTCGAGGAAGCTGCCGAGCGCGCCGACATCGTCGTCACCGCTACGGGCAACCGCGACGTGCTGATGGTCGATGACATGCGCAAGCTCAAGGACATGGCCATCGTCTGCAATATCGGCCATTTTGACAACGAGATCGACGTGCTCGGCCTGCGCAACTTCAAGTGGACCAATGTGAAGCCACAGGTCGATCTGATCGAGAAGCCCGATGGAAAGCGGCTGATCCTGCTGTCCGAGGGGCGCCTGGTGAACCTGGGCAACGCCACGGGCCACCCCAGCTTTGTGATGTCGGCTTCGTTTGCGAACCAGACGTTGGCCCAGATCGAACTGTGGACCAATGGCGAGAATCTCGAGAAGAAGGTGCACGTGTTGCCCAAGCATCTCGACGAGAAGGTCGCCGAGCTGCATCTGGCCAAGCTGGGCGCCAAGCTGACCAAGCTGACCCCGGCCCAGGCCGACTATATCGGCGTCTCGACCGATGGCCCGTTCAAGTCTGGCGAATATCGCTACTAGGATCGGTTGAATTGATCATTGTGCCCGCGACCGTGGTCGCGGGCACCTTTGTCTTTAGGGGCGGCCCGTCTCGCCTCGGTTTGGGTTGATTGGGCAACGTTAACGTTGGGGCCACCCTCCCCACAAGGGGGAGGGATGAGAAAGAACTCGGACCGTTGGCCTGGCGCCTCCCTCCCCTGAGCAACCGTGTTTGATGTCAATCGCTTTTGCCCTTCCATGGTGCATCGTTGGCGATGACGGCGTTGGCTGTGGTGATGAGTTTGCGCATGGCGGCGACGATGGCGAGCTTGCCGGGTTTTCCCTGGTCGCGCAGGCGCTGGTAGAAGTCTCGGATCGGGGGATTGGCGCGGATGGCGGAGAGGCTCGCCATGTAGAGGGCGCAGCGTACCGAGAGACGGCCACCGGCAATATGGGCCT
>NZ_LAPV01000152.1 GCF_000971275.1 Devosia psychrophila | reverse complement strand
AGGCCCATATTGCCGGTGGCCGTCTCTCGGTACGCTGCGCCCTCTACATGGCGAGCCTCTCCGCCATCCGCGCCAATCCCCCGATCCGAGACTTCTACCAGCGCCTGCGCGACCAGGGAAAACCCGGCAAGCTCGCCATCGTCGCCGCCATGCGCAAACTCATCACCACAGCCAACGCCGTCATCGCCAACGATGCACCATGGAAGGGCAAAAGCGATTGACATCAAACACGGTTGCTCAGGGGGAGGCTGGGTGGGGCTATTCTCGCTTTTTCAACTTCTGCGCCTCTCCAACAAGCGACATTCAGCCGCGAGGGGTTGAACTTTTCTGGCAATTGTCCATCTTGAACGTGCAGCGCCGGGCCCCTCTGGCGAGGATGACGTATGTCCTCGTGATGTCGGAGCTGCTCCAAACTTCATGGAGAAAGGTCCGGCGATGGATTCGCTGTTTGCCGCCCTATCGGGCGATTTTCTGGGTACACCCGTCTATTTCTGGGTCGCGTTTATCTCGATCGTTATCGCACTGCTGGTTTTCGACCTCGGCGTCCTGCACAAGGACGAGCATGAGATTGGGGCCAAGGAAAGCCTGACGCTATATGGCTTTTACGTCCTGATTGCCCTCGCCTTCGGCGGCTGGGTCTGGTGGCAGCGCGGCGCCGAAGCCGGGCTTGAATTTTATACTGGCTATCTGCTCGAACAGAGCCTGGCGATGGACAATATGTTCGTCATCGCCACCATCTTCGGCTTCCTCGCCATCCCCCGCGTCTACCAGCACCGCGTTTTGTTCTGGGGCATTTTGGGGGTCATCCTGTTCCGCGCGGTGCTGATCGGGCTCGGCGCAGCCATGGTCAACCAGTATAGCTGGATCCTGTTTGGTTTCGGCGCTTTCCTGGTGTTCACCGGCATCCGGATGTTCAGCCACAAGGACGAGGAACCCAAACTTGAAGAAAACAGGGTCTACCAGTTCATTACCAAACGCTTCCGCGTCACCAAGGAACTGCATGGGCGTAACTTTACGGTCAAGCAACCCGACCCCAAGACCGGCAAGATCGTCACCTGGCTGACACCGCTGGCCGTGGCGCTGATCATGATCGAAGTGGTGGACCTGGTGTTTGCCGTCGACTCGGTGCCGGCCGTCTTCGCCGTGACGCAGGACACATTCATCGTCTATACTTCCAACATCTTCGCCATCCTCGGCCTGCGCTCGCTGTATTTCGCGCTGGCTGCCGCGATGAACCGCTTCCGCTACCTGCAGGTTTCGCTGGCCATCATTCTCGTGCTGGTGGGTATCAAGATCTTCCTCGTGCCCCTGCATATCCATATCGACACGCTGCTAAGCTTGGTTGTGACGCTGTCGATCCTCGCCGGTGGCGTGATCTTCTCGCTGTGGAAGACCCGCAACGAGCCTGACATCGGTGCTGAGGAGCATCCGGAGACAGGGCAACTCGAACCCTGATGGAAACAACGGGCTGGCGACGACGCCGGCCCGTTATTTCTCCGGCGCGGCCCCTTTGGGGGCTGCTGACAGCCCCTGTCAGCACGATCACGTCAAGATAAGGCACACCAAAGCGGAGTTTTCGTCATGTCCCTCATTGCCACCTGCCACTGCGGTGCCACGCGCATCGAGCTGCCGCACACCCCGGAAAAAGCTGGCGAGTGCAACTGCACCTTTTGCAGCCGCACCGGCGCCGTCTGGGGCTACTACAAGCCTGGCGAGCTCAACATCACCTCCGACAGCAGCGGCAAGTTCTATTCGGCAAGTGGCTTCGGCAACGAGCACCATTTCTGCGCCAATTGCGGCATGCAGACCTGGGGCGTTTCGCCCGACTGGAGCTCGGTCTACAACAGCGACGGCACGCCAAAGGGCGAAACCGGTGCCATGCCGACGGGGCAAATCTTCGCGGTCAACCTGCGACTGGTCGACGATTTCGACTGGTCGAGTGTGCAGATCGAGAAAATGGATGGGCGCAATAACTGGTGATTTGTCAGTCGTCACCCTCCCCGCAGGGAGGGGGAGGTGCCGCAAGGTGGATGCGGCCCGATCCCACCTTAGTGCCCTTCGAACGCCATCAGGGCTGTCACTTCGACATGCACCGCCTTGAGCTTTGAGGCGCCACCGATTTCCGGCAAGTCGATCACGAAGGCCGCGTCGTCGACCGTCGCGCCGGTGCGACGCAGCAGGCTGACGGCCGCGAGCGCGGTGCCGCCCGTGGCAATCAGGTCATCGATAAGCAGCACCTTGTCGCCTGCCTTGAGCACGTCAGCGTGAATCTCGATGGTGTCGACGCCATATTCCAGCGCGTAATTCTGTCCGATCGTCTCGCCGGGCAGCTTGCCCTTTTTGCGCACGGGAATGAAGCCCACGCCAAGCGCGATCGCCACGCCAGCGCCGAAGATGAAGCCGCGCGCTTCGATGCCGGCGACATGGGTAATGCCCTTGCCGCGATGCTGGCTGGCGATACGCTCGACGCTTTCCTTGAACCCCTCGGGATTTTCGATCAGCGTGGTGATGTCACGAAACAGGATACCCTTCCTGGGATAGTCCGGAATCGTGCGCACGAGGGCCTTGAGGTCGAGCGGCATGGCACACCTTGTATAGTCGGATGATGATTAGCGAAGGCGCTTGCCGACTAGGTGGCGCGCCACGACGCCGGCATTGTAGGCGGCGCTGCGCGTAACGCTGATCGCGGTCTCGCGTGCCTTGGGATTGGCGGCAACAGCCGCAATGCCGGCGCGAACCGCTGGGTGGCGGCTCATGGTGATGGCCGCACCGAAGACCGTCACGGCAAGGCGAATGGCGGACATTTCGGTCTCCCTTGGCGAGTGATTTGCGCTGTGTGGAATATCACGGCGCGGCGAAGGAATGGCAAGAGGTTGAAAGCTTAGTGAGTGAACTAAGCGAAAGGGCCCACGCTGGGGCCCTTTCAAATCGATTGTCCGTATCCCTTCGAGCATAGCCCTCCGAGCCTAGTCGCCTGAAAACGGGCCACTGGGGCGTTTTCGCCGCGATAGACGGCCAGCGACTAGTGTTCGATACCCTGCCAGATGCGACGCTTGGTCATGTACATCAGGGCGGCGAAACCGACGAGGAACAGCAGCACCACGAAGCCGGTCTGCTTGCGACCGGCCAAATGAGGCTCGGCCATCCACATCATATAGGCTGCAACGTCGTGCGAATACTGCTCCAGCGTCATTGGCACTTCGGTTTCGCCTTCGGCAACTTCATAGGCAATCTGCTCGTCGGATAGTGGCGGGGCCATGCCAATAGCGTGGCCAGGGAAATAGTCATTGTAATACTTGCCTTCAGGCAGCTGGAACGGCGTGCCATCGGCGTTGTGCGGCGCCGTCTCGGGCACCTCCTCGTGATAGCCGTTCAGCAGCGCGTGGATATAATCCGGACCGCCTTCGGAATAGCCGGTGAAGTAGTTGAAGATCCAGAACGGAAAGGCGTCGGTAATGCCGCGGGCCTTGGCCAGCACCGAGAAGTCCGGCGGCAATGCGCCGCCATTGGCGTCACGGGCGTCCTGCTCGGTCGCAAACGGCGACGGCCAGCGATCGGCTGCAACGCCCTTGCGGACACCGCCATCGGCACTGGCATCGGCGATTTCATACTCGGCAGCCAGTGCCTTGACCTGCTCGTCCGAGAACGCCGGGCCACCCTCTTCCGCAAGATTGCGGAACGAGACGAGGCGGGCGCCATGGCAGCTTGAGCAGACTTCGCGGAACACCTGGAAGCCGCGCTGCAGCTGGTTCTGGTCGTAGGTGCCGAAGATGCCGGCAAAGCTCCAGCTCTCTTTTTCGATATGCGGCGTCGAATGGTCCTGCGCCATACCGGGGGCGGCGAGGCCTGCAAGCAGCGCCAGGGCAGCAAAGGCAGTCTTGAAGTTCATGATGGTTCCTTCCCCTTCCGTCAGGCGTGCGACTTGCTCAACACGCTTTCGGAGATGCTGGTCGGCAAGGGCCGAGGCTTCTCGATGCGGCTGAGGAGCGGCAGAACGACGATGAAGTGGATGAAGTAGTAGGCGGTGCAGATCTTGGACAGAACCACGTAGATGCCATCCGCTGGCTGCGCACCAAGATAGGTTAGCGCGATGAAGTTGATCACGAACAGCAGGTAGAACCACTTGAACATCGGGCGGAAATTGCCCGAGCGCACCTTGGATGTATCCAGCCAAGGCAGGAAAAACAGGATGACGATCGAGCCGCCAAAGAAGATCACGCCGAGCAGCTTGGAGTCGATGAACAGCAGGCTGAAATCGATGGCGCGCAGAATGGCGTAGAATGGCAGGAAGTACCATTCCGGCACGATGTGGGCCGGCGTCACCTGGCTGTTGAACTGGATGTAATTGTCCGGATGACCCAGGATATCCGGCGCAAAAAAGGCGAACCAGGCAAACGGAATCAAGAACACCACCATGCCGAACGCGTCCTTCATCGTATAGTACGGATGGAAGGGAAGCGTGTCGCGGCTGTCCTTGACGTCGACGCCGATGGGATTGTTGTTGCCGGGCACATGCAGCGCCCAGATATGCAGCGCCACCACAGCGGCGATCACGAAGGGCAGTAGGTAATGCAGAGAGAAGAAGCGGTTGAGCGTCGGATTGCCCACCGAGAAGCCGCCGCGCAGCAGTTCGAGCAGTGGCGTGCCAATGAAGGGAATAGCCGCGAAGATATTGGTGATCACGGTGGCAGCCCAGCCAGACATCTGGCCCCACGGCAGCACGTAGCCCATGAAGGCGGTCGCCATCATCAGCACGAAGATCAGCACGCCCAGGATCCACAGGATCTCGCGGGGCGCCTTGTAGGAGCCGAAATACATGCCGCGGAAGATGTGGATATAGATGGCGGCAAAGAACATCGAGGCGCCCACTGCGTGGAACGACTGGAGCATGCGGCCGCCATTGACGTCGCGCCGGATGTGCTCGACCGAGTCGAACGCCATCCCGATATTGGGCGTATAGTGCATCGCCAGAATGATGCCGGTGACGATCTGGATACCGAGGCACATCACGAGGATGGCGCCGAAGGTCCAAAAGTAATTCAGGTTCTTCGGGGTCGGGAAGTCCATCAGGTGCTCTTTCGAGAACCGGATGATCGGCAGGCGCTCATCGAGCCACTTTTCGATGCCCGAACCGGGCGTATACGTTGAATGTTCCGACATAGAAGCCTCCACTACCCGATCTGGACCAGCGTATCGCTGATGAATTCATAAGGCGGCACGACCAGATTGGTCGGCGCCGGACCCTTGCGGATGCGACCGGCCGTATCAAACTGCGAACCGTGGCACGGGCAGGCCCAGCCGTCGAATTCACCCGCTTCACCGGTCGGAATGCAACCGAGATGGGTGCAATTGGCGATCATGATCAGCCACTGCTCATGGCCTTCCTTGGTGCGCGACTCATCGGTCGCCGGGTCCTTAAGATCGCTCAGCGGAACCGCCTTGGCCTCGTCGATTTCGGCCTGGGTGCGGTGACGCACAAACACTGGCAGACCGCGCCACAGGATCGTGACCGACTGCCCTTCCTCGATGCTGCCGAGATTGAATTCGATGCTGGCCATCGCCAGCGTCGAAGCGTCGGGGTTCATCTGGTTGATCAGCGGCCAGACCGTTGCGGCAGCGCCGACAACGGCCACAGAGCCGGTTGCGACGAAGATAAAATCCCGCCGGGTCGTTGAATGGTGAGCTTGCGTGGCCAAGGTCCGTATCCCCGTACAATCACATTTGACGCGGCCGGCAGCGGCACACCATTTACGTATACGCGTAATTGGTAGCCGGCCGCCCTCAAACGGCCCGTCAGTTCGGCTCTTTTTGCACTGTCCCAAGGACTTGTCCAGTGCGGCCGGGAATGACACCGATCAACTGCGACACTATACCCGCCCTATCCTGCGGACTCACCCCGCCAACGCCCTGTTTTGTGGAATTGCCATGCCGGTCGATCTTGCCCTCTACCAGCCCGATATCGCCAACAATACCGGTACGCTGATCCGTCTCGGGGCGTGCTTCGGCACCACGATCCACCTGATCCATCCCACCGGGTTCCCCTTCTCGGCGAAGGCACTGGCCCGAGCGGGCATGGACTATATCGACCATGCCACTGTGCAGGAGCATGACAGCTGGACCGCCTTCGACGCCTGGCGGCGGCAGCATCAACGGCGCCTGGTACTATTGACCACCAAGGCGGAAACCTCGGCCTATGCCGTGGATTATCTCGCCAGCGATATTCTGATGGTCGGACGCGAAAGCGCCGGCGTGCCTGACGCCGTGGCCGATGCCTGCGATCTCACAGTGCGCATTCCGATGCGGAACGGTTTGCGCTCGATCAATGTGGCTTTGGCCGCAACGCTTATCCTGGGCGAAGCAAAAAGACAGACAGACGGGTTTACAGGGCTCACATGACGGTTCATTTCACTTCTCCTATGACACTACCGACCGCACTTTCAGACGACATCGAGGCCAAGAAGGCCATTGCGCAGGCGTGGTTCCGCAGCTTGCGCGACCGGATATTCGCCGCTTTCGAGCAGATCGAGGCCGACGTCCAGAGCCGCAATGCGGACATGCCGGCAGGCAAGTTCGAGATTTCACCTTGGGATCGCGCTGCCGGCGGCGGTGGCGAAATGGGCATGCTGCATGGCCGGGTGTTCCAGAAGGCGGGCGTGCATATCTCGACCGTGCATGGCGAATTCTCGTCCGAATTTGCCAAGCAGATGCCGGGCACCGAGGAAGGCGCCAAATTCTGGAGCTCGGGCATTTCGCTGATCGTGCATCCGTGGAACCCCCATGTTCCGGCTGTGCATATGAACACGCGCATGATCGTCACCGGCAAGCAGTGGTTCGGCGGCGGCGCCGACCTGACCCCGGTGCTCGACTGCCGCCGGACGCAGCACGACAAGGACACGGTGGATTTCCACGCCGCCATGCAGGCGGCCTGCGTCGACCGGCCGGGGGTCGACTACCAGCGCTACAAGGACTGGTGCGACGAATATTTCTTCTTGCCCCACCGCAATGAGCCGCGCGGCACGGGCGGGATCTTCTATGACCACCATAATTCGGGCGACTGGGACGCCGATTTCGACTTCACCCAAGCCGTCGGCAAGGCCTTTCTGGGTATCTACCCCGAACTGGTGCGGCGCAATTTCGAAAGCGCGTGGACCGACGCCGACCGGCACGAACAGCTGGTCCGTCGCGGCCGCTACGTCGAATTCAACCTGCTCTATGATCGCGGCACAATGTTCGGCCTCAAGACCGGCGGCAACGTGAATTCGATCCTGTCATCGATGCCGCCCGAAGTGCGTTGGCCCTGATCGGAACCCTGCCCCTCACCAAACGTTGTGCCTTGAGCACATCAACAATGGAGATGAGCAATGAAACGCTTTGAATCCGGTTCGCTTATCCCGGGTGCCACTTGGCACGCGGAAGCCGATACGGAAGCCGAAGTAGTTCGCCGGGCTGTGGAGAGCTTGCGCACCCATCATGGCGAAACCGAAATCCGCCCCGAGATGATCGAGCGTATCAAGGAACGCATCGTCGATACCGATGACGGCTCCAAGAACCAAGCACTAGACGCGAATTTGCGTTAGTAGCTCGGGCTTGCCGAGAGTAAAGCCGCTATCGATCCAGAGTTGTTCGAGACGCGCCAACTCCTGACCCAAAGCCGGTCCCGGCTTCATGCCGAGGTCGGCTAAATCATGTCCAGTGATGGGAAACGGCGGCACGATGGTTTTTGCCAACACCCGTGCCGCCTCCGATAGCCGCGCCATCCCCCAATGCCCAAGCGACGCTGCAGCCGCAAGACCCTCGACCGCAGTTTCGCCATGGCGATAGGCAGCTTCGGCGATCTTGTCCTGCTCAAGCATGGCAGCAGCGCGGGCAATAGATCTGGCACTGGCAATAGTCTCATTGGACAGCCGCCATGCCGCACGAAGTGCATCGAAATCCTGCGTCAGCAGCACCAGCCGCGTTGCCGAAAACTGGCCACCAAGGCTCTCATAGGCGACCATCGCCCGCAAAGCTGCATCGGTTAGCGGCAGCAGCCGGATTTCGGACATCACGGCTAGCGACAGTGCAACTTTGGGCAAAGCCAGCGTGCGCATGACCTCGTGGCCGATGCGCTCGCGCGACAGGTGATCGAGCCTGCCAACAGCCGCAGCGCAGGCAGACAACCCCTCCGGATCCAGCCGTTGCTCGCCATGGCTCGCGGTGAGACGGAAGAAACGGTAGACCCGCAACCCGTCCTCGGCGATGCGCTGGCTGGCGTCACCGATGAAGCGAACGACACCATCGCGCGCGTCCTCGATGACGCCCAGAGGGTCATACAGCGTCCCATCGGCGGCACAATACAACGCGTTGAGCGTGAAATCACGGCGCTTGGCGTCCTCGACCCAGTCGGTACCGAAGGCCACAATGGCATGACGGCCGTCGGTTTCCACATCGCGGCGTAGCGTCGTCACCTCGGCCAGTGTATCGCCCAGCTTCAGCGTAACCGTGCCGTGGTCGATGCCAGTCGGGTAAAACGCAATGCCAGCCGCCTTCGCGCGCTCGATCACCTCGTCGGGCAGCAGTTCGGTCGCCATGTCGATATCGCCGCTGTGCTCGCGACCCATGATTGTATCGCGCACCACGCCTCCGACGGCACGGGTGCGGCGCCTGGCGCCATCCAACGCCGCAAAAATCGCTTGCGTCTCTGGCCTGCTCAACCATTCGGCATTGGCGAGACTATCGCTCACGGCACGGCCTCACCCATCGCCAGATCGCGAAAATGGCGCGTCAGGTTGGCGGTAATACCCCAAATGCGGTGTCCGTCATGGTCGATCTGCCAGGTGCGATGTTCCTTGCCGTCGCGCTTGATGCGGAATTCGCCATAGGCCTCGGGCAGCATAATGCGCTGCAGCGGCACTTCGAAGACCGAATGCACCTCGCCCGGATTGGGCACGAAGGGTCCGCTCGGCTCCACCGTCGCGACAACGGGAGTGATCAGGTAATTGGTGCCGGTGAAATAGGTCGGCATGAAACCGATCACGGTCGCGTCAGCACGCTCCATGCCCACTTCCTCAAACGCCTCGCGCAAGGCAGCAGCGGCGACGTCTTCATCGCCGGGATCTACCTTACCGCCCGGAAACGCCACCTGCCCTGAATGGGCCCGCAGGTCTGGCGAGCGCTCGGTATAGAGCACGGTATGGCCCTCGGGCCGCCGAATCAGCGCAATAAGCACCGCGGCCTGCACTGGCGGGCGGGCAAACGGCAGCTCCGGCGTCCAGTCCGGCACCAGCGTGTGCGTCGCTGGCAACGGCGGCGGCGCGGTCAACAGCCGGGCGGTCAGGCGGGAAATGATGATGTCGTCGACCGACAAAGAGACACCGGAATGCAGTTCGGGAACGGGAGTTTAGGCGAGGATTGTGGCGAATGGCACCCCTAACCTCGCCCGCTCGATGGTGATTGCAATTGACCACAACTTCGAGTTCTGGACTCACCCCACCCTCCCTC
>NZ_LAPV01000151.1 GCF_000971275.1 Devosia psychrophila | reverse complement strand
CTGCCACAGCCCGAGGCTGATCACCGGCAGCTTCAGCCCCGATTTGCCCGAACGGCGGTATTGCATCGTATCATAGCGTGCCGTATCGGCCCGATAGGTCATGGTATTCTCCAGCAATTTCTCGATTTGGCCCCGGACCAATCGAGATTCAGCCGATGCTGGCCTGCAAATGGCGGTTTCTGCGCTTCCGGTCCTCACGTACTCGAACGTACGCTCCGATCCGGTTCTCGAAAACCGCCATTTTCGGCTCAGCCTGGGCTGAATCTCGATTGGTCCCGGTGACCGGGCAATGGTATGAGCGGGCCGATGAATGAGAAATCGGCTCCTATGAACGCCAATCTGCCCCAGACCCCGCTGCCATACAAGGTGATGGCGATCTATAAATTTGCCGATCTGCCGGACGCCGAGGCGATTCAGCCTGTGCTGGCCAAATTCTGCTGTGCGCGCGATATCCGCGGCACGCTGATCCTGGCGCCCGAGGGCATCAACGGCACAGTGGCGGGGACTGTGGAGGCGGTGGACGCGCTGGCGGGATGGCTGTTTGCCGGCGAGGTGTTCGGCGGCAGGCTGGCCGGTGCCGAAGTCAAATATTCGACCGCTATTGAGATGCCATTCCTGCGCATGAAAGTGCGGCTGAAGCCGGAGATCGTCACCTTGCGCGCGCCGGAGGCCAACCCGGCGAAGTCGGTTGGCACCTATGTCGAAGCGCAGGACTGGAACAGCCTGATCGAGCGCAATGACGTGGTGCTGGTCGATACGCGCAATGACTATGAAGTGGGGCTCGGGACGTTCCAGCGCGCACTCGACCCGGCGACCAAGAGCTTCACCGAGTTCAAGGACTATGTCGCCGAGCATCTCGATCCGGCGCGCGACAAGAAGGTCGCCATGTTCTGCACCGGCGGCATCCGCTGCGAAAAGGCGTCGAGCTACCTGCTGAGCCAGGGCTTTGAGGAAGTGTTCCACCTCAAGGGCGGCATCCTCAAATATCTCGAAGTGGTTCCTGAGAACGAAAGCCGTTTTGCCGGCGAATGCTTCGTGTTCGACGAACGCGTCTCGGTCGGCCATGGCTTGGTCGAAGGCGATGCCACCCTCTGCCGCGCCTGCCGCCATCCGTTGACGGCAGACGATCGTGCCAGCGCGGACTATGTCGATGGCGTCAGCTGTGCCTATTGCGTCGGCGAAGCGGACAAGCATGCCGCGGCGGCTGAGCGGCAAAAACAGATGGACTTGGCAAAACTACGCGGCGCGGCTCATTTGGGCGATGACGCGGCGAAGTTGGCTTCTCGGCGCAAGGCCGAGAAGCGAGCACAGGCCGAGGCGTCGCGGGAGCGGAACAGGGCGGATTGAGCCAATGGCACATGACTTTATAATCGCCGGCGGTGGCTCCGCTGCGTCGGTGGCGGCGATGCGGCTGGTGCGCGAGTTCGGATTTTCGGTACTGCTGCTGGAGCGTGGGCCGGCCACCACCAACCGGCTGATGGCGATGCCCGCTGGCTATATGAAATTCCTGGCACGCGACGATTTTCTGGAAATGCACCAGACCGTGCCGCAGCCGCAACTGGGGGGCCGGGCGCCGATCGTGCCGGTCGGCAAGGCGCTGGGCGGCGGCAGCGCCGTCAATGCCATGGTCTATATGCGGGGCCAGGCCGAGGATTATGACGGCTGGGCTGCCGGGCTGGGCAATGACGGCGCGTGGTCCTATGCGGACATGCTGCCGTATTTCACCGGCATCGAGGCCAACAGCCGCTTCAACGACCAGTATCACGGCATCGGCGGCAATCTGCGCGTCTCGGAGCCCGGGCATATTTCGCCGACCACCGAGCAGTTCCTCATGGCGGCACAGGCAATGGGCCATCGATACAACCCCGATTTCAATGGCGCCCGTCAAAACGGCGTCGGCATCATGCAGCACACCTATGGACAATGGGGCCGCTACAAGGAGCGCTCGGATGCCAAGAGGGCGTTCCTCGACGATCTGGCGCATGACAAGCGGCTGACCATCATCACCGGCGCCCGGGTCGATCGGATCGTGGTCGAGAATGGGCGCGCTGTCGGCGTCGAGTATGAGAAGGACGGCGCGACGCAGACCGTGCGGGCGGAGCGCGAAGTGCTGGTGGCCTCCGGCACCTATAACAGCGCCAAGCTGATGATGCTAAGCGGCATTGGCCCGGCCGATCACCTCCGTCAGCATGGCATCGCGGTGGTGGCCGACATTGCCGGCGTCGGGCAGAACCTGCAGGACCATCACGAGGTTCCGGTCATCGCCACCACCAAGGGCCCGTCCGGCTATTTTGGCCAGGACAAGGGCTGGAACATGCTGCGCAACGGGTTGCAGTATATGCTGTTCAATTCTGGCCCAGTGACCACGACCGGCATCGAAGCCTGCCTGTTCTTCGATCCCGACGGCGGCGACAGGCCGACCATGCAGCTCTATTGCGCGCCCATCGTCTATCTCGATCGCGACGTCAGCGCCGCCAAGCCGACCTGGGGCGTGACCTTTACCTCATGCCTGCTGCGGCCCAAGGCGCGCGGCACGGTGAAGCTGCGCTCGGCAAATCCGGTAGATCAACCGCTAGTGAACTGCAATTTCTTCGGTGATCCCGATGACCTGCGGTTGACCGTCAAGGCGCTGGAAACGGCGCGCAGGCTGCTCGACACCGAGCCGTTCAAGTCAGCCATCGCCAAGGAATTGCTGCCCGGCGCGGCGGTGATGGACGACCCGGCGGCGCTGGAGCGCTATTGCGGGCAGACGGTAAAGACCAACTATCACCCGGTCGGGACCTTGCGCATGGGGCTGGCGCGTGATCCGACGGCGGTGGTTGGCCCGGACCTCAAGGTGCGCGGCGTCGACGGATTGCGGGTGATCGACTGCTCGATCATGCCGCAGATCGTCTCGGGCAATACCAATGCGCCCGCCATGGCAATTGGCAGCAAGGCCGCGAGTTTGATTGGCGCCACTTATGTTTGAAGCGTTACCAAACTCGGTGTCTTCCCGGACTTGATCCGGGGTCATCTCGAGAAGTCTGGCCTGCCGCAAGGTGGCCAGTACGATCGACCTTGCAGCCGTAATTTATCTCGGGATGGGCCCCGGCTCAAGGCCGGGGTGACATCGTGGGTGGAATGGCCTTTATGCCAACCTCAGTTAAGCCCCCGTCAAGCATTGCCGATGATGATGCCGGCGGCAAACACCAGCGAGCCGCCGAGTACGACTTGCATCACGGCGCGCCAGAACGGTGTCTGCATGTAGCGGTTCTGGATGAAGGCGATGGCCCAGAGCTCGACCAGCACGACGACGATTGCGACGCTGGTGGCCATGGTGAAGTCGTGAATCATATAGGGCAGGGCGTGGCCGAGCCCGCCGATGGCGGTCATGATGCCGGCTGACAGGCCGCGCTTGATCGGCGAGCCGCGACCGGTGAGCTTGCCATCGTCGGAAGCAGCCTCGGTAAAGCCCATCGAAATGCCGGCGCCGATGGCGGCAGCGAGGCCGACGAGGAAAGTCTGGTGCGTATCGCCGGTGGCAAAAGCCGCGGCAAACACCGGCGCCAGGGTCGAGACCGAACCGTCCATCAGCCCGGCAAGTCCCGGCTGCACATAGGTCAGCACTAACTGGCGCTGCTGCTCGGTCTTTTCGACTTCGCGGCCTTCGGCGCCGAGCGCCGTGGCGTCGATCCGGTCGGCGGCATCGGCATGCTTGCGCTCCTGCGCAGCAAGATCGCCGAGCAGCTTGCGGATACCGGCATCGGTCACCTGCTTGGCAGCTTCCATATAGAAGCGGTAGGCGCCTTCTTCCATTTCCCAGACCTGCTGGCGTACGGTTGCAAGGTTCAGCGTCTTCATCAGCCAGATTGGTTTTCGAGCCATGAAGCCCTTCACATGCTCGCGGCGGATGGGCACCAGATGGCTGCCAAAGCGCTCGACATAGAGATCGAGCAGGCGACGGCGATGCTCGTCTTCCTCGGCCGCCATGCCCTCGAACAGCGCAGCCGAGCCGGGGTAGCTAACTGCCAGCCGGGTCGCGAATTCCGAATAGATGCGGCCGTCCTCTTCCTCGGCGGCAACCGCCAGCGAGAGGATTTCGCGTTCGGTCAGGCTGGTAAAAGCACGGCGGCTATCGGGCAGGAGCGAGAACATGGCGGGTCATACTTTGGAATGGTTCTAAACATTGATTAGAACCATTCCAAAGTGTTGGCAAGCCTGCGGGCCTCATACCAGCATCGACTGCTGCGCGAAAATCCCGGCCATGGCGCCGTTGGAGGTGGCGAGCGTTACGCTGGCCATCGGGTTGGCGAGGTCGCCGGCGGCGTAGATGCCGGGGACCGAGGTCTCGCGCCGGTCGTCGACTTTGAGGACTACGCCCATAGGACCATCGACGGTTTCCAGCCCCAGCGCTTCGTGCAGGTTGGCCGAGGGCTTATTGCGCGGATGGGCGAACAAGACGTCGACCGCAACATTGCGGCCGGTATCGAGATTAACGGTGCTGAGCTTGCCATCCTGATGCGCTATTTCGGCGAGCTTGCCATCGACCACCTCGACGTTGCGGGCGATCAGGTCGGCGCGAACCTCAGCCGAAATGTCATGCCCATCGGCAAACATCGTCAGGTGCTCGGTCCAGTCGTGGAACAGCATCACCGCGTGCTGCGAATGAGCGCTCGACCAGACCAGGCCCCAATGCTTGCCGGCGACTTCGAAGCCGTCGCAATAGGGGCAGGGCACGATGGATTTGCCCCAGCAATCGGCATAGCCGGGAATGGCAGGCATCTGATCGACCACACCATAGCTGAGCAGCAGGCGCCGTGCCTTGAGGGTTTGGCCTTCATTGGTGGTGACCGAGAAATCGTCAAGCGCGCCGGAGATGTTTGCGGCGCGCGCATTGACGAATTTGATCGTCGGATAGCGCTCCAACTGCTGGCGCGCTTCGGCCAGAATATCCAGCGGCGCCTTGTGGTCGTGGCCGAGCAGCCCATGCGAATGGGGCGCGAAGCGATTGCGCGGCAGGCCGGTATCGAGAACCGTGATGTTGCGGCGGGCGCGGCCCAGTTGCAGCGCAGCGGCGAGGCCGGCAAAGCTCCCGCCGATGATGAGGACGTCATCCATGATGATGGACTCCATGGTGTGGATGAAGAGGGTTTGGCGTGGCCTGGTTGGCAATGTCCGCGATCGAAACGCGCTCGAGGCGGGCCGCCAGCAGGGCTTCGGCGTCAGCGATGAACTCACCCATCACCGCATTGACGGTGCGGACAATCCCACACTGGATGTCACCGGGATCGCTCTCGGTGCGGATCAGCAGGCTCTCGCCCATGGCGCGGTAGATCGCATAGAGGCTGATGTCCTTTGCCGGACGCAGCAGCCGCCAGCCGCCATCATGGCCCTTGCTGGAGCCGACAATGCCAGCCTCGCGCAACTCGCCGAGTACGCGGCGCACCACCACCGGGTTGGTCATCAGGCAGGTGGCGAGCGTGGTGGAAGTGATCGCCTCGTGAGGCTGCTTGTGCAGATGAACGAGGGCGTGCAGGGCGAGGGAGAGGCGACTGGAGCGTTTCATGTAACTAATATTGTTACATTAGTGCTGACTGTCAACCCTGACCGCGCTTCGTGGCTTTCCACACTCCGCCGCGATGCTATGATCCGGCATCGCTCCAGGAGGGATTTCGATGAAGACGCTACTTGCCGGCATGGCGATCACGCTGGCCGCCAGCACGGCCGCACTGGCGTTTGACGCAGAAACCCAGGCGATCATCGACAAGCACAAGGCCGGCAAGCTGGTCGTCATCGCCGATGTCGCCCATCTGATGCTGGCGAGCGCCAAGTGGTGTTACGACGATCAGGACCACAGCTGCGCCTGGACCGAGGTCTATCTCGAGGTCACCGACTCCGCCGCGACTTTCGAGCTCGGCAATAGCTGGGACGCGGAAACCGACTATGCGCTTACCGACGAGGGCGCGTTCAACGACAACAAGATCTGCCAGACCGGGATGAACTGGGTTCCCAACCTGCGCGGCACGCGACGCAGCGACGGCACCTCGATCGGCGGGCGGCAACTGCATGCCTTGAAGCAGGCGGTTGCCGAGTCACGACCCGATCTCGAAAGCTACGACGATTGCTTTGATTATCTCTACGTGTCGTCAGACCCGGCGCAGCAGTTGGTGACGCTGCGGCAGCGGCAATATGTCGATGGCGTGCATGATCCGCTGAACGATGTCGAGGTGACGGTGCATTTCAATGCCGAGGATGCGGCGGGGCTGACGCTGCGGCTTTAGATTGGGCTTTGCGCCTAAAGAGCCATCGCTACCCCCACCCGACCCCTTCGGGGCCACCCTCCCCACAAGGGAGAGGGATAAGAAAGAGTTGTACGCGCTGAACGACGGCGTCCCTCCCCTGAATGGGGAGAGATTGAGGGTGGGGTGATGGATGGGTACAATGCCCGGACTTAGATCCGCCCATCTTTTAGCGACGTCGCCAGCGGCTCCGGCCGTTCCACCGGGGTCTGGATATCCACTGTCCGGCCCTCGCGCGACGCAACTTCAAATGCTTCCATGACCTCCAGCACGTGCAGCGCCAGATCGCCATTGGCGCGGTGCGGGCGGTTGTCGAGAATGCCTTGGGCCATGTCGGCGACGCCGAGCGAGCGGTAATTGCCATCGGCATAGGGCTGGGTGACCGGTACCGGCGTCCATGCTTCTTCGCGGCCGCGCTTTTTGAGCTCGAGGTCACCGCCGAAGAAATTGGGATCGGGAATGATCAGGCTGGCCTCGGTGCCATAGAGTTCGAGCGGCACGTGCTTGTGGCCGGCGACATCAAAGCTCATGCCGACCTGCACTATCGCGCCATTGGCAAAGCCCAGCGCCCCTGTGACATGGGTGTCCACACGCACGTCCATGATCTCGCCCATCTTGGGCTCGGATAGGACAGGGCGCTGCAGGCGAAGGCGCGACGCCATGGCGGAGACGCGAGCGACGGGGCCAAGCAGGTTGACCAGGTCGGTGATGTAATAGGGACCCATGTCGAGGACCGGGCCGCCCCCGATGTCGTAATAAAACGCCGGATCGGGATGCCAGGCCTCGTGGCCGGGGGCCTGCATGAAAGCGGTGCCTCCCACCAATTGCCCAAGCACGCCGCTATCGACCACGGCGCGCGCCTGCTGGTGCGAACCACCGAGGAAAGTATCGGGCGCCGAGCCGATGCGCAGGCCGGCCTTGTTGGCGGCGTCGAGCAGCTTGCGGCCTTCGGCATAGGTGATGCCGAGCGGCTTTTCTGAATAGACATGCTTGCCGGCAGCCAGCACCCGCAGGCCGACCTCGACATGGGCGCGCGGAATGGTCAGGTTGACCACCAGCTGGATTTCGGGACTGGCCAGCATCTGCTCGATGCTCATCGATTTCAGGCCAAATTCGCTGGCCCGAGCCTCGGCGGCTTCCGGCCGCATATCGGCCAGCCCCTTGATGTCGAGAACCGGAAACCCGGCCATGTTCTCGTGGCCGGTAATGGCCCGCAGATAGGCCGACGAAATATTGCCAGTGCCGATAAAGCCGACACCGAGGCGCTTGGTATTCATAGCGCGCAGTCCTCCCTGACGTACGTACGGCAAACTAACCAGAGGAATTGCGCCGCGCCAGAGCGTTGGGAGGTTTATTTGGATCGGACAGAATGCTCAGATAGGGGTGATGACGTCGATCAGGATGCCGTCCGGATCGGCGAGCATGAAATGGCGCTGGCCGAAGACCTCGTCGCGCAGCGGCTGGATGACGGTCAGGCCCGACGCGGTGATCCGCTCGTGCTCCGCTGCAGCATCTTCGACATAGAGGCTGAGGAGCACGTTTGTGCTGATGCCACGTGTGGACTCGGGAATACTGTCGTGATCCTGGTCGATCAGCGCGATCTCGAACGGATGGTCGGCCGTGGCGCGCAACTGGATGTACCAGTCGCTACTGAAGATACGGGCGAAACCGAAATGCGTCTCGTAAAAGCGAGCGCTGGCTTCGACATCTGTAACCTGGAATAGCGGGTATAAACTATTGGTCTTCATGGGACCTCCTTGTATCCGAGCTGTAAAATACATACGGTATGTACATAATATGGCAAATAACATACAGGCGGTGTGCATGCAAGGTAACTTGAGGCGTAGTCAGAGCGAGAGAAGGGAGCAGACCCAGCGTGCGCTTGTATCGGCCGCGCGGGCACTGTTTGCCGAAAAGGGCTTTGCGGGCACCAGCACGCCTGAAATCGTCACTGCTGCCGGGGTAACCCGAGGCGCCTTGTACCACCATTTTGCAGACAAACTGGCGCTGTTCGAGGCGGTGGTCGAGGAGGAACACCTGCTGGTTTCAATGTCCATTAACGCCGCCGAGAGTGATGAAGAACCGGGTCCGATCAAGGCGTTGCTGGCGGGCTGCGATGCCTTTCTCAACGCCATGCAGGACAGCGGGCGGCGGCAGATCATGTTGATCGACGCGCCGGCGGTATTGGGGCGTGCCAAGGTGGACGAGATCGATGCCCGGCATGGCATGGAAACGCTGGTGTGCGGCCTGCGTGATGCGATGGACGCAGGGGCATTGCGCAAGGTGCCGGTGGAGGCCCTGGCGCAACTGTTCGGCGCCATGTTCGACCGCGCGGCATTGGCCGCGCCCGAGGACGTGGCGGACTACCGCAAGAGCATCAAGGCGCTGATCCGGGGGCTGAAGGCTTAGGCATTTTGAAGAGGGGTACCCCCACCTCGCCTCCCCCCGATGAGGGGGAGGAATTCTATCGAGTGTGAGACGCAATGGTGCCAGCCTGCTCTTTTCCCTCGGACTTGATCCGAGGGTCTCATGACGCTGGCGCTGTGTTGATAGTGGCCCTCGGGTCAAGCCCGAGGGAAGAAGCGGGGGGTAGGGCGAGACGATAGAATTTGGTCGTTCAGGATTGTTGTTCCAGCATCTTCACCCGCGCGGCCAACTGCTGGACGGCCATGATCAGCGGCGCGATGAAGGCGTCGTAGCGCAGGCCCTGCTCGCTTTCGAGGTCTGCGGGATCGACCAGGATATGACCGGCGAAGTCCGTGTCGCCGAGGGCCGACTGTACCTGCTGGGCCAACAGGCCGTAGTGGGTGCGAACGCCGGGGCGGGGCGAGCCACCCTCATTGCCGCCCACCAGCCAGCGGTATTTCATCGGCTGCAGCGCCAGGATGAAATCGAGGCCTAGATCGCTCGGCTCGATGTCGGTTTTCTGGCGCGCGTCCGAAGTCTGGATCGTCCCGGTGGCGGCCCAGACGGCGGACCATCGCGCGCCGGATGCGCCGAGGGTCACGGTATTGTCGCTGGCGGGCCGGAAGCTCGCCCCGACCGTCGCTATGCCGGTCGCCGCGCTAACGGTCAGTGCATTGATCCAGGTTGAGCCGTCGGGGCTGACCTTGAGGCGCCAGTTGTCGTCTCCCGCCAGCCCCATTTCGGCGCGGCCCGACCAGTTGGTCTGGTACAGCAGGCTCGCCGTGTCCCCCGCAGCGGCCTTGTTGATCTTGAGCTGATGGCCATTGCCGGCATGGTTGAGCAATGTCGCGGCTGACGAGACAGCGAGGCGGTTGGTGCTATCGGCGCTACTGTTGATGCCCAACCTGGGCAGGGCGGAGCCGAGCGAGGCGATAGGCGTCCACACACCGGCGTCGAACACATATTGGGTCCGCTCGGCTTTGACATAGACCTGCCAGCCGACGGCCGGATCGAGAAAGCTCCAGGCGCCGGACTGGAACGCGGCAATCTCGTCGGTGTGACCGGCCCAGGCGTCGGTCGCCGACCCTGGCACGATCCAGGCTTCTCCCTCCAGTGGCACGGTGGGCGGTGTGGTCAGTGTTCGGCTTTCGGCAACGGGCTGCACCAGGGCATCGAGCGCCTGGATGGCCTCGTTATGCGTGACATGCTTCTGTGCCTGACTCGGCATGATAAAGGGCAGCGTGAGGCGGGGTGTATGGTCCATCGGGATCTCCTTTGGGGGGGAGTATCCGGCTGGTCAGAGGGGGAGGGGATAAAGTGGGGTCGGCGCGGGCGCGATTGGCACC
>NZ_LAPV01000150.1 GCF_000971275.1 Devosia psychrophila | reverse complement strand
ACCAACTCGACGCCGTCGCCCTGCAGCTCAATCAACGACCCCGAAAAACCCTAAACTTCGAAACGCCGGCCGATAGGCTGCAGAAGGTGTTGCAATGACCAGTTGAACTCACCGCCCCAAGTCGGCCACTGCGCCGATCGGCATGGAATCCAAAAGCGGACATCCGCCGGAGTTGCCGCGGCGGGCCTTTGCGCCCACAATTCGTGCCGGCGCCGGCTGCACTAGACCGGCGGGCGAAGCTGTGAGGGCTAAATGGCCGGCAATCGCAGCGACTGCCCAGAGTGCAGGTCGCCCGGGCCAGACAGCTTGTTTAGGTTGGCCTGGAAGATCGCTTCCGCCTTTGCCGGCGTCCCGTAGATCTGGTCAGAAATACGCTCGAGGGTATCGTTGGGTTTGACTATGTAGATCAAAAATCCTTCGTCCCCTTGCTCGGGCACACCTACAATGTCGTCCGGTTGTGCGTCGAGTTCCGATTCAAGGGGCCGAAGAGTTGCCGGTCGATAGGCCTGGGCTTCGGGCAGGTTGATGGGGCGCTCTTTCCACCGCCTCCTCGCCATTGGGCTGACCTCGTGCAGGCGTTGCGGTCCGGGCTGGCGGGCGGCGGTCGGCAGCCTATCGAGGACGAAGCCGACGGGGTTGAAGCCCGCCTGCTTGTCCCGGTTTATCAGATTTTCGCGGTGCGAGGAACGTAGCCTGGCCAGGTGCGATTGAGGCGAGGCGTCCAGGTCAAGTCCAGCCTGCCGTGCGCCGTCCCAAATCCATTCGAGAGCCAGATCGGATAGGCCCCGCCGCTCGCCGCCGCCACCCACCGAGCCATGTCGGCCGGGAAACCACATCTGCTGGTAGGGTGCGTCAGCACTTTCGGGGTTCGCATGCCGATCCAAGTTCAACTCCCGAAGATTTTCCCAGAGCGTAGGCTCGAAATCGACCTTTTGCTCGTCAATAGCGACGGCATGCCGCGCCTGCTCGACAATTGGCGAAAGACTGACATCGTGAAACTGATGAATACGATTAATGGCGTTTGCCAGGACAAAGTAGCGCGGGATACCCAGAGCGCCCACGGTGTCCCAGACCCCGAGATACTTTACTTTGAGCAGAGGGCTTGATCCCTTCCTATACTGAGCGACATGATTGGTCCGCCAGGCATCTTCCCGGTCCGATACGCAGATATGGGGCGAACACTCACTCCTGAAGCGCAGCACTTCCTCCTGGAACAATTCAGAAATGCGCCGTCGCTTGTAAAGATCGACCGCTTCATTGGCGCGGCGGGCGTGTTGTCGGTGTAGAATTCCGCAGGTGCTGAGCAGACCAATGAAGGATCGAGCCGTGTATGCTCCTCGCGAGAAGCCGAAAACGAAGATTTCGTCGCCGGGCGAATAGTTGAAAATCAGGAATCGATAGCCGTCGCTCAGGTTCTTAACGAGGCCCGCGCCAAACACGCCCCCGACGAAAGCGTCGCCGTCCTCGCTGCCGACGCCCTCGTCATAGAAGGTTATCTGCCCGACACTCTTGTCGGCCATAGGCATCACACTTTCGGCAGTGAGCAGAACATTGGTCGGATGCGGCGCGTCGAGCCGGTTCCAGCTGCCATCGAAGCACAACACCAATCGCTTCACTAGATTTCCTCCGCCGGACGAGCCGGAGCCTCCACCTACTTTCCGAGCGCCGCCTCTATTTCTGCAAGATGGTCAGCGAAGATCGCGTTGTCACCCTCGAGTGCGACTGCTTTCCGTGCAAAGGGCAGCGCATCTTCGTGCCGCCCTGACACATGCAGCACCCAGGCCAGCGTATCAATCCGGCTGGCCATCTCGGGCCCGGCGTCCACTGCTTGGCGTGCTAGCTGTTCGGCCTCGTCGAGCCGGATACTCTCCGTCGCAAACATCCAGGCAAGATCATTGCTGGCGTCGCCCCTTACGTTCTTGTCACCTTCCGCAATGGCAAGACGGAAGTACTCTTCGGCTTTCGCGAGGTCCTCGCTCACGCCGGCACCCTGACTGTAGTGCCAGCCCAGGCTCTGATAGGACGGCGGCCACTGCTGCTCCGCCGCGAGGTTGAAGTATTTGACTGCCTCGACGTCGCTCTGCGTCAGGCCGCCGCGTGCCTTTGCATACATGACCCCGATATTGTGCTGGGCGAAGGCCTCGCCGCCATCGGCCGCGATCTGATAGAGCCGCGCCGCCTCCACGTCGTCCTGGGGCATGCCAAACCCGTTTTCCGCGAGCCACCCCAGCGAGCCGCTTGCGTAGGGGGAGCCGGCCTCCGCGGCCTGGCGATAGAGCTCTACCGCGCGATCGTAGTCCTGGGTTACGCTGCGGCCATCCTCATAAAGCTTGGCCAAATTCTCCATGGCGACAACAACACCTGCCCCCGCGGCTTCCTCATAAAGCCGAGCGGCCGCTGCCGGATCGGCATCAAGGCCATACCCGCCCTCGTATAGTGAACCAAGGGACGACAGGGCCAATGCGTAACCCTGGTCGGCCGCAACCCGGTATTCTGCGATGGCCTTGTCGAATTGTTCGGCGACGTCATAGGATCGCGCCAGTTGGAAGCGCAGCTTGGCATTATCAGGATTGGCCTCGACGGCGCTGGCGCAGGCAACTATGGCCGCCCCGGCATCCAAGTCGTCAAACTTCACCCCGGTACCAACCGGTACGGCCGGATCGAGGGGACTTGAAGCGAGTTGGTCGCAGGTGGCTGCGGTTTTGTCGTTAACCGCCTGTGCGAAGACTGGCGGTACGGATAGGACCAATCCCACCACGACCAACTCGATCAGACGTCCGATTACTGAGCCCATGCCACCCCCCCAATGCCAGTTTTTGTTCTGGCTCAAGGCGAGTGTCACGTTGGCCAACCTGCTTGGCAAGTCAATATTCGGAAAGTGATGGTCTTAACATACTGACCTTCCCAAAGTTATTCAGGTCGATGCCCACTAATTTTCGGGTCCGTGGTGTCGTTTGCGAGGCAAAAGTTGAAGGTGAAGCGGCTCGCAATATCGGTTGGCGTGCGTTACTTTCGCCGCGTGAAGCGTGACTGCATTGTCGTTTGGTATTGGGGAGTGCGTGAGGATGGAAGGGCCGGCAGCATCAGTTTCCGTGCCGAAGAAGGCGCCCGCGCGCAAAAGGAAAAGCGCACCAGCAACCGCCGAAGCCGTCGTCGCACCAACTCCCGAGCCACCGGTGACCGACACCCGGCCCACAAGCAGGTCCTTTGAGCTCATGCTGAGGGTCGCAAGCCTCACTTCCGACATCCGCACGCTCGTCTTCAACCTGTTTGTTTTGCTCCTCGTAGGGCTGCTGGCGCCCGTTGTCCTGAGCCAGTTCTGGCGCAATGAGGTCGTGGTCGAAGCAATCACCGTGCCGGCGCAACTGCAGACAATGGGCCTCACACCCGAGGTCGCCTCGGCCCGGCTGGTTGACGCCCTGCGCGAGGTTGAACGTGCCGGGGGCAGCGCCATCGAAGCGATCGATGTCGTCGCCTCGACCGATAGGGTGGACTTCTCGATTCCGGATTCCGGCCTCTCGGTGGACTCGCTCGTCTACTATGTCCGGCGCTTCTTCAACATCGAGGAGACCAGGATCGGCGGTGAGTTCCGTTGCGCCGATCCGGATTGCAGCACGCCCGGCGTAAGCCTGCGGTTGCGCGTGTTCTCCGGTGAATCGCACGTGTTGCAGATCAGGGCGGTACAGAACTCCACCGAGTCCCAATATTTTTATGATGCAGCATTGCGCGTGATGGAGGAGTACCGGCCGATCGTCGCTCTGGCCGCGATCCTCGATGACCAACCGATACGGGCCGAGGTCATGGCCCGTAGCATTATTCGCTCGCGAGCAGCAGAGGCCCATTGGGCCCACAATCTGCTCGGCATCTTAAAGAACAACGCCAATCAGCCGCAGATGGCAATCGACGAGTTCGAGGCCGCCCTCGCGCTGGTTCCGGAATTCTTGCCCGCCAAGGCCAATCTGGCGAACACGCTGCTAGCGGAAGGCGATGCGCCGCAAGCGCTCAGGCTTTTCAAAGAAATCCAACGTGCCGATCCGAACAATGTCCGGGCTGTCGAAGGGCTCGCAGACCTTGCAAGCGCCGAAGGGAACTTGGACCGAGCCGTCGAACTCTATCGGCGGGCCACCGAACTCGACCCGTCCGCGCCACGCTATCTGATCAAGGCTGCCCTGATGCAGCTGGGCGCTGGCGAGGAGCCGGCAGGAATCGTCCTGCTCGAGGAAGCACTCCAGATCGATCCGAGCGATCCGGCGGCGCTGGGGCAGTTGGGACTGCTGCACTTCATGAAGAGTGACTACGCCGCAGCGGTTCCATTCTACCGCAATGCGGCCGATTTCGAACCCGGCAATGCCGAGCTTCAGTACCAGCTAGGCCTCAGTATGCTGATGTCGGATGACGCCGAGGGTGCAGTAGAGCGGTTCAAGATCACAGCCGAGCTGGATCCAGGCAACGTAGACTACAGGCGGGGTCTCGCCGAAGCGCTCGACAAACTCGGGCTTTATAGCGAGGCCCAGGTTGTTCTGGCCGAAGCCGCAGTGATAGCACCCGACGACCCCGGCCTGATCTACCAGCAAGCAATGAATTACCAGCACCTTGCCCGCAACGGCGACGCTATCGCCGCCTACAAACGGGTGGTTGAACTCAATCCCGACAGCATGGATGCGATCATCGCCCAGCGCTTCATTGAACTTTTGGAACAAGGGCACGAACTGCCGGCTAGTGAGACACGGGCACCGGCGACGCTCTCTAGAAGAGGAAACGAGGAAGCGCCAAGGCGGTGACATAGCGGGAACAGTCGGCCGTGGGCTCGACGCAGAGCTGGAGGGTTTGTGGGGTGCTCAGGATCGTGACCGGGCTGCGTGGTTCACGCTGCCGGGCCAGGATGTGTAGCGACGATATCGGCCCAGCAGACCCCTTTCATGCGCCTTGGCACAGGCGGTCTCGACCGCCGGCAGGCCATCGTTGAGTACAGCGGTCAGGATCGAGACCATCTGCCGGCCCCCATCGGCTGCAGTGCCCAGCCGACATCGGATATTCTCGATGCTGGCCGGCACAACACTCAGTCCTTGAAGGGGGCGCCATTGCGCCAGGCGCTGGGCTTGCGCGCCAGTACCCGCACAATAGTGCGATGGAAGGGCCCAGGCGAAGCAGGACGGGCGATG
Source organism: Devosia psychrophila (assembly GCF_000971275.1). Classification (GTDB taxonomy): domain Bacteria; phylum Pseudomonadota; class Alphaproteobacteria; order Rhizobiales; family Devosiaceae; genus Devosia; species Devosia psychrophila. The sequence goes on along the minus strand of NZ_LAPV01000150.1, from coordinate 5,457 downwards.
AAAACTTGGTGTTCGCTGTACCGCGTACTGGCCAGTATGAAACTCTGCATCCCCAATCACGACCCATCGTTGGCAATCCGCAAAGAGGGCGTTGCAGGACGCACGGAGACGTGGCGTGAGGTGAGGTTATCCGGATGGTCAAAGGGGCGCTACGGGGCCGGATTTGGCGGTCTGGCGTGCATCATTGCAGTCGCCTGGGACACTCAGTTTTCGCCGGTCGATTCCCGGACCCTCACGCCGGGCCAGGTGGTTACCAGCGACAGCGGCATGGCTTTCGCCATTCAGCGCACCAAGACCAGCGAGGCCGCCTTCGGCATCCTTTCCAAGCGTACCAAAAGCTTGGTCGAGTTGTATGTGGCGTGACCTTTGCGCTGCAGACGACGCGCCGATGTTCTGGACGCGCGGCTTTACGCCCTTGGGCAAGGGCGGGCGGCCGCGCGGCCCGGCGTCCTACACCGAGGATTCGCTCGTCGACGACTTCGCCGATTTCCGCCGCCATGTGTTTGGAAAGGGCGAGACGCGGACGCTGATGGACATGCGCCGCACCAGCGCTGTCGAGGCAAACGCCGGCGGCGCTTCGGTCGAGTCGATCGCGGCCAAGATGGCCAACTCTATCGATCAGAACAGGAAGCTGCAGAAGACCTATATGCCGGTCAACATCGCGGCGGTCCGCGAGGCGGATCTGGCGCGAAAGATCGGCCGTAGCCGGCCAGCGTCGGAACAGATGGAGTTCAATATGTTGAAATTCGGCATTGTGGGAAGTTGAAACTTCCAAGCCACTTTGCGCCAAACCCTACGAAAGGGTGGCGCGAGAGACGGGACTCGAACCCGTGACCTCCGGCGTGAAAGGCCGTGCGATTTCGTGTCTGCACAACAATAGTTTCAACTATTAGCAGCATGGATCAGACGCAAATCACCCAAAAGTTTAAACCCGCACTTGGTATGATCGAGCGGATTATGCCCTGGGTCCGACCGAGCCACGCCTTAGTTTGGGGAAGAGCTATCGAGGCCTGCGCCACGACTGATTTGGGGCCGGTAGCGGTCCGTCAGCTTTAAGTTAGTTTTGGAAAGAGAGCGGACATATCGTGCTGGTCAACCCGGCCCTCGCTATCGCCACACTAAGAGTGCGCTACAGTAGCCCTTACCGGTTCAGGACCATCGCTAGATCGATCTCAACACCTGAGACGGTGCAGACTGCAAGAACCCTAGGCGGCCTGGCTAGAAGGTCGCCAGTTCACGGTTGCTCAGGGTCCCGCCATAGCCCTTCCTGATATCCACCTTACGCTCCAACGCCTCGATGACGCTTAGCGCAAAGTCGACGCCATACATCTGCGACAGGTTGTTGAGGCCGCCGGGGGTGAAGACGTTGATCTCGAGCAATTTGTCCCCGACGATATCGAGGCCTACAAGAAACATACCGTCCTGGATCAACTTGGGACGCACCGTTTCGGCAATGGTCAGCATGGTGTCGGTGACCTCGATGGCCACGGCGCTGCCGCCAGCGTGGATGTTGGAGCGGATTTCTCCCTCCGCCGGGGCGCGGCGGAAGGCGGCATATTTTCCGTCCCGCTGCAGTGGCTGGCCGTTCATCAGGAAAAAGCGCACATCGCCCTGCGATGCCTCGGGCATGAAGCTCTGGGCGATGAGGTAACCTTCCTCGCTGACCGCCTCGAAAATCTGTTTGATATTGGCGTCCCTGGCCGACGCGATCTTGAAGACGTTTTTGCCGCCTGATCCCTGCAGGGGCTTGAGGATAACGCCCTTCTTCTGCTGGTCGATGAATTTGCGGATTTCCTCGATGCTTTTGGCAATAAGCGTTTCGGGCCGAACGGATGCCGGAAAATCCTGGAAATAGAGCTTATTCTGTGCGCGGGTAAGGCCATCGGGGTCGTTGAGCACGATCACGCCACGCGCCGCTGCCAGGCGGCCAAACACGGTGCCGACATGAGCTGCCCACGGGCGGCCGGTAGCGTCCTCGGAGGGATCGTTGCGCAGCAGCAGCACATCGATCTCGGCGACATTGAGGGTTTCAACGCTGGCGCCGTCGCCCTGCAAGTCCTTGAACAGCGTTTCGGCCTTCTTGTAGTTGCTGGCCGGAAGGGTCAGCGCCCGCGCGACCAGACTGTCATCGGGCCGCAGCACGAAGTCGGATGGGGTCAGGTAGCAGATGTCGTGCCCGCGATTAAGCGCCGCCAGCGCCAGGTGGGTAGTCGAGTAGTTCGGCGTTTCGCCTTCGATTGAATTGACAAAAAACGCGATGCGCATAGGTGACGCTCCTAGTTGGCTGACATCTGAATGGGAGTTATGCCGGCATAAGCTGCCCTGAGCCGCTCCGCGGCCTGTGGATGAGACAGAAATTGCGGCAGCAGCCGCGGCGCCTTGAGCAGTCCGCGGGTGCTCAGTTCTTGCATGACGCCGAAGTGGCTGGCGGCGATCTTGCCCATCCAGAACGGATCGAGCGAGCCGCCGGCGCGCAGATGGGCCAGCACTTCGAGCAAGCCGCGCAGGTAGATGGCGTCCTTGGTCAGGCCGCCACCGCGATAGACGCGCAAAGCGAGGTTGAACGCAGCCAGTTCGGTGAATCCGAAGTCGAGCACCAGCCGGCGATGGCATTCGACAAATCCGGCGCCCTCGAGCATGTCCGCACAGGCAACGACGCGAGCCGCAATCAAGCGCAGCCTTGCCACCGTCATGCCGCCAACGAGGTATTCGGACAGAACGGCCAGCCCTTCTTGCACGCCCTCGCAGCCTGCAAGGCCGGAACGGAACAGACGCAAGCCCTGCGCCGAGCCGTTGAAATAGGTCAGCAGATGCACACCCACTTCGTGGCTGAGCAGGGCCTCGACCCGGTCGCGTGCCATGGTGGTATTGCGCGAGATCAGCAACCGCCCGCCCGACACCATGACGCCCGATGGCAGGTCGTCGCGCAACTCGACGCGGGCCGAAAAGCCCTCATAGGCACCGGCATAGGCACTGATCATGGCGCGCGCCCGACCTTCGACAAAAGCGACGTCAGCGTCGTCGCTTTTGCCCTTGCCCCGACCGGCCTTGGTTTCGGCCAGAATGGCGGTGGCGTTCTTGAGCAATCCTGCTTCGACGTTCCCGTAGAGCGCCCTGCCGAATTCCACGTAGCGCGGGGTCTCTCGCGCCGCAAGCAGCGACAGTTGCACGTCAAGTTCCTGCTGCTTCTCCCGGTAGAGTGTTGTCAGTACCGGGTCCTCGAAGTGATCGAGGGCAACGGAAAAGAGCGCCTTCTTCTGCTGCGCGACATCGACGGACAGTGGCCGATAGAGAAAGCGCGGCGCCATTTCGCAGCCACTCTGCTTGAATTCGCCCCATGCCGCCTGCGCATTGATTGGGGTCACCGCCAGCAGGAAATCGAATGACTGAGCAACCTCGTCGATCGCCCGATCTGCCCGCGTAACAGCGTCAACAAAAGCACGCCGGCCCAGTGCCCGATGCGAGGACAGCGCCAGACTGCCGGTGGTATCGGCAAAACTGGCGACGGCTTGCAGGCCGGCGTCGACGATATTGGCAACGACGCGCTCGAACAGTTCGGGATAGAAGGCGTCGGATTCGGGCACCCGATAAATGGGCGCGAAGCGAATGGTCAATGAAGCCAGCCCTGGCAGCAGACGGGCCAGCTTGGCGGCGGGATCGTCCACGGTTTTGGGCCGGGCGATCTGGGGTGCGCGGTATTTGGTCTTTGTTTGCTCGGTAGCCGAAGCGAAGGCCAGGAGCGCCTGGTTGGCGGCATCGCCCCCGGCTGCTGACAAGCTCATTTCGAAGGGTGGCAGGTAGTCGGCGTCGCTGGCCAGTCGGTCACGTTCAAGTTCCCCTACATCAAGCAAGATGAATGCGCCAAATCTTTCGGTCATAGCGGCGGCAACCAGTTTGATTACCGCCTTGGCCGTGCCGAGATTGCGGACCAGCAGATAGGACGAGTTGGCCGCGACGATCTCCCGCGCAGCCGCCTCCCGTCGCCGGCCGACCTGGACGATCAGGAAGGGCAAGGGCCGGTCGATATGTAGCCGCTCACCCCGACCGAAATCGCGGCGAATGGGCTCTCCTGCGGCAAGCGCCTTGCCAAACTCGGCCAGCAGTTTTTCGTCGACCTCAGTCATGCAGTTGCCTTGAGGCCATTGAGGAGCACGGGCAATGAACCTGTGATCATCGCACGCAGCGCCTGCAGCGCTTCGGCATCGGGTTCCCCGGTCCATTCGTCCATGAAGAACTTCTTGAACTCGATAGCGATCGCGCAGCCGGTGGCCGCAAAATTGGCATGCACGAAGCGCGTCTGCTCGCCGCGCCCCTGGAAGGCGATATTCTCGCGCACATCCATCGACTTGCCGCGCAGGGAATAACTGCGCAGGCTTTCGATGAACGGATCGACCACATGGGCCCACCGTTCGCGGTCCATCGAAAATGTACCGATATTGATCTTTGGCGCTTTGTCTTCAGGCGTCGGGGCGGCACCGGGACCGTCGCGACGGTGGTTGTAGCTGTGGATGTCGAGCAGCACGAACTGGCCGTATTCGTCGGCAATGCCGGACAGCAATTGCTGCAGCATGGCGTAATAGGCCGCGTGCACATCGAGCGAGCGCCCGACCAGCGCGCCTTCGGGCTGCGACGACCAGACCTTCAAGCCCCAGGCCTGATCGGGACGCAGATAGACTGCACCGGGCGCATCGCGGTTGAGATCGATCTCGAAGCGCGAGCGATGAAAGACCACGCGATTGGGAACGTCACGAATGGTATATTCGGTGAAAGGATCCTCTTCGCGTAGGCGCTGTGCGCCATCGAGCGCCATGACGGACGACACCTCATCGCGCAGGGCATGGCCGTTGTGAATGGCGGTGCCGATCAGCGGTGACGCGGCCCTTTCTACCGACCACAGGGACTCCGAACCGGCATGGATGGCCAAGCCGTGTGTCGCGCCTGGGCGAGATTTAGGTAAATTACTGGTCATCTGACGCTTTTTCTTGTCCGCAACTGGACGACAGCAGGATAACGGAGGCGCGCGGTAGGCGTTCCCGTTGCCGATGTTTCCGTTGGCGATCCAGGAAAAAGTTAAGGGAGCTCCGGCACTGGATGGGGCTGCTTCAGCACCTAGACTAAAATGACATGACCGTGCCGGTGCCAATTCCGACTATGGATGGGTGCGGTTCTTGGATGGACTGGTGGTGATGACCTGGAAGGCGGAACACCCGCGACGAGGAATAACTACAATCCGAATTCGGACGGGCGGCAGTCCCCCTCTTGCTCGATGTCGCGACCTTACAACCGGACGTCAGCTTTCGAGATATTCAGGAGGCAGCCTCAATGGCAGAAATGGTGAAGGGTTTCGGGTGCCTCTTGGCGTACGAAAGCCTCTCATGCAGGAACCCGTGGTCCGCAGGTGTTGCGCTATGGGTTTTGCTGTTTTGGGGTGATCGAGTGCGTGCCTCGAACAGGGGC
>NZ_LAPV01000015.1 GCF_000971275.1 Devosia psychrophila | reverse complement strand
TTGGGTGTCGAAGAGTTGGCCTTGAACGGCGGATATGGGTCGGAACCTGACTGGCCACTTCGGGTCGGTTGCGGACGTCCACGTCGAGCAACTATTCCACTGTTCCAGTCCGCATATTATGCGAATCCAGCGACCGCTTCGCGCCCCAATCCCGTCGCTCATCCGGCGTTGCCTATCCCTGAGAGCTGCCACTACGTCCCCCCGCCGCTAGACTCTCGGTTCTTTCTCTTTTGTCGCAAGACTGGTAGCGCCCTTCTTGGATCAGGCAAAAAAGCGAAGTCGGCCAAGGATGAGGACATCCGCCGCCCTTGGGAGCAAGAGATGAACCGTACTGAGAGGTTTAGGCGCGTGGCCCTTTTGATGGCCAGTTTCCTGCGAAACCTGGCCTATCTGCGAGCATTTAAGGACGTGCACGCCCGTATCCCGATGGATTGGACCAGAGATTTTTGGATCACTCAGGGAGGAAACTGCACCGATATCGCCGTCTTAGAGTGGTGTAAGCTTTTTGCAGACCGTGCCGACAAACACCACTGGTCAAGGATTGTCGCTGACCTTGACGCCTTCAAGCCGTCTTTGCTCGCTCGACTGGGAATGGAGGAAGCGGCCTATTCCGATTACGTGACCTCGGTTCGGCGATATCGCGACAAGTTTGTCGCTCACCTAGATTCTGACAACGTGATGGACATACCCATGCTCGACATCGCTGAGCGCGCGGTCTTTTTTTATCACCAGCACCTGACCACCCAAGAAGTAAGCGATCCGCTGCAGGTCTTTCGCCCACTTCCTTCGTCAAGCGCAGAGCTGACCTTATATTTTGAGCACCACTGCCGGGCAGCGGCGCACACTTATAACGAGGTTTTGCCGCCCTTGCGCACCATCTGAGGGGGCTGTTAGTAACCTCGTATGCCCGCTTCATACTCCATGAGGCCTCTTTGTCCGAAGCCATGGAGATCTGACCTGATCGGCTTCGCCGGAGCCAGTGAAGGCGCTGTCGGCTAGGCGCCCCATCTCCGTTGTTCAAGCCGCGACTGCGAACTCCCGAAAGAGGAATCAAGGCCAAAGGCGTCCCAAGCGGGGTGGGTTCAGGCGGTCTGGTCTAGGGCAGTCGGTAACGCAGACAACACGGCGATCGGCATACACTCGGCTGACCGTGCGCAAACGCCTGCTTGCGTTTTCGATGGCCGTAACCTCTCCTTAACGGGGAGCAGGAGGGCGGCGCCCTCCCTTCCGCTATCAGCTTAGGCAATCTGATGAAACAGAAACCTCCCGCAGAAGATCCGCGCTTCCATCATGAGATTTGGACTGGTGCCACCGCCGAAAGCGCTAACACCGTCTCCGGCATCTATTACGTCGAGAACCACAACGGCCAATGCAGCTATGCCGAATTGGCCCTCGACTTCCAGATTGCCGCCGACCTGGTCATTGAAACCTATCAGAAGAACGGAATGGGAAACTGGACTGCGCCACTTGCCCACTTGGTGCGCCAGACGCTGGAGCTTCGCCTGAAGGCGTTGCTCGACATGGTCGGTCAAAAAAGCGGGAAGATAGAAACTAGGCTGCTCTATTCTCACGACCTGAAGGCCATCTGGACACATTGCAGGGATTGGCTCGGCCAGTCTGGTTACCGGTTTCGTGAAGACGCCCGATTAGCTCAGACCGTGAGGCTGATTGAGGCGTTTCACGCTATCGATCCCTCGGGCGATCTCTTCCGTTTCGGTATTTCCAGCCAGACGGCGTTCGGCAAGCAAAAGAGCTACGACAGGGTCGGTCTCAGAATGGAAATTCTGGTGCCTGACTTCGCCGCATCGGACGGCTTCCTACAACATTGGGAAGCGGTCCTGCTACGTGAAATCATGGCGATCGAGATGAATTGGGATAAGGACCCATTCTTCGATCCAAATGACTTTCCGAAGGTTGCGACTGGTGCGCTTTGAGTTCGGTGACAGGGGCATTAGCGTTACTCGATGGAGCTGAACACCCGCGAAATCGCAACGCTTATCT
>NZ_LAPV01000149.1 GCF_000971275.1 Devosia psychrophila | reverse complement strand
TTCCTGTATCTGCGTAACGTGCGGGGACATGTCTGGAACCACAAGCGCGTTTACCGCATCTACCGTGAGCTGGAGCTGAACCTCAGGATCAAGCCGCGCAGGCGGTTGAAGCGAGACAAACCGGATGCTTTGGCGGTGCCCGCTGCGCCAAACATGGTCTGGTCCATGGACTTTATGGCGGACCATTTGGGAGACGGCCGACAGTTCCGGCTCCTCAATGTCATCGACGACTTCAACCGCGAGGGATTGGGCATCGAGGTGGATTTCTCGCTCCCCGCCGAACGGGTCATTCGTAGTCTGAACCAGATCATCGAATGGCGCGGCAAGCCATTGGCAATCAGGGTCGACAACGGCCCGGAATATGTCAGTGGCAAACTCATGGCGTGGGCGCAAAGCCAAGGCATTGCCTTGCGTCACATCCAGCCCGGCAAGCCCCAGCAGAACGCCTATGTGGAACGCTACAACCGCACGGTCAGGCACGAATGGCTCGACCAATACATCATCGAAACCATCCAGCAGGCCCAGGAGTTCGCCACGCAATGGCTATGGACCTATAACAATGAGCGGCCCAATATGGGCATCGGCGGCATAACACCCGCCCAGAAATTGGCAATGGCTGCGTAAATTCTACCGAAGAGCCCCGTTAAAAACGGGGGGATTACCGGGTTGGGCAGCGTTGCAGACTTTACTCTCGAGGAAGCTCGGGACAAAGCACGGGACGCGCGTCGCGCCTTGGCGGATGGGGGCCGGGTCAAGCGACAATGAAATTGGTGCCTCGTGCTATAAATTTGCCTGACATGAAGGCAAAAGCTGAGCCTGCGACCAAGCGCACACCTTCCCCTGAACTCAACGTCAGGCCTCGTAAATAACTTAGGCCTTGACTCCAGCTCCAAATTTCCACCGGGTTGGGGTGGCCTCAGAAACCCGATTTCCTACAGCAGTTAATCAAAATCCCAGTATGGTTCTCCAGTCGAAAGCACCCAATCTTCTGATGACACTGGAGCCAGTATTGCGCTTTCTGTTAAAGTGGATGCGATCTCTGCCGAGGTCTTGGGTGAGAGTGAACGGTTCTGTACCCCCCGTATTTCTTCAAGATACCAGCCGACTGTGCCCAATGGCTCGAACCTAAGCAAAGCGCGCTCCTCGCCCTCCCAAAGATAAAAGTAGCACCGACCGCTCAGCACCTTTAAAACAGCGTCACTGCGGACCCTTGATCCAGTCAAGCAGTTGTTGAACATCGCGGCGGCCTCGTAGAGCGCGGATTCGCTTCTTAATGGTTTTAGTTCAGTCGTTCCGGGCCAAGGAGCCTCAGGAAACGCCATTGCGAGCACAACCCTCCGCATTTCGACTAGTGGTACAGGTGCTTGTAGGATTTGAGCAATGACCTCGGCCCCTGCAAGCTGCTCAAGCCGCCGCAAAGTCCAGCAAAAATAGCCTAGTGCTTGACCGGGAACACGCCCACTGCGGAACAAGTCCAGGGTCGATTTTGTTGTCATGCCCGGCGGCAGCATGGCCAGCCCACGAATAGTCTCGTCTTCGATGCGGGGAACGTGATGCATTAGCTTGGCGACGGCTTTATCGTTGGCCAGCAGCACCTTAATCAAGCATTTATAAACATCGGCAGATCGGGCAACCGCACCGAGCTTTGCAAGCGCCCGCATGACGCCTTGTGGAACGATGCCGTACGCATGAAAAATTAAGTCGCGGCCACGCGTGTAGGTGAGCAGCTTGTGTGCCAAGGCCATGCTGCTGCGATTCCGGTCAAGAGAGTTGTTGAGCGGACCTGACAACCATGAGTGCCAAACGTGACGCCTTGCGTCTGTTGCACAGAGATACTCGCTTAGCTTGTTTCCCGCCCAAATGGCTCTAACCTGCTGCTCAAATTCGCCAGCCAGCAGCTGGAGAACGCTAGAGTGTTCGTCTTTAAGGGGCATTGGAGGGTGTGGGGGTAGATTGTAAGTACCCAGATCGAAATCGCGAGACACAACGAGCGAACTCATCAAAATGGGGTCAGCAACGGCTGGCATTATGCGGTGTTCTTTAGGCACTTGAGACCTCCTGAATAAAATTTTCAGGTCAGAACCCTTCATAAAGGGCCAGTTCAGCCTCCCGCCCCCTAATTTTTCGCGTTGAGGATGTATTTTCCAGCTCGACCACCCAGTCCCCAAACGAACGCTGCGATGGAGGCCCGCACAGTGCATGAAACATTGCAGGGCTGCTCAAGCTGTTGCCTCCGTCACAGCCTGTTCAATGGCCGAACCGATCGCGATCTGCGGATCGGGCTGAGCCACGAGGGTCTGAAAGTCGCGAAGCGCCTCAAGTCCACCTCGAAACGTAAACCGCTTCGTATCGAGCGCCATGCAGGCGATCACTGGTCCTGGACAGACGCTCCGCCTCTGCGCCGGCCCATGGTCTCAATGGCACGATCGAGCGCTGCCGGGTCACGCAGCTTTGCCCAGACCCTTGGCTGTGCTGCCCCGTTCAGTGTTTTGTGGATCGATCTACTGACGCCGGCCGGTTTGCGTTGTTACCGCGCGCAAGGCTAGGATTTTGAGGGTAGTCTAGCCTGAATTGCTGGTTCTGATGCTCGCCCGAGAAGTTGCCGCTAAGCCAAGTATCAATCCTCGCCGCTTCGGCTTAGACCCCGCATAGTGCGAAATAACCGTCCGGAGAGTCAGATGCCTCATGCCAGTGCAGCTATCGAACTGCGATCCGTTGCGCGCCTGTTGACCGACGAGCATGGAGGCCCGGCGAAATATTGGATTCCAGCTTATCAGCGCGGTTACCGTTGGACCAGGACGCAAGTCTTCCAGTTGCTGGACGACATCCGGGACTTCCTGAGGGATAGCCTGGGTCGACCGGCCGGACAATTCTATTGCTTGCAGCCGCTGGTGGTAAAGAAGATGGAGGATGGCGGCTATGAAGTCGTCGACGGCCAGCAACGGCTGACCACCATCTACGTCATCCTCGCATGCCTCGAAAATTGGGTGACGGAGCTCGGGCACGCCAATTTCGAGATCGACTACGAGACCCGAATGCGAGACGCCGATTTCCTGCGCAGCATGGACGAGGCCAAGGCAGACAATAACGTCGACTTCTTTCATATTTTCGAAGCGCGCAGAGCCGTAAAGGACTGGAGCAAAGACAATCCGGGACAGTCGCTCAAGCTGATTCAACACCTGCTAAATAGCGATGGGGTCAGCCCTGAAGTCCGGGTGATCTGGTATGAGTTGCCACCGGAGGAGGATGCCATCGCAGCTTTCACCCGGCTCAATATGGGCAAGATTCCTTTGACCGAGTCCGAGTTGGTCCGCGCTCTGTTTCTGCGATCCGCTGCAAAGGATGACGCGAGCGGTGCGCTTGGCATGCGCATCGCCTTTCAGTGGGACAGGATCGAGCACAGCCTTCAGGACAATGCCTTCTGGTATTTTCTGCAGAGCTCAGGGGAAGCGGTCAACCGGATCACGCTGATCTTTAATCTGGCCGCCAAACTCTGGGATCGCGGTGATGCCGGCGACGATCACGCGGCCTTCACCCACTTCGCCATGGCGATGAAGCACGAGGGCAATACCGAGCAGACCTGGAAAAGCGTCAACGACATCTTCCAAGCGCTCGAAGAGTGGTACGAGGACCGGTACCTGTATCATGTAATCGGCTTCATCCTGCATCACACGCCGCGCAATGAATCCACGATCGGCAACTTGCTGGAGCATAGCGCGCAGCTATCCAAAGCGGCGTTCAAGGCTAGCTTGCGCGACCACGTACTGCGCATCGCTTTCGGTGTGAATCCTATGCCGGCCGCAGAAATCGGCGCGATGGTAGAGCAGCAAAGCAATGAAGCCAGCTACGGCAATCTGGAAAAGGTGCGCAAGCTTCTGCTGTTATTCAACATGGCGACATTACTGGAAAACTCCAATTCCAACATTCGCTTCCAGTTCGACAGTTTCAAGAAAGAGATCTGGGACGTGGAGCACATCCGCTCGGTTAGCGACAGTCGCCCCGATGACCCACGCGCCCAAAGTGCCTGGCTGAGCCATTGCAGCGCCTATCTCAAGACCGACAAGCGGCCTGAAGCTGCTGCCCTTTTGAGCGTCATCGACGCCTATCTCGAAATGGCCACCAGCAAGAGCAAGGACATGAGCTTTGAAACGATCGATAGTCAAATCCTGTCCTTTTTCAACGAGGCCAGCGAGGGTGGCGGCGATGGGTTGTCGAACCTAACCCTGCTCGATAGCAGCACCAACCGGGCCTATAAGAACTCGGTCTTTGCGGTCAAACGCAACATCCTGCTGAAGAACGATCAGGCCGGCACCTTCGTGCCGCTTTGTACGCGTAACGTCTTCCTCAAATGCTACAGCAGCATGGTGGGCAATGTGACCTTCTGGGGAGCGGAAGATGCCGAGGCCTACCTCGATGCGATCTGCAAGACGCTGACCAAATTTCTGATTGCGGCGGAGGCCGTGTGATGGAGAATCGGATTAGTTTTTCCCAGCTCATCAATGACCAGACACGAGTGCTTATCCGCAACAAAGCGCGTCGCGAAAAGCTTGCGGATCGGTTTCGCGATGCCTCCGACCCATTCAAAGTCGTGATCGTTCGCGATATGTGGCTTACCGGCTTCGACGCTCCGAGCCTGCATACCATGTATCTCGACAAGCCAACCCACATCGTCACGGATCTCAATGGCGGCATCAGCAGGAACCGCAAGGGCGAACGCTTGAGACAATTCGGTCACGGCTCGTGTGAAGCGGCTCTTGCCATCCTCCTGCGCCAGTATGTGTTCCTGCGCCGGCGGAAGCAGCGAAAGCTTTTGTCCAGCCGTCCCTTCTGTCCAGTGCGACCAGTCGAAGCCGTGGAACAGACCGAGGCAGACCTCGTATTTTTCGCGCATCAGGGCGATCGCGTCTGCTTGGTCGATCGCAGCCCGGCCAGTTCCACCCGCATCGGTGTAAAGCGCCAGCGCCTGCCGTAATTCGTCAGCGAGCCCGAGATAGTCGACTACAAGGCCCCCCGGCTTGTCCCGGAAGACGCGGTTTACGCGGGCAATCGCCTGCATGAGCCCGTGCCCACGCATTTCTTCCAGGCTGTTCGATCAGCTCTTGTGAAGACGACCGGCGAGGGGCAGCGCTCGGATGAGGATCTCGATCATGCCATACGGCAGATAGTGTCCAATGCAATGCTGTCGGACGAGGTCATCGATATTTTCGCCGCAGCAGGGCTGAAGAAGCCGGACATCTCCATTCTCTCGGACGAGTTTTTGGCCGAGGTGCGTGGCATGCCGCAACGCAATCTTGCCGTCGAACTGCTCGAACGACTGCTGAAGAGCGAGATCAAGACGCGTGAACGCCGCAATGTCGTCCAGGCACGCTCTTTTTCCGAGATGCTAGAACAATCTCTGCGACGCTACCAGAATCGCGCAATCGAGACTGCCAAGGTGATTGAGGAACTTGTTCAACTCGCCAAGGTCATGCGAGAGGCATCAAAACGTGGCGAGGAGATGGGCCTCAGCGACGACGAGGTCGCCTTCTACGACGCGCTGGAGACTGACGATAGCGCTGTGACGATCTTGGGGGATGAGGCGCTCAGAGCCATCGCGCGGGAGTTGGTAAAGACCGTCCGCGCCAATGTCACTATCGACTGGACGGTGCGCGAAAACGTGCGGGCAAATTTGCGTGTGCTCGTGAAGCGCATCCTGAGAAAGCATGGTTACCCACCGGGCAAGCAGGAAAAGGCCACGCAGACTGTACTGGAGCAGGCTGAGACGCTGTCCGCTACTTGGACAGCGTAGACGACTGCTTGTTAGCTTGAAAGGATCGCTCCTCTCTTAGACTGGAGCGATCCGCATTATGCAAGTCGGCGCTATGTCGGACAATGCGGGAGTCAAACCGGGTGTTGGACTGCAGTGACAGCGCTGCGAGCCCCGCAGCACAAGGGTAAGTGGCGGAGAGAAAGGGATTCGAACCCTTGAGACGGTTCCCCGCCTACACACTTTCCAGGCGTGCGCCTTCGACCACTCGGCCATCTCTCCGCAGTGCTCTATCCCCGGGCTGGAAACGCCGGAGGGGCCGGCTGGTTGGCCGACGTGAGCGAGGCGCAATATACTTATCATCGCCCCCGGCGCAAGGGAGCACGACGTCTTGATGACGATTGTTTTTTGCGGCAAAGGGTTACCACCTTGTGAGTGGACCCTCGTGCGTGTCACAAAAGAACTTGTGCACGGGGTGGAACGGGTGGGCCAACCCCAACTTATCCCCTGAGGCACAGGGAAATAGAATGCGGCTTATCCTGAGAATTGCCGGCACTTGGCTGATCGGTCTGGCGCTGGTCCTGCTGGTTGTCGACGGCACCAAATCGCTGGGCGCCAATGCGCTGATGTTTACAAGTCTGGCGGATCTTTGGACATCGGTGCACCCGCCGAGCCTTGACGCCGTCGAAGGATTTTTCGACAGCCGGTTCTTTGCCCAATTGCTCGATGTGGCGCTGAAGGCCGTGCTGGACTATCCGGCCTTTGCTGTGTTTGGCGTGCCGGGCATCCTGCTCGCCCTGCTGGGTCGCGCGCCACGCCGCGAGCGGTTCCTGCGGGCCGACCAGATCTAGACGCGACGTGTAACCACCGAGCCTGTCAGTACGAATGACGGGCTGAAAGGAAGAAAAACTCATGTTCTTCAAATCCAAACCCACCATGGTTCCGACCTCTGCCCAGGCCTTGCCGGGCCGCAGCAATGCGATGAGCGTGACCAGCGAGCATTTCGTCAACGGCCAGAGCCTCACGGGGCCCTACCCCGCCGGCGCCGAGACAATCTATTTCGGCCTTGGCTGCTTCTGGGGCGCAGAGCGCCTGTTCTGGGAGCTGCCGGGCGTCATCGTGACCGCCGTTGGCTACCAGGGCGGCTCGACGCCGAACCCGAGCTACGACGAAGTCTGCTCAGGCCAGACCGGCCATACCGAAGCGGTCAAGGTGGTCTATGACTCGAGCCAGACCAGCCTCGAAAAGCTGCTGAAGACCTTCTGGGAAGAGCATAATCCGACCGAAGGCATGCGCCAGGGCAATGACGTCGGCACGCAGTACCGCTCGGCTATCTATACCACGACGCCCGAACAGGCGGCCGTGGTCGAGCAGAGCCGCGAGGCCTATCAGGCAGCGCTCCGTAAGCAGGGCCTCGGACATATCACCACCGAGATATCCCCGGCCGCCGAGTTCTTTTATGCCGAGACTTATCACCAGCAGTACCTGGCGAAAAATCCGCGCGGTTACTGCGGTTTGCAGGGCACTGGGGTGAGCTGCCCGATCGGGGTCGGCGTCGCTGCAGAATAGTCGTTTCTGAACGAAAATAACTGATTATGAACGCCGGTCCAGTCACGGATCGGCGTTTTTTCGTTAGCAGAGTGTTCACATTGAGCTCACCCTATCCTGACATCATGCGACGCGACGGCTTTGAGGCGTTTGTTCTGACGCTGCCGAAGACGACTTTGGTGCGGCAGTGGCGCGATGACTCCGTTGCCAAAGTCGGCGGCAAGATTTTTGCGCTGCTCGATCGCGATCCCGGCGAAGTTTGGCTCAAGGTTTCCGAAATGGCGTTTGAGCTGCTGACGGAATTGGATGGCGTGCGGCCGGCGCCGTATTTTGCGCGGGCGGGATGGGTGGCGATTTCGGTGGAGAGTCCGCTGAGAGGCGACGAGGTGGAAGCCTATGTGCGGGAGGCGTATCGGATCATCGCGGGGAAGCTGAGCAAGACGGTTAGGGCGGAGCTGGGGTTGTAGGGAGTGACTGCGCAGTTTCGCCAAACCACTGGGTTGGCAGTGGCCTCGGGTCGAGCCCGAGGCAGGAAGGAAGTGTTTGCTTCTTAGAAAGCACCCCCCCTAGCCTCCCCCTGATGAGGAGGAGGGACTCTATCGAGTACGAGCCACTATCTCACCTCACCCACCGGCCAAATTCCTCCCCCTTTTCAAGGGGCGCCAGGTACGGGCATTCTTACTCCGGCAAAACCGAGAACACCTGTAGCGGGCTGTCGGGCAGGCTGACGTCGACGAGCCAGTCGGGCAGGTTTCCCGCGGCGTAGAGATTGGCGAAGCTGTCGGGGGCGCGGTCGTTCATGCCGAGGACTTCGGGCATCGCGGGGCAGAGCACGACGAGGCCGATGCCGCGCTCGGTCAGAATGGCGCGCGCCTCGGCGATAGGGTCGCTGAAGAAGCGGAAGGTGTCGCGGACGCCGCGCTGGTTGCGATGGTACGGAGCCGAGACGACCTCGTGCGGGGTATAGAGCATCAGGTGGGCGCCGAGATCGACCGGCGACATGATGCGCTCGGGCGGGATGGCAGCCAGCTCGGCGAAGGCCGAGGGGACCAAGCAGAGTTCCTTATTGGCGCGGAGCTCGGACACGGCCTGGGCCGTGCCGGGCATCACATTCACCACGGCGGTGACCAGCAATGACAGGACCACGCCGGCAAATGCCAGCCAGCTGAAGACGAGGCCGGCGATTTGCGGGATGCGCGGATTGGCGAGATAGCGACCGCGGGTCGACACGATCAACCAGGCGGCGGCGGGCATGGCCGGCATGATGGCGAGGCGGGCGCCGCGGACCTGGATCAGCATGATGAGCGAAGTGGCGAGGAGAAAGATCAGCACAGCCGCCCATTCGTCGCGGTCTGTCCTGACGTACCAGAGGCGGGCGATGACGACGATCACGGCGAGCAAGGCCGGCAGGCCGACGGAAACCGCATAGGCCGGCAACTCGCCGATGGTGGCAAACCAAGGGCGCGCCTCGATGATGCCGGCGATCCAGTTGGCTTGCAGCCATGGATCGAGCCCGCCGTAGGGCCCCTTGAGGCATTCCGGATAGAGCGCGACCATGATTGCCAGACCGGCGAGGCCCAATGCGGCGAGCACCGCCAAGCGCTGCCATGGGGCACGGAGAGGCAACAGGCTGGCGAGGGCAAACGCCACGCCGACCACCAGCGCGATGCCGACATAAAAGGGCGAGATGACGTCGCAGGCCGCTTCCATCCAGCGCGACGGCGGCCGGAAGATGGCGAGGTGAACCAGTGCCGACAGGGCAAAGCTGAGCCCGAAGGCGCGCATGGTGGCGGCGCGGGCCGGGTTGACGACCCAAGCCAGACCCATGACGGCGATGGCGGCGCCGATCGGCGGCAGGGATTCGGTGGCGATGGCCAGGGCGGTCGCAGCGAAGAAGCCGCAGAGAATGGCGAAGCGCGGACGGCGCAGCGCTTCGACGGCAGTCCAGAGCATGGCCAGCGTCAGCAGGATAATGACGTTATGATGGTCGACGCGGCCGGGGGTAAATTCGGCGGTGATGGCGGGACTGAGTACCGGCAGGATGACGGCGGGCAGCACACCTTCGGGGCCGACGAGGCGATTGGCCAACAGGGCGCTGAGCCAAAGCAACATGGCCAACAGCAGCATGGGCCAGACGAAGCCGGCGGCGACCATGGCGGCGTCGAGGCCGAGCAGCGGCGTGAACGCCATAACCAGAACGGCGATGGGCAGATCCACCAGCCGCGACCAGTGAATTTCGGCGCCCCAGGGGGTGTTCAGCCGATGGGCGGTAAGGTCGTACCAGTTTTGGCCGTGGATAAAGTCGCGCACCATGACCATGCGCATGGCGTCATCGGTATCGGCAAAAAATGGCAGTCCGGCGCGGCCAAAAGTGGTGCGGGTGATGAGGATGACCACCGCAACGAGGAAGACGGCAGCAACGATACGAAGGTCTGGGCCGCGGGTGGCGGGGGCGGTGGTCACGGTCGGCATCCTCGGTGGTGGCGGCAGGATGGGTGATGGGGGTTAAGATGGGGTTTGTCAGTCGCTGCGGCGGTGAGTGGGATAGTGGCCCTCGGGTCTAGCCCGAGGGAGAAGGAAAGGGCTGCACAAGAAATAAGCAATTGATTTCGCACCCCCACCGATATACCAAGTCATTGCTTGTTAAATAGGGATTGCGCGATGTCGGATTCCGTCGAGGGCCGCTGGGCTGAGATTTTTACGCCGCGCTATGCGCCAGTGACGCTGATCCTTTGCCTTGGCGTGGCGCTGCTGGCGTTCAATGCGTTTCTGGCGTCGATTTCGCTGCCGACGGCGGTGCGGGAAATGGGCGGGGTGGCTCTGATTTCCTGGGCGCTGACGCTGTTCCTGGTGTTTGCTATTGTCGGCGGGTCAGGCGCGGCGCTGCTCAAGCAGCGGCTGGGGGCGCGGACGGCACTGTTGGTTTCGGCGGCGGTGTTTCTGGTTGGCACTGTGGTGGCCGGGTCGGCGACGTCGATGGAACAGGTGCTAGTGGGGCGGGCGCTGCAGGGGCTGGGCGAGGGTGTCGTGTCCGCCATCTGCTTTGCGCTGATCCCGGAACTGTTTCCGTCGCGGCTGGTACCGAAGGTGTTTGGGTTGCAGGCGATGATCTGGGCCATTGCGGCGTTTGGCGGCCCGGCGGTGGCGGGGTTGCTGACCGAGCTGGTTTCATGGCGCGCGGCGTTTCTGGTCAATGTGCCGCTGGTGCTGATTTTTGCCGCCATGGTGATGGAGAAGGTGCCGGCGCATTCGCCGACTGACCGGGCCGTGGTGACGTTTCCCGGGCTGCGGCTGCTGGTGATTGGCGCGGGCATCATGCTGGTGGCTATTGCGGGTGTGGCGCAGCCGTTGCCGGCAACGGGGCTGCTGATGGGTGCTGCGGCACTATTGGTGGGCGCCGTGTGGCTGGATGGGCGGGCGCGCGACCGGCTGATGCCACCGGATGCTTTCCGGCCGATCTCGGTGGTGGGGACCGGGCTGTGGATGGTGCTTCTGATCAATGTGGCGGGCGCCGGCTCGGCGGTCTATCTGGTGCTGGTTGTGCAGGAAATGTGGGGCTATGGCCCGACTGCAGCCGGCGCATTGGCGGCGGTGTTGGCGGTGGCGTGGAGCCTGTCGGCCGTCACGGTTGCCAATGTGCGCAGCAAGGAGACGCGCAAACTGCTGATCCGGCTGGGACCGCTGATGATCGGCGCCGGGCTGTTGCTGGTGATGGCCGGGTTGCAACTGGACCAGGTGGCAGTGGTGATCGTGGGCCAATTGATCATCGGATCGGGCTTTGGCACCTGCAACGGCTACCTCAACCTGACCATGATGGAAGCGGCGAGCGACGGGGAGCGCGACCGGACGTCGGCGCTGATGCCGACGACGCAATCTGCCGGCAATGCCATCGGGGCGGCTCTGGCGGGCGTAGCGGCCAATGCGGCCGGAATGGCGGCGGCGGTTTCGACGGATGAGGTGAAGCTGGCGACGGTTCCGGTCTATGTGCTGGGGGCAGTGGTGGCCGCGCTTGCACTTGCGGCAGCCTGGCGAATGGTCGGGATGATCCGGCCGCAGGACGCCAATTCGAGTTTTGCGGCGGGGTAGGAGGCGGATGGAAGAGTCTTTCTTGGGTACCCCCACCTGTCATTCGGGCGTAGCCCTCACGGCCTTCTCACCTAAAATAACGCCGCTGGCGTGATTTTGCCTGCGGCCGGTTCGAAGTCCCCCTGATGAGGGGGAGGAATTCGCTCCACCCCTTTGACTGAATCGAGCATCAATTCGCTCGCCTCCTCCCCTTTTCAGGGGGAGGTTGGGTGGGGTATTCTTCCTTGCCGGGCATAGCTCTGGGGACCTGCTCCAAGCCAAGAAAAAGGCGGTGGTTGGTACCACCGCCTAGTTGTCAGGGAGAAAACGATTTGCGGGAATGTTACCCGCGGGGCTGGGGAACAATTCGCAGGTAGGGCTTGGGTTCCTTCCAGCCGTTCGGGAATTTCTCCTTGGCGGCTTCATTGGAGACCGAGCCGGCGATGATGACGTCTTCGCCATCTTTCCAGTTTACCGGGGTAGCGACCGAGTATTTTGTGGTCAGCTGCAGGCTGTCGATGACGCGGATCACTTCATCGAAATTGCGGCCGGTGGAGGCCGGGTATTCGATCTTGAGCTTGACCTTTTTATCCGGGCCGATGACGAAAACCGAACGGACGGTCAGCGTGTTGTCGGCGTTCGGATGGATCATGTCATAGAGTCGGGCCACTTCGCCCTTGGTATCGGCCAGCAGCGGGAAATTGAGCGCCGACCCTTGCGTTTCCTCGATGTCCTTGGCCCAGGCGCCGTGATCTTCCAGCTTGTCGACGCTGAGACCCAGCACCTTGACGCCGCGCTTGTCGAATTCCGGCTTCAGCTTGGCGGTGTAACCCAGCTCTGTGGTGCAGACCGGGGTGAAGTTCTTGGGGTGGCTGAACAGCACGGCCCAGGAGCCCTCGATGTAATCATAGAAGTGAATCGGGCCTTCGGTGGAATCCACGGTGAAGTCCGGGGCGGTATCGCCGATCAGAATTGCCATTGTTGTTGCCTTTTCCTTCTCGGGCCCAAGCCCAAATGCGCTGTGTCCAGCATATCGTGCTCCATGGTCCGCTATGAAGCGGTGGCGAGCGAAATGCTTTTATATTCTGCGGGGTTAATGCGCCATGGCGTTCCACGCGGGTGCCATGACGCAGTATTTGAGCTTAGCGACTGGCGGGAGCGCCGTTGGTCCAGGTGACCTGCTCGGTGTTGAGCGGGATGACCGAGAGGCTCATCTTGCCGCTGCCTTGCTGAATCTCGCGCGCGTGGGCCAGGTAGATCAGGGAATTGTTGGCCTGGTCATAGACGCGGGTTACGCGCAGCGACTTCCAGATCAGCGAGCGGCCCTGCTTGAATATTTCCTCGCCGCCGGCGCGGGTCTGAATATCGCCGATGGTGATGGGGCCGGTGACCGAGCAATCGAGCGCCGAATAGGACGGGTCCTCGAACCAGTTGCCCTGGCTGACGCGGTCGATGAACGAGCGGTTGAAATAGGCCAGGTGGCAGGTGACGCCGGCCACTTCGGGATCGGCAACTGCATCGATGGAAATGTCATTGCCGGTCCAGTCGACGCCGACATTGCCGACCTCGCGGCTATCGCCACAGGCGGCAAGCGTCACGGCGACTGCGGCGGTCATTGCGAGGGCAGCGAGGCGGTTCATGGGCGAGGGCTCCTTATGGCGAAACACAGATGGCCCGCGCCCTGCCCCAGCACAAGAGTCAGCGCGTATTTTCGTGCAGATGGCGTTCGAGGAGGCGGACCAGCAGGGACAGCGAAATGGTCATGGTGAGGTAGAGGAAGGCCACGACATTGTAGGTTTCAAAGAACAGGAAGCTGCCGGATGAATAGACCTTGCCGAGCTGGGTGATGTCCTGGACGCCGAGCGCCGAGACCAGCGCGGAATCCTTGACCATGGAGACGAAATCATTGGCCAGCGGCGGCAGGATGTTTCGCAAAGCCTGGGGGAAAGTGACGAGGCGGAAGCATTTCCAGCGCGAAAAGCCGAGGGCGCGGGCGGCCTCGATCTGGCCCCTGTCGACGGATTCGATGCCGGCGCGAAAGATTTCGGCGATGAAGGCGGAATAGCAGACGGTGAGCGCGAGGATGGCCCGCCAGACGAAGTCGAACTGGCGAATGGTGATTGTGGCGTCGATGGGCTGCAGCAACCAGTTGACGGCGCTGACGAGGCCGGGTGCGCCGACGAAGGCGACGTAGAACAGGAACACCAGCACCGGAATGCCGCGGATGATTTCGACGTAGAAGGTGGAGAGTTCGCGCAGGATGCGATTGCCGGAGGTGCGGGCGATGGCGATCAAGAGGCCCAGTGCCGTGGCGGCGGCGAAGGCGATGATGGTGACCCAAAGCGTGGTGATGACGCCGCCGCTGAGGGCGCGGAAGATCTGGGAATAAGCGGCGTCCGTGGTGATGCCCCAGAGGCCGAGCACGAACAGCAAGGCGATGGCGAGCAGCCACCACGGGGTGCGGGACAGAATGGTGGGTCTGCGGGGGATGTAGGTCATGCGGCGTGAGCACCGGGTCGGCCGCATTCTCGATGCGACACCTCCCCCTCAACGGGGGAGGTTGGGTGGGGGTACCG
>NZ_LAPV01000148.1 GCF_000971275.1 Devosia psychrophila | reverse complement strand
CATTTCGAGCACGAACACCGGCACCGCCAGAGCGGAGCCGATCCAAAACCGTCTCGTCATGTCCACGAGTTCGGGACTTGGCGCTGAATCGGCTGACGGCATCTCGGGCTCGAGAGCCATGCCACATATCGGACACGATCCCGGCGCGTCCCGGCGGATTTCCGGATGCATCGGGCAGGTCCAGATGGTGCCGGCCGGCGCTTCGGCGGGCTTCGGGTCGGCAGCAATCACATAACTCTCGGGGTTCACCATGAACTTGGAAAGGCATCCTTTCGAGCAAAAGTAGTAGGTCTTGCCGCCGAAGGTGGCCTTGTGTTCGGCCTTCGACGGATTCACCGACATGCCGCAAACAGGGTCCTTAACCATAAGATCTTCAGCTACGGCCTTAGAAGCACCGTCTTGATCATGGTGATGAGGCGAGTGGTGATGGGCACGATCGTCGCGCGTGTTTTGAGCGGACATGATGATCTCCTGTGTTCTAAGTGTGCACCCTCCCACGGCGGCAAGGTCAATAGCGCTTTTGAAGAAAGAGCCGGCGAGCAGGGAGGCGGATGATTTCATGCCAGACCTTCTCGCTATCCCGTGAGTAGAAACCCTCTGAAATGGGCCGCATTGAGCGGGTTGATCCCCGGCGGCATGGGCGTGGCGCCGATCATCTCATTGGTCGCTCATTGCGGCGTGTTGATCCTTGTCTTTATGCTGTGGCGTTCTGACCACCTTCAAGCGCCCCCGATCAATGTCATTGAGGTGCAACTCGTTGCACCGCGCCCGGCGGCGACGCCGGTGACACCAATGGATGAGCCGGTTCCGAACGCCGAGCCAAGGATGTCGCCAGAGGACATGGCGGCAGCGTCAACCGCAACTCCGGCACCCCCGCCGTCGCCAGATTCTGCCCCTGCAACGCCAACGGCTGCTGCGACTCCGATGGAGCCTGCCGCACCGGCAATGCTGGAGGCGACCGAATTCTACGCGTCCGACTTGTTGCGGCGGCCAGAGAACGCGCAAGTTCGCGAGACACTGCCCCTGCTCGCACCCGATGAGCGGATCGTCCAGCTGTGCAATATCGAAGCTCTCGAGCAAATCAGGATAGCCAATGCCGGCCGTTTTCCCGACTCCCTCGACACGTCGGCCTTCGAGGAAACCGAAATCTCGAACGGCAAGCTATCGGCACCGCTCGGCGCCTATCGCGCGGCTCGCAAGTGGTTCTACGTTACCTTCGAGTGCACGCCGGGACCCGACCTGGAGAGCGTGGTTGAGTTCACTTTCGACCTGGGCGACGAGGTACCCCGAGAGCTCTGGGAAGAGCATGAACTGATCCCCGAGGACTTCGACGACGATTAGGTTCAGCGGCCGAGATACAAACTGCTAACGTCTCCGCGCCTATGTTTGCCGATAAGCGAACCGCGGGTTTTCCGTTCCCATTCGACTTCTCCAGGCCGTTTCAATCGTGGTCATCGCCTTGGTGTTGAACGGATGTAGCCAGTTCATGGGCGACGACCGGGCCAACGTGCCTCTCAGTGGGGAGGTAGGTTCCATTCGATGACCTCAACAAGCCACGATTGCTGACGATTTGACAGAGGGATCGGAAGGCCGACCCCTCCGATTTGTCACGCAGTTGCGGGAAGGTTCTGCGTTGCCGCCTCGATTTCCATGAAGGTAGGTCTCACCTCGCTCATGAGGGATTTTCGGGCGAACTCGACGGCCATGACAGGGGGTTGTCCTGATATGTGGGCGATCAGGCCGGCCTTGAGGGACAGGAAGTATTTTGACTCGGCCTCGTAGATGTTGCGGAGGGACTGACCCATCGGCGCGAAAAAGCCGTAGGCTACGAACACGCCAAAGAAGGTTCCCACAAGGGCTCCGCCGATCATGTGCCCCAGGACCTCGGGTGGCTCGCTTATGGACCCCATCGTCTTGATGACCCCGAGGACCGCCGCGACGATGCCCAGCGCCGGTGTCCCGTCCGCCAATGATTGGATGGCGTGGATAAGCCTTTCCTGCTCTTGGTGATGGGTTTCCAATTCCTCGTCCATGAGCGCTTCCATCTCGTGGACATTGTTTGAGCCCAACGTCACCATCCGCATGTAGTCGCACACGAATTCCACAGCGTGGTGGTTCTTTGCGAAACTCGGGAAAGCATTGAAGAGCGTCGAGACCTTGGGGTTCTCGATGTGCTGCTCGAGTGCCAGTACGCCCTTGGACTGCACCAGCTTGTACATGGCATACTGCATGCCGAGCAGTTCGACGAAGTCGGCTTTGCTGTATCGAGGTCCCCTGAGCATGATGCCGAACGTGCCGATGGTGCCGGTCAATATTGGCTTCGTGTTGCCGATGATGAAGGCGCCCGCGGCCGCACCGAGGATGATGACGAATTCGAACGGCTGCCAGAGTACGACGATGTTGCCACCGAGAGCCATGTAGCCGCCGAACACGCATACCAGCACGGTAAGGCTTCCGATGATCAACCGCATGACGCCCCCCAAGGTGGCTGGCCGTTGGCCCGGACGGCGCGACCGGTGATGGAACCGCAGGGGCTGCGGCGGATGGTCTGATTGCGCAGGGACGAGCGCGCGCTCGTCACCCCTGATGGGGTGAAGACTGATGATTTCATGATGGAACGACCCGAAGTGGCCGCCTTTCGAGGCGGCGGAATGACAGGGTAAGGAGAGCGTAGACCGCTCGGCCTTGCTGGTCAGGCCTTGGGTGGCTGGTCCGGCGCTCGGGTCAAGTCAAAGGGTATTCCGGCATTTTCGGAACCGGACTGTTCCAAACCTGCCCACAGCGGCACAGCGCTCGGTGCGACCTGCAGATCGAGGATCGCATGGGAGTGGTCGTGCGGCGACGAGTTTCGATGGAGGTGAGACGCTCCGGTAACCCCATTCGTCGTATGGATGTGTTCCACTACGATCACCGCCCGGCTCTTTGGGGAGCTTTGCAAGCCGTGTGAAGGAGCGAGCATAACTAGGACAATCGCCAGTACGGAGATGAGCAGGGGCAGGGAATCGCGGCGAGGCGCATACCGGGTCATAAGCGGATGGTCGCATTCCGATGGTTAACGAAGTCTGTCGGCTCAAGTCGCAACATGGCGATCTTCTTCCAAGCATCCCATTATCGCCGGATTCATCGGTAGAATACAGATGCTCGGCGATGGGGTCGTCCACGAAGTCGAAAGGATCATGGTGGCCATCAAACTCGATCTTAGACTTCTATTCGTCGCGTTCGCTGCGATCGCGCTGATGCTTGCACTGCATCAGCCGAGCGCTGCCGCCCAGTATCCCGAACTTGCAACCGCGACGATCCATGTCGATGCGCACCACGCAGATTGCGCCGCTGATCACCCCATGCACTCCGTAAGTTGCTGCTCGATGTCGGTCGGCTTGGCGGCACCGATCTGCACGGCGGCCACGGAAGGCTATAGCTGTCCGGTTCATGGAGTCGTGGATCGTTTCGACCCGACGATCTTCAACATTCCATCCAAGCTCTACCGTCCTCCGCGCGCGATCTGACGCCGATGACAAAGTGGCCGCCCAAGGTGGCCCCGGAGTCTCGTCACCGCAGGCGCTTGCCTGCTTCAGATCGAAACCGAAGCATTGGATTGAACCATGAAGAGAAGAGATTTCCTTCGGCTGCTGCCCATAGGCGCCGCGGCCACGCTACCCATGATGCAGAGCGCCCGGGCCCAATCGCTCTGGGACATGATGAACCAGAGCCCGTCGCTGAGCGACGCCGAGCGCGAAGCCAATAGCGCTGCCGCCATCCAGGCCATCGATACGGTCGAGCCCATCCTCAGTTACGACACCGTCAACAACCTGCAGATGGCGATCGCCCAGTATGAGCCGTTCGTGGCTCACGGCGGATGGGAGCAGGTGCCGCAGGAGACATACGGGGTGACCATGGGCGCTTCGCGCGATGGCGTAGTCCAGCTCAAGCGTCGCCTGCTCGCCTCGGTCGACATGCCTATGGTCGAAAACGTGGACCAGGCATTCGATGCACCGACCGATGCGGCCCTGCGCCGATTCCAGGCGCGCCATGGCCTGCAGGTCAATGGCCAGGTCGATGAGGCCACGTGGTACGCGCTCAACGTGCCGGCGGAGACCAGGCTGCACCAACTCAGGCTCAACCTGTTGCGGGTACAGGCCATGGCGCCGGCACTTGCGGACCGCTACGTCGTCGTCAATATCCCGGCAGCCTTTATCGAAACGGTAGAGGGCGGCACGGTCCAACGCCGGCACACGGCAGTGGTTGGCCGCATCGACCGGCAGACGCCCATCCTCAAGAGCCGCATCCATCAGATCAATTTCAACCCGTTCTGGAACGTGCCGGTATCCATCATCCGCCGGGATCTCATCAAGTACATGAACGAGAACCCGAATTATCTCACCGAGCAGCGGATACGGATCTACGACGGTAGTGGCCAAGAGCGGCTGTCCACTGACATCAACTGGCAGACCGAGGAAGCGGTCAACTACAGCTTCCGCCAAGACCCGGGGCCGCAGAATTCCATGGGGAACGTGAAGATCAACTTCAACAACCCCCACGCTGTTTATCTGCACGACACTCCGACCAAGGGGCTGTTCGGCGAGAATGCGCGCTTCTATTCGTCCGGCTGCGTCCGTGTCGATCAGGTGCAAGATTTCGTCGCTTGGGTGTTGCGCGACAATGGTGACTGGGGGCAAGGCGAGATCGCCGGCGTCTTCGCAACGGGCGAGCGCAAGGACGTCGATGTGCGCAATCCCGTCGAGCTACACACCACCTACATCTCAGCTTGGGCGAACAGGAATGGGGTGGTCAGCTTCCGTGACGACGTCTACGAGCTCGACATGGCCGGCAAGGTGAGTTTTGAGACATGACGAGTTCGGCCAAACTGACGTTTGCGGTGGCGGGACTCGGCTGCCCCGGCTGCGTGCCGGCCATTGAGAACGCCGTTATGCGTCTGCCAGGCATACTCTATGTTGGGGTTTCCCTGAGCGGCGGGACCATGACAATAACCCCGGGTCCAGATTTCGAAAGGGAACGAGTGATCACTGCTTTAGCTGGTTTGGGCTACGACGTCGATGGCACGCGAACGGATCCCCTTGGTGGCGCTGTGAGTTGCCCATGCCGGGAACGAGACAGTGACCAGCGCTAACAGCCACCTGTGTCTCAACACGGTCGCCTGAAATTGGCCCAAAGCAGGATTTGGATGGATGCGCATAATATGTGCAATGGAACTTCGGGGGCTTAGGAGCTTAAGGCGTCCGCTTCCGCCATCGCGTTTCCAGAAGCTGCCTTTTAGCAATCCAACCCAATTGTAAGCAGTCGGCAAGCGACCCCAATTGGTTGACAAACTCCACTAACACTTTAGCCTTGCTCAGTGACCTATGCAGCCCGCCGCTCGCGCCCATATGGGAATGGTGAATGCATAAAGTCCAGGTTTGACCCGCAATTTTTGGGCAGGCCGTCAGCAATGCGAGCGCTGATTTTTTCTACTGCCCAGAGAAGGATCGAACCCATGCATAGTTTCATGGACGCAAAGCTCATTACTGCGGCAGGCCTCGGCCGAGCGCAACATCGAGATTGCTCATAGTGACAGCCTCGAACTGATTGCCTGGCAATTTGGCATGGCCAACTGGAACATGTTGAGCGCCAAAATCGAGCGTGCAAGTCCCGGCTTTGACACGCTACCGGACGGCTGGTTCAAGGCAGGCAAAAGCCCCAGCTCTACGACACCGGCATCGATCAGGAGAATGGCTCGACCGTTCTCATCGCTGCCAAGCCAGAACTGCTGCACGAAATCCGAGGCGATGACTTCTGCGCCGTGATGCAGAGCGTCGACGCAGAGCCATTCAAGGGCAAACGGATTCGACTCGCCGGTGAATTGAGGACCGGGAATGCTGGCACTGGCGCCACCATCTGGTTCCGGGTCGATGGTGCCAGCGGGACGCTTATGTTTGACAACCTTGAGCTGCGCCGACCCGAAGGGCCCTTGGTCGGAACACAGAGCTGGAGTGAGAGATCGGTGGTGTCCGACATAACAGCTGACGCGATCAGCCTGCACTATGGCTTCTTCCTGAAGGGCGCAGGTAAGTGCTGGTCGCGCAGGTTCAGCCTGAACGAGGTCGATACCAGCGTGCCAACCAATAGCCGCAAAGGGCCGGTGCTTCCTCGCCCGACCAACCTCGACTTCGGTGAAACGACCGCGAATTGACAATGCGGAGTGCGAATTCATCGCCGCTGCTCCCACCGCGGCGTTTCGGCCGCGACAAATCGGAAGGCTGCAAGTCCATTTCGTTGACTTGATCACCCGGAGAGGAAACTGCGTGACGTTTGATCTGGCCCTGATTGCCCCACCGCTGAGAGCTATTCTCTCCAACTATCTCAAGACCGCTAAACTGGTGCTGTTTGCGGTGCTCGCGACCACGATCCTGGGAACGTTCGCCAGCATTGCGGCACCCAATCTGTTCTCTCGTCTGATCGATCAGCTCAGCCCTGCGTCGGTGCCCACCGGCCTCATCTGGGCATTTATGGCCTACGCAGCGCTGATGGGCGCCGCCTACACGCTGCAGCGCATGTCGAGCTTTCTGACGTTCCTGACGTCGGAGAGGCTCAACTTTGTTACCTCGACTTCGTTCTTCGCCAAGCTGGTTGAAAAGACGTCGTCCTTCTTCCTCGACCATAACCCGGCCGAGATCGAAAGCGCCCAGCAGAAGGGCGCTAGCGCCCTCAATGTCGTCGTGCAATTTGCCTTAGCGGGTGTGCTCCCCAGCATAGCCCAACTCATCCTCGCGCTGGGTCTGCTCGGAACCGTGCTCAGTCTCGACATAGCGCTTATCGTCCTTGGCTATGGCGTAATCTCTATTGCGCTTGTGACGCGGGCGGCGACGATAACCCGGCCCCATCTGGACAAGGCTGTGGAGCAATCTCAGGCCAGCTCGCGCTTTATCGGCAATGCCATTTCCTCAATGGATACCCTGCGCCAATTCCAGTCTGACCGCTGGATGATCGGCAAGTTCACCGACCGGGAGCGCACGGTTCTTGAAGCCTTCAGCCGGTATGCAACGACCCAGGTGCGCTAAGCCTCATCTTTGGCCTCGCGCTCGCCGCGCAATTCGCCATCACTCTGTGGCTGCTGGTCCCTCGCGTAATCAGCGGTGACTTAACGGTGGGCGATCTGGTCCTGTTCAACACGCTCGTCCTTCAGCTTAACTTGCCGTTCCAGATGATGGGCCAGGCAATCCAGCAATTCGCCCAATCCTTATTCAAACTTCCTGCCATTCGCCCGCATGTGGCAGGCGGAGACCCATGACCATCGCGAAACTTCAGAGCCCCAATTACACGCCGACGTGCTGTCGAAACCAAATGTGTCAGCATGTTCTGAGTTATTGACATCATAATCCAGGTATGATGACTATTTGCGTACGTTTCTGTCGACATAATACGCACAAGCGTGCTGACGGATCGCATCTCAAGGAGGAACCAATGCGTTTCAGAAAAGCTCTGCTGCCGCTCGCTGTCATCGCGTCGCTCGCGTCGGGTGCGGCCCATGCCCAGGTCAATGTCATGCTGCCCGCCAATCCCGGCGGCGGCTGGGACGGCACGGGCCGTCAGGCCTTCCAGGCCCTCAATGACGCCGGCATTTTTACCGAAGGCGTGAACTTCACCAATACCGGCGGGGCCGGGGGCACGATCGGTCTCGCCGAATTCCAGGGCGCCCAGACCGGCAAGGCCGATGCGCTGGCGGTATTCGGTGCCATCACCGTTGGCTCGATCATCCTCAATAGCTCACCGATCAATCTGGCTGACTTCCGCCCCGTAGCGCGTTTGACGGCTGAGTATCTGGTCATCGCGGTTGCCGAAAACTCGCCATACACAACCCTTGAAGAACTTGTTGCCGGCCTCAAGGCCGATACCGGCGCCAATGCCATCGGCGGCGGTTCTGCTGGTGGCGTCGATCACATCGCTCTGGCTTTGCTGGCGCAGGCCGCAGACATTCCGGTTGTCGATCTTAACTATATCCCCCAGGCCAGCGGCGCTGAAACCGTCACCGGCGTCGTCAACGGCACGCTGGCTGCCGGCATTTCGGGCATTTCCGAATTCCAGCAGTTCGCCGATCAGGGCCGCATCCGCATTCTCGGCGTCACCGCTGCCGAGCGCAAGGAAGGCCTGGACGTCCCGACGTTCAAGGAAGCCGGCTACGATGTCGAAGTCGCCAACTGGCGCGGCATTCTGGGTGCCCCCGGCATGCCAGATGATAACTACGCCGTCTGGGTGGATCGTTTCGCCCAGCTCAATGACAGTCCAGCATGGACCACTGTTCTTAAAACCCAGGGCTGGGACCAGTTCTTCCTGCCTGGCGCAGAATTTGGCACCTTCATCGCCGATGAAAATGCCCGCATCGGCGCCATCCTGAAGGATGCGGGCCTTGCCCAATAATCTCCATGACGTGCCGGTAACGGCGCAGGCGGGAGGCGGCGGCATTGCCGCCCCCCGTCCCTTCTGGCTGGCGGCCATCGTCATTGCGCTGGGCTGCGTGTGCCTTTATGCGGCCTTTGGCCTGCCCCAGGGCGCCCGCTATGCCGGCATCGGCCCCGGCCTGTTCGTCACCGTCGCCGGTGCTGGCCTTGTCGTTTTAGGTCTGATCCTGATGGTGCAGATCGCGCGTGGCGAGCGGTTCCAAGCCCAGGACGCCGAAGACGCGTCCGGCTCTGAAAAATCCGACTGGCCCGCCTTCTTCACGGCCCTGGCCGCAGCCCTGGTGCCGGTGCTGACCATGCAGGCCATCGGCCTGCCGATCACCGCCATGTTGTCCTTCACGCTGGTGGCGCGATCGTTCGGCTCGCGCAAAACCCTGATGGACCTTGTTTATGGCGCCATTGTCGGGGTGGTTGCCTGGGTTCTGTTCACCCGGCTTGGCTTGCAACTGGGCGGTTTTCTGCCGATCGCGGGGTTCTGAATGCAAACCTTTTCGCTTCTGATGGATGGGTTCGGCGTCGCGCTGCAGCCCATGAACCTGTTCTATGCTCTGCTGGGCTCCATTCTGGGCACCGCTATCGGCATTTTGCCCGGCATCGGGCCGGCGCTGACCATCGCGCTGTTGCTCCCCGTAACCATCACCGTCGCCCCCACTTCGGCCTTCATCATGTTTGCCGGCGTTCTATATGGCGCCATGTATGGCGGTTCCACCACATCGATCCTGATCAACACGCCCGGGGAAGCCGGCTCGATGATGACCGCGCTCGAGGGCAACAAGATGGCCCGCTCCGGCCGCGGCGCCGCAGCGCTCGCCACCGCCGCTATCGGCTCGTTTGTCGCCGGCACCATCGCTACTATTCTGTTGACCTTTGCCGCCCCGGCTGTCGCCGAGATTGCCTTTTATTTCCGTCCCGCCGATTATTTCGCACTGACCGTTCTCGCCTTCACCTCGATGGCTGTGGTCATGGGCACCTCGCGCGTCCGCGGTTTCATTGCCTTGTTCATTGGCCTGGCGCTGGGCACGATTGGCATCGACGAAATGAGCGGCCAGCCGCGCCTGACTTTCGGCGTCTCGGCGCTGCTCGACGGCATGGAACTGACCGTCGTTCTGGTGTCGCTCTTTGCTGTTGGTGAAATCCTCTATGTCGCCAGCCGCTACCGCTCCAATTCGGATGCGCTGATTCCGATCAAGGGTCAGGCCTGGATGACCAAGGAGGATTGGAAACGCTCCTGGAAACCCTGGCTGCGCGGCACCGCGCTTGGCTTCCCGATGGGCGCTTTGCCCGCCGGCGGCTCTGAAATTCCCACCATGCTGTCCTATACGCTGGAGCGAAAACTCTCCAAGCACCCCGAGGAATTCGGCCATGGCGCCATCGAAGGCGTCGCGGGTCCGGAGGCGGCCAACAACGCCGCCGCAGCGGGTATTCTGATTCCGCTGCTGACGTTGGGCCTGCCCACGTCGGCCACCGCCGCCGTGCTGCTCGCCGCCTTCCAGAATTATGGCCTGCAGCCGGGTCCATTCCTGTTCACCTCCAACCCGCAACTGGTCTGGGGCCTCATCGCCTCGCTCTATGTGGGCAACGTCATGCTGCTGGTACTAAATTTGCCGCTGGCCGGCATCTGGGTGAAGCTGCTCGCCATTCCCCGCCCTCAACTGTATGCCGGCATTCTGGTGTTCGCCACCATCGGCATCTGGGGCGTGTCAGGTTCAGTGGTCGATCTGCTTTGCATGGTGGTCATTGGCCTCGCCGGTTACGTCATGCGCGTTTACGACTTCCCCATCGCCCCGGTCCTGATCGGGCTCATTCTCGGCCCCATGGCGGAGGTGCAATTGCGCACCGCGCTTGCTGCCGGGCAGGGCAATCCCGCCGTTCTTGTCAGCACGCCGCTCTCGGCCATCCTGCTCACCATCGCGATGCTGTTCCTGCTGGTGCCCATCCTGC
The DNA here is from genome assembly GCF_000971275.1 of Devosia psychrophila. GTDB lineage: Bacteria > Pseudomonadota > Alphaproteobacteria > Rhizobiales > Devosiaceae > Devosia > Devosia psychrophila. The sequence continues at coordinate 4,680 of NZ_LAPV01000148.1, read as the reverse complement.
TCAAGCGCCTCAAAGCCTCGGCCTGACGCCTCCGGTCACGCCCTATTCCTTGAAGTTTCAAGAAAGTCTTTCTGCAAATGAACAAATACACCATCCAGGTTCATCCCTCCGCCGCCAATCTGCCGCGCGAGCAGCAACTGGCTTGGCATATTGCCAGCTTTGCCGCCCATTGCGGCCCGCTCGATGCCGATGTGCTCGACATGATCGCCTGTCGCATTGTCGATAACGCCAGCGTCGGCCTAGCTGCCATCAATCGCGCACCCGTCGCCGCTGCCCGCGCCATGGCGCTGGCCCATCCGCGCAAAAAGGGCGCCAGCCTTTACGGCCTGCCCGCCACCACCCGCGTCGATGCCGAATGGGCCGCCTGGGCCAATGCCACCGCCGTGCGCGAACTCGATTTCCATGACACGTTCCTCGCTGCCGACTATTCCCATCCCGGCGACGCCATCTCCCCGATGATTGCCGTTGCCCAGCAAATGGGGCTAGATGGCACGGCGCTGGCACGCGGCATCGCGGTCAGCTATGAGGTGCATGTGGCGCTGGTCAAAGCCATCTCTTTGCACAAATACAAAAAGGACCATGTCGCCCATCTTTGCCCCGCGACCACCGCCGGCATCGGCGCCATGCTTGGACTGCCAGCGGAAACCATTTTCCAGGCGGTCAATCAGGCCGTGCACCTGTCGTTCTCCACCCGCCAGTCGCGCAAGGGCGAGATCAGTTCCTGGAAAGCCTATGTCCCCGGCTTTTCCGGCAAGCTCGCCATTGAGTGCATCGACCGCGCCATGCGCGGCGAAGCCTCGCCTTCCCCGATCTATGAGGGCGAGGAATCGGTGCTTGCGTGGATGCTGGGCGGCGCCGAAAGCCGCTACGATGTCTATCTGCCCGCCAATGGCGAAAGCCCGCGCGGCATTCTGGAAACCTATACCAAGGCGCACTCGGCCGAATACCAAGCGCAGGCCCTGATCGATATGGCCATCGCCCTGTCAAGCCAGATCGACGATTTGTCCCAGGTCAAGGATATCCTGCTCGAAACCAGCCATCACACCCATAATGTCATCGGCACCGGCGCCAACGATCCGCAAAAAAGCGATCCCGAAGCCAGCCGCGAAACCCTCGATCATTCGATCATGTACATTCTGGCCGTGGCGCTGGAAGACGGCAAATGGCACCACGTCGATAGCTACACCCGCGACCGCGCCCGTACCCCATCCACCATTGCCCTTTGGCATAAGGTGCGCACCATCGAGGACGTCGACTGGACCCGTCGTTACCTCGATCCCAATCCCGACAATCGCGCTTTTGGCGGCAAACTCATCATCACCATGAACGATGGCCGCACCATTGTGGGTGAACGCGCCGTGGCCGATGCCCATCCCAATGGCACCCATCCCTGGGCCTGGCCCGATTACGCCGCCAAGTTCGAAAGCCTGACGCGCGATATGCTGGGTGAAACCGAGCGCCAGTCTTTCCTTGCCGCCGCCAAAGGTTTCTCGAGCCTTCCCACCACCGCCCTCGATGGCCTTCTGCCCAAACTCCCCTCGGGCGCCGTCAAGCCATCCCAGCCCACCGGGCAGGGCATTTTCGATCGTGGATTGGACTAGACCCATGCTTAGTCACGAGATCAACAAAGCCTTCCGCGCCCGCCTGCAACAAGGCAGCGCCGTGCTGATGCCCGGCGCTGCCAATGCGCTGGCCGCCCGTATCATCGCCGATCTGGGGTTTGAGGCGATTTACCTTTCGGGCGCCGGCCTGACCAATACCTACCTCGGCATGCCCGACCTAGGCTTTGTCAGCCTGCCGGAGATCGCCCACCATACCGCAACCATGCGGGACGCTACGGACCTGCCGATCATCGTCGATGCTGACACCGGCTTCGGCAACGCGCTCAATGTGCGCCACACCATTCGCACCCTGGAGCGCGCCGGCGCCAGCGCCGTCCAGCTCGAGGACCAGGTCAATCCCAAGCGCTGCGGCCACTTTTCTGGCAAGGATGTCGTAGAACTGGGCGAGGCTCGCAGCCGCATCAAGGCGGCAGTCGATGCGCGGCAGGACCCCAACCTGTTGATCGTTGCCCGTACCGATGCCCGCGCGACACAGGGCTTTGCCGCCGCCATCGAGCGGGCACAGGCCTTTATCGAAGACGGCGCGGACATCACCTTTGTGGAGGCCCCCGAAAGCGTCGAGGAAATCCGCAACATCCCGGCCCAGATCAAGGGCACGCCCCAACTGATCAATCTGGTCGTCGGCGGTCGCACCCCGATCATGGCGCTTGAAGAACTCGACAAAATGGGTTTTTCGCTGGTGCTTTACGCAAATGTCGCCCTGCAGGGCGCCATTTATGGCATGCAGGCCGCGCTGGGCCAGCTCAAGAGCAATGGCAGCCTCGATGAGGCCGGCCCGGTTGCCAGCTTCAAGGAGCGACAGCGGCTGGTCAACAAGCCCCTGTTCGACGAATTGGAGCGCCGCTACGCGAATTACTGAAGGGTGTCCCTATGAGTGAGCTGATCGTTCAATTCGACCACGAAACTGACATCGACGCCGAGAATACCTCGCTCGCCGACTCCTTGTTCGATCGATTGAGCGAAGCCATCGTCACCGGGGAATTTGCTGCCGGCAGCAAACTGAGCGAACCTCGGCTGGCCACCCGCTACGGCGTCAGCCGCGGCCCGCTGCGCGAAGCGATCCGCAGGCTGGAGGAGCGCAAGCTGGTGACCCGTCTGCCGCGCCAGGGCGTGCGCGTCATCGTACCCACCAGCACCATGGCGGCCGAACTGTTTCGCATCCGCGAGGTTCTTGAAGGCCTGGCGGCTCGTGAGGCCGCTCGCAATGCGACCAAGAATGAGGTGGCCGAACTGCGCGCCATGCTGGCCACCCACGCCAGGGCGCTCGCGGAGCCAAATGCCATGCTCTATTGGCAGGCTACCGCCAATTCTGATTTCCATTTCATGATTGCCCGCATCGCCCGCAGCCAGCATCTGTTCGATCTGCTGTGCGGCGAATATTATACGCTCTTCCGGCTGTTCCGGATGCGGCACCGCATTGTGCCCGGCCGTGCCCAACGTGCCCTGATCGAGCATGGGCGCATTGTCGATGCTATCGCCGATGCCGACCCGGAGCTTGCTGAACTGTTGATGCGCCGCCATGTTGCATCTGCCCGCTCCGGCCTCGAGGCGAGCGGAAACGATCAACAAGAAGACTGACGTTTTATGCGTCGCTATCGTCCGCATGATCCTACGACGACATCCTCGATCACTGCTGCTTCGCCTGGAACCGTCTCATCGAGCAGCCATGGCGCATCATGTCAATTGGATCGCGCCAATGGGCAATGGGTCAGCATCAGTGAGACTTGGTATCAGACGGTCGAGCATGGCGGTCGTCATCTTGGCGTCGCCGAAGACCTGGGGCCAGTCGGCGAAGGCCAGATTGGTGGTGATCAGCAGCGAGGTGTTTTCGTAGAGCTTGCTGATCAGGTGGAACAGCAGTTGGCCGCCGGGCTGACTGAACGGCAGATAACCCAACTCATCGATCATGATCAGGTCGTAACGCAGCAGCTTCTCGGCCAGGCGACCGCCGCGGCCGGCGGCCTTTTCCTGCTCCAGTTGATTGACCAGATCGACCAGATTGTAGAACCTTCCCCTGGCCCGGGCACGGATAACCGCCGCGGCAACGCCGATGCACAAATGGGTTTTGCCCGTTCCGGTCCCGCCGATGAAGATCGTGTTGCGCTTGGCGTCGAGGAAAGCGCCCGTCGTCAGTTCTCGCACCCGATCCTCATCGACCGGCGTGTCGGCGAAGACGAACTGGTCCAGATCCTTGAGCACCGGGAACTTAGCGGCGGCAATCCGGTAGCTGATTGAGCGGGCCTGGCGGTGAGTGTGCTCGGCCCGGATCAGGCTGGCGATGAGCGGATAAAGGTCATCGCGTCGGTCCAGGCTCTTGCCGGTGATCTCGTCGAAGCTGGCGCGTTTGACGCCGCTTGGTCGAGAGCATCTGGTGCGGGCGGTGCTGAGTGGGCTGGCGCCGTAGGCGGCCGCCCAAGCCGCAGGCGTTTGCGCGCGGACCGGGGCTATGCAAAAGGCAAATCTGGCTCCCGCTGAACAATTTCTGCGACTTTTCCGGTACGAGCCTACCAGGCTCCCTCACCTCTCCAGAAGCCCACACCAGTGTCATGCTGCTGGTGCCGCTTCCACCAGACTGTTTTCTAGTGTAGCGCCCGCCAGTTCGTGTCGAAGCATGCCCCATAGCCTTTGCTATATCGACCGCTGACCAACCTGCATTTTTAAGGTCGGCAGCACAACGATGACGAAGCGAATAAGGGCTGATGGTCAGCGGCAACTTTGCGCGCTCGGCCGCTCTCTTGATATCTGCGCGCAATGAGTCTGGGCTGCGAGAAAAAAGCAAAATGCCACCGGCCTTTTTGAACCGCGCCGGGTTTGCCGGAGGCTCCAACTCCTGAGTAAGATGGAGCATGACGAGCAAGACGACGAACAAGTTTTCGAGTGAGGTTCGCACCCGTGCAGTGCGGATGGTGCAAGAGCATGGTGGAGAGTATCCATCCCGCTGGGCGGCCGTTGTGTCGGTTGCCGGCAAGATTGGCTGCTCGGCCCATACCCTCAATGAGTGGCTCAAGAAGGCCGAGGTCGATGGCGGCCAGCGCGCCGGCGTGACCACAGATATGGC
>NZ_LAPV01000147.1 GCF_000971275.1 Devosia psychrophila | reverse complement strand
GCGACGGGATCTGCCGCTCCGCTCAATGACCAGCTCTGCGCCAGCCCCCGTAGCTCACCCCGGCCAGATCGGCCAAAACAACCGCCCGAGTCTCCTTCAGGCTGGATAGAAGTTGGGGGCAACGTCACCGGCATTGAACCCAGATTGTGCCCACGAGTGGAGAGAATTCCTCCCCCTTTTCAGGGGAGGCGAGGTGGGGGTATTCTTTCTTACCCAGTCCTCAGCCCACCAGCGCAATCAACCCTTCCGGGTCATCCGTCGTAATCTGATCGACCTTCAATTCCAGCAGCCGCGCCACTTTGGCCCGGTTGTCTTCATCCACCTGGTTGATCGTATAGGCGTCGATCCGCCGCCCTTCGGCATGGAAAGCCCCGACCACATCGAACCCCAGGCGATCCGCCTCCAGCACCAGCCCGTAATACAGATAGATCATCTCCGCATTAGGCGAGGCAGCCACGGCCTCGCGCACAAAGCCGGTAAAATCCCGCGACACCTGCAGCCGTTCCAGCGCCCCATCGTGACACGGGTCATAACCGATCCGCAGACCTTCGACGCCTTCGGTCAGCAGCCGCACGGCTTCGGCATCGCCCGATGACAGGATCATGTGCCGCGCTACCGGCGCGACGCTCCGCTTGAACGAGGCGATTGCCCGCTCGTCGAGGACCTTCCAGTCCTCCTTGTAGTCCAGTTGCAGCAGCGCATCGGGATGCAATTCGCCCTTGAGCAGCAGCTCTGTGAGGTCTTCGAGCAGCATCACGAAGTCCGGCAAAATCGTGCCGTCCTCGTTGCGCAACCGCAGTGCCCGCAACGCGTCGGCGCCCAGTTCGGCAACCTTGCCCCGACCGTTGGTTTCGCGCTCGACGCTCAGGTCATGCAGCACGGCATAGCCGCGATCGGCATGGATCACCAGGTCCACTTCGACGCTGGCGCCAAGCCGCATGCCTTCGAGAATGCGTGCGCCGGTAAATACCGGATCGCTGATTTTGCGCTTGGCGCGATGCCATTTAAGCCAAGTGCGGTGGCCGTCCCGCTCGATAAAAACCGGGTCGGTCATGCGTCGACCAGCGCCGGATGGGCCGTGGTCGCGACAACGCCGGTGCGATGGATCACCCTGCCATCGCGATAGGCGGCAATAGCCTTTGGCGCCAGTGTTACGCCTTGGCCCGGCTTGAACAGGTCGGGATGCGGCACCATCGCCTTGACGCGCGTGCCGTCCAGCAGTTCGAGATCGACCATCCCATGCGTTCCATAATCGGTGACACGATGCACCTTGCCCTGGCTGCCTTGTGAAACCGCCGATAAGTCGAGCGACTCGGGCCGGACGGCCAGTGTCACAGGCCCATCACTCACCGGCAGCGGTGTCGCATAGCCCGCCTTGCTGAACACGCCGTTGGAAACCACGCCCTCGATCAGGTTCATCGTGCCGATGAAACCGGCAACAAACGGTGTCTGCGGTTCGCGATACACCACGTCCGGCCGGTCGATCTGTTCGGTCTTGCCGTCGCGCATCACCACGATGCGGTCGGCCATAGACAGGGCCTCGTCCTGACCATGCGTCACGAATAGCGTCGTGATCTTGAGGCGCTGTTGAATGTCGCGCACCTCCTCGCGAAGTCTTTCGCGCAAGTGCTGGTCAAGACTCGCGAAAGGCTCGTCGAGCAGCAGGATTTTCGGTTCCAGCACCAGCGACCGCGCTAGCGCAACGCGCTGCTGCTGACCGCCCGAAAGCTGGGTAACCGAGCGCGTGCCATAACCGCCAAGGCCGACCAGTTCGAGCACGCCCTCGACGCGCCGCTTGATTTCGTCCGCCGGCACCTTGCGCAGCTTGAGCCCGAACGCCAGGTTCTTGAACACATTCATATGCGTCCAAAGCGCATGGCTCTGGAACACCATGCCGGTCGGCCGCTTCTCGGGCGGCACGCGGGTAATGTCCTCGCCGTCGATGGTCATCAGGCCCGAAGTGGGCGTCTCGAAACCACCCACCATGCGTAGCAGCGTCGATTTGCCCGAGCCCGATGGCCCCAGCAGGCACACCAGTTCGCCATCCGCCACATCGAGCGAAAAGCTGTCGACGGCGGTAGTGCCATTGGGAAAAATCTTGGAAACGTCTTTGATCTTGAGAACGGACATAAGTCTTTCCTAGCCGCCAAAGCCGCGGGCGAACGAGCCGGAGTTCACCACTTTGCGGGCGAACAGCAGCGCGATGAAACTGGGGACCCAGAGCAGCACGGAGAGCACCGCCCCATACTGGATGACGGGCTGGTTGTTGATAAAGGAAATCATCAGCACCGGCAGCGTGCGCACCTGCGGCGCGCCGATCAGCCAGGCGCCTTCGGTCTCATAAAATGTGCCCACAAAGCTGAGCAGGATCGCCGCGGCAATGGTCGGTCCCGCCTGTGGCAGGGTGATCGACCAGAACACCCGGAACGGCGAGGCGCCGACATCACGGGCCGCCTCCTCCATGCGCCGGTCCACCGCCTGGAATGCCGCCACCGGAATCCAGATCATGAACAGCAGCGTGCCCACCAGTTGGATCAGCACGACGCCCCAGAAGGTGCCGATGAGATTGAGCTGAAGAAATATCCCGGCAATGGCGACCAGCAGGCCAAACTTGGGGAAAGCGTGTCCGGCGAGGAACGAAAAGAACAGCAGATTGCGCCCGGGGAAATCCATCCGCGCGAAGGCATAGGCGGCCGGCAGGCAGATCGCCGCCGATAGCGCCGTCACCGTGAAGGCCAGCGTCAGGCTCATCGAAATCGAGCTCCACACGTCGGCGCGCGCCAGCGTCTGGTTCCAGAAGCGCAGGCCAAACTCCTGCGGAATGACTGACGGATAGCGCCACACGTTGGTAAACGCCCAGGTGCCCACCACGACCAGCGGAAACACAATGACCAGGGTGAGGACGGCGGCAAAGATGATGCCGGTCCAGTCAGTCTTGCGAGTAACGATAGTGGCGGCCATTTATGCAGCCCTGTTCTTGGCGACGGAGCGCACGTAGAAAAGCCCAAACACGATGCAGAACCCGAACGTAACCACCGCCTGGGTGATGGCCGTTTTCGGCTCCAGCAGTTCGCGGAAGGTGCGCTGCATGAACGGGCCCATCATTTCCGGCGCGGCGGGGCCAAGGATATAGGGCAGGGTGAAGGCCGAGAAAATGCCGAGCACGGCAAAGGAAATAGCGACCAGGATCGAGTTGGAAATGCGCGGCAGGATGATGTGCCACAGCAGGGCCAGCTTGCCGGCGCCGACATCGCGCGCCGCCTCGACCGCCTGGTTGGACACATTGCCGAGGCCCGACAGCAGGATCAGCACGGTCAGCGGAATATTGTCCCAGACCAGCCCGATCACCGGCCCCCATGGCGTCAGGTATGGCGAGCGGATATGGGGCAGTCCCACTGAATTGAGCAGCAGGTCGACGGTGCCATTAGGTCCCAGCACGCGGATAAACGCGAAGCTCAGGATGATTGAGGGCACGAACATCGGGAAGATGGCGAGGCCCTGCACATAGGCCGCGACTTTGCTGTCGGAAAAACGCAGATACAGCGCGATCGGCAGGCAGACCACCAGCAGCAGGGCCGCGCAAACGCCTGTCGTCCATAGCGTCATCGACAGGTTCGACAGGCTGTAGCCGTCGGAAAAGAAGAAACTGTAGGTCTCGAGCGAGACTGCACTGCCGCCGTCCGGCGTAGTGACGAAGGCCGTCTGGATCACCGCGGAGATGATCGGCCAGATCACCAGCCAGGCGACCAGCAGCACCGGGGTAGCGACGAGCAGGAGGCCATATGGCCTCCTGCGAACTGGTGTAACGGACCCAATCTGGTCCGGAGCTGTCATGGTCACGAAGCGGGATCCACGTTCGGAGCCACGGCACGATACCAGCCGTCATTGACGGCCTTTTCCCAATCGCCGCCGGGGAAGGTCGGGATGGTGGTCGGGATGATATCGGCGAACTTCTCGCGCAGTTCGGCCGAGATATTGTCCCACGACACGCCCGGATAGCCGCCGAGCTCGGTCAGCACGGCAGACTGGATTTCCTCGGTGAGAAGGAAGTCGGCGAGCTTGAGGGCTGCGTCCTTGTTGGCGCCATTGCTCAGCACTGCCAGCTTGGTGAAGCCGCCCGGCAGGCCGAGGTCCTGTAGCTGAACGAGGCCGGTGGTTTCCGGCAAAGCGCCCTGGGCGATAGCCGACAGGGTCTGGTCAGACCACGCCGGAATCATGGTCACAGCCGACTGGCTGAGCAGCTGGATCGACTGGGTGTTGCCCGAAGTATAGGCGCCGCCATCGAACAGCGACGGAGCCAGGTCGTTCAGGATTGCCCAGGCTGGGTTCAGCATCGCATCGCCGGCTTCGGCGGTGTAATTGTCGACCGAGAACTTGGTCGGGTCATTGCCGTTGGCTTCGAAAATCGCGCGACGCACGAAGTTGCCACCCGAACCGCCCTTGTTGGGACGGTTGTAGATGAACTGGCCTGGGTTGGCCTTGATCCAGGCAACGAGGTCGGCCCAAGTCTTCGGCACATTGGCCGGATCGAGCTTGGTCGTGTCATAGGCCAGCAAAACCTGTGAACCGCGGTAGGGCAGGTTGGTCGGAATGTCGAACGCCAGCGGGTTGATCTTGGAATAGTTGCTGAGACCAGCCTTCTCGAAGTCGACATAGAGGCCCTTGGCAATGCCATCGACCGTAACGCGGCTGTCGAAGCCTTCGAACAGGTCGGCCTGCGGATCGCTGCCACCGGCCAGTGCAGCCAGTGCGCGGTCGGCAATCGCCGAAACGCCGGCGCTATCGCCACCGTCAACCAGATTGAGGGTGATGCCGGCATTTGCCGCTTCAAACTTTGGCTTCACCGTGTTGGTCCAGAAGTCGATGACGTTCTGGTCCGAGGTGAAATACACGTCGATGACGCCTTCGGCGGCAAAGGACATGCGGGGCAGCATCAGGGCGCCGGCAGCAACGCCGGTAGCGAGAATAAAATCACGCCGTTTCATTGTGTTCTCCCAAAGTTCGTTCAATAGAACGGATGTTCCACAGAGCGGTCGGTTCCGCTCGAGGGTTTCATCGATCTGCGTCGACCTCGCCCAGCGGGAAGCTAACTACCACTGTGGAAATTAGGCAAGGGGGAACCCCGGGGTCGGCGACGCACCGATGTGGGCGTAACAATCACAGCTTTGCGACAATCATGTAACGGCTGGGGAGAGTGGTTCGGCAGGCTCAGCTTACGGTCGAACGAAGCCAATCATGCGTTCCGTCAATGGAATGAATCATCCATAATTGCGGCGTTGGAATTCTTGAAATAGACTTGAAATAGAACGGGGACCGCGACAGGTTTCGCGGCCCAGGTAACGATCTTCAAATACGGGCCGCCAGTTCTTCAAGTTGCGCCGCGCACAGGCCCCAGCCTTCGTGAAAGCCCATTTTCTTGTGATTTTCCGCATCTTCTGCCGTCCAGTGCCGGGCTATGGCGGTATATTTTGTCTTTCCCTCGCCGGCATCTTCGAAGGTCAATACGCCTGTAAAGAATGGCTTGGCCGATGGTGCCCAGTCGCCAGTAAACGCATCGGTGAACACCAGCCTTTCGTTCGGCACGATCTCGAGATACTGCCCGGCATTGGGATATTCATTGCCGGCCTCGTCGGCCATGGTGATCACATTGCCGCCACCGACGCGCAGGTCGACCACTGCCTTGGGCGTGGACCATGGCTTGGGTGCAAACCATTGCACGATCAGCTCCGGCTGCGTCCAGCACTGGTAAACCTTGTCACGCGGCGCATTCAGCACGCGGGTTAGCACCAGGTCTCGGTCGGTATCCTCGGTGGGCAGGGCGTCGGACATTTTGTGTCTCCAGTCAGTGGGTTGCTTCATATCTACAACGAGCGGAGCATTCCTGGCTCGACACCCGGCGCGAAGATTTTTGATTTTCCCCCGGCCGCTCATGTATGGAAGTTCAGTCCCAACCGGCAGGCGCTTCCATGGTCCATTCGCAACGCATCCTCGACACCGGCTGGACCCTGAGCTGCGCCCGCCCGGTCGGCGCGCCAAACCTGCCCCAATCTATTCCTGCCAAGGTGCCCGGCACGGTGCATACCGACCTCTTGGCTGCCCGGCTGATCCCCAATCCCTATCTCGACCTCAACGAGATCGCCGTCGATTGGGTCGGCCGCTGCGATTGGCGCTATGAGCTGGCCTTCGACTGGCATGACCAAAGCGCCGGCACGGTCGAACTGGTCTGTCCCGGCCTCGATACCTTTGCCCAACTGGTGCTGAACGGCGCCATCATTGGCGAGACCGCCAACATGAACCGAGAGTATCGCTTCGATCTCGGTGGTCTGCTGCGCGACGGCGCCAACACGCTCTCCATCCTGTTCGAATCCGCGTGGACCCGCGGCGAGGCGCTGGCAAAACAATACGAGCCGCGGCCCAACAACTATCCCGGCCCGGCCAACCTGATGCGCAAGATGGCCTGCAATTTCGGCTGGGACTGGGGCCCAACGCTGGTCACTGCAGGAATATGGAAACCAATGCGGATTGAAAGCTGGAGCAGGGCGCGGATCGCCCAGCTACGGCCGGAAGTCACCCTGCAGGGCGCCGCTGGCAAGGTGCGCATTCACGCCGAGATCGACGGGCAGGGCGAGGGCATGAGCCTCCGCGCCAGTGTAGCCGGCGTTACCGCTACGCAACCGATCGGGCAGGGCGCGCTCGACCTCACTGTACCGTCGCCCCAACTGTGGTGGCCGCATGGCCTCGGGAGCCAGCCACTCTACACTCTTGATGTCGAGCTTCTGGATGAATCCGGCGCCGTAACCGATTCCTGGAGCAGGCAAATCGGCTTCCGCTCGCTCCGCCTCGATACCAGCGCCGACGACGTCGGCACCGCCTTCAACTTCATCATCAACGACGTGCCAGTCTATATCTGCGGCGCCAACTGGATCCCCGACGACTGCTTCTTGCCGCGCGTCACGCCCGAGCGCTACGCCGCCCGCATCCTCCAGGCCAAGCAGGCCAATATCAACATGCTGCGCGTCTGGGGCGGCGGCATCTACGAAACCGACGCTTTCTATGAGGCCTGCGACAAGGCCGGCATGCTGGTCTGGCAGGATTTCCTGTTCGCCTGCGCCGCCTATCCTGAAGAGGGCGACCTGCCGGCCGAGATCGAAGCCGAAGCGCGCGACAATATCGTCCGGCTGATGCCTTATCCGTCGCTGGTTCTTTGGAACGGTAATAACGAGAACATCTGGGGCTGGTTCGACTGGGGCTGGCAGGACGTTCTCGAAGGCCGCACCTGGGGCAAAGGCTATTATCTGGACCTGCTGCCCCGCCTCGTCGCCGAACTCGATCCGACCCGGCCATATTGGGCCGGCAGCCCCTATTCCGGCACGATGGACATCCACCCCAACGACCCAGCGCACGGTTGCTCGCACGTCTGGGATGTGTGGAACGACGTCGGCTACGAGCACTACGCCGACAGCGTACCGCGCTTCTGCTCCGAATTCGGCTGGCAGGCACCGCCGACCTGGGCGACGCTCACTCAGTCGGTGCACGACCAGCCGATGACCCCAACCTCGCCCGGCGTATGGCATCACCAGAAGGCCACCATCGGCAATGACAAGCTGCTGCGCGGCCTGTCTGGACATCTCCCAACCCCGACCAATATGGACGACTGGCACTATGCCACCCAGCTCAACCAGGCTCGCGCCATCCGCTTCGGCATCGAACACTGGCGCAGCCATCGCGGCCTCAACATGGGCGCCATTGTCTGGCAGCTCAACGATTGCTGGCCGGTCACTTCATGGTCGGCCGTGGACGGCTACGGCCGCCTTAAGCCCCTGTGGTACGCCCTTCGCGCCGCCTATCACCCCCACCTGCTGACCATCCAGCCGCGCGGCGAGGAACTACACCTCTTCGCCGTCAACGAACGCACCCTGTTCTGGCGCGGCCCGGTCACGGTCAAACGCCTGCGTTTCGACGGCACGGTGCTGGCCGAATGGACCCACTGGCGCCTCTGCGCCGACCGGCTGGATGTCGCCTCGCTGGCCATTCCTTCGCATGTGGCAACACCCGGCAACCCGCGCGAAGAACTGCTCGTCGCCACCATGCATGATAGCGTGGCGCATCATTGGTTCGCCGAAGATGTGGAACTGGACTTGCCCGAAGCGCGAGCGGACCTATCAATAACCCGCGACGACGCCGACTGGCTGGTCACTGTCACAGCGCACAGCCTCCTCAAGGACCTCTGCCTGTTCGTTGATCGCATCCACCCCGAAGCATCAGTGGACGACATGCTGGTGACCCTGCTGCCGGGCGAAACCCGAACACTCCGGGTCCAATGCGCGGTGGAACTCAACGCAGCTATGCTATGCCAGACCCCGGTATTCCGCTGCGCCAACCAGCTACGATAACTTTTCCGCCGTCGCATCGGGACCAAACCACTCCCACCCTTAATCCCTCCCCACAAGGGGAGGGAGACGACGAACACCGCTATCGGACCTAGCGCCTCCCTCCCCTGAATGGGGAGGGACCGAGGGTGGGGTGATGGGAGCCACAGAGCTACTTATGAGCACTTAGGGGGCAGAAAGGCGCTACTTCCCCAACGCCCCGAGCGCTGGCCGCAGTCGTCCCCCATGCTTCACCAGCAGACCCCGCGCCGCAACCATATCCGCCCCTGCCGCGATCAGCACCGCCAACTTCACGCCACCCCCGGCCTGATCCAGCGCCGTACCGGCTTCAACCTCGCTCACCCCGCTCACCGCCATCACAATCCCCCTGGCGCGCCCTTGCAGCTTGAGATTATCCGCCACCACATTGACCATATAGCCGTCATGCACATGGCCCAGATGCACCGCCATCATTGTCGACAGCATATTGAGCGCAATCTTCTGCGCCGTCCCCGCACCCATCCGCGTCGAGCCTGCAATCACTTCAGGCGGCGTCGGCAGGCAAATCGCCACATCGACCACATCGAACAGCGGCGCCCCGCGATTGTTGCTGATACCAACCGTCCTCGCCCCCACCGCACGCGCCGCTTCCACCGCCGCCATCGGATACGGCGTGTAGCCGCTAGCCGTCAGTGCAATAACGCAGTCATTCGGCCCAACCTGCAGCGCCTCGATCTCCGCCCGCGCCGCATCGCCATCATCTTCCGGCCCGCCCTTCATTTCGCTGAGCATCGCCATGCCACCTGCCAGCAACACCTTGATGCGGTCTGCCGCAATTCCATACGTCCCCGGCAGTTCCAGCGCATCGGCCAGCGCCATCAGTCCCGAGCTGCCCGCGGCCGCATAAATTAGCCGACCACCCGCATCGATAGATGCCGCCGCTAGCTTGGCGGCTTCCGCAATAGCCGGAACGGCCTCTTGCACAGCCTGCGCGGCCTCGGCCTGGGCCATGGCGAGAATCGCTAGTGCCTCATTTGCCGGCTTCATGTCGAACCCGCCCGCGCTCTGGTGGTTCATCTCGGTCTGGGTAGCGCTCATGTGGGGTCTCCTGCCGGTGGATAATGCCAAAATCATACCACTTGTCCAGCCAGGCGGCGTCCTGATCCCAAATGCACTGGAAGAATGTGCTCAAAACACCAATTGGCGCAGCGGCATGGCGCCATTGTGCGCAAGCTGGATTTAGGTCTTGGTGAATGGTATGTTATTGGTATTATATATTGCACGGGGTAGGGACGCTTGGTTCTGACCGGATGGGGCGAGGGGGCAAGATTGGCGGACGTGTCGAACGGTTTCTTTGCCGATGGTCCGGTTGTGCTGCCTTCGGGCGGCCCACTCTATCTTCAGCTCAAGCGCTGGATCGAAGATGCCATTCATAGTGGCTCCGTCAGTCCCGGCGATGCGCTGCCCTCCGAGCGTGATCTCGCCACCAAGGTCGACGTGTCGCGCGTCACCGTGCGCAAGGCCGTGCTGCAACTGGTCAAGGATGGCGTGCTGGTGCAGCGCCACGGCTCGGGCACTTTTGTGGCGCCGCTTACCCAGCGCGTCGAGCAGTCGCTGTCCCAACTCACCTCATTTACCGAAGATATGGCGCGCCGCGGCATGGCCGTCCGGGCCGAATGGCTTGATCGCGGTATCTATCTGCCTTCCCCCGAAGAGACTGTCCTTCTCGGCCTGAGCTCGGGCGAGCAGGCGGCGCGCATTTCCCGGCTCCGTCTCACCGGCGATACGCCGCTCGCCATCGAGCGCGCCAGCCTCAGCTCCTACGTGCTGCCCGATCCGGCCAGCATCGGTGATAGCCTCTACAAGCATCTCGACAAGACCGGCAATCGGCCGGTTCGCGCCATCCAGCGCATCCGTGCTGCCAATCTCAATGACGAGGATGCGGCGCTGTTGCAGGTGCCCGTCGGGTCGGCCGGGCTCAACATCGAGCGCACATCTTATCTGGCCTCTGGCCGCGTCATCGAATTCACCCGGTCGATTTATCGGGGCGACACCTATGATTTCGTCGCCGAGCTGCGGCTTGGCGATCCCACGACTGCAGGAGCCAGCAAGCCGTGACCTCGAACCAGACCTACATGCGGCAGGAAGTCCTCGCCATTCCGGCCGTGGTCGCCAACTTCCTCGACCAGAGCGGCGCCACGCTTGACGCCGCTGCAGCCGTTCTGCGCGAGCGCAACCCGGCCCTCGTCGCCACGGTTGCCCGCGGCTCGTCCGACCACGCCTGCGCCTATCTCAAATATGCCATCGAGCTGACGCTGGGCTTGCCCGTCGCCTCGATCGGTCCGTCCATTGCCTCGATCTATGGCAAGGACCTCAAGCTAGACCGCGCCGTGGCCATCGCTATTTCCCAATCGGGCAAGAGCCCCGACATCGTCGGCATGACCCAGTCTGCTCGCCGTTCGGGCGCCACCACCATCGCCATCACCAATACTGCCGCCTCGCCGCTGGCCGAAGCCTCCGATTTCACCATTGATCTGCACGCCGGCGTCGAAAAATCCGTTGCCGCCACCAAGACTTTCGTCACTTCCGTCGTCGCCGGGCTGTCGCTGGTTGGGCGCTGGAGTGGCGACGACGCGCTCAATGCCGCCGTCAACGACCTGCCCAATTCGCTCGCCAAGGCGGTAGCCTGCGACTGGTCCGAAATGATCGGCGCACTCGACGGTCACAACGCTCTCTATGTCCTGGGGCGCGGTCCCGGCTTCGCCATTGCCAACGAGGCGGCGCTGAAGTTCAAGGAAACCTGCAATATCCAGGCCGAATCCTATAGCGCTGCCGAAGTGATGCATGGCCCCGTCGCCATCGTCACGCCGGGCTATCCGGTGCTCGGCCTTGCCGCCCGCGACGCCGCCGAAGCCTCCGTTGCCGACATGGCCCACAAGCTGGCCGGGCAGGGCGCACTCGCCTTCCTGACCAGCGACCGTCCCGGCGCCGCCCGCGCATTGCCCTTCGCCGCGACCGGCCACCCGATTACCGATCCACTGTCGCTGATCGTCTCCTTCTATGGCTTCGTTGAAGCGCTGTCGCGCCATCGCGGCCTCAACCCCGATGTTCCGCCGGCACTCAAGAAGGTCACCGAAACCGTATGAGCGACCTGCTGGCCATAACCGGCGCCCGCATCTTCGACGGGCATGTTTGGCACAACGATGCGGCGCTGTTGGTCGAATTCGGCCATGTCAGCGGCATTGTCCGTTCAGACGCCGTCCCGGCCAATTCAGAATCCGTTCATCTGGACGGTGGAATGTTGGTTCCGGGCTTCATCGACCTGCAGGTCAACGGCGGTGGCGGCGTGCTGTTCAACAACGCCCCGACCCTTGAATCCATCCGCATCATCTGCGCCGCCCACGCCCAGTTCGGCACCACGGCGCTGCTACCGACGCTGATTACCGACACGGTCGACATTAACGTCGCCGCCATCGCCGCTGGAAAAGTTGCGAAGGATCAAGGCGTTCCGGGCTTCATCGGACTCCATCTTGAAGGCCCCCACCTGTCCCTTGCGCGCAAGGGCACGCACGACCCGGCTCTGATCCGCCCGATGGACGAAGCCGACCTCGCCCGCCTCGCAGACGCCCGCGCGGACCTGCCCAACCTGCTGGTCACCGTCGCCCCCGAAACCGTCACCCCCGAGCAGATCGCCAGGCTCGCCGACGCCGGAATCATCGTCAGCATTGGGCACTCCGATGCGGGGATAAAAACCGCTGGCGCTGCATTCGATGCCGGTGCCAGCATGGCCACCCACCTGTTCAACGCCATGAGCCAATTGGGCAATCGCGAACCCGGCGTCGTCGGTGCAGTGTTGCACCACGGCGCAATCCATGCGGGACTGATCGCCGACGGCATCCACGTACACAAGGCCGCCATCCACATCGCCCTGCGCGCCAAGACCGGCCCCGGCCGCATCTTCCTCGTCACCGACTCGATGTCTCAAACCGGCACCGACATCGACACGTTGACCCTCAACGGCCGCACCATCACCCGCGTCGATGGCGCCCTGCGCCTCGCCGATGGCACCCTTGCCGGCGCCGATCTCAACATGATCGACGCCGTCGCGTTCATGCATTCCGAGGTAGGCCTGCCACTCGACGAAGCCATCCGCATGGCCTCGCTCTACCCCGCCGAAGCAATGGGCATTGACGCCGAGTTTGGCCATCTCCAGCCCGGCGCCGTGGCCAGCTTCGTCCACCTCTCCGACGCCCGCCAAATGCAAGCCACCTGGATCAACGGCGTGGAAGTCTGGCGCGCTTAGCCGCGCCCTACGAACGGCATTGTGGTCGCCATCACCGTCATGAACTGCACATTGGCCGATAGCGGCAGCCCTGCCATATAGAGTAGTGCATCGACCACATGGGCCACGTCCATGGTCGGCTCGGGCATCATCGTACCATTGGGCTGCAGCGAGCCGCTGTTCATATGGCGGGTCATATCAGTGGCCGCGTTGCCAATATCGATCTGCCCGCAGGCGATGTTGAAAGCCCGCCCGTCCAGCGAAATCGCCTTGGTCAGCCCCGTGATGGCATGCTTGGTCGCTGTATAAGAAGCAGCGCCCGGACGCGGCGCATAGGCCGAGATTGAACCATTGTTGATGATCCGCCCGCCTTGGGGCGCCTGGTCGCGCATGGCACGGAACGCCTCGCGCGCGACATAGAAGGCGCCGTTGAGGTTGGTATCGACCATCTCCTGCCAGGTAACGACGTCGAGATCGCCAAATGACACCGCTGGGGCAAAACGCCCAGCATTGTTGAACACGACGTCGAGCCGTCTGTACTTCTGCTTAATGCCGGCAAAGAAGTCGGCGACCGCGCTAGGGTCGGTGACATCGCATTCCGCCCAAAAGCCACGCGTCTCCGTTGCCACGGCCTGAAGCGCCTCCGCCCGCCTCCCGCAGATGGCAACCTCGTAGCCCGCCTTCGCTAATCCCAGCGCCGCGGCCTTGCCGATACCGGAGCTACCTCCGGTCACGACTGCGACCTTTCCCTTGTTGTTCATGCTGCCTCCAAATGTGGCGGTATCGATCTCCGCGCCCTCTTCTGCCCCGATTCCTTGCGTATTTCCGCCTTATCTTCGCTGCGTGCGTGACAAGCGCCCGAACGAGATATAGCGGGCCAAAGTCCGAAAATCCGGCGAAAAAATCCCGCTAACCCCAGCAAATCCAACGGATTTTAACCAGCGCTTCAGGAAAGTTAACAACTGCTTTCGATCTGTGTGCTGAATCTGCAACATCCGCATCGCAACCATATTGGCGGCCGGCAAAACGGCTTTTGCGAGATTGCGTCGGCTTCAACCATGCGTAGAGTGGGTCTTGCGAATCCATGCATGGGATCGTTTGTCGGTCGCAGCGCGACGGCAACACACTGCACCACTAAAGTGTGGTCGCGTTACGACAAACCGCCGGGCAACCGGCACAAAAAATGACTGACTTTGGAGGTCACCTAATGAAACTCAAGAGCCTTATCCTCGGTTCTGTTGCTGCTGCCGGTCTCTCGACCGCTGGCTTCGCTGCCGATCTCGGCGTTCTCACCTCGCTCGACGTTTGCGACGAGCTGGGCCTGTCGGGCCTGACCATTTCGTCCGACACCAACTGCCTGCAGATTTCGGGCTCGGTTGAGTACACGTTCGAATACGGTAACTACGCTGGCTCGACCCGCATCGCTAACACCTTGTCGTCGCGCGTTGGTGGTTTCGCCATCAACCAGGACGGCAATCGCAACATCGACGCTCCCAATTCGAACGCGGCTGTTGTAGCTGTTCCCGGCGTTGCTGTTCCTGCTGCCGGCGGCCCTGCCGTGTCTTACACTGGCGCTGTTCCCGCTGGTTTCGTTTCTGTTGTGGCACCGGTTGCTGCGGTTGCTGCTGGCCAGGGTTCGACCGATTGGGACTCCAAGGTCGAAACTCTGCTGAAGTTTGTTGGCACTGCATCGAGCGACTTCGGTCCGGCTCGTGTTGTGATCAACCTGCGTCAGCGCGATTACACTCGTGGTCGTAACGGCGGCTTTGTTGCTGCTGATCAGGTAAACGGGGACAATCATGCGCTGCGTGCCCAGGACGCCTATGTTCAGGTCGGTGACACCACCATCCTCTCCGCTGGTAAGAAGGGTTCGATCTTTAACGAAGGCGACGACGAGCCTTACAATTTTACTGGCCTGTTCAACTCCGGCGACGCCGACAAGGGCGTTTGGGAAGGCGCTGTCCGCAAGGGTGGCCATGTCATCCAGCTCGAGACCCAGTTCGGCGAAGGCTTCGTTGGTAAGCTCGGTCTTGAAGCTCTTGATCGTTCCGACAGCCAGGCTGGCAGCCTGATCGGCGTTCTCGAATACGCTGGTGAAGGCGTCACTGCACACATCAGCGGTTCCGTTGGCGGTCTGCTCGATGGCCTCCAGAACACCGGCGACACCTATGCTGTGCACGCTGGCGTTACCGGCACGTTCGATGCCTTCAAGCTCCGTGCTGCTGGTGCGGCTGGCGGCGGTTACGTTGCTCCAGGCGTCAACTGGAACTACTGGAACGGTCTGGTTTCCGGTGAAGCCACTTTCGACCTGTTCAAGGTTGCTCTGTCGGCTGAAGCCATTGGCGGAACCAATGCTACTGGTGGCGCACTCGTCACCGACTACGGCTTCGGCGGCTCCATCGGCGCCACCGTTACTGAAGGCGTCGAAATCAACATCGGCGGCCGTTACTTCAGCAACGACAGCACTGCTAATCTCGGCGCTGGCTACCAGGTCGCTGCTCAGTTGATCGCTGCGCTGACCGAAACCATCAAGCTGACCGGCGAAATCGGTGTGTTCGGCAATGCTGCCGAAGGCATTGCGGTGGCCACTTCCGACTTCTACGGCCAGGCTTCGCTTGGTTGGACTCCAGTCGGCGGCGGTTTCTCGTCCGCTGTTACTGCCAAGGCTCAGCAGAACGGCGCTTACAAGGTTACCTTCAACGCGAAGAAGACCTTCCAGTAATCTTCGGATCACTAACTTATACGGAAAGGCCCGGCTCACGCCGGGCCTTTCTGCTTTTGTGCGAAAGCAATCCGAAGCTTGCTTCGAAAAGCGTGATTCTTCGATTTTCTCGGACGGGCTACGGGCGATTTCTCCGCCGCCCAGAATAATCCTGTAAAATCAAATGGTTGCGGGCGTCATTTTGGTTCCCATGAGGAAGCGAAATGCTCTAGCGTTGCTGCAATTGCGGACATTTAATGGATTGAGAATGATCAGGGACCTCGTCAAGTGGGTCGTGCCGGGACTTGCCACTGTCTTGGGCGGCACCACCTTGTGCCTGGCGATGACGTCGGCCGACATCAGTAACGATCTGACAGCGCGGGCCACGGACGCCATGCAGTCCGGCGGCTACGCCTGGGCAGAGGTAGCGCTCGATGGCCTCGCCTTGAAACTGTCGGGTACCGTTACCGATCAGGCCATCTTGCAGGCTGCGATCACTCGGCTCGACGCGGTTCAAGGTGTCCGTAGTGTGATGAGCGACGTAACCTTGGCACCGCTCGCCAGCCCATATGCGTTCACGGCGACGGTTGTGCCGGAGGGAACCCAACTGACGGGCGCGGTTCCTGACAAGCTAACAAAGCAACGGCTGGTGCAGAGGGCAGGGCTCGATATCGCGCCGCTCGAATTGCGGTCTGGCATGCCGGAGCGGCGAATGTGGATCGCCGGGGCAGAATTCGCCATCGACAACCTAAAATACTTCGATCAGGGGCAGATCAGTGTCTCCGACACCACGCTAGACGTGACTGGACGCGCCAAATCCGAACGGGATTATCGCGATCTGCTGATCGTCATGCGCGCCGGCGCTCCGGCGGGGCTGACCCTTCGTGAGGTGAAGATCACGCCGGCACTCGTTGATCCATATGAGTGGAGTGCGGCGTTCGACGGCAAGCGCATTGATGTCACCGGTTTCGTGCCGGATGACGCCGCGGCCGAACGCCTGCGCACGGCCGATGTATCGGGCATTCCAGTGGCCACAGGTTTGACACTAGGGTCAGGTGAACCTGCAGGTTTCTCAGAGCTTTCCCAGACTTTGATCGAGCAATTGTCGAGGCTGGAACATGGCGCCGTTTCCATCAGCGGCACCCAGAGCACCTTGACCGGCGCGCCGCCGAGCCTGGAAATCGCCCAGGCCGTGATCGACGCGCTGCAGCCATCGGGCAGCATCATCACGCTCGAGCCGCCCCGCATCCCTGATTACTGGATGAGCGCATCGCGCCAGGCCGGCGGTGTCGTGGTGTTTGACGGCTATGCACCCGATGAAGCGACCCGTAAGGCCTTTGGCCAGCGCGAAGGCGCCGATGTCAATTACCTCAAACTCGGCCGCGGTGCGCCGGAGCGCTACCAGTCTGCAGCAGATTTTGGTCTCGCCGCGCTCGACATGATGGCGGAGGGACGTTTTGCTCTGCGCGACAACATCATGACCCTGTCGGGCGTGGCGCGGTCGGGCGAGGATTACGAAAAACTGCGCGCCAGCCTGTCCAATGGTGCCCCGCAAGGTCTGGTCCTGGCGCAAGCCGAAATCCGGGCCCCCATGGCGTCCACCTATAATTGGCAGGTAAGCAAGAACGAGGCCGGGGCGATAGCCTTGTCTGGCCTCGTGCCGAGCCCTGAGGCGAAAGCCACGCTGCTCGCTGCAGTAGGCACAACCGCCGCCGAAGCGCTAATCTATGCATCGGGCGAGCCGGACAATTTCCTCAGCTTGGCCGAAACGGCCTTGGACCTGATTAACCGATTGAACAACGGCTCTATCAGCTTCGACGGCAGCGGCTGGACCATTGCCGGTACCGCAAAATCTGCTGAGGATCGTGCCGCCATCGATGCCGAGTTTTCCGGCAAGCAGCTCGCTGCGGCGGGCTGGTCCATGGCCGTCGCCGAAGCTCCCGTTGTCGCCGAAGCGGCGCCGGAGCCGGCGGCCATGGAGCCCTATCTCTGGTCGGCGACGAAGGCGGCTGACGGCGCCATCACCGCGACCGGCAATGTACCGGCCGCCGCGTTTCAGCGCGTCATGGCGGTGCGGGCAGGACAGGGCTTTGCTGATCAAACCAGCGTTAGCCCCGGCGCGCCGCAGGGTTTCATCGAAGATGCATTGGCGGCAGTGTCGTCGCTGGCGGGTCTTTCCGAGGGGGTCGCGAGTTTTGATGGCAAGACCTGGTCCGTCGAGGGACAACTTGTCGATAACGGCGCCTCCGATGTGGTTGGCAATGCCATTACCTCCGGATCTACGCCACCCGATGAGTGGAACATCGACGTCTACCAGCCTGCCGTTGCGGCCGAAACCTTCCCCGAGCCGGCGCCAACTGTAGAACCCGCCGTTGTCGAACCCGGCGTCGTGGCACAGACTCCAGTTCCCGAACCTGAACCCGTAGCTCCCGTGGTCGAACCGACCGCACCGGCTTCCACCCCCGCTGCACCAGAGTCGCCTGACGTGGTCGCCTGCGCGGCCCCCGTGGCGCAGTTCTCCGCCCGCAATGCAATCTTCTTCAAGTCTGGTGCCGCCGCTATCGCGGCCGAATCCATGTCCGCACTGGATGAGTTGTCAATCGATCTGGCGGCCTGTCCCAGCGCCACTGTGCATATCGAAGGCCACACCGATGCCGATGGCGACGAGGCGCTAAACATGGCCTTGTCGGTGGGGAGGGCCGAGGCCGTGGTCAATGCGCTGATCCAGCGCGGCGTCGCTGCCGATAGGCTCTATGCCGTGGGCTATGGCGAATCCGCGCCCATCGCCGACAACGCGACGGCCGAGGGCAAGCACATCAACCGCCGCATAGTGGTTACGGTGAGGGCTGGAGACTAGGAAGCTAAGATGGACTGGGACGGGTTGACCTATCTGCTGGGCGTCTATTGGCCCTACCTGCTGGCGGCTACACTGATCGGCCTCGTGGTCGGCTGGCGCAGTTTCGCCCCGCCAAAGGCTTGACCCGATGCTGCTCGACACCACCCACCTGATGGAGACGGCGCTGCTGGTGCTGGCGGCCTATCTGTTGGGCTGCGTGCTCGGCTATGGCATAAGGCGAGTGCTTTATGCCGCGAGGGGCACACGCCAGCGGACGGCGATTGCCACCTCCGCCGCGGCCATGGCGCTGCCAGAAATCAAACGCAGCCGCAGTCCTGCCGCTCGGCTGGCTGCGAGGGTTGATGAACCCATGCCGGCCCCGGCGAGGGTGGTGCAGCCACGCGTCATAGAACCGCCCGTCATTGCTTCGCGGCCCCAACCGTCCAGCCGTACGACCAAATCTATGGATCGAGCACCGGCGGCTCTCTTGGCGCCGCGCGGTAAAGCTGCCGATAACCTCAAGCAGATCAAGGGCATCGGCCCCAAGATCGAAGCGTCGCTCAACGGTTTGGGCATCTACCACTTTGACCAGATCGCCGGCTGGACTAAGGCCAATGTGGATTGGGTCGATGACCAACTGGCCTTCAAGGGCCGTATTGGCCGCGAACGCTGGGTCGAACAGGCGGCCAAAATGACCAGGGTGAAAGCCGACGCCTAGGCCGCCTTGCCCAGCAAGCGATTGCTGGTGCGGATGACGAATTCGGCCACCGCCTCGATTTCCTCACGCTGGTCGAACAGCGCCGGCGAGCCTTGGCCTGCAATGGTCAAGGCCATTGCGTCAGGCCGCCGCCGGGTCATTTCGTCGTAGGTTTCCCGACGCAACTGGTCGGTCAGTTGCGTGCGCAGCAGCATCAGCGGTGCGCAGCTCAACGCATCGAACAGCGGCCACTGTGCCATCAGCACGTCATCGAAATTGATGCTGGCCAAAGCCTCGATCAGCCGACGGTCATAGAGCGGACGGGCGCGCCCGCGATTATCGGTATAATGGGTGCGGCCCATCAAGGCATCGAGGCGAGCATCGGGCAGGCCGGGATAGTCACCCCCTAGAATGCGCCTGAAACCTGAGGTCACGGATTTGGCGCCGCGCAGGGCCTCTATATGCGTCCAGTTGTTGCGCAGGCGCACGAGACCGCGTGAATCTGTCACCGGCCCGGAATCCAGCAATACCGTTCCGGCGATCAGCAGCGGATGGCTGGCAGCGAGCGCCATGGCCACCTGTCCGCCATGCCCCTGTCCAAGCACGATAGCCCGGCCAATGCCGAGGGCGGTCATCACCGAAGCAACATCGCGAGCATCCGCCAGCGAGCTGTAGTCCGCTGCCTTGGCCCGATCATCGGCCCGACCGCGACCCGGCAGGTCCATCAGCACCACCGGCCATTCCCCACCGCCGGCGCGACGGAAATAGGCGGCGAAGTCGGCGAAATCGCTCATGTTGCGTTGATAGCCGGCGATGCACACCACCGGAAGGCGACGGCTCGACAACCTTCCGGCGATATGCACGACAGCGCTTAGCCCTGCGGCCAGCGTCACCATGGTAACGGGCATGCCGGAAAAGGCGGGGTGATCGGTAGGGACGGTGCGTTTGCGAGCCATTCCGGCAGTGTAGAGGCAGCATCAACACCCCCTCAAGCGGGCAAATGCAGTTACCCCACTATCGAATTGTGCGCAGCGCCTGTTGCAACGGCAGCGGCTCATCTCCGAGCCGTTCGCGATACACCAGATAATTGCCCAGCACGCGCTTCACATAAGTCCGCGTTTCCTGAAACGGGATCAGCTCGACCCAGATCACCGGGTCCACATTGTCCGTGCGCGGGTCGCCATAAGCCTTGATCCATTTGTTAGCATTCCCCGGCCCCGCATTGTACGCCGCTGCCGCCAGCACCAGCGAGCCGTCATAACGTTCAAGCTGGGTGCCAAGATAGGTCGAGCCGAGCAGGGCGTTATAGGCTGGGTCGCTGACCAGCCGTCCCGGCGAATAATCCACGCCCACCTTGCGGGCCACTTCCTTGGCCGTGCCGGGCATTAACTGCATGAGGCCCCGCGCGCCAGCCGATGACACCGCATCGACTTGGAACATCGATTCCTGCCGCATCACCGCATAGACCGCCGCCCTGTCGGCCGCGAGTTCCGCTTTGGCGAGGCGCGCGTCGTTGGGAAAGCTGAACGCATCGAGCGGCGTGCCACGCTGGTCGGCAATGGCAGCGATTGAAATGGCCACCTGATGCGCACCGATTTCCTCGGCCAATCTCGCGGCCAGCAGCAGGTCTCCACCATGGCTGAGCGTGGTGCCGAAATGGCGCAGCAGCGGTATCGCCAGCCGCGTCTGGCCATTGGTCGCAAGCAGGCGCACCGCCCGCACGACAGGCTTTGCATTAAACAGCGTCGGGCTGGTGCCGGCTTCGGGCAAGGGGCGAATGCCCACGCCATTCCGGCCCAGTTCAGTCCGGGCCAACTGCCCATAATAGACCGTGCTGAACGCCGCGGCCTTTTCCAGCGCCGCTTGGGCCGCCTCGGTATCGCCCAAGGCGACTTGAGCGCGAGCCAGCCAATAGTTCGCCTGGCTGATGCTGTCGGGCAGGGTGGTATGCGTCGTCAGCTGGGTGAAATGACCGCGCGCGGCTTCGGCATCGTCAAGAAAAGACAGCGCAATCCAGCCGGCCTGAAACAGGGCATCCACCATGCGGCCTTCTGGCCCATTGGTGTAGCCAGCGGCGGCGCGGTAGGCGAGTTTGGGCTGGCCAGCATCGAGCAGCTTGCGCAGCAATGCGCGCCGCTCATACCACCACTCGTCGGCGTCAGGCAGTATTTCGGGCGCCTTGTCGAGCCACGCGACCGCGTCACTCCACAGCTCGAACTGCCGGGCGCGCTGCGCCCGCGAATAGATATAGACCGGGTTGCTGCGCAGGCTCGGATCGACCTTGTCGAGCAGCGCCTTGGCGTCCGCATCATTGCGCGACACGGCGGCTCGCGCCACCACCAGCGTTTTCTGCGCTGCGGTCAGATGTGGCAGCAGCCGCTCGCTGCCGCGCGCCCGGTCATGCATCATCAGGTGGATAGCGCGCGCCCAATGGGCGTCACGATCGAGCAGGCTGCCAAGCTTTTCGCTAACCTCGGCTTCCTGCTTTTCCGTCAGAAAATTGTCGATCCACAGGCTCCTGGCCAGGCTCGCAGCACGCTGCGTATCGCCTTCGGCCAACCAGGCCACGGCCAGCATGATCTTGCCATCCACCGTGCCTGGCGTCGCCCCATCGAATGCCGCAACCACCGCCGCTCCGGTTGTATCGGCATCAAGTAGCGATTGCTCGATCCGCGTGCGATAGAGGCTTTCCGGCGCAAACTCCGGCGCATCCGCCGCGAAATCCGCAATCGCCCGATAGCCGATCTTGCCGCTGTTGAACTGGATCGCCGCCCACTGAATGGCCTGGCGCTCCACGACGTCGGTCAGGCTTTCCGCCTGCGCAAACGCCGCGCCCGCAGCGCCGTCGGTCAGCACCTTCAAAGTCGCCTGAAACTCCGCGCTGCCCTTGGCATTCACTGCAGGCACGGCGACGCTCGCCGGAATGGAGCCGGTGGTCATCCCGTCGATCGCTTCGTTGGCCGTCACAAGGAAAAGGGGGGCAAAGCTCGCCAGACCCAAAACCGCTGCGATGACGCCTGCTCGAAAGCCCTGCTGCATCTGCCGTCCTGCTGGTACGCGTCTACTAGGTCCAGCAAGGTTGCCCCATCCTCGCGGTTAACCCGACGTTACCCGCATTGGGTAAACATCGCGTTGCCACTCCATGGACCGTGCTGGTTTGGGCGCAACAAAGCGTTGTGATGCTGCCCGATAAAAACTATGGTGCGCCGCGTGAAAACGGCGTTCAAGCCGCTTTATGACACCCTGCCACGACGGAACTGTGGCAATCCAGTTTGAGGAATTTTCGGCAAATGCTGCGAGGATCTATTACGGCGCTCATCACTCCCATGCTCAATGGGTTAGTCGATGAGAAAGCCTTCGCCAGCTTTGTCGAGTGGCAGATTGCCCAAGGCAGCCATGGCCTTGTGCCGGTCGGCACGACGGGCGAAAGCCCGACCGTCAGCCACGAAGAGCATCGCCGCGTCGTGGAAATCTGCGTCGAAGTCGCCAACAAGCGCGTGCCGGTTGTTGCCGGTGCCGGCTCCAATTCGACTGCCGAAGCCGTATCGCTGGCCAAGTTCGCCGAAGACACCGGCGCCGATGCCGTCCTGTCGGTCGTGCCCTATTATAACAAGCCCAACCAGGAAGGGCTGTTCCAGCACTTCTCCGCCGTGGCCAAGGCTGTCGGTATTCCGGTCATTCTCTACAGTGTGCCGGGTCGCACCATCGTCGACCTCACCGTCGATACAATCGCGCGGCTGCATGAAGCTCATCCCAATATTATCGGCGTCAAGGATGCCACCGGCAATCTCGAGCGCGCCACCATGCAGCGCCTCAAGCTGGGCCATGATTTCATCCTGCTCTCCGGCGATGACAGCACGGCGCTCGGCTTCAACGCCCATGGCGGTCACGGCTGCATTTCGGTCACCGCCAACGTTGCGCCGCGCCTCTGCTCGCAGATGCAGGAACTGTCGCTGGCCGGCGATTTCGTCGGCGCCCGCGCCATCAACGACAAGCTGGCCTATCTGCACAAGGACTTGTTCATGGAGCCAAATCCGGCCCCGGCCAAATATGTGGCCAATCGGCTCAACCTCTGCGCCAACGAGCTGCGCCTGCCGCTCACCCCGGTAACCAAGCCCACGGCCGACGCCATGGACTTTGCAATTGCCCACGCAGGTCTTATCTAACCTCCTATGACTCCTAAAAACGACAAAGCAAAGAACGGTGTGATCAGCCACGGTCTCGTGGCTGAAAACCGTCGCTCGCGCTACGATTACGAAATCGGTGAAACCATGGAAGCCGGCATCGTGCTGACCGGCACCGAGGTCAAATCCCTGCGCCTGGGCAAGGCCCAGATCACCGAATCTTACGCCTCGCCTGAAAAGGGCGAGCTGTGGCTGATCAACTGCCACATTCCCGAATATCTGCAGGCCAACCGCTTCAACCACGAGGAAAAGCGCCCGCGCAAACTCCTCGTCTCGCGCAAGCAGCTTGCCCATCTCGGCGAAGAAGTCTCCCGCGCCGGCAATACCATCGTGCCGCTAAAACTGTTCTTCAACGACCAGGGCCGCGCCAAGCTGTTGATCGGCGTCGGCAAGGGCAAGAAGAACTACGACAAGCGCGAAACCGAGCGCAACCGCGACTGGAACCGCGACAAATCCCGCATCATGAAAGAAGGTGGCCGGGGGTAGGGCTGCTTGCTTCTCCTGAAACGAGAGGTAGCCGTCGCAATTACTTTCCGGCGTACCGCTTAATCGGACACGGCATCCTTGTACCGGGAAGGGGGGTCGTGTATGGGAAGCTTTCATTCCACAAATTTTGGAGACGTTCGTGGCACGCGTCACCGTTGAAGACTGCATCGAAAAGATCGAAAACCGCTTCGATCTCGTTCTCATGGCAGCGCACCGTGCGCGCATGATCTCCTCTGGCGCGCAGATCACCGTCTCGCGTGACAATGATAAAAATCCCGTGGTTGCCCTGCGTGAAATCGGCGACGGCGCCATTTCGCCGGACGATCTGCGCGAAGACCTGATCCACTCGCTGCAGAAGTATGTCGAAGTGGACGAGCCCGAAGAGCACGCCGCCCCAATGATCGAAAGCGCCAATGGCGATGATTCGATGAACTTCGACACCATCAGCGAAGAAGAACTGTTGCGCGGCATCGAAAGCCTCGCACCCCCAGAACGCCGCGACGACTAAGACTGGTCGCTCAATGCATTTCACACCCTCGGCGTAAGCCGGGGGTGTTTTTGCTTGTGGGATGTTGAACCCGCATTTGGGCCCAACCACCCCACCCTCATTCCCTCCCCACAAGGGGGAGGGAGGCGATGAACACTTGCGTTTGAGCTGGCGCCTCCCTCCCCTGAATGGGGAGGGACTGAGGGTGGGGTGATGGGAGCCACAGAGCTGACTGTGTGTGCGATACTAAGGTGCGTCACCGAAGCAGCGGCAGCGTCACCGCAACGCCTTCCCATCCCGCCACAACTCAGATACTCCGCCACTCACTCTTCCCATTTTCTTTCAAAGCGCTAAGCTCATTTTTTAAGCTTGCGGCGATCTCCTCCCATGATGCGTCAGTATGAGCTTGTCGAACGCGTTCAGGCCTATAACCCGAACGTCGACGAGCAGTTGTTGAACAAGGCCTATGTCTACGCCATGCAAAAGCATGGCTCGCAGAAGCGTGCCTCGGGCGACCCCTATTTCAATCATCCGCTCGAAGTCGCGGCCATCCTGACCGAGCTCAAGCTCGATGATGCTTCAATCGCCGTTGGGCTGTTACACGACACCATCGAGGACACCGACGCCACCCGCGCCGAGATCGATCTGCTGTTCGGCCCTGAAATTGGCGCCATCGTCGATGGCCTGACCAAGATCGAACGCCTCAACCTGGTTTCGCGCGAGGAGGCGCAGGCCGAAAACCTCCGCAAGCTGCTGCTGGCGATCAGCCAGGACGTGCGCGTGCTGCTGGTCAAGCTTGCCGACCGCCTGCACAATATGCGCACCCTGCAATACATGCCGCCCGATAAGCGCACGCGTATTGCCCAGGAAACCATGGATATCTATGCCCCGCTCGCTGGCCGCATGGGTATGCAGGACATGCGCAACGAGCTGGAAGACATCTCGTTCAAGATTCTCCAGCCCGATCACTACGAAGCGATCATGGCGCGTCTCGACGAGATGCAGGCCGAGTATCGCGAGACCATTTCGACCATTTCGACCGAGCTCAGCGAGCGCCTTTCCGCCGAAGGCATCGCCGCCCGGGTCAAGGCGCGGGTGAAGTCGCCGTTCTCGATCTTCAACAAAATCGAGCGCAAGTCGATTGCGCTGGAACAGCTGTCCGACATGATCGGCTTCCGGGTCATCGTCGGTTCGATTGACGAGTGCTATCACACCGTCGGCGTGGTCCACACCAAGTGGAAGGTCGTGCCCGGCCGCTTCAAGGACTATATCTCGGTCCCCAAGCACAACGACTACCAATCGATCCACACCACCATCGTTGGCCCCGGCCGCCAGCGCGCCGAGCTGCAGATCCGCACCGAGGAAATGGACCGCATCGCCGAATTCGGCATCGCTGCGCATGCGCTGTACAAGGACGGCGCCTCGGCCGACCTCAGCCGCATCGAGAATGAGAGCCAGGCCTACGGTTCGCTGCGTTCCACCATTGCCCACCTGACCACCGGCAATTCCACCACCGAGGATTTCCTGGAATATACCAAGCTGGAGCTGTTCCAGGACCAGGTGTTCTGCTTCACGCCACGCGGTCGCTTGATCGCCCTGCCGCGTGGTGCGACGCCGATCGACTTTGCCTATGCGCTGCATACCGATATCGGCGACACCACCGTGGGTGCCAAGATCAACGGCTCCATCCTGCCGCTGGTCACCCAGCTCCGATCGGGCGATGAAGTCGAAATCATTCGCGACCAGAACCATGTTCCACCGATGAACTGGCTGGGCATTGCCGCTACCGGCAAGGCCCGCGCCGCCATTCGACGTTCAGTGCGCCACGCCACCATTCAGCGGGCCTTCTCACTGGGCGAGAATGTGCTCAACATGATGCTGGAACGTGAAGGCGTCATGCTCGACGACTCCGAAGCCAAGGCGCTGGCCGAGGCTCTGGGCTCTCCCGGCCGCCGCGAACTGCTGATTGCCGTGGGCGAAGGCAAGATCGGCTCCGAGCCGCTCGGCGTCGAACTGGCCAAGGTGAAGGGCCTGCGCAAGCGTCGCCGCAAACTTGACCTGCCAGTCGCCGATACCGCCGATGGTTGGTTCGCGCTCCGCTCGACCGACCTGTTCCGCTTCCGCGTGCCCGGCGGCCAGCGCTCCGGTCCGCACGCCAAGACGGCTCTGGCCCAACTCGATTTCCACATGCGGGTATCGGTATCGGGGGAGGGCGTCGTGCCGGGCGATCGGCTGGTCGGCATTTTGCAGCCCGACAAGCCCATGCTGGTTTATCCAATCCATTCCGAAGCGCTGATCGACCTGCACGACAGCGATGTCGCCTGGGTCGATGTGCGCTGGAACATCAAGAGCGCCGACGACAAGCTTTATCCCACGGTCATCACCATGGAGAGCGTCAACAAGCCTGGCTCGCTGGCGCAGATTTCCGCCGCCATTGCCGCCTGCGAGGCCAACATCAATAATCTGGTGATGCGCATGATTTCGCCGGACTTTCACCAGATGATCTTTGAAATCGAAGTGCGCGACCTTGCGCAACTCACCGATGTTCTGGCAACGCTCAAGCGCAGTCCCGGCCTTTCCGCCGTTCAGCGCGCCGGGGTCCGCGAAGCGGGCATGATCTCGACGCTGGAATGGGACGGCAAGGTCGACAAGAGGTTTGCTGATGACGAAAGATGAAGTCCTCGCCATTTTCCGCGAATGCGGCGCCATGCTGGAAGGCCATTTCATCCTGTCCTCGGGGCTGCGCTCGCCGGTCTTTTTGCAAAAGGCCAAGGTGTTCCAATATGCTCACCAGACCGAAAAGCTCTGCAAGGCGCTGGCCGAACGCATCAAGGCCGAAGTCCCCGGCGTGACCAAGGTCGTTTCCCCCGCTATCGGCGGTATTATCCCGGGCTACGAAACCTCGCGCCATCTTGGTGTGCCCGCGCTTTACACCGAGCGCGTCGAAGGCAAGTTCGAACTGCGCCGCGGCTTCGAGATCGAGCCGGGTGACAAGGTCATAGTCGTCGAAGACATCGTTTCGACCGGCCTCTCGATCCGCGAATGCGTCGAGGCCCTGCGCGGCATCGGCGCCAATGTAGTCGCTGCCGCCTGCCTGATCGACCGCTCCGGCGGCGAAGCCGATGTCGGCGTACCGCTGGTCAGCCTGATCGAATTCAAGGTCCCCGCCTATCCAGCCGACCAATTGCCACCCGAACTGGCCGCCATCCCGGCAATCAAGCCGGGCAGTCGTGGCATCCAGGGTGTGAAGTGAGTTTTTGCCCGGACAGGGGGAGGTGGGGTGAGTTTGGCACCGTTTTGTCCCAAACTGGATGCAGTCCCTCCCCCTGTCAGGGGGAGGCTAGGTGGGGGTGCCCTCTAACAAAGGGAGCCACCCCATGATCATCGGCCTCGGGTCCGACCTGATCCAAATTCACCGCATCGCCGGCACGCTGGAAAAATACGGCGACCGCTTTGTGCAGCGCTGCTTCACCGATATCGAACAGAAGAAATCCGACCGCCGTGCCCAGCGCGCAGCGTCATACGCCAAGCGTTTCGCGGCGAAGGAGGCCTGCTCCAAGGCCTTGGGCACCGGCATTTCCTGGGGCGTCTACTGGCGCGACATGGGCGTGGTCAACCTGCCATCGGGCAAGCCGACCATGCGGCTGACCAATGGCGCGGCAAAGGCCCTGGCCCGCCTTGTGCCGCCCGGCCATGAACCCCACATCCACATCACGATCACCGACGACGCCGGGCTCGCTCAAGCCTTCGTCATCATCGAAGCGCTGCCGATTGACCGGGCTTCCGCAACGGAATAGTCCTGCGCCACGCATTTCCGGGGAATTCCATGAGTCAGCCCGCCGACAAGTCTATCAAGAAGTCTGCCGCCAGCGAATGGTGGGAGACCATTGTTGTCGTGGTCGAGGCGCTGCTGATCGCCATCGTGCTGCGCTCTTTCCTCTATCAGCCGTTCTCGATCCCCACGGCTTCGATGCAGCAGACCCTGATGATCGGCGACTATTTTGTCGCCAACAAGTTCGTCTGGGGCTACGGCAAGCACTCCTTCTCGCTCGGCCGCTATGGCGATTTCACCGCCCTCGATTTTGAGCTGCCGATCAGCAACCGCATTTTCGGCCGCGAACCGAACCGCGGTGATATCGCCGTGTTCCGTCCGGTGCCGCAGAATATCGAATATATCAAGCGCGTGGTCGGCCTGCCCGGTGATACCATCCAGGTCACCGCCGGCCGTCTCTACATCAATGACGTGATGGTCGAGCGCGAAGAGGTCGGCAAAGCTCAGGATACCGACAGCAGTGGCGATACCCGCGAAGTGACGGTTTACCGCGAGACCTTCCCCGAGGGCACCAACCACATCATCCAGGAAATCTCGGATAATGGCGCACTCGACAACACTTCCAAATATGTCGTGCCGGCCGGCCATTATTTCATGATGGGCGACAATCGCGACCGCTCGGCCGATAGCCGCGTGCTCAGCCAGGTCGGCTATGTTCCGGCCGTCAACCTGATCGCCAAGGCCGAAGCCCGCTTCTTCTCCATCACCGACAATATTCCGCCGTGGCAGCTGTGGCAGTGGCCGGCCAATGTCCGCTGGGATCGCATGTTCCAGTCGGTCGACACCCAGCATCAATGAGCCGTGGCGCGCACAACACTGAAAAACTCCAGTTCCGGCTCGGCTACAAGTTTGCCGATCCGGACCTGCTGAACCGCGCGCTTACCCATTCCAGCGCCATTTCGCCCGCCAAGCGCATCGAAAAGTCCTATCAGCGTCTTGAATTCCTCGGCGACCGGGTTCTGGGTCTCGTTGTGGCCGATATGCTGTATCGCCGCTATCCCAAGGCCAACGAGGGCGAACTCAGCCGCACGCTGAACACCCTGGTCCGCAAGGAAACCTGCGCCATCATCGCCCGCACGCTGGACCTCGGCCAGGTCATGATCCTGGGCGAGAGCGAGGCCCGCACCGGCGGCGCCGAAAAGGAAGCCATTCTCGGCGATGTCACCGAGGCCGTGATCGGCGCCATCTATTGCGACGGCGGCATGGCCAAGGCGCATGAATTCGTCGAGCGAATGTTCGAGGAATTCCTCGCCGACGGTTCTGCCAACAAGGCCGATGCCAAGACCACCCTCCAGGAATGGGCCCAGGCCCGTGGCCTGGAACCCCCGACCTATACGCAGACCGAGCGGCGCGGCCCCGACCACGCCCCCGAATTTACCATCACCGTCACCCTTGGTGATTACGAACCGTTGAGCGCTATCGGCCCTTCCAAGAAGATCGCCGAACACAAGGCCGCCGAACTGTTCCTGATCGCCCAGAAGGTGTGGCAAGAAACCGACAGGCACGACAAATGACCGAAATAACTCCCACCGACACCTCCTGCGGCTTCATCGCGCTGGTCGGCGCTCCCAATGCCGGCAAGTCCACACTGCTGAATTCCCTGGTCGGCACCAAGGTTTCCATCGTCACCCACAAGGCGCAGACCACCCGCAGCCAGGTGCGCGGCGTCGTGACCACCGACAAGTCACAGCTGGTTTTTATTGATACGCCCGGCATTTTCGCCCCCAAGCGCCGGCTCGACCGCGCCATGGTCGATAGCGCCTGGGGCGGCGCCGGCGACGCCGACATCGTCGCCCTGATCGTCGACGTCGACCGCGGACTGACCCCCGAACTCGAAAAGCTGCTCGAGGGTCTCGACAACATCAATCACCCGCGCATCCTGATCCTCAACAAGATCGACACCATCAAGAACGAGGAATTGCTCAAGCTCTCCGAGGCGATCAACGCCAATTTGCGCTTTGAAGCGACCTTCATGATTTCCGCCTTAAAGGGCTATGGCGTCAGCGATTTTATGGATTGGTGCATCAAGCATATTCCGCCCGGTCCGTGGCACTTTCCCGAGGATCACCTCACCGACCTGACCATGGCGATCACCGCCGCCGAGATCACCCGCGAAAAGCTGTTCCTGCGCGTGCATGACGAAATTCCGTATAATTCCACCGTCGAAACCGAGAGCTTCAAGATCCAGAAGGATGGCTCCTACAAGATCGATCAGGTGATCTACCTTTCGCGCGAGAGCCACAAGAAGATCGTGCTCGGCGCCGGCGGCCAGACCATCAAGTCGATCGGCGCTGAATCGCGCAAGGAACTGATGGCCATGTATGAAGTACCGATCCACCTGTTCCTGTTCGTCAAGGTTCGCGAAAAGTGGGGCGACGACCCCGAGCGCTACCGCGAGATGGGCCTCGAATACCCGCACGGCAAGGACTGACCTGCGATGGCATCCGCGCTTGACCGCGCCAAGCAATGGGCTCGTTCGATCAAGCGCGACGTCATCGCCATCTGGCTGGCGGCCAAGGATAGCCGCACGCCCTGGACCGCGCGCATTCTGGCGACATGTGTGGCTGCCTACGCGCTATCGCCCATCGATCTGATTCCAGATTTCGTGCCTGTGCTGGGCTATCTCGATGACCTGCTGATCGTGCCGCTTGGCATTCTGGCGGTCGTCAAGCTGATCCCGCCGCCGCTGATGGCCGAACTTCGTGCCGCAGCCACTCTGGTCGCCGCCAAGCCGGTTAGCCGCGTCGGCCTGGCGCTTGTCATGCTGCTTTGGCTACTGGCCACTATTTGGCTCGTGGCCATGTTCACCAATTTGCTGTAGCGCGCCATGGAATGGACCGCTGAAGCCCTGCTGATCGGTGTCCGCCGCCACGGCGAATCGAGCGTCATTGCCGAGGCCATGGTCGCGGGCAGGGGGCGCCATCTGGGCTTGGTGCGCGGTGGCCGCTCGACGCGGCTGGCGGCGGCCCTGCAGCCTGGCAATACCGTCCAGCTCACCTGGCGTGCCCGCCTCGAAAACCAGCTTGGCATGTTCACCGTCGAGCTGCTGCAAGCCCGCGCCGCCGAACTGATCGCCGATCGCACCAGGCTCTATCTCAGCCAGACCATCTGCGAACTGCTGCATCTGCTGCCTGAACGCGACCCAAACGACCGCCTGCTCGGCATGGCCGTTCGGCTGATCGTCGGCACCCCTGATGGTGCCGACCTGGCCCGGTTCGAACTGGCCCTGCTCGACGACCTCGGCTTCGGCCTTGACCTCTCGTCCTGCGCCGCCACCGGCGTCACCGATGATCTCACCCACGTCTCCCCAAAATCCGGCCGCGCCGTTTCCCGCACCGCCGCCCAACCCTATCTCGACCGCCTGCTGCCGCTCCCCAGCTTCCTCGCCGGCCGCGGCAACGCCAGCCCCCACGACATCGCCGACGCGCTCAAACTCACCAGCCACTTCCTCGAGGCCCACGTCTGGGGCCCAAGGCAAGTCGAACGCCCAGCGATGCGGCATAGCCTCGTGGAACTGCTGAGCCGCGAGCGGGACTAAATATATCTTCGATATCCCCACGCGCCGTGTCATCCCGGCGAAGGCCGGAATCCATCCTAGATGTTTCCCACGCGGCGAGATCGCCGTGCTCAAAACGCTGATCACCTCGTTCTGAAAGCCGCAATGGGAATGGTACGAAACAAGCAAGCATACCCCCACCCAACCTCCCCCTGAAAAGGGGGAGGAGCCGATCCAGTCTGTGGCACAATCCAATCAAACCCACCGGCCGGATTCCTCCCCCTCATCAGGGGGAGGCTAGGTGGGGGTACCCCAACAAAGACTCTTCAGCCGCTTGCCTCACCAAAACTTATCCCCACCCACCATGCCATCCCCCATACTCTTCCCATCTTCACGTTCGAGCCAGTCATGACGAGTGACGAGCATGGAGACTGCCGGGAATGGGAGGTCGCTCCTGTTGCGTGCGGGGAAATCGGGCGCGCTGGTCTGCGATAATGGCCAGCACGATCCCAACCCACGACAAATCCCGACCTGGTGGCGAGGCGATTGCCTCATTACTAAACCAATACCCCGAGGCAAGCGCCTCGCCACCGTTGCTCTCCTCGAAACCCGCACCCAGGCGGCGCCTCTGCACGTCCATAAACCGTGTAGAACCCCAGCAATCCCGCCGCAAATTATGAGCTCCCTGGCCTCACCGGCTATAGTGCTTTCCTGATTCGTTCCCCCGGAATGCCTGCCTATGTCTGATAGCGATACCCTCCCGCCAGCCGACGACCAGCGCATCGTCGATCTCAAGCAGGCCATCGAGGAGCGGTACCTCTCCTATGCCCTGTCCACCATCACCCAGCGCGCACTGCCCGATGCGCGCGACGGGCTCAAGCCCGTGCATCGCCGCATCATTCACGCCATGCGCCTGCTCAAGCTCGATCCGGGCCAAGGCTACAAGAAGTCCGCCCGTATCGTCGGCGACGTAATCGGCAAGTTCCATCCGCATGGCGACCAGTCGATCTATGACGCGCTGGTTCGCATGGCCCAGGATTTCGCGCTACGCTACCCGCTGGTCGATGGCCAGGGCAATTTCGGCAATATCGACGGCGATGGCGCTGCCGCCATGCGCTATACCGAATCGCGCATGACCGACGTGGCGACGCGCCTGCTCGAAGGCATCGGCGAGAATGCCATCGACTTCAAGGACACCTATGACGGCGAAGACGAGGAGCCCATCGTCCTCCCCGCCAATTTCCCGAACCTCTTGGCCAACGGCTCGACCGGCATTGCCGTCGGCATGGCGACGTCCATTCCACCGCATAACGTCTCCGAGCTGTGCGACGCCGCGCTGCATCTTATCAATGTAAATCCAGCAGCTTCCGCCCACGATCTGACTCAGTTCGTGAAGGGCCCCGACTTCCCCACCGGTGGTCTGCTGGTTGAATCCGCGTCCTCCATTGCCCATTCCTATGAGACCGGTCGCGGCTCGTTCCGCCTGCGCGCCAAGTGGGAAATCGAGGAAAGCGCCCGCGGCGTCTATCTCATCATCGTCACCGAAATTCCCTACGGCATCCAGAAGTCGCGGCTGGTCGAAAAGATCGCCGAACTGCTGCTGGCCAAGAAACTGCCGCTGCTCAAGGACGTGCGCGACGAAAGCTCCGACGACATCCGTCTCGTGCTCGAGCCGCGCGCCCGCACCGTCGACGCGGTGATCCTGATGGAGCAGCTGTTCAAGACTACCGATCTTGAAACGCGCTTCCCGCTCAACCTCAACGTCCTTGATCGCGGTACCGCGCCCAAGGTGATGAGCCTGCCGCAGGTGCTCAAAGCCTGGCTCGACCACCGCAAGGAAGTGCTGATCCGCCGCTCGACGCACCGGCTGGAACAGATCGCGCACCGGCTCGAAGTGCTGGCCGGCTACATCATCGCCTATCTCAACCTCGACGAGGTGATCCGCATTATCCGCGAAGAGGATGATGCCAAGGCCAGCCTGATGA
Organism: Devosia psychrophila; assembly: GCF_000971275.1. GTDB lineage: Bacteria > Pseudomonadota > Alphaproteobacteria > Rhizobiales > Devosiaceae > Devosia > Devosia psychrophila. The sequence goes on along the minus strand of NZ_LAPV01000147.1, from coordinate 89,605 downwards.
GCACTTTCGAGCTCACCGATGTGCAGGCCGAAGCCATCCTCAACATGCGACTGCGGTCTCTGCGCAAGCTCGAGGAAATCGAGCTGCGCAAGGAGCACTCCACGCTGAACGAGGAAAAGGGGCGTCTCGAAACGTTGCTCGGCTCCGACAAGCGGCAGTGGGGCGTCATCAGCCGCGAAATCGAGGCGCTGAAAAAGGCCTACCCACTGACCAATCCGGACGGTACGCCGCATTTCCTCGGCGCCCGCCGCACCATTCTGGGCGATACGCCCACCGCCAATGCCGACGAAGTCACCGAAGCCTTCATCGAGCGCGAGCCGATCACCGTCATCCTGTCCGAAAAGGGCTGGATCAGGGCGCCGCGTGGCCATGCCGTCGATGTCAACGACGAGAAGGGCTACAAGGCCGGCGACCGCCTGAAGCTCTCGATCAAATGCGAGACCACCGACAAGCTGCTGATGCTGACCACCGGCGGCAAGGTTTACACGCTGGCCGGCGACAAGCTGCCCGGCGGACGCGGCCAGGGCGAGCCGGTGCGCATCATGGTCGATATCGAAGAGGGCCAGGATATCGTCGATATCTTTGTCTACAAGCCCGGCCAGAAGCGCGTCATCGCCTCCTCCTCGGGCTACGGCTTCATCGTCAGCGAAGATGAGATGATTGCCAATACCCGCAAGGGCAAGCAGGTCCTCAACGTCGGTGCCCCCGACGAAGCGGCCCTTTTGGTGCCGCTCAATGGCGACCGCGTCGCCGTCATCGGACAAAATCGCAAGCTCTTGGTATTCCCACTAACCCAGCTCGCCGAGATGGGCCGCGGCAAAGGCGTCCGCCTGCAGCGCTATAAGGACGGCGGCATCTCCGACCTCAAGACCTTCTACGCGGCCGATGGTTTGACCTGGACGGACAGTTCGGGCCGCACCTACACCAAGCCGATGGAAGAGCTGACCGATTGGCTCGCCGACCGCGCCACCGCCGGCCGCCAACCCCCCAACGGCTTCCCCCGCAACAACAGGTTCGTCGGATGATTCGCCACTGCGTTTTCGTCAAATTCCGTTCCGACGTCAGCTCCGACGAGCGGGCGGAAATCTATGCAGGCCTCGTCGCGCTGGTGGGCCAGATCGACGGCCTGATCTCTGCCGAATTCGGCCCCAACGTCTCGCCGGAGGGCCTAGGGCAGGGCTTAAATGACGGTTTCATCATGGACTTGACCGACGAAGCGGCTCGTGATCGCTACCTCGAACATCCAGCCCACAAGGCTGCGGGTTCACGCCTCGTCGCGGCGCTAGAAGGCGGCACCGATGGGCTAATCGTGTTCGATATGAAGCTTGGCTAGTTCACCGAAAACTTGAATACCACCGGCAGGTGATCGCTCGCTGTCGGTCGCCCGGTATGAATGTCATGCACCACCACGCCGCCCCGCGTCATGACATGATCCATCGGCAAGAACGGCAGCGTGTCGCGCGAAGCGTCGAAATAATACCAGCTCATCGGGAATGTGAGCATGTTCAGCGCTTCCCGCACAAACCCGTTCCGCGCCGCGAAGTTGCGCAGCGAATACGACCAGGTCGTCGTGTTGAAATCCCCGGCCAGGATCATCGGCCCATCGATCTTGTCCACCACCTCTGAAAGCGCGTTAAGCTGCTCCTGCTGGCGGGAGACGGGAATGGGCGAGGGTCAAGCAGATGCGCAGCGCGCCGTACATCTTTGAGAGCGCAGCAGCCGCTAATCGAGCGGGCACCAGCCCAGCGTGCCGCGCTGCACTTCGAGCGGCTGATACAGCGCCTTGTAGGCCATTTTGGGCGACTCTTTTACCCAGTAGCCCAAATATACATAGTTCAGCGCCGCCGAGCGGACTTGGGCGATGTGGTCGAGAATGACAAACGTCCCCATGCTGCGATGCGCCAGATCGGGGTCGTAAAAGGAATACACCATCGAGAGCCCGTCGGGCATCACGTCGGTCAGAGCTACCGCTACCAGCGCGTTGTCCGGATGGTCGCGCAGGCGATACTCGACCAGCACGGACTGCACCGGCGTATCCTCGACCATGTACTCATAGTCGACAAAGCTCATCTGGTTCATGCCGCCGCCAGCATGACGCGATTCCAGATAGCGCTTGAACAGGTCATATTGTTCGCTGGTCGCCGTCGTGGGGCGGACCTCGATCGCGATATCGTCGTTGGCCCGCAGCACCCGCCGGAACCGGCTGGAAGGCTCGAACTCGTTAGCGACAATTCGTACCGACTGGCAGGCGTTGCAGCCCTCACAGGCCGGGCGATAGATCAGGTTCTGGCTGCGACGGAAACCATTTTCGCTCAGCAAATGATGCAGGCTGGACGCCCGCCGGCCCGACAAATGGGTAAACAGCTTCCGCTCCTGCTTGCCGGGCAGGTAGGGGCACGGCATGGCCGCAGTCAGGAAGAGCTGTGTTGTCTCGGGCGTCTGGTCGGTCATCAAAGACCCTTGAGTGCGATCAGTTGAGTGTACGCTCACCAATCATACCCCGCAACGGTTCAATACGCCTGGGATGTCTGGGCGCGCCAGTGTGCGACCATGGGCGAGCGGCGCACCATCAACGTCCCGACGACAAGGTCGTGGATCATCTGCCGGCGTGGGGTGAGCAGGGCAAACAGCAACGACAGCGGCCAGGAAATCCAGGTCGTCAGCCAGAACACGCCGGCATGGATGATCGCCATCCAGCCATCGAGCGGCTGTCCGCGCGTCGGTGTCAGCACGATATCCATCACCTGCATGCCGATGGTGGCGCGCTTGGACGAACCCAGGGTCGCGCCATAGTAAAGCACGATGGTCGCCGGCACGACGAGGAACAGGGCGAGCCAGGCCAGACCAAAGGTCAGGAAACCGGCGATCAACCCAACAAGGCTGAAAGCCAGGATCATTGCGCCCATCACGATCAGATCGATGGCAAAGGCAAACACTCGTCGCGTCAGCACACCCTCGAACAGCTCGGGAGCGGTTTCAGGATCGGGCAGGGCGGAGCGAGGTGCGTCGGTCTGGTTCATGATTGGGAGATTGTCATGGCTGGGGCCGCGCGCAAGAGGGCAGGTTACAAATTTGTGGCCTTAGGCGCCCAGCTTCCGAGCCACCTCAAGCGCATAATAGGTCAGCACCCCGCTGGCCCCAGCCCGCTTGAACGCCCACAGGCTTTCAAGAATTGCCCCATAGCGGTCGATCGCACCGGCGGCAGCGGCCATCTCGATCATCGCGTATTCGCCGCTCACCTGGTAGGCGTAGATCGGAATGTTGAAACTGTCCTTGGCACGCCGCACGATGTCGAGATAAGGCAGACCGGGCTTGACCATCACGCTGTCGGCGCCCTCGGCGATGTCCTGCTCGATTTCGCGCATCGCCTCATCGGAATTGGCATAGTCCATCTGATAGGTACGCTTGTCACCCACGAGGCGGCTACCCGTGCCGACAGCCTCGCGAAACGGGCCGTAGTAGAACGACGCATATTTGGCTGCATAGGCCATGATCTGCGTTTGCTCGAAACCTTCGCCATCCAGCGCATCGCGGATTGCTGCAACGCGGCCATCCATCATATCCGACGGGGCGATGATGTCGGCACCAGCCTTGCTCTGCACCAAAGCCGAGCGGATCATCACGGCGACAGTCTCGTCATTGAGAATTTCGCCATTCCGCACCAGCCCATCCTGGCCATCGCTGGAATACTCATCCAGCGCCACGTCGGCGATCAGCCCGATCCCGGGTACGGCGCTTTTGATGGCGCTCAAGGCGCGGCACATCAGGTTGTCGGGATTATAAGCCTCGGCGCCATTCGTGCTGCGCAGATGGTCTGGTGTATTGGGAAACAGCGCCAGCGCTGGAATGCCGGCATCGCGGGCCGCCTTGGCTGCTTCGACACAAAGATCGACACTGAGCCGTTCGACGCCCGGCATGGTGCGGATCTGCGTCTTCTCATTATGGCCGTCGATGACGAACAGCGGCCAGATCAAGTCGGACGGAGTCAGCAGGCTTTCGCGCACCATGGCGCGGCTCCACGCGGTACGGCGGCTGCGGCGCAGGCGGCGACCGCCGAGGAAGTCCATGTCGTGCTTGTGCCAGGTCTCGGCCATGGGGCGGCTCCTTGTGTTGGGCTTTCGTTTATCAGTGGCGGGTGCACCGTCCAAGCTCCCGCTTGTCGCATCCCTCGAGCAAGGGTAGAAACCCACCATGGATTTCAACGCCCAGCCCATCGGCATCTACATCCGCGTCGTCGCGATCATCAGCCTCTTGCTCGGCCTCAACGATGCCGCGCGCCTGCTCGGCGTCGGCCTGGGGGACGTCAGCCCGGTTGCCACAATGGGCATGACAGGTTTCGTCTATCTCGGCATTTTTGGCTTGTCGCGACTGTTTGCTGCTGTTGGCCTGTGGATCAAGGCCAGTTGGGGAGCCGTGCTGCTGGTCGGCGCGACGGCCGTGGAACTAGGCCTCTATCTGTTCGGCAATACCGACGTTCGGATGTCCGCCCTGGGCTTTGCCGTACGCCTCGTCCTGCTGGCTTCTATCCTCATCATTTTCATTCTGTCGATCCGGCTGGAACGCGCCCGCGCTGCCGACTAGGCAAAGGCCGCGGGGTCGTTCACACTCCCGTAAGGTTACAAATTTGTGCACCGGTGTAACGAGGAATTAAGCCAAATTCTCATTGCATTCCAGTAAGATGCTCTTAATCACGCCACTTAGGGTGATCTTAGCCCGCACGCCGTAGTTTGGCCTCATGAGATGCGAAAAATCGCACAGACTGCAAAACAGTGAGGCACAAATGGCGATCAAATCCAACGCAGCCGAGGCCCTGGTTTCGGAACGTCCCAAGAGCCTGAAGCCGCTTTATTTGGAAGCTGTTTCCCGCGTAGAGCGTCTGCACCGCCGTCTGCTCGACCTGATCAAGGACGAGTTCGACCGTATGGGCTGGGATGACATTAATCCGGTTCAGGCGCTGCTGATGTTCAACATCGGCGATGCCGAGCTGACTGCTGGCGAGTTGCGCTCCCGCGGCTACTACCTGGGCTCGAACGTCTCCTATAATCTCAAGAAGCTGGTCGAAACCGGCTACATCTTCCAGGAGCGTTCGCGTTCCGACCGCCGCTCGGTCCGCATCAAGCTGACCCCCAAGGGCGAGGAAGTAGCTGAAGTCATCGACGAGCTCTATGATCGCCACCTCAAGTCGATCGACAAGGTCGGCGGCTTGGGCGACGACGAGTTCGAAGGCCTCAACAAGGCCCTCGCCCGCCTTGAGCGTTTCTGGGTCGACCAGATCCTCTACAAGCTCTAATTGACGGTTTAGCGGGGCATCTGTTGCGGCTACGCCACTTCCGCGAGCAAACGCCGGCCCATTGGGCCGGCGTTCACATTTGCGCCGCAAATCAGCGTAATTGAGCTCGTTACGTGGTTTGAAACCATTTCCCGACTATTCTTGGTTCACGAATTCTCAAGAGGGTTCACATGCGGTTGACCGCGTTGTGAGCCATTGAGCGGGATGGTAAAAACTGCCCTTGTTCGGCAGCCAGCAATTTCGGGTGAGACTTTATGCGGCTCAATAGACGTTCCTTGCTCCAGTACACGGCCATGGCCGGTGCATCTCTGGCCATGCCCTCGGTAGTTCGCGGTCAGGAATCCATTTTTGATATGATGAACCGCGGCAATGTGCTGCGGAACGCCGACAAGGATGGCAATACGGCCGCGGCGGAGGCCCTGATCGCCACCAATGAACCGATCTTGTCGTTCGATACGGTTCACAACCTGCAACTCGCCATTTCGCAATATGAGCCCTTTGTGGCCAATGGCGGCTGGGAAGAGGTGCCGCAAGAGGCATTCCGCTTGCTGCTTGGTAATTCCGGCGCTGCGGTTATCCAGCTCAAGCGTCGCCTGATTGCCTCGGGCGACATGGTTCTTCTGCCGAATATCAACGAACTATTCGACGAAGACACCGATCGCGGCGTGCGTACTTTCCAAGCGCGCCATGGCCTGATCGTCAATGGTCAGGTCGATGAGCCGACTTGGTATGCACTCAATGTGCCGGCCGCGACCCGCCTGCAGCAGCTCTATCTGAATTTTACGCGCGTTCAGGCGATGGCGCCGAACCTTAGTCCGCGCTACGTCGTGGTCAATATTCCGGCTGCGACGATCGAAGCGGTGAATGACGGCATGGTCGAACAGCGCCATACGGCGGTTGTCGGTCGCGTCGATCGCGCCACCCCGATCATGGCCAGCAAGGTCAGCCAGATCAACTTCAACCCATACTGGCATGTGCCAAAGTCGCTGGTTGAACGCGACCTGACCAAGTACATGAATGAAAATCCGAACTACCTGACCGAGCAAAACATTCATATTTATGACGGCGGCGGGCAGGAAGTCGCTGCTTCTTCCATCGACTGGAACAACCTCGGCAACGCGATCAACTATATGTATCGCCAGGAGCCGGGTGCCGCCAATTCGATGGGGCATTGCAAGATCAACTTTTTCAACCCCTACGATTGCTACCTGCACGACACGCCGTCCAAGGCGCTGTTTGGGGAGAATGCCCGCTTCCATTCGTCGGGCTGCGTCCGCGTGGAAGGCGTCAACGCGCTGGTCAACTGGTTGCTGCGCGACAATGGCGACTGGGATCAGACCAAGGTCGATACGACATTCGATTCGCTGGAGCGCCTTGATGTCGAATGCAAGGCACGCGTACCGTTGCTGACGACTTACATCACCGCCTGGGCCAATCGCCAGGGCACCGTCAGCTTCCGCGACGATGTCTATGAGTTCGATGCTCAGGGCAAGGTTAGCTTCGAGCAAGCTTAAGCCTCAAGCGACAGAAATAGAAACGCCCTCCTCGCAGAGGGCGTTTGCTTTTGAGCGCCAGAGAATCTTGCTAAAGTATCGGGCAGGGGGCTGCCATGGCTGACGGTGAAGTCTATTTCGAGTTCGTACAAGTCGGCCAGCAAATGCGGGTTGCGGCCATCGATGCCGCTACCGGCATCGAAGTGATCGTCATCATGCCTGCCGCCGCCACCAAGCATCAAATGCAGCAAATGGGGCTGGCCAAGCTGCGAAAAAAGCTCGGCGCCCCGGCGGTAGCGCCAGAAGCGCCACGCCGTCTGTTTTAGCCGTCTCTAAAGATTGCAGCGGTGCCGAGCACCGTCGTAGCCCATGAACGTGTCGGTACGCTCGTCATATGACCGATAGCGGGCATAGCAGGCGTCTACATGGCTGTCATAGCTGCGTCCGACAACGCGGTCGCGATTGCCATTGGCGATTGCGCCACCAATGATCGCACCGAACGCCGCGCCAAAGATGCCGGTGGCTATAGGGTCCAGATCCTGCCGGCGGGAATTGTAAAAGCGATCATAATCGCGATCCCGCCAATTGCCGCCATTATAGCCGCGGCAATCGCGGTCGTTGGGATATCGGTCACAATAAGTTTCAATCACCTGTGTCCGCTGTCCAAAGCTTAGCGTTACATTCTGGGCTTGGGCTGGGACGATGGAAGCCACTGCAATGGTGGCGGTCATGACGGCGGCGACAATCCCGTTTCGTGCGGCACTCATTTGCATCTCCTGCTCAATGGGCCGGCCACGCCAGCCATTTGCTCTTTCAATGCGGTTCGGGGGCCGCAGGTTGCGGATGTTCTGTTATTTTCCCCGCAAGCGCCTTGCCTCCGCTGACAGTTCTGCGGCATAATCCACTGGTTCGCGCTACTGGCGAGAAGAGATGGCGTACCATCGGGGAACGCGAACCCAAGAATGCCGCTCGCCTGGGCACCCATCCGCACTCACGGGAGCCCCATGTATTCAGCACCATTATCCCGGCCTTGGAATCGCAGGTTGCGACGTGTTAAGGCCACAGCCATGCAATTGCACTTCGTCGAACGCGAGGTAACGACCCTATGACCACCACCACTTCATCCTCGCTATTCCCGAACTTTTTTTCCAATTCTGTCAGCCAGACCGATCCTGAGCTGGCCGCGGCGCTCAAGAACGAACTTGGCCGCCAGCAGAACGAAATCGAGCTGATCGCCTCCGAGAACATCGTCTCGCAGGCGGTGCTGGACGCACAGGGCTCAGTGCTCACCAACAAGTATGCCGAAGGCTACCCCGGCCGCCGCTACTATGGCGGCTGCCAATATGTCGACGTTGCCGAAACGCTTGCCATCGAGCGTGCCAAGGAACTGTTTGGCGTCGCTTATGCCAACGTGCAGCCCAATTCTGGCTCGCAGGCCAATCAGGGCGTTTATCAGGCACTGATCCAGCCCGGCGATACCATCCTCGGGATGTCGCTCGACGCCGGTGGTCACCTGACCCATGGCGCCAAGCCAAACCAGTCCGGCAAGTGGTTCAATGCCATTCAGTATGGCCTGCGCAAGCAGGATGGACTGGTCGACATGGATCAGGTTCGCCAACTCGCCCGCGAACACAAGCCCAAGATGATAATCGCGGGCTTCTCCGCCTATTCGCGCGTAATGGACTGGGCCGAATTCCGCGCCATCGCCGATGAGGTTGGGGCCATTCTGTTCGTCGACATGGCCCACGTTGCAGGCCTTGTCGCTGGCGGTGTTTATCCCAGCCCGTTCCCGCATGCCCATGTCGCGACCACCACGACCCACAAGACCTTGCGCGGACCGCGTGGTGGCCTGATCCTTACCAACGACGAAGATATCGCCAAGAAGATCAACTCGGCAATTTTCCCCGGCATCCAGGGTGGTCCGCTGATGCATGTCATCGCGGCCAAGGCGGTGGCGTTCAAGGAAGCGCTGCAGCCTGAGTTCAAGCTCTATGCAGCGCAGGTCGTCGCCAATGCCAAGGTACTGGCCGAGACCCTGGTCAAGGGCGGCGTCGATATCGTCAGCAAGGGAACCGATAACCACCTGATGCTGGTCGATCTGCGCCCTAAGGGCCTCACTGGCAAGGCCACTGAAAAGGCGCTCGAACGCGCGCACATCACCTGCAACAAGAATGCCGTGCCCTTCGACCCGGAAAAGCCTGCCATTACTTCGGGCATTCGCCTGGGCACGCCCGCGGGTACGTCGCGTGGCTTCGGCGAGGCCGAGTTCAAGCTGATCGGCGAGCTGATAATCGAAGTGCTCGATGGCCTTAAGGAAAACGGGGAAGAGAACAATGGCGCTGTCGAAGCGCAGGTTCGCGACAAGGTTAAGACTCTCACCGACCGCTTCCCGATCTACGGCTTCTAAGGTTTTCTCATGCGCTGTCCATATTGCGGAAATGACGACACGCAGGTCAAGGACAGCCGGCCAACTGAGGATTCCGGTGCAATTCGCCGTCGCCGCGTCTGTAACGGATGCGGCGGCCGCTTCACCACCTTCGAGCGTGTGCAGCTACGCGAACTTACCGTGGTTAAGAAGAGTGGCCGCAAGGTACCATTTGACCGCGAAAAGCTGGCCCGCTCGGTCTACACCGCCTTGCGCAAGCGGGCCGTCGAAACGGACCGTATCGAACGCATGATTTCCGGTATCGTCCGCCAGCTTGAAAGCCTGGGCGATGTCGAAGTCACCTCCGACCAGATCGGCGAATACGTCATGGAAGGTCTCAAGGGCCTCGATGACGTGGCCTTCGTGCGCTTCGCCTCGGTGTACAAGAACTTCTCCGCCGCAGACGACTTCCGCAATTTTCTGGCTGAACTTGCCGAAGGGCAGGGCACCCTGCGCGACGACGAGTGAACGAGCTTTCCCCCGAGGACAAGCGTTGGCTTGATGCCGCTGTGCGCTATGCAACGCCATTTGCCGGAACGACGGCGGACAGTCCCGCCGTTGCCGCCTTCATCGTCGAGCCGCTGTCGCAAACCCTGGTAACCCGCGCAGTCACGGCAAAGGGCGGTCGCCCGCATGCCGAAGCACAGGCAATCGAGGCGGCGGGTTATGAGGCTGCGAATCGCACGCTCTATGTGACGCTCGAGCCTTGCTCCGCATGGGGTCGCACGCCACCTTGCGTCGATGCTATCATTCGCTCCGGTATCATGCGCGTAGTGATCGGCTCTGCCGATCCGCGTCATGCCGGCAGTGCCGCTCTCCTCGAGTCGGCAGGCATCGAAACCATCATCGCCGATCATGCCCCTTCGCTGGCGCTGCATGCGGGCCACCTGTTGCGACAAACAGCCGAGCGGCCGTTTGTCACTGTCGCTCTGGCGCTATCCTCCGATGGCCGCATCGACCGCAGCGACGAGGCAAAAACCTCTCTGCTGGGCTCCGAGGCGCGCGACTGGATCGGCATGCTGCGGGCACGGTCGGACGCCATCCTCGTCGGCGCGGCTGCAGCCAACAATGATCCTGACCTGACGGTCAAGCTGCCGGGTCTCGCCACGCGCACACCATTGCGCGTCGTGCTGTCAGGCGCCTCGGGCGTCGATCGCAGGATGAATCTGATTGGTGGCTTTTCCGGCTACCGGACTGCAATCATTGCGGAAACCTCGGTTGCCGTGGACCCGCCTGTGTCCATCGAAACGATCCGCGTTAACGGCAAACAGGGACGTCCCGACCTGAAGCTGGCTTTGGCGGCACTGAGTGGCAAGGGCGTCCATAACTTACTGGTCGAACCTGGACAGCGCCTGTTGGCGGCCTTGCTGGAAGCGGATCTGGTCGATGCTGTGGCACTGATAAACACACTGGGTTCGCTCAGCGACGCTGGCCTGCTGGCAAGTCCAGACGGTCCGATTGCCGAGTTATTGGTTGCGGCGGGGCTGGTCGAACTGGAACAGCAGTGCCTTGGTGTCGATACACTGGTGCGTTACGGGCGACCGTCTGCGCCAGTTTGAGTTGAACTTCCCCCCGCGGCAGATTATGGGGTTGCGACGCCCCGAGTGGCAGCGTGGCGCCGAGCCGCCCAATGAAGATGAAAGCAGTCATGGCCGAGGCCCCCAAACGCGACCCGCAAATCGAACGTCCTGCCAACCAGCGCGGGGCGGCCCGTTTTGCCGCGGTGCAGGCGCTCTATCAAATGGACGTGGGCCGCGCGACCCTCGAAGACACGCTTGCCCAGTTCGGCGCGTTCCATCTGGGCCGTGAGATCGAGGGTGAGCAGTATCTTCCGGCCGATGCCGATTTCTTCAAGCAGATCGTCACCGGCGTCACCAAGCACCAGCTGGAGATTGACCCGGCCGTCGATCGTGCCCTCTCCGATGGTTGGCCGGTTGAACGCGTCGATGCAACTTTGCGGGCTATCCTTCGTGCCGCTGCCTTCGAGCTTCTGCGTCGCAAGGACATCCCGCCTCGGGTCGTGATCACCGAATACGTCGATGTCGCCAAGGCATTCTACGAAGACGACGCCTCCGGCCTGGTCAACGCGACACTGGACGCGATAGCGCGCGAAGCGGGCTCTAGCCTGACTGAGACCCGCTAGCGTCTGGGCTTAACTGGGGCAGTTTTTGGTCTTGCCAATGTTCTTCGGCAGCGCTGTTGCCCCCTTGGGCCGTCACCGCCTTTACTGCGTATTCGGCAGCGTGGGCTGCGTGGGTGGGCACATGTGCGGTTGCGGCCGCATGGCCCGCGGCGCGCGCTGCCTGTCGCGCTGCCTCGGTACTGGCTTCTCGTGCCGCCGCATGAGCCTCCAAGGCAAACTGGCGCGCCGCGACCATGCTCAGCTTTTCCTTGGCCCAGCGCCGAGCTGCCGAAATGGCGTCGCGCGGACGCTTGTCAGCGGGATGCGCTGCTTCAAACAGCGGCAGCACGCGCTCGGCGCAGTCCGCCGCCCATAGAGCCAAGGCATGGTGGTCATCGCTGTTGTTTTGCATACGAGTTCCTAAACAAAAAAGGCCCCGGTTGCCCGAGGCCTCCAAATTACCAAAGCCTGAGGCCTTAGAAGCTCTTGAGAATCGAATCGATGAAGCTGCGGTCCTCGCCGAACGACTGAGTGCGGCGGGTCTCGACGGTAACCGTCTTGCCGTCCTTCAGTCCGTAGACGGCCTTGTCGATGACCTTCTGGTTCTTGTCGAAATAGATGACGAGAACGGTGCGCGAGTCGGTCATGGTGAGGCCGAACGAAGTCTGGCGTACCTTGGTCTCGACATAATAGAATGCAGATTGGTCGCCGAAGGTATTAGTCGACTGTGGCGAGCCCAAAACCAGCGTCACCAACTCCTGGCTCTGGCCGGGCCGGATCTGCGCCATGGCGCTGTCCGAGATTTCGTAGCCCTGGGTGCGCGAGGTGACCAGTGCCGTGCTGCTGGTCGAGCAGGCCGCCAAGGCAGTCGCGAGCAGGGCGGCAGCGGCGAGCGGCACAAATTTACCGGAGGCAGTACGCAAGGGCATGAATTTGACTTTCCCGATGGCTCTCGACTATAGGCACGACAACAAGGCTGCGGCCCTTGTAGCCGCCGGAATGTGTAGCTGCCAACTTGTTCGTCTGGCAAGCTGGCATTGGTCCGGCGAGACTGTTTGCCACTTCAAAGGCCGATCAAAATGCTGAGCGCAAACCCATGATCCTGTCCCTGTTTCGCAAGAACACTGCTACCGAACCCGTTTATGCCGTTTATAGCGCCATTGTGGCGCAATCCCGGCAGCCCATTTTCTACGCGGATTGGGGCGTTCCCGACACTGTAACGGGCCGTTTCGACATGATCAGCCTGCATATGGCTTTGCTGTTCCGCCGCCTGCGTGCCGAATCCGGTACACAGAAGGATTTCAGCCAGGCGGTGTTCGACCTGTTCTTCAAGGATATGGACCGCTCGCTGCGCGAAATGGGCGTCGGGGATATCGGCGTACCGAAACGCATCCAGAAGATGGGCAATATCTTTTTTGGGCTGCTGGCCGCGATGAACGAGGCGATGGATCGCAACGATGCGGTGGCGCTTGAAGGCGTTCTGGCGCGCAATATCCTCGGCGAGGCAACGGCCCAGCATGTCGGTGCGCTCGCCCAATACCTGCTGGCCCAAGATCGTGTTCTGTCGGGCCAGCCTGCCCAAGCTATCACAGGCGGCACTCTAAAATTCGAGGCTGCAGCGTGAACCAGGATTCGCCGCTTTTCGACGCCGTGGTTCGTATCGATCGCCTGCCTGCAACTGGGCGCGAAATCAAGGTCTCCCTTGACGAGCCGACCCGCGCCGCGCTGGCCATGGAGCTCAAGCTCAGTGCGATTGACTCCTTTGAAGCCACTCTGGTGGTGGCCCCCTTACGCGGCGGCATCCGTGCCTTAGGCCGGCTGGTCGCTGAAATCGTGCAGCCCTCGGTCGTGACCTTCGAGCCTGTCGGCCAGCATGTCGATGAGGTCGTCGATCGCGTATTCCTGCCCGAGCCACATGGCTACCAAAAGCCGACACCCGGTTCGGAGCTGTTCGTCGATCTGGAAGACGATGACTTTCCCGACCATATAGATGGTCCCGAGGTCGACTTGAGCGCCTTGCTGATCGAAACATTGGCTCTCGCTATCGATCCCTATCCACGACACGCTGAGGAAAGCCTCGATTCTCTTGGTGTGGATCTGGGAAATGAGCCGTCGGGTCCGTTTGCCGGCCTCGAAAAGCTCAAAAGGTCCACCGATAGTGAAAGCTGAGAGCAAGCTGCGGGTTTGCACCGACTCCCTGATGGGATATGTTTGCGCGCCTCCTCGCGGGGCACAGAACAGGCTGAAATGACCGATACAATAACGATATCAGTGGATGCCATGGGCGGGGACAACGCTCCTCGTGCGGTCATCCACGGAGCCTCTCTGGCCCTGCGCGAACACCAGAACACACGATTTATCTTTCACGGGCGGCAGGAGCAGATCACTCCGCTGCTCGACGAATTCCCGGAGCTGAAGGCTGCGTCCACGGTCCGGCACAGCGAAGTCGTCATCGCCATGGACGAGAAGCCCAGCCAGGCCCTGCGCAAGGGTAAGGGTACATCGTCGATGTGGATGACCATCCAGGCGGTCAAGGACAAGGAAGCCGATGTCGCGATTTCCGGTGGCAACACTGGCGCGCTGATGGCGATGTCGACCTTTTGCTTGCGACCGATGGCGGGCATTTCCCGCCCCGGTATCGCCGCCATCTGGCCGACCCTGCGCAGCAACATCATCGTGCTCGACGTGGGAGCCACCATAGGCGCCGACGCCCAGCAACTGGTGGACTATGCCATTCTTGGTTCAGCGCTGGCGCGGTGCCTGTTCGATGACGACGCCCCGACCGTCGGGCTGCTCAATGTGGGCACCGAAGAGGTCAAGGGGCTCGACTATATCAGGGAAGCCGGCAAAATCCTGACCGATGCGAGCGGTCATGGCTTTACCTACCACGGTTTCGTTGAGGGCGATGATATCGGCAAGGGCACGGTAGATGTTGTCGTCACCGAAGGCTTTGTCGGCAATATCGCCCTCAAGACCGCCGAGGGAACCGCGCGGCAGGTTGGGACTTACCTGCGCAATGCACTCAATTCCAACCTGATGAGCAAGATCGGCGCCGTATTTGCTATCTCCGCGCTCAAGGCCCTGCGCCGCAGGATGGACCCGCGTACGGTCAATGGTGGCGTGTTCATGGGCCTCAACGGCATCGTGATCAAATCGCACGGCGGCACCGACGAGATCGGTTACAAAAGTGCCTTGAACCTCTCCTATGAGATGGCCCGAAGCAAGCTGATCGACAAGATCGGCGAGACCATGACACGCTTCCCGATCAAGGCAGCGCTACCCGTAATCGAAGACGAACCTGAGGCGAAACCGGCGTGACCAGAACGCGTACCATCATCCGTGGCGTCGGCGGCTATCTGCCTGAAAAGGTGCTGACCAACGCCGAACTGGCGACCATGGTCGACACCTCCGACGAGTGGATCCAGCAGCGCGTCGGCATCAAGGAACGCCATATCGCTGCCGAAGGCCAGTTCACCTCCGACCTCGCGGTCGAAGCGGCCAAGAAGGCCATGGCCGCAGCAGGCGTGACGCCGGATGACATCGACCTGATCATCGTCGCCACGACCACTGCCGACTACACTTTCCCGGCGGCCGCGACGCTGGTGCAGATGAAGCTTGGCATGCATCACGGCATGGCCTTTGACATCCAGGCGGTGTGCTCGGGCTTCGTCTATGCTTTGGCGACGGCTGACAGCTACATCAAGAACGGCCTCGCCACGCGTGCTCTGGTGATCGGCGCCGAGACCTTCTCGCGTCTGCTGGACTGGACCGATCGCACCACCTGCGTGCTGTTTGGCGACGGGGCAGGGGCTGTGGTCGTCGAAGGCGTCGAACTGGCCGACGATGAACCAGAACGCGGCATCCTCGCTTCGGCTTTGCGATCCGATGGTCACCACTGGGACAAGCTCTATGTCGATGGCGGGCCATCGACCACCGGCACCACCGGCCATGTGCATATGCAAGGCCCCGAAGTGTTTCGCCACGCGGTCGGCAAGATCACCGACGTGGTTTATGCGACGCTTGAGAAGACTGGTTACACAGTGGCCGATCTCGACTGGTTCGTGCCGCATCAGGCTAACCAGCGCATCATCGAAGGGGCGGGCAGGAAGCTTGGACTGCCATCCGAGAAGGTGGTGATGACCGTGGCGCTGCATGCCAATACGTCAGCCGCTTCCGTGCCGTTGGCACTGAGCGTCGCGGTTGCCGATGGCCGCATCAGGCAGGGTGACCTCGTGATGCTCGAGGCCATGGGCGGTGGCTTCACCTGGGGCGCCTCGCTCATTCGCTGGTAGGACCGGTTTCACCTCATTGACCTTAACCGTTTCAAGGCGTTAGTGTCTTTTGGGCGGAGGAACGCAGCGCCCGAAAATGGACCGCACGAGGGTTTGTGACGGTCGATGGCGCTGAACGAATGGGAAAATTCCCGCGCTATGGCTTGCCTCGAATATGGGGCGGGCCGTCAGCAACTTTGATCGGGGACATTGGGTTGTCCCGCGTGGGGATTTGTACCTTTCGGCAACACGGGGGTTCGAATGACGCAGAAGACCATTACGCGAGCCGATCTCGCAGAAGTCGTTTACGGCACGGTTGGCCTGTCTCGCACCGAGTCGGCAGAACTGGTGGAACGGGTTCTCGAATTGATCGGGGACGCCCTTATCACTGGCGCCAACGTCAAACTTTCCTCTTTCGGGTCCTTCCAGGTCCGCTCCAAGAACGAGCGCATCGGCCGTAACCCGAAGACGGGTGAAGAGGTGCCGATCCTGCCAAGGCAGGTTCTTGTGTTCAAACCTTCCAATGTGTTGAAGTCCAAGATCAACAAATCTATGGTTCGTACTGGAAAATAAAGCCATCCAGCGAGTCTAAGCCTTCGTGGACAAGTCTCCAGACGCATTCCGCACGATATCAGAAGCTGCCGATGAGCTGGATTTGCCTCAGCACGTCCTGCGCTTCTGGGAGACTCGTTTCGCGACGATCAAGCCGCTGAAACGCGGTGGCGGGCGACGCTATTATCGCCCTGAGGACGTCTTGCTGCTGCGCGGCATTCGTCATCTCCTGTACGATCAAGGCTTCACCATCAAGGGCGTGCAGCGCATCCTCAAGGATCAGGGTAGCCGCTATGTGATCGCGGTCGGCGAAGGCAAGCCGCTCGAAGATATCCTGCCGATGATCGAACAGGCGGAAGCCGCTGGCGACGAGGCTGAAATCGAAGAGGCGGTAATGCTGGCTAACCCTGGCCTCGACCGCGAGTCGCGTGACAAACTCTCCGGTGTGCTGCGCGAACTGCTAGAGTGTAAGCGCATTCTTGAGCGTGCTCGGGAAAACTGAGCCGCCTGCGTGCCGGATCTGACCAATGAACATTCTCCGCATCATACTGGCGGGACTGGCGTCGCTTTCGATTGACGCCGCCGTTGCGCAGGAGACCACCGCTCAGGCCTTGGCCGTCGATGGCAGTTGCGATCGGCTGGTCATTGCTGGCGAAGACCTCAGCGCGGAATGCGGCACTGCGCTCGTGCAGATTCTCGAAGGCGGCGTTGTCGATGTCTTTGTCAGCACAGGCGGGCAGGGCCTTTTCGGTCTTGATGACCCGGAGCGGATGGTGATTTTTCGCGGGCAATCTACGGAAGCCGGAGGCGCCTGGATCGATCATCCGGTGCAATTCGTACTGCTCGGCACCCGCGCCAGCGATACCCTCGATACGCGCGACGTTTCCGGAACCTGCAGCTATGAAAACCCGGCGGACGGCGCGGCGTTGATTGCCTGTGACGCGACCGACAAGGCCGGCGAGAAGTATAGCCTCAGCTACCGAACTGACGGCTTGCCGCCGTTGGCATTCTGATCCCATCAACACCGCTCCTCGCGATCACCATAACCGCAATCGGCTTGGCGGGGATAACTGCTCCCGGCGAACCGGGAGCAGGTGTGGCCTAGGCCATGCTAAGGGCCGGGCGTTTTTGGCCTTCGGCCCAGAAAATCAGCAGCGAGCCGGCAAGCACCAATGTCGCGCCGGGCCAGAACAACACCGATGGCACCTGGCCAAGGGCGACCCAGCCCAACAGGCCGCCGAGCGGTACCTTGAGGTCGCCGAACGGCTGCAGGTAGGTTGCGTCGGCCAGCTTGTAGGCAGTGCCGAGCAGATATTGCGCGGCAGCGGTCAGCAGGCCAAGCAGCAACAGCAGCCCCAGGGCAATGCCCGATGGCAGGGCGAACGGGAAGCCGGTGGCAATGCCGGCCGGCAGGACGGTAGGAGCCAGCCAGGCGAAGGCGTTAACTGCCAGGAGGATCAGCAGGTGGTTTGGCGTCATCAGAACCAGCAGCGAAATAGTCAGGGTTTCCGGCGGTTCTTCGCGCGAGAGGTATTTGGTCAGGATGTCGGTGCCTGCCCATAGCGCCGAGGCGACGATCGGCACCAGGGTGGTCCAGCCCGGCCCTTCAGCCCCGACGCCGGAGACAATGACAGCGCCGGCAAAACCCATCAGGGCCGCAATGATGCGGATGGGCGTGGCGCGCTCTCCGAGAAAAATCGTCGAGCCCAGGATGATGAAAAGCGGGCCGGTGGCCAGCAGCGTCACCATTTGCCAGATCGGCACGCCTGAGGCGAAGCCGTAGACGAAGACGTGGACGCCCAGCGCCGAGACGAAGGCACGCACTTGATGGGCCAATGGGTGGTGGGTGCGTAGCTTGTCGATGCCGATGCGTAGGATCAGCGGCAGCGCCAGTAGGGACGCGATGACATATTGCCAGAACGCCATGCCGGTGGAGCTCATGCCGAAGCCACCGTATTCCGCAGGCGTTGGCAGCACCGATTGCAGTACGTTGCTACCGGCGAAGACCACGGCGGCCGTGACCATGAGTAGCGCCGCGGTGCCGGCATTTTGGGTAGAGGAAACCTGGTTCATGTGAAGTCCTTTCCGTAACCAGTTTCCTCAGGGTTACGGGAAGTCTCGCCGCAGCCAGTGCCCGCACCCAAAAGGATACGGACGTGCGCTAGCCAGCGTTGGTCCCGTTCTCTTTCATCCGGACTATACCGTCGGCCCCGGAATCTAACCGGATCTGCTGACCTTGATTTTCACCAAGCGCTCGCGGGCTTGACGTTGCCGCCTTACCGCCGGTGGGGAATCGCACCCCGCCCTGAGAACTATGCGGAACTATCGTACCGCGACGATGAAGATAGGGCAGGGGCTGCCGCTGGGCAAGTAGACACACGGGTGTAACTGTGCGTCGTTTGTGAACAATGCAAAATGTTTATGCGTGCGGAAGCGCCGCCTGGCTGCGGTTATCAAGGTGAGCGATGGTGGCGAGGCGACTGCCTCGGGGTAGGGTAGTAGGAAGTGAGGCAGTTGCCTCGCCACCAAGTCGGGATTTGTCGTGGGTTGGGATCGTGCTGGCCATTATCGCAGACCAGCGCGCCCGATTTCCCCGCACGCAACAGGAGCGACCTCCCATTCCCGGCAGTCTCCACGCTCGTCACTCGTCATGACTAGCTCTGTTGTGAAGATGGGGGGAGTATGCGGGAGGCGGCGGTGGGTGGGGATAAGTTTTGTTGAGGGGGAGCGGCTGGAAGAGTTTTTGTTGGGGTACCCCCACCTAGCCTCCCCCTGATGAGGGGGAGGGACTTCATCGAGTCTGAGGCAACATCTAAGCTCAACCACCGGCCAGATTCCTCCCCCTTTTCAGGGGGAGGTTAGGTGGGGGTATTCTTGCTTGCTGCCATTGGCCGCTTGTGCCGGGTTGAGAGTGGCCCTCGGGTCTGGCCCGAGGGAGAAAGCGTGGGAAATAGAGCCCGGAGGCTTCTACCCGTTATCGAGCCAGTTGACCTGATCCGGCGTCAGCTTGATTTCGAACGCCTTGAGGCTGTCATCCAGCTCACCCAGCGTGCGTGGTCCGATCAGCGGGATGGACGGGAAATCCTGGGCCAGCACGAAGGCCAGGGCGATGTGGATCGGGTTGTGTCCGAGTTGCTTTGCGAGCTCGATGGCGCGGTCGCGGCGGGCGAAGTTCTTGTCATTGTACCAGCAGCGGACCAGTTCTTCGTTGTCGAGCTTGTCGCGACCGGCGCGGTCGGTGAAGAAGCCGCGGCCCTGGCTCGACCAGGAGAAGTTGGTGACCTGACGGGCCTTGAGCCACGCTTTCCACTCGTCGGTAGACGCGGTGACGCAGCCATCCCAGATCGGTACCAGCATTTCGCTGAGCGCGAAGTTGTTGGACAGCGCCTGCGGCTTGGTCTTGCCGGTGCGCTCGGCATAGGCAACGGCTTCGTCGAAGCGTTCCTTGGTCCAGTTGGAACCGCCGAACGGCCCGCGAATGCGGCCGTTTTTGACTTCGGCATCCATGGCATCGACGAATTCACCAACCGGCACTTCGAGATTATCGCGATGCATGAAATAAACATCGAGATAGTCGGTCTGCAGGCGGTCAAGTGACTGGGTCAGCTGCTTGGCGATGACGTCGGGATAAACCAGCGGGCTATGCGCGCCCTTGCCGATCAGCACGGCGCCTTCGCGGGTGCCACGGCTCCGGTGCCATTCGCCGAAAAGCTTTTCGGTGTAGCCCGAGCCATAGACGAAGGCGGTATCGAAGATATTGCCGCCCTTTTCCCAGAACGCATCGAGCAGAATGGCGCCTGAGGCGAAGCTGCGGAAATCCTCGAAGCCGAGCGCGACGGCGGAAGCCTGCTTGCCAAGGCCCGGAATGGAGCGCTTCGGAATAACGCCGGTATTGGGGCCGAGCTTGCGGTTATCCAGCGTATTGACGCGGTTGGCTGACTTTTCGACCGAGTATTCGATGCCGGCATCCTTGCGCCAGGCGTCGAGGACGCGGGCATTGCCGAGGCTGTCGGCCCAGCTCATGCCCGGTGCCGCGAGTTCCTGGCGCTTGGCGAAGATCGCTTCCGCAGCCGCATCGGCCTCGAAGGAATAGACGTGGCGCTCCTCGTTGACGCTGATCGTCTCGGTCTGGCCGTTCTTGACGATGTCGATGCGCCCGACACCCGTGGTGCGGTCGCCGCCGGCAAACCAGAAGTCCGGCACTTCGATGCGGCCTTCCGAGCCGTGGATGCGCAGCACGTTATCGAGATTGGCCATTACAGCGCAGGACACCTGGGCGACGATGCCGTTCTCGAAAGTGAGGACAGCGGCGGCCCAGTCATCGGTGCCCTCGGCGTTGAGTTTGGCGGTGCCGGCAACCTTGATGGGATCGGCAAACGGCTTGCCCATGGCGGCGCCGGCGATGAAGCGGGACATCGAGACGGGGTAACCGCCGACGTCGAGAATGCCGCCGCCGGCGAGTTTTGAGGCAAACAGGCGATGTTCGGGCTGGAACTTGCCCATGTTGAAGCCAAAGCTGGACTGAATCATGCGCACTTCGCCGATGACGCCCGACTGGATCAATTCGGCCAGCTTGGCGGCCTGCGGATGCAGCCGGTACATGAAAGCTTCGCCAGCGAATGTGCCGGCCTTGCGATGCGCGTGGAACACCGCGTCGATCTCGAAGGACGAGAGGGCGAGGGGCTTTTCGACTAGCACATGCTTGCCCGCTTCTGCCGCCTTGATCGCCCATTCAGCGTGGCCGGTGTGGGGCACTGCAATATAGACGGCGTCGATTTCGGGATCGGCGAGCAGGGCGTCATAACCATGCACGACTTTAGCGCCCGGGAAATCGGTGGCGAGGCCCGGCTTGTTCGGGTCGCGCGTGGCAACTGCGGCGAGCACGCCATGCTTGGAGCCGGCGACGCCGCCCTGGAAAGCCTTGGCAATGCTGCCTGGCCCGATGATGCCCCAGCGGATTTTTTGATCGGTCATAGTCATATCCTTCAAGTGGACACCAAGTGGCTGGTGTTCCTGATCGTCGTGAAAACTCCGCGCTGCGCTCGGACTTGGTCCAGGCGACTTTCTCAGCGCGGGAGGGTGGCGAGGGGCCCTCGGGTCAAGCCCGAGGGAGACGCCGGTGTTTGGGGATGGCCATCTGGCCATCCAGAGCTAACGGATGCGCTGGCCTTTGCTGTCGAACAGATAGGCCTGGTCGGCACTGATCGAGACCACGATGCGATCCTCGCCGAACTGGTGGCGGGATTCCTCGCGCTCGATCACCAGCGGTTCGACGCCGGAATTGGCATAGACATAGCTGGTCGAGCCGAGGTGTTCGGCGACATCGATCTTGAGCGTAACGTCGGCATCGCCCGCGCCTGCTTCGCCGAAATGTTCGGCTCGGACGCCCAGTGTGACCTTTTCGCCGACCGTGCCGCCGGTAGCTGGAATGCTGAGCCGCGTGCCCTGGTGGTTAATTAGTTCCACCCTGACGCTGTCGGCTGATTTATCGACGACGGTTGCGGCCAGAAAATTCATCTTGGGCGAACCGATGAAGCCGGCGACAAACTGGTTGGCCGGGTTGTCATACAGCTCGAGGGGCCGTCCGACCTGCTCGACCACGCCTTCGCGCAGCACGACGATCTTGTCGGCCAGCGTCATGGCTTCGACCTGGTCATGGGTCACGTAGATGATCGTGGTCTGCAGTTCCTTGTGCAGCCGCGCGATCTCGATGCGCATATGCACGCGCAGTTCTGCATCGAGGTTGGATAGCGGTTCGTCGAACAGGAACACTTCGGGCTGGCGCACGATGGCGCGACCGATGGCGACGCGCTGGCGCTGGCCACCGGACAGCTGCTTGGGCAAGCGATCCATCAGTGGGCCAAGCTCGAGGATGCGCGCGGCCTCATCGACTTGCCTCGCAATATCGGGCTTTGACACGCCGGCGAACTTGAGCGCAAAGCCCATGTTTTCGCGCACCGTCATATGCGGATAAAGCGCATAGGTCTGGAACACCATGGCGATGCCGCGCTTGCTCGGATCGACATCGTTCATTCGCTCATCGCCGATCAGCAGGTCACCGGCGGTGATCTGTTCGAGGCCGGCAATCATCCGCAAAAGGGTCGATTTACCGCAGCCAGAGGGGCCGACGAAGACCACGAACTCCTTGTCGGCAATATCGAGGTTCACTCCCTTGATCACCTCGAGCGATCCGAACGCCTTGCGGATTTCGCGCAGTTTCAAACTAGACATGACTTAACTCTCCAACTGGCGTTCAGCAGGCTATTTGACAGCTCCCAGCATGCCTTCGACGAAGCGGCGCTGGAGCAGGAAGAAGATGACGAGGGTGGGCAGCGTGGCGAGCACGGTGCCAAACAGGATCATGCCGTAATCGGGCGTATAGGCCGAGGTCAGCGCCGAGAGGATCAATGTGATGGTCTTGTTCTCGGCGGTTTGCAGTACGATCAGCGGCCAGAGATAATTGTTCCAGTTGGTCATGAAGACGATGATGGTCGCGGCCGCGTAGGTCGAGCGCATAACCGGCAGGTAGACGAACAGGAAAATCTGCCACTCCTTGAGGCCGTCGATCTTGGCGGCGTCGCGCAGCTCGCTGGGGAAGGCCTTGGTGGCCTGGCGGAAGTAGAAAATGATGAAGATCGACGCCACGGTGGGCAGGATCACCGACGCGAAGGTGTTCACCAGTTTGGCCTGCGAAAACATCACGAACAGCGGCACCATCATCGCCGCAAACGGGATCGACAGCAGCAGCAGCAACAGCCCGAAAATGCGTTCGCGGATTTTCGAGCGGAACATCTCGAAGCCGTAACCGGCGAGTGACGAGATCGCCAGCGTAAGGGCCGTGGCAACAACGGCGATGAACCCCGAATTCCAGAAGATGCGGGGCGCGTCGACCTGGGCGAAGAAAGTCGCGGCATTGGTCAGCAAGGCGCCGCCGAACCACGCCTTGCCCTTGATGATTTCGGCAGAAGTATTGGTGGCGCCTACCATCATCCAGAAGAACGGGAAGATCGACAGGAAGGCCGCAACGCTGAGCAGGACATAGACCAGGCCGCGACGGGCCAGCGCCCAGGCATTGCCGGGTACGAATGCTCTTGCGACGGGCCGTGCAGCGGCCCCTGCTATCATCGGGGAGACGGTCATTGCTTGATCTTCCGGTCACGCGCCACGAGGAATTGCAGGAAGGTCAGGATGCCGACCAACACCACGATGACCCACGAGACGGTCGCCGAGTAGCCGAAGCTGGGCATGAACTTGAAGGTCAGGTTGTAGATGTAGAGCGACAGCGTGACCGTCGAGTCGGACGGGCCACCGGTGCCGGCGGTGAAGTTATACACCTCGTCGAACAGCTGCAGCGTGCCGATGGTGGAGATCACCGTGGTGAACAGGATCACCGGCTTGAGCATCGGGATGGTGAGGTATCGGAAACGCGCCCATGCGGGCACGCCGTCGATGCGGGCGGCTTCATAGATCGAGCGGTCGATGTTTTGCAGCGCCGCCAGGTAGAAGATCATGTTGTAGCCGGTCCAGCGCCAGGTGATGGCGATGATGATGGCGACCTTGGCCCAGAAGGGGTCGCCGAACCACGAGATCGGCGAGGCGATGAGATGCACCGCCATAAGCGCCTGGTTGAAGATGCCGTCGGTGGCGAACATTGACTTGAAGACGGTCGAATAGGCGATCAGCGAGGTGACGCAGGGCAGGAAGATCGCAGTGCGGAAGATACCGCGAAAGCGCAATGTGGAATCGTTGAGCGCGACGGCGAACAGCAGCGCCAGACCGATCATGATCGGCACCTGGAAGATAAAGAAGGTGAAGGTGTTGCCGAGGGCACGCAGGAACACAGGGTCCTTGGTCAGCCTTACGATATTGGCAAAGCCGCCGAAGCTGAGATTCATCCCCTTGCCGACCTGGAAGCTCATCCAGAGCGACCAGACGATGGGGTAAATCATGAATAATCCGAGCAGGATCAGAGCCGGGGCAATGAATGCCCAGCCGGTAATCTGCTCCCTGCGATCAAGTCGCGCCTGTGCCAATTGTCACCCTCCCCGGTGTTGTCGTCATGGCCAATCGGGGCCGGGTGCCATGAGCACCCGGCTGAGAAAGCGGGCCTGAACCCGCTTCCTTCCGTCAGATTACTGCATCTGCTGCGTGGCCTGGTCGTTGATCGCCTGCAGGGCGGCGTCGAGATCGCCGCCCTGGATGATCGTGGGGAGCTGGGCCTGGAGGGCAGCATCGACTTCCGCAGTGAAGACGCCGTAGCCAACGCTTGGAATCTGGCTCAGCCAGGTCGAGAAGTCTTGCCAGACAGGCGCGCCGCCGAAGAACTCGTCGGTTGCCTTGTAGGCTTCGCCTTCACGAGCCGCGAGCAGCGAGCCAACAGCGCCTTGGTTGACGAGGATCTTCTGGTAGAAGTCGATGTCGCCAGCCCAGACGGTCTTCAGGAAATCGACGGCTTCAGCCTTGTTGTCCGAAGAGGCCAGCACGTACCAGCTGGAACCGCCCTGGTTGGAGGCGTTGACCGAGCCTTCGATGTCGAGACGTGGAATGGGCGCAACGGCCCAGAGACCGGACTGATCGGCATTGGCCTTGATCGTCGCAGTGATCCAGACACCGACTGGAACAGTAGCAACTTCGCCCGATGTGAAGGCGCCGGTATATTCGGCCCAGCCGGACACTGGCTTGACCAGATCAGCCTGATAGAACTTCGCGTAGGTTTCGAGCGCCTTCTTGAGTGGGGCGTTACCAATGATGTTGAGACTGCCGTCCTCGTTGAAATACCAAGTTCCGGCCTGCTGCATCATCATGCGGATGAGGCCGGAGTCGTTTAGATCCAGATCGAGCAGCTGATGCCCAGTCTTTTCCTTGACCACGGTACCGATCTCGACAAGGCGATCCCAGGTGATGTTGTTGAGGTCTTCAGCGGTGAAGCCGGCTTCCTTGATATAGTCGGAGCGATAGAACAGCCCGGTGACGCCCGAATCGAAGGGCAGGGAATAAGACTTCCCGTCCAGAGTGGCTGCCGCGACCTTATATTCGGCGAAGGCCGACATATCGATCGAGTCCGAAAGCGGTTCGAAGGCGCCGGGGAAGGACTGCAGATACTTTTGAGCAACGTCGTCCTGGATGAGCACGATATCGGGCAGGCCATCAGTGCTACCTGCCAGTAGCTGCGTCTGCAGCTTGGCACGGATATCGTCTTGGCTGGCGGTGTCGTCGACGACGACAGTGGCGTCGGGCTTTAGCGCCGTGTAGCGGCTGCCGGCTTCACGCATGGCGGCGCCGTTGAAATTTGCGTCCCATACCCAGACCGAGATTTCGCCGGCCGAAACAGCCGCGACGCTTAGAAAGCTGACGCTGGCCATGGCGATGCCAAACATGCGGCCGCGCCGCGAGATAATGCGGTTCATAACAGTCCTCCCTTTTCGTTTGCTCTTATGCCGAGCGCTTCCTAAGCTATGCTTCTGGCGCAGGGCGTCCATCCCAAAAGGCATGAAGAGTTGGCGGAAAGTAAGATCGCTGAAAAGTCGTACTACGAGCCCATGGCGAATGGGGTCGAACGCCTGCCGACAGAACTGCAGATGTTCCTCGCATCGCCCCTGGTGATGCGAGCCGCGCACTGGCACGCGCAGGTCGAGGTAAACTACATCGTCCGCGGCTGGGCCCACTATAAAATGAGTGGCCACGACGTGCGCTTCGACGCCGGAGACTTGGCGCTTTTCTGGGGCGGGCTGCCGCACTGGCTAGACGACGCTTCCGATGACCTGATCTATGGCGGCGGTCATCTGCCGTTGGTGCATTTCTTTCGGCTGCGCCTGCCGCAGAATGTGCAATCGCGGCTGATGCAGGGCGCCACACTGGTCACCAAGGCCACCGATGCCTCCGACCCACTGAACTTCGAGCGCTGGAATGAATACGCTCGCTCAGGCGACACGATGAAGGCCAGCATGGCGGTGGAGGAACTCCTGCTGCGTATCGAACGCGTGCGCTTCAACCCCTACGATTTGCTGCCGGGACCGGCTGCGGTGGTGAGTGCGGTAGATGGGCTGGACCTTCATTCTTCGCCCATCGTGGTGCGGATCTGCGATTTCATCGCCGACAATTTCCGCGAGGAGATCGACTCCTCCGATATTGCCCAAGCGGCCGATATCCATCCAAAGTACGCGATGAACGTGTTCAAAAAATCGACTGGCATGACGCTGAACGATTATGTGAACCTGATGCGGCTGAGCTATGCCCAGGCCTTGCTGATGCAGGACGACGCCAATGTTTTGCAGGTGGCGATGGACAGCGGCTTCGGCTCGCTCAGCGCCTTCAACAAGTCGTTCCGCAAGATCGCCGGCATGTCACCCAGCGATTTCCGTCGAGACGTGCGCTGCCGACCAAGTGCGGCGCCCATCGTGCGGACCAATGCTACCGCGCCGATGAACTAGGCAAATGTGGCGTGCTGCTCGACCCGCGCGCGCGTAGGCGGCCTGAGCGTGTGGTGCTATGTTTGGCGTTACCTGCCCCTGCGCGCCGGTACGTCCAGTCCGAGATGCGACCGCAGTGTAGTTCCCTTTTACTCCTTCCGGAATAAACCGTGCTGCTGCAGGATTGGCACGACGTCGCTGAAGAACAGGCTTGACCCCTCGGGATGAAATGTCGGCATCACCACATAGCCGTCGCAGACGTCGGCCAGGAAGCGCTCGGCCATCTGGTCGGCGATCTGCTCCGGGCTGCCGGTGAGCGTCCAGTGGCCGCCGGAGCGACCGGTGAGCTTGACCAGTTCACGCAGCGTCCAGCCGTCGTCAAGGCGCCGGCCTGGAACAGCACGGGCCAGCCCTGCGGTGGGCGCTGGATATTCAGCGGGCCGCTGACATCGAAAAACTTGCCATGGAAATCGGTCGGCAGGATATCGGAGCTGTCGCCGAAGACGCCGCTGGCACGGTCGATCTTCAGCGTCTGCTCATCCCAGCTATCCCAAAGCCGCTTGGTGATCTCGACAAACTCGGCAGCCTGCTCGTACCGCACGTCCTGGTCGGGCAGAGGCGCGGCGCCATAGCTTTTCTCGCCGGTCGCAGAGGTTATGATGTTCCAGCCGGCCTGCCGCCCGACGAGCGATCCAGCTAACCGCTTGAGATGCACAAAATGCGCCGACATGGCCGTTCGATTTTGGCGGCGCTACGTTTCGGCCTCTTCACATCTTCATGAATGACGCATTCAAAGGATATCGGAGGCTATGGAGCCCTTGGCGACCAGTGAGCTTCGCCCATCCCGCAGGAATCTACCGGATTAGGCGCCATCACGGCTTAGTCTGTTGGCAACTTGCCTGCTCAAAAGTCCGACATCGCCCGCCGCACCCTGGCGAGGAACTGGAGAAGCCCGTCAGGCGTACAGTTGTTGAGGTCGTACAGCGCCAGGTATTTCGGCGGATTGCGCGTGCCGAAGGTGACCCATGCCCAGCGCCGGGCCAGCCGGCGCGGTGGATCGCCCATCACCATCGTGCGCCAGCGATTGCCGCCATAGGTGGTGACGAAAGCAACCTTTTTGATGTTCTTGAAATTGGGCACCAGCCGGCCGCGATCGACTCCGCCTTCGAGTACAAAGGATACGCCGGGCAGGAAGATGCGGTCGAAATATCCCTTGAGTATGGCGGGGTAGCCGTAGTTCCAGACCGGATGCACAAAAACCAGCGCTTCCGCAGCCACAAGGCGGTCCACATAGGGTTTGACCAGCGGGGTCAGGTTGCCGGGCACGTCGTGGTAGTTGAGGCGTTCCTCGCGGCTCAACACGGCATCGAAACCGGCGTCATAGAGGTTGAGCGCGTCAACCTCGTGCCCCTTGCGCGTCAACTCATCCACGACAGCATCAAACAGGGCGCGATTGAAGCTGGTTTCTACCGGGTGGGCGTGGATGACGTGGACGCGCATCAGGCGGCATGTACCGGATTGAGGCCGTCGAACAGCCAGGCCTTGCCGGCCTTGAAGTCGAAGTCAGGGTTTTCCCAGGCCACCATCTTGCCGGGGTTGAGGATGCCCCTGGGATCGGCCTCGCGCTTGAAGTCGAGCTGCTTCTGGTCGGTCCGTTTCATGCCGCCTTCTTCGAGCGTGTAGCGATGCGGATTGAAGACGTTGCAGCCATTGTCCTCGTGGATGCGGATGATCTCTTCGAGGCGTGCCTCGGTGGTGTAGCGCACTAGAGGAAGCCCTGCGAAGGTGACAATGCCATCCTGCCGCGTCATCTCGATATGCATTGGCAGCTCGTCGCCGAGCAGGCTGACGATTTTTTCGACATGGTCGATGGTGGGGTAGCGGGTCTGCAGGTAGGTGATCGAGGGATCGACCTTGAGCGCGCGCAGCGTGGTGTGGTTCCAGGCCAGCTCATAGACCGGCGGCAGACGCTTGAGTTCTTCTTCGCTTGCCCTGTCGGAGCGATACAGCATTTCGCCCCGGCTATGACTGGTGAACAGCGTCATCGCTGCCGCCGAAACCGGCGCCACCATGATCAGCACGACCGACTGGCCTGCCTTTATATAGGGCTTGTGGCGGTTAAAGTAGGCTTCCGGGATCGGTGCGGCGCAAGGCGCAACTTCCTTGACGAGAAGGCCATCCTGTAGAGCGACGGCCTCGGCAAAACGGGCAGCAGCCATGAAGTCGTCGAAGCCGACTATCATGTCGATCCAGTCATGCGCTGGTGCAAGCGGCATTTCGGCCTCGACGATGATGCCATTGGTGCCATAGGCATGGGCAACCTTGAGGATGTCCTCGCCTTCAAGATCGAGTTCGCGCGGCTCTGCCTCGCAGGTGATGACCTTCAGCCCGAGAATGCTGCCAAGGTTGCGCAGCCCACCCCAGCGCACCGAACCGACACCACCCGAACCGCCGGCAATAAAGCCGCCGATCGAGGCCATGCGGTAGGTCGAGGGATGGAAGCGCAACTCGCCGTGCACGGCCGCTCGCGTCTGATGGTCCATCTCTTCGAGCACTGCACCGGCCTGAGCGCGGACACGGTCCGGCTTGATATCGAGCACCTTGTCCATGTTCATGAGGTTGAGCATGGCGCCGCCTGAAAGCGGCATGGCCTGGCCGTAGTTGCCGGTACCGGCGCCGCGCGGCGTAATGGCAACCCCGTGCCGGAAGGCGGCAGCGAGGACGGTCTTGACCTCGTCATTGCTGCGCGGCGACACGACCACTTCGGCGGTGACATGATCGAGCTTGGCCTTGAGAATTGGCGAGTACCAGTAATGGTCGCGGCTGCGCTGCTGGACAAGTCTTGGATTGTCCTCCTGCGGAATGTCGCCAAGTTCGGCTCGGAATGCAGAAATGCTCATCGGGTCCCCATAAGGTCGTCTAGTTCACGATAGTCGGGAAGGGTGGTGTCGATCGCCAGGCCGCCTCGCAATACGGTGCGGTCGGCCTGTGGACGCGACATCAGCTCGGTCCAGCTGCGGGCGCCAAACAGCATCAGGTCGGCAGGCAGCGCCTCGGCGATGATGGCGCTATGGGCAAACCCGGCGATGGCTGCGGCATCGGCGCCAACAGCGCGTGCCCAGACAAAGGCGTCGGCCTGCGGGTGATCGAACTGCAGGATGCGGGCGCCCTCGCGCAGCACCTCGAACCCGTCAAGATCGCCATAGGCATAGAATGGGTCGCGGGTATTGTCGGAGGCGATGGCGACGGTAACGCCGGCGGCTTTGAGCTCGTTGAGCAGAGTGACGCCGCGCCAGCGCGGGGTGCGCACGCCCGATCCATTGTCGCGATCCTGCAGATACATGTTGCACATGGGTAGCGACACGACGGCGACGCCTGCGCGCGCGACTTTGTCGATGACGCGCTTGGCGACGTCGTCCGATTGCACGGCGAGCGAGCAGCAATGGCCGGCGGTCACCTTGCCCGTAAAGCCAGCCTCGATCACGGCGTCCGCGAGGCATTCAAGCGCATTGGCAGTGGGATCGGGGGATTCGTCGGTGTGAAGGTCGATTGCAAGATCGAGCTCGCCAGCGATCTCGACCAGCCGTCGCATGATGGTGTGGTTTTCGGGGTGCACAGCGGTCGAGCCGCCCAGAATGCCGCCAGCAGTCTTGGTGCGGGTTGCGACGGCACGGAGCTTCTCGGGATCGAGGATGGTGTCGGGCCCCATCAGCCCGGCAGCCTGCAACTCGATGCGGCCCGCCCAGCGAGCGCGCATGGCCTCGAACACCTCCCAGGTAATCTCATGCTGGGGCGGTGCCATGTCGAGATGGGTACGGATGGCAGCGGTGCCATGGGCAAAGGCGCAGCGCAGCGAAAAATCCATGCGCCGCTCGACATCGGCTGCGGCCCAGTTGACCGTTCGATCATCGAGCACCGCCATCAGGGCACCAAGCCAGGTGCCGTCGGGGTTCTGCTTGCGTGGCCAGATATGCCCCTTGTCGAGATGGGTATGCAGATCGACGAATGCCGGCAGGACGATGCCGCCATCGAGATCGATGATATTGAGCGCGGTGATTGAGCCCGCCGGCCCAATGGCGGCGATAAGGCCGTCAGCAATGGTAATGTCGACCCGGGCCAGAGCGCCCGACGACGCATTACCCATAACGGATACCGGGACCGAAGCATTGGCGATGACATAGTGGCCATCGGCCGGAATAATAACGTCCACATCAGTTCTCCCGCTTGATGGCGCTTTCGTGCCAGCGATGCAGCATCAGCCACGAAATGAGCGAGGTCAGTGCAAAGATAGCGACGCCCGTCCCCATCAGCAGCAGCAGCGCCGCATAGAGCCGCGGATAGTTGAGCCGATAACCCGATTCCAGCAGGCGGAAGGCGAGGCCTGAGCCCCTGCCGGCCGAGCCGGCGGCAAATTCGGCGACTACGGCGGCAATTAACGAAAGGCCGCCGCCAATCCGCAGGCCGGTGGCGAAATAGGGCAGCGACGATGGCAGCTTGAGGTGGATCAGGGTCTGCCAGCGGCTGGCGCCGTAAAGCTCGAACAGGTTGAGCAGGTTGTGGTCCACGCTCTTGAGGCCCGCCACCATGTTGGAGAGGATCGGGAAGAACGCGACGACAAATGCACATGTCAGCAGAGCCGACTGTGTGTCGGGCATGTAGATGATCAGCAGCGGGGCGATTGCGATCATCGGCGTAACCTGCAGGATCACCGCAAATGGGAACAAGGCCAGCTCGATCCAGCGGCTCTGCACCAGTATGATCGCCAGGCCGACGCCGCCCAGCAGTGCAATCCCCAGCGCAAGGACGGTGATCCGCAGCGTCACCAGCAGCGACGGATACAGCGTTCCCCAGTCCGTCCCGAGAGCCGTGATCACATCGAGCGGCGCTGGCATGATGTAGCGCGGTACCTGGTTCAATGTGATGTGGGCCTGCCAGGCGGCAATTGCCAGAACCACCATCAACACCGGAATGGCCACCGAGAAGATGCGCTCGATCAAGCTGGTGCGGCTGAGTACGATGGCTACGGCGCTGTCGGTGCCGGCTTCTGCGTTGACGGCCTCTGCGTTCATGGCGGCAATTACTTGGCTCATTTTGCCTGGGCTCCGCGCATGATGGCCTCCTGCAGGGCGCGCGACACGGTGTCGGTCGTCGCGCGATACTCCTCGGAGGTGCGATAGTGCTCGTCGCGGGCGGCGGACGTCACCAGTGGCAGGTCGGCATAGACCTGGCCGGGGCGCGCGCGCATGACGACGATGCGGTTGCTGAGAAAGGCGCTTTCGAACACCGAGTGGGTCACAAAGATCACCGTGATGCCGGTTTCGCGCCACAGGCGCAGCACGTCGTCGTTGAGCCTCTGGCGGGTGATTTCATCGAGCGCAGCAAACGGCTCGTCCATCAGCAGCAGTCTGGGCTTGGTCACCAGCGCACGGGCGATCGAGACGCGCATCTTCATGCCGCCGGACAGTTCGCGCGGATAGGATTTGGTAAAATCGGCCAGCCCCACCGAGGCCAGGGTCTCCATGATGACGCCATTGGCATCGGACTTGGACACGCGCTGCAGGCGCAGCGGCAGGTAGACATTGCCCCACACTGTCTGCCAGGGCATCAGCGTCGGCTCCTGAAAAACGAAGCCGATATCGCCTTCGGGAAGCCCACGTGCGTTGATCTTGGATGATGGCCAATCGATGCTGCCGGCGCTGGCCGCACCCAGTCCTGCGATGATGCGCAGGGCGGTAGACTTGCCGCAGCCGGAGGGACCGAGCAGGCTCAAAAACTCGCCGCGACGAACGTCCAGCGACATGTCCTTGAGCGCCAGCGTGCCATTGGAAAATTGCTTGCTGACGTTGCGCATGGAAACCACCAGGCGGGCAGCGGCTGTTACGCCGGGACGGGTCGGCTCGGTTAGGGTCAGGTCGGTCAAATCAAGGTCGCCCGGATTGGGGTCGGAACGGCGCGGGCGATGTGCCCGCGCCGATTTGCGTCAGGAGATTACTTCATCAGGTCCACGCCAAGGCCCTGGCACACATATTCGGTGCTATAGGCCTGGCTCACGTCGATGCCGGCTTCGAAGACGCCGACCTCGACCATGCTGGTATAGAAGTCGTTCCAGCCGGCGTCGGTCATGCAGCCGATGCCCTTGGTCTCGGCATCACCCGAAACGACGATGCCATATTCCTTCATTTTTTCGATGCCATAGGCGATCTGGTCATCGGTCATTTCCGGATTGTCGGTCTTGATCAACGCGTTGGCCGCGGTGTTGTCGCCATAAAGATAGTTGGTCCAGCCGATGATCGAGGCTTCGACGAAACGCTTGGCGACATCAGGATTGGCATCGACCCATGGCTTCATCGCTTCGATGGTGGTCGAATAGGGGTGGTACCCCTGGTCCGCCAGCAGCCAGACATCGGGGGCAAACCCTGCCTCGCGCTCGATCGAGAGCGGCTCGGACGTCAGGTAGCCCTGCTGGATGGCCATGTCATTGGCCAGGAACGAGGCCGGGTTGAACTGATAGGGCTCGTATTTTTCATCGACGAAGTCGGGCCATTCCGTTTTGATCCAGCTGAAATAGCCGCTGAAACCATCGGCGCTAAGGATGTACTTGGAGGCTCCTGCCAGCTCGGGAAAAGTTGCGAACTTGCCGGGATGCGACATCAGGATCTGCGGATCCTTCTGGAAGATCGCGGCCAGCGTGATGGTCGGAATACCTTCCTTGACCGCGTTGATTGCCCCGGTCGCGCCGCCCATATAAAACTGCACGCCACCGCTGACCAGCAGGGGCCGTCCGGGCGACTGTGGGCCACCCTGCATGATGGTGACGTCGAGGCCGTACTCGGCATACGTGCCGTCGGCAATCGCCTGATAGTAGCCGCCATGCTCGGCCTGGGCGAGCCAGTTTGTGGCGAAAGTCACTTTGTCCTGCGCCATGGCGCCGGCAGTCAGCAAACCGAATAGGGCGGCCGAGGACGAAACCAGTTTGGTGCTCTTATGCATTTGCGCTCCCGTGGCCTGGCAGACACCGCCGAGGCCTATTTTTTATGCGACAGTGCCGTCTGCACAAATCCTGCCCCGGTTACGGGCTTTTGTGAAGTCAACAAATGGGCATCAAACAAAAATGCCTGCTATGCGTGCAGCAGATGTCGATTTGGGCTAGGCAAGGGACTGGCCTGCCGCTAGCATTCCCCCTCACACAGAATTTCCAAATGGCCATTCCGCTCAATCCCTCGCATATCCATCCTCCGTTCGCGCATTACAGCCATGGTGTCTTGGTGCCGGCGGGGCAGCGACTGGTATTTTGCTCGGGTCAGTTGGGTATCGCGGCGGACAAGATTGTTCCCCCCGATTGTGCCGAACAGGCCCGGATCTGTTTTGACAATATCGCCGCGATACTTGCGGAGGCCGGGATGGGTCTTGGCAATATCGTGCGCATCAATGCCTATGTGACCGGCCGTGAGCATCTCGCCGCCTATATGGCGATACGCAACGCGCTGTTCGCAGAACCATACCCGGCCTCGACGCTCATGCTGGTTTCCGGCTTTGCCCGGCCCGAATTCGTCGTCGAGATCGAAGCTATCGCCGCCGGCCCAGCCTAAGGACAATCCATGACCCGCAAGATCTGGTGGACCGACTTCACGGCCGCTGATTTCGATCATATCGACCCCAGAAAGACCATTGCCATCATGCCGATCGCCGCTGTGGAGCAGCATGGCCCCCATCTTCCGGTCGGCACCGATACCATCATCAATCAATCCATGATGGACCTGCTCGGCGAACGCGCCCCCGCAGCACTCGACATCCGTATCCTGCCGGTGCAGGCCATCGGCAAGTCCAACGAGCATATTTGGGCCAAGGGCACGATCACCCACGGCGCGACCAATCTCATCGATGCCTGGACGCAGATCGGGCTGGAAGTGGCGCGCGCCGGCATCCGCAAGATCGTCTTCGTCAATTCCCATGGCGGCAACGAGGAAATCATGGGCATCGTGGCGCGCGAGTTGCGCGTTCGGGCCGGCATGCTGGCGGTCAAGAGCGGCTGGCGCTTCACTCCGCCCGATGTGCTGACCGATCTCGAACGCCGCCACGGCATCCATGGGGGCGACGCCGAGACCTCGCTGATCCTGCACTTCAAGCCACACCTGGTGGACATGGCTCTGGCACAGAACTTCGTCTCGATCGCAGCCCGTGACGAACAGCAGTTCAAGTACCTGCGCCCCACAGGAGCCTTTGGCCACGTCTATGCGTGGATCGCCTCCGACATCAATCCCGCGGGTGCTGTGGGGGACGCAACCCTCGCTTCTGCCGACAAAGGCAGGATCATCGCCGAAGCCAACATCGCCGGAATGCTGGAAGTCCTCGCCGAAGTGGAAAGCGCATTCCTGCCGGACCAACGCTGAGAAAAATGGAACGCCTCGGCCGGCAATTTCGAGATTGGTTTAATCTGTCTGCACGTCGGACATTGGCCCTCTGGACGCCAGGCAGTGCCAACCTGCTTCCGGCCTCCCGCGCGGCGATCAGAGATGTCCATTTTTGCCTTTTTCATGACGTGAGCGGACAGTTTGCGCCCACTCCGTATCGGCCGCTGCCGACGCACTTCAGACGTCTTCTCGCTGCTTGCTGCGAGCAGTTGCACTTGTCAACGCCAGGTCTTGGCGCAGGCGG
The DNA here is from genome assembly GCF_000971275.1 of Devosia psychrophila. Lineage (GTDB taxonomy): Bacteria > Pseudomonadota > Alphaproteobacteria > Rhizobiales > Devosiaceae > Devosia > Devosia psychrophila. The sequence continues at coordinate 54,388 of NZ_LAPV01000147.1, read as the reverse complement.
GTGATGCGGTCGAAGCTCTGGATGGTATGGGGCGGGAAGGTCAGCCACACCGTGCTGCCGTCGATATTTTCATCGCCGGGCGGCAGGACGACGGCGACTTCGCTGCCGTAGAGGCTGCAATAGGCTACCCGCGAGCCGCCCAGCTCTTCGACCAGTTCGACAATCGCCGGCAGGCCTTGGCCAGTCACCGTGGAGAGCACGATATTTTCGGGGCGGATGCCGATGGTCAGCGTGGTGCCCGCCGGGAGGGTCGACTGCCCGACTGCCACGTCATTGGCGATGCCGTCGAGCGTGACCCTGCCGCCTTTTACAACGGTGGCCGACAGCAGGTTCATCGCGGGCGCGCCCATGAAACCGGCAACAAACACTGAGGCGGGACGGCGATATATTTCGGCGGGCGAGCCGATCTGTTCGACCCGGCCGGCATTCATCACGATCAGCGTGTCGGCCAGCGTCATCGCCTCGACCTGGTCGTGGGTGACGAAGATCGAGGTCGCCTTGAGCCGCTTGTGCAGCCGCTTGATCTCGATGCGCATCTGCACGCGCAGCAGGGCATCGAGGTTGGACAGCGGCTCGTCGAACAGGAACACCGCCGGTTCGCGCACGATGGCGCGGCCCATGGCAACGCGCTGGCGCTGGCCGCCGGACAGTTGGGCCGGGCGACGGTCGAGATAGTCGGTGAGGTTCAGGATCTTTGCCGCATCGGCGACCCGCTTGTCGCGCTCTGCGACGGGGAGCTTGGCGATGCGCAGCGGGTAGGCAATGTTCTGGCGCACCGTCATATGCGGATAAAGCGCATAGTTCTGGAACACCATGGCGCAGCCGCGATCGGAAGGCTCGATGTCGTTCATCACTATGCCGCCGATTTCGATAGTGCCCGAGGTGATGTCCTCGAGGCCGGCGATCATGCGCAACAGCGTGGACTTGCCGCAGCCGGAGGGGCCCACGATGACCACGAAGTGACCATCCGGGATTGTGACGTCGATGCCATGCAGCACGGGCTTGCCATCATAGGTTTTCTTGACGTTGGTGATCGACAGATCGGCCATCAGATTTCTCCCACGAGACGATTGCGCAGACGGTCAACCGTGGCGGGTGCGAGCCCGATACGGTCGAGATAGGCAGCGACCGAGCCAAACTCGGCGTCGATGAAGGCGAGGGTGGCACTCACGGTCGCCGGCTCGGAGGCCAGCAGGCGCTGGAAACCGACCGGGTCGGCGCCGCGTGCCACGGCCCCGGCGGTGATTTCGGCCATGATCGGGGCGAGGTAGCCGGCGGTCAGTGCGTAGTCCTCGACGATCAGCCCGGCTTCGACGCCGGCAATGCGCAACAAAAGAGCCGCGACGATGCCGGTCCGATCCTTGCCGGCGGTGCAGTGGAACAGCACGGCGCCGGGCGGGGCATCGGCGATGATGGTCAGCACCTGGGCCAGGGCCGGCTGACGATGCGTCAGTGCCAATTGGTACAGTTCCAGCAGCAGGTCGCCTTCGCCCATCAGGTTGGGCGCGAGGCCTTCGAGCAGCGAGACATTGTAATAGGCGACATCTTGATGGTCGGTGAACGGGTTGGGCTGGTGGGTCAACTCATCACCGTGGCGCAGGTCGATGACGGTGGTGACGCCGGTGTCGAGCCGGTGCATCGCATCGGCGCGCAGCATGCGGCGCCACTGGGTCTGGCCATTGGCGACCGGATAGCCGCCGAGGTCGCGGACATTATAGGTGCCGGCGATCGGAAGGTGACGAGTGAGTGCGGGCTGCATCAGCGAATTCCCGATTTCATGAAGGACTGGACGACCTGGCGCTGCAGGACGACATAGATGATGAGAACGGGCAGGCTGGCGAGGGTCGATGCGGCCATCAGCGGACCCCACTGGTTGCCCTCGGCGGTCATGAACATCTGGATGCCGATCTGGATGACGCTGTTTTCAGCGGTGCGGCTCAGCAGCAGCGGCCAGAAATACTCGTTCCAGGTCGAGATGAAGATGAGGATGGCCAGCGACGCGATAGTCCCGCGCAGGTTGGGCACCAGCACTTCCCACAGGATGCGCCAGTTGCTGGCGCCATCCATGCGGGCCGCTTCGATTACCTCGCGTGGGAAACCACGCATCGCCTGGGCCAGCAGCATGATGGCAAGGGCCGCTGCGACATTGGGCAGGATCAGCGCCAGGATGCTGTCGAGCAGGCCCATATGGGCGATCAGCAGGTAGTTGGGGATCATCACCACCTGGAAGGGGACCAGCCAGGTGAGGGCGATGGCGGTATAGACCAGGGTATCGAAGCGGAACTTCCAGCGGGCAAAGGCGAAGGCCGCCAGAATGCCGGTCAGCAACTGGAACACCGTCGAGATGGCTGAGAACACCAGCGTATTCAGTAGCATCCGCGCGATCGGGATGGCGTCGATGGCGCGGGTGAAGTTGTCCAGTGACGGCTGCGTCGGCCACAGGCTGGTCTCGAACATCGTATTGGCCGGGCGGAACGAGCTGACCAGCATCCAGTACACCGGAAACAGGCAGAAGATCGACAGCAGCACCATCATCAGGTGACCGGCGGCGCTGTTCAGACCCGACCGGGCCGAAATCCGGCGCAGCGCGACTGGCTTGGCAAGCCCGGGGCGGGCGAGAGCATCAATTGTCATGGAAGGAATACCTGTCGATCAGGCGGAACAGCACGAAGGCTATGACGCCGAAGCCGAGGAAAAGGATGACCGCCGAGGCCGAGCCCCAACCCACCGACATGGTGGAGAAGCCGAAATCCCAGAGCAGGTAGTAGATATTGGTGGTGGAGCCGAGCGGGCCGCCGCCGGTGAGCACGTTGATATAGGTGAAGCTCCACTGCGCCCCGAGCAGGATGGTCATCACCACGAGGAACAGCACGGTGGAACTGAGCAGCGGCAGGCGGATGTCGCGGATGACCTCCCACTTGCTGGCGCCATCCATGCGGGCCGCTTCGATCAGCGTCGGGTTGATATTGGCATTGGCGGCCGACAGGATCAGCGTCGAAAACCCCATCAGCTTCCAGCCGGTGATGACGATGATGGTCCAGATCGCCACATTGGGATCGGACAGGAACTTCACCGGATCAAGGCCGACGCCCTTGATCATCTGGTTGGCAAGGCCGTAGCTCGGATCGAGCAGCCAGCGCCACACCGCGGCGCCAACCACCGGCGCGATGATCATCGGCACGAAGATGATGGCGCGGTAGATGTTGCGCGACCGCTCGGGCAGGTCGTGGGTGTAGATCGCGATGCCCAGCGGAATCAGCACGGCAAGCGGCAGCAGGCCCAGGATGTAGACGCCGGTATTGCGTAGCGCTTGCCAGAATTTGGGCAGTGCGAAAATGCGTTGGTAGTTCTCCCAGCCGACGAACAGCTGTGGCGAATTTGGCAGCATGTTCCACTGGAAAAAGCTCAGGCGCAGTGCATCGACCAGCGGCCAATAGATCCAGACCACGAGGGTTATCAATGCCGGGGCGAGGTAGAGCCATGGCGTCCAGCGCGTGCTGCTGACACGGCGCAGGCGTTTGGGGGCGGCGGAAACATCTGCCATGTCGCGCTCCGTTCGAGAAGACGGTCTGGCCCGCCAGTCGTGCTGCAGCCTGTCGGGAAAGCCAGGGAGGGAGCTTTCCGGCAGTGCTGTTGCGACCGGCGGACCAAGACCGGCTTCTGCCACGATGACCTTGAGGTTGCCGTAGCTGCCAGCGTCGCCCTGATTGGTAAGGTCTCCGCTGGCGACGATGAAGCTTGGCTGTGGCACCAGGGTTTTCACTTCGGCCAGGATGCGGCGAAGCGTGGTGGTGGTGTCTGAATAAAGATGGTCGTCCTGCACGGCCGGATTGCCGACATGCAGGTCGGTGAGATCGATGAAGGTCACGGGATCGGACACGAGCGCTCTCCTTGTTCTGGCAGACACCAAAACGGCAAATTTTTGCGGTAACTAACTGTTTCGCCTAAGTTTTTAACATTCGACTCGACAAGCGCGAGCGCATCCTGGCCGCGGCGGCCCGGCCGATCGTTCGCCATGGTTTGCAATGCTCGATGGCGGCGATTGCCGAGGAAGCGAGTGTCGCTACCGGCTCGCTGTACAACCATTTCGCCTCCAAGGAAGCGCTGGTGCTGGGCGTCTACACGCGGGTCAGCATGGAGATGTCCGAACGTCTTGCGGCGGCTCCGGCGTCCGATGGTTTGACGCTGCAAGGCGAAGTGCGGCGCTATATCGAGCTTCACATCGACTTCATCTGGGAGGACCCGGACCGCGCCCGGCTGTTCGACTATCTCGACAACACGCCGCTCATTACCCTGACCGCAGCCAAGGCTATTTTCGGCACGCATGTGCTGCATGGCATTGCGATCATGGAGGCGGCACAGGCGGCGGGGTTCGTCCGAGCCGGACCGGCTTCGATGATCATGAGCTTTGTGCGCGGTTCGATCCGCAACGCGCTGAAACGCCGACGCCAAACCGATGGCACGCTTGCCGCGGCGGAAAAGCAAGTCGTCGCCGACATGTGCTGGGCCGCCATCAAAGCATGATCGGTTTAGGCGCATAGCCGGTCGACCAGTCTGAATAGTTCGGCCGAGGTTAGTCCGATTTCCGCGAGATAGGCTTGGGTACCGCCACGTTCGGTGTCGAGATGGTCAAGCATGCTCGTCATGGTGGCGGCATCGCTGGCGAGGACGCTGTCGATATGTTCGGGCTGGCCGCCGGCTTCGAGCGCGCGTTCCCGCAGTTTTCCGATCAGGCCGTGTGCCTCGGCAGTGAGTGCATAATCCGACACGATGTCGGCACGGGCGACACCGGCGACGAGCAATAGCAGCGCGGCGATGATGCCGGTGCGGTCCTTGCCGGCGGTGCAGTGAAACAACACGATGCCCGGTGGCGCGTGGATGATGGCGCGCAGCACTTCGGCGACTTGTGGTCCGCAAGTGTCGAGGGCATCGCAATAGCGCCGGGCCATGTCGAACGGCGTCTGTGTCATCTCGATCGGCGCCAGCGCGTCGAACAGGACTATGTTGCGATATGAGACCGTGGCGTGATCGCGGAAAGGGTGTGGCGTGACGGTGGTCTCATGCGGCCCGCGCAGGTCGATCACCAACGTCAGGTCGTGTTCGGCGAGCTCTGTTGCGCTCTGCCGGCTGAGGTAGTGTAGCGCTTCGCCGCGCAGGATGCGGCTCCATTGCGTCGTGCCACCACTGCTGCGGGCATAGCCGCCCAGGTCGCGGATATTGTGCGTATCGGGCAGGGGCCAGTGACGCATCGCTGCCATGGTCATGGCGGCCTCCAGTCAAGTCTAAGGGAAGGGGGCGCGGTCCTTGGAACCGCGCCCGGTCGCTATCAGGGCATCAGGCTCTGCGCGTTTTGCTGGGCGACGGTCAGGACTTCGGTGACGTCGCCGGTGCCGAGCACGGCTTCCGTCACGGCTTCCTTCATCATCGATTCGGCCTGGCGGTAGTTCGGGCCGGGGAAGGCGACATTGGGGGTGAGGCGGGACAACTGTTCCAGGTTCGGACGGATCAACGGATGGGCTTCGGTCCAGGCGCCCAGATATTCGGCATCATCCACGATGTCGAGGCGCAGCGGCAGGTAGCCGATCTTGCTGGTGATGATTGTGTAGCCATACTTGCTGGTGAGGAACTTCATCAGCTCATAGGAAGCCCGCTGCTTGATCGGGTCCTTAGAGAACGTATAGAGCGCGCTGCCCGAATTGGTCGGTGCGGTGGGCTTGTCGCCAAAGCTTGGCATGCCGGTGACGCGCAGTTCCCAATTACCTTCCGACGCCGTCGAGAGGCTGCTCTGCACTGCACTGGTGTAGAGGAACATGCCCAGCTTGCCGGCTGCCATTGCTTCGTTGGCACCGGCGGTGTCAATCTTGGCGTGAGCACCGCTATCCACCATGTCACGCAGCATCTGCACGGCTTCGACACCTTCGGGCTCGGCAAAGGTCAGAGTGTTGCCGTCGCGGACCTTGCCGCCATTCGACATCAGTACCGCCTGGTACACAAAGGTGCCGTCGGCTGGGCCATAGGCGCCGGGAAAGAAGCCCTCGGCATCGGTCTTTTCGACGATGGCGTCGGCAGCGGCCTTTATTTCGGCCCAGGTCTTGGGCGGATTTTCCGGGTCAAGACCGGCTTCGCGGAACAGGTCTGCATTGTAGAACAGGACGGGCGTCGAGAACGTGTATGCAAGGCCATAGGTCTTGTCGTCGATCTTGCCCAGATCGAGACCGCGCGGGAACATACCCTCGGTAAGGGCAGCGAAACCCTCAGGGCCGGCCATGTCTTCGAGCGCATTGGCGCCTAGGTCGCTGGCAATGTAGTAGAGGTCACGGAACACTAGCTGCGCCACGTCGGGCTGCTGGCCGGCGGCCATGTCGGCCTGCAGGCGCGTGACAATCTCGTTGGACGGCACGCCGACCGTCTCGACCTTGACGTTGGGATTTTCTTCTTCGAACTTGGCCAACAGTTCGCGCGTCGCGTCAGCCCCGGCGCTCGCGGTGGCGAGGTTGTAATTGTAGAAGGTGATGGTCACCGGCTCGGTGATGGCATCGGCCATCTGAGCGAAGGCCGTACCGGAGAGAGCGGTAAAGCCCAGGCTGGCGGCGGCCAGCAGTTTCAGGAAATTGCGTTTGATCATGGGAAGGTGTCCTTAAGGGAGGGGATCAGCCGGCAGTGGCTTCGGCGAGAGCAGCTTCCTGCTTCTGCCGCAGCAATTTGAGGTCGTAGCGGTTGAGCTCCGCGCGGGTCTGGGGCAGGGGCACCAGCGCCATGGTGAGGCCTGAGCTCCTGATGGTGCCGATGCCGAAGGACGAGCCCTCGACCATGCGCAGCACATCGACGGTCAGGATGTCGGTAGCCGCGTGCTGGCCCATGCCGACGATCACCGGAATGCCGTGCCAGACCGAGAAGCGGTCGTGGTGGATATGACCGGACAGGATGGCCAGAACGTTGCGGCCCTTGAGCATGGCCGCCAGCGTCTGCGACTGGTTGAACTCAATGGTGCGCCAGTGATCCCACGGCGGCGCATCGCCCAGCGCAGGAGCATGGTGCGCGACGATCAGCTTGGGCAGATCTGGATGGCTGTCGAGAGTTGCTTGCAGCCACGCAAACTGCTCTGGCTCGAGGCTGCCGCCAATCTGGCCGGGCGTCGTGGTATCGAGCGTGATGACATGCACGCCGGCGATGACCTGCTCATGATCATAGGGCAGGTCGAGACCGTTACTACGGCCCAGCATGCCTTCGTAAAAACCGGTACGGGTATCGTGATTGCCGATGGCATAGACCACCGGCAGGTTGGTCGCCGCCATGATGGTCTTGAGCTGGCGATAGCTGTCGGCATCGCCGCGATTGGTCAAGTCGCCACTTGCGATGATGAACTGGGGCGCCTGGTCCATGCTGCCGACCAGTTCGAGAACGCGGGCCAGTGTTGCCGACGTATCGCTGAACAGATGATCGTCCGCGACGGCAGGATTGCCGACGTGCAGGTCGGTGAGGTGAATGAAAGTAGTCTCGCCCATAAGCCATGCTCCGTTGCTGGGGCACGACCTAGACTCCTCCCGTCTCAGTGACGTGACGAGTTTGGAACAGTGTTTGAATTGGCTGGCGGACGCGTCGTGAAGATAGGCGCTGTGGCCGCAATGACGTTGTCCAGCACAACCTGTGGATCGCCCAGGTCGAGCATATGATTGGTCAACTCGTCGGTACGGCGTCGATTACGCGTCATCTGCGAGCGAACGCCCAGCAGGCAGGAAATCCTGAAGCCGATATCGACGTCGCTCAGCCACGGTGAAATCTTGCGAAAGTGCGGCACAAACAGGCGGTGATGGTCAATATCCTCGATCATCGGACGAAATATTTCCGGGTGGTCGCTGGATTGCGCCAGGCTCGTCATATGCCTTAAGACGCTGTAGCTTGAGGTGGCATCAAGGCTCCAGCGGATGGACGGGCCGACCATCGCCGCGATCAGATCTTCGATGCGGGCAGGCGCGGGATGCGCCCGCTGTATCGCCGCCTGCAGCAAGGCAAGACGCTCAGCATTCAGCCGCAGATAGACCCGCTCGGCGACCGAGAAAATCAGATGCTCGACACTGCCGAAATGATAGCTGATCGCGCTCACGCCGGCCCCGGCTCGCTGTGCAATATTGCGCACGGTGACCTCGTCGGGGTGCTCAGCAGTGTTAAGCAGGTCCTCACAGGCAGCCTGCAATTTCTCTGCCGTAATACTCTTGCTGGTTTCGCGCTGCACCCGCGGAACATCTACCAGCGCTGTGACAGAGTTGTGACTTAGAGATTGGCGCGTAATGTCCTCGGTAAGGAGCGCGATCTGCGCTCGCTGGTTTGCCGCTGCTGCGATGGCCTGTGACGCGGCCTGTTTCAGAAGTGGCACGGCTGGTTCCGGCCGCCGCACCGCACGCTCAAGCACGGCGCGCAACAGCGCCTGCTTATTGCCGAACACGGCATAGATTGTTTCGTTCGAAACCCCGGCCGCCCGCGCCAAGGGCAGCAGGTCGTACGAAAGCGTGGGCTGTCCTGAACAGGAACAGTTTGCACTTTGCGCCGATGTACCCCCCGAACCTGCTAGCTGAGGCTCGTACAAACCTCGCGGTGCACCGGCGCTGGCCCCAGAGGAGGGAAGGAGAGGGAATAAGTGCCGAACATCCGTGGGACTTCGTAGGATTTTTTCTCCTACGCAGTCGGTACCCATCGGAAAATCGCACTTTGTTCTCGCCAAGCGAGAAATCAGGGTTGCACCTAAAGCCCCGTTTCTCTATGTCTCCGCGCAGTCGGGGCGTAGCGCAGCTTGGTAGCGCATTTGTCTGGGGGACAAAGGGTCGCAGGTTCAAATCCTGTCGCTCCGACCATTATCTCTCCTTTGTGCCATAGCGATGCGCCTGCATGGGCTCATTGCTGCAGTCTGGAGCCTTGCAAATGCCTCTGACGGCGCTTGAGGTCGAGCCCGCCCTGTCATGCTGGACCGATGTTGATGGTGGTAGCGCCAGACTCATCAATCACTCCGAGAACCAGACGTTTCAGATCGACACTGCCGAACGCGGCAGTTTCACCCTGCGTGTGCATCGCATCGGTTACCAGTCGCGTATTTCCATCGACAGTGAACTGGCATGGCTGACGGCGCTGCGGCGTGACACGGCGCTACCGACTCCGGAGCCAGTTGTCGGCACCGACGGCGCGCTGCTGCAGCACTTTTCAACGCCGCGTGGCGACCGACTTGCCGTGTTGTTCAGGCACCTGCCGGGTGGTGAGCCGTCTCCGGACAGCAATATGGGCAATCTTTTCGGCACGCTTGGGCGCTATGCCGCAATCATGCACCATCATGTGACGCGGTGGCAGCGGCCGGCCGGCTTTCAGCGGCAGGTTTGGCAGGCCTCCACCATTCTCGACGCCGATGCCCCGTGGGGTGACTGGCGCATAGCGCCGGGTGTCAATGCCGGCAACCGTGCGATCCTTGATCGCCTCGATGCGGCCCTTTGGCACCGGCTTGCCGAGTACGGCACCACTGCCGATCGCTACGGCCTGATCCATGCCGATATGCGGCTGGGCAATCTTTTGGTCGATGGCGACACCACCCACTTGATCGATTTCGATGACTGCGGCTTCTGCTGGTTTGCCTATGACTTCGCCGCCGCGATCTCGTTTCATGAGACCAATCCCGCCATTCCGGCGCTCAAGGCGAGCTGGATCCAGGGCTATCAGGCTGTCCGCCCGCTGCAGGCCGAGGACATCGCCGCCATCGATTCCATGGTGATGCTGCGTCGCATGGCACTGCTTGCCTGGATCGGCTCGCATGCCGAAACCAAGCTAGCCCAGCAACATATGCGCGGCTTTGCCGATGGTACGGCGCAACTGGCCGAGCGCTACCTGCGCGGCCGGATATGGTCGTAGCCCATTAGCCGTTAGGGCGTGCCGCCGTCGCCACGCGTGTGCGGGGCGGGGGAGGACGCTGGCTCGCCACGGCCTGCCGTGCCGCGACCGGCTTGGCGCTCATGCCTGGATTGAAGGCGTTAAAGCCCCATACCAGTCCGTAGAACAACCATGAATGCCGCCAGTGTTCACCCTCATGCAGCGTCGAGCAGAAAATGATGCCCACGAGTGAGATGAGCAGCACAATCGCGAGTTCGTTTTTTGTCCGCCGGTAATTCCGCAGCGATACGACCACGCTGCCGACTGCGATGGTTACATAAGCGATGCCGCCGCCCCAGCCGTAGTTGACGAAGGAGCTGAGCCAGATGTTGTGGATGGGCTCCGGGAATATTTTCTCGAGCTGCAGCACCCCGATCCCAATTGGGTTCTGGGCGATCATTGGCAACACCAGCAGATAGCGGTGGTACCGGCCTTCCTCGCCGAGGTCGTAGGATTTGGCGAAGGTCAGGCGATCCATCAGCTTGGCGGTGAACTCCGCCGAGGTGAGACTGGCAAAGACGAACAGCACGATGCCGGTTACGAAAAGGCCGCCGACAATCAGCAGCAGCCGCTTTGGGTGGCCGCGGTTGTGGAAAAAGATGTAGGCAAACAGGCAGAACAGCGAGGCGACGACGGCAATGCGCGAGAATGAGAGCAGAATGCCCAGCAGCACAATCACCAGCGCCCCACTAAGCAGCACCTTGCTATCCCGGCCGCGCGACAGGAAGTAGGCACAGAAAACCACGGCCGGGATCAGGAACGATCCATACATGTTGGGGTCGTCGATGAGCCCCTTGGCGCGCCCGTCCCAGGTCAACAGTTCCATCTGGGTCAGAAAGCCAATGGTGCCGAGGATCGAGGCGATAACGCAGGAAAAGATGTAGACCTTCATGAAGGTCTCGAAGTTTCGTCGGCTCCAGCTCATCGATACAATGGCGCCGATCACGCCGATCGAAATGGCAAAGGTCTTGGCCAGCAGCTCGAAAGCGACAAACTCCTCGGAGATATGGGGAAACGACGCCAGCGAGTAAGACACCACCCATGCCAGCAAAAGCAGCACGAGCATGATAGCGCGCCGCGTCACCTGCTGCTTCTTGAACAACGTCATATGAATTAGGGTGATCAGGAACGACCCGATGAACAGCATATCGACCGGCGAGGGCCGCATCAGCGTGTAGTTCATGGCGAGGACGGCGACCAGGAACACCATGTTCCGCGTCGAGAAAATGGCGAATCGCAACCCGTCGAGGCTCACCCCGACCGCGTGCGTTTCGTTGCGGCTGTCGGCGGTCATGCTCATGGGGCCAGTCCATAGCCAAGCAGGAATTCCATGTTTCCAAGCCCTTCGCAGTCGGGCGCGCTCGAAGCAAAGTGCGTCCGCGCCTGCTCGTTGACGCAACGATACACCGGCACGGCATCCGGTTGCTCATCGGCAAATAGCCAGCCGGCGGTGCGCTCCCGGTCATAGCCACCGGCCCCACAGCTGCCGTCCGCGGCGAGCATCTGATCCAGATGCCCGGCCCAGTTGCTTGAACACTCGGCAAACTTGACGCTCGCAATGCCTTCGGGCGCGCGGGTCAGCATGTAGGCGACAGTCGTGTCGCGGCGATAGGCCTGCCGGTCGCCGGTCAGCGGTCCGGTGGAGGTGACATAGATTTGCTGCCCAGGATCCGACCAGCGCGTCAGCGCCATCCCGGCCTGGACTGGCAGCGGGATGTCCTGAACTGTCACTGATACTTCGTGGAACACGAGGTAGCGGCTTTCGAACCCCTTGCCGGGAGGCACGTAAATGTAGCTCAGCAGGAAATCCTGATCGACGGCGTTGCTGCCATTATCCGGATTGAGAATGGTGCCATAGGCGATCAGGTCGGTTTCTGCCGGCCGGTCCCAGTTGGACCCGTCGATGGTGAGCAGCGGCTCGTCGAGGTCGACGAAGGATATCTTGTCCGCCGACAGGGACAATCGCACGCCGCCAAACCAGGGGTCGGTCGCAACCGCGGCTACCCAGCCATCATTCAGCAGATAGCCCGCACCGGGTCCGAGAAACCCGATGGCCGTCGCCTTGCCGCCGAGACCCGGCTCGGTCCAGCCGCCCTCGTAATACTTGTGCCAGTTCGTTGAATCGCTTTGCGGCGCCCGGGCCACGATGGTCTGCCAGTCGGAATTTCGCAGGCAATAAGCGTATAAATAGCCGTCCATTCCATCGACCATCGAGCAGTCGCCCTCGCCGGTGATCCTGTCGGGCTGCAGCGTGTCGGTGCCGGTAATCACTGTTTGTGGCTCGCTCCAGCTCAGGCCGTCATCGGGCGATGTGGCGATGGCCATCGACTTTCCAGTCCGCCCCACTTCGTAGTCGCAGTCGCGCTCCTGGTGGACCAGGCCAATCACCTCGTCGCCAGATCTCGTGGTGGAGGTCAGCCAGCGCCCGCAATCGCTGATGCTTCCGGGCTCGCCACCCCGCAGAACGGCGCGGCGCTCGCCACCCATGTCCCAAATTGTGGGGCCGTCGATGGCGTAGGTAGCGCCATTGGCGCTGAAGCCGCGAAACGATCCGTCGGCCAGTTTCAGCGCAGTGAAAGTTGCATCCAGCTCGTCCGGAAACGGCCCACGGATGACCACGGGCGACCCCACCCGCACCCGCAGGCAATCCACGCAGATATCGCTTTCGGCCTGCGCAGACCCAGCCATCCCCAGGACGGCAAGGGCAATGAAGCCTGCAGCGGAGAGCAGGGCGGCTTTCATCAGTAGGCGTTTTCCGAGTCGAACAGCCGGATCGGCGTCATGGCCAGGATGTAGACGTCGAACCAGATCGACCAGTGCTCAATGTAATAAAGGTCGTGGTTCACCCGGTTCATGATCTTGTCGATCGTGTCGGTCTCGCCGCGCCACCCGTTGATCTGGGCCCAGCCGGTCATGCCCGGTTTGACGCGATGGCGCGCGAAGTAGCCTTCGACCGCTTCGTAATACAGCTGGTTATCGGCTTTGGCCTGCAGCGCGTGCGGCCGTGGTCCGACAATGGACAACTCGCCTTTGAGCACGTTGAACAACTGCGGCAGTTCGTCGATGGAAGTGCGGCGGATGAATTTGCCGACTTTCGTGACGCGCGCATCGCCCTTGGTCACCAGCTTGGTGGCAGCCTCGTCGAGCATGTCGGTTCGCATCGAGCGGAACTTGTAGATCTTGATCAACTCGTTGTTGAAGCCATGCCGGTTCTGCCGGAAGAACACCGGGCCAGGGCTCTCGAGCTTGATGGAAATCGCCGTCGCCAGCATGATGGGCGACAGAAGGATCAGCGCCGTCAGCGCCACGATCTTGTCGAACACCCACTTGAAGACCAGGTTCCAATCCGAGATCGGACGGTCAGCCATGTCGAAAACGGCTATGTCACCGACATAAGAATAGGCCTTGTTGGTGAACTTGAGCTTGCTCATATGGGCGGACAGCCGGATGTCCACCGGCAACACCCAGAGCTGGGTCAGCATGTCGAGCACGCGTTTTTCGGCCGAGAGCGGCATCGACACGATGACAAGATCGACCTGGGTACGACGCGCGAACTCGATCAGATCGACCACTTTGCCAAGCTTGGGATAGCCGGCAACGGTCTCGGGCGATCGGTCATCGATGCGATCATCGAACAGGCCGAGCAACTCGATATCATGGCTGGCGCTGGCGCGGATTTGCTCGATCAGATTTTCGGCATCCTTGCCGCCGCCGACCACGACGGTGCGACGACGCAGGCGCCCTTGCGCGGTCCAGCGCTGCACCAAAGCGCGCAAGGCAAGCCGGTAGCTGAGCAATAGAACGGCGCCGCCGATGAACCAACCCACGAGCCAGACTCGCGAAAAATGATCACCGGCCTTGAGCAGGAACAGCCCGACGGTGAGTATGGTCATCACCACCGTCCAGGCCACCAGAACACGACCAAGCTGGGTGAAAACCATGCGGTAGGCGGCAATGCGATGCGCTCGAACGGCGTTGAACAGCACGTTGGCAAGCAAGCAAGCGGTCAGGATCACGGGAATGTAAAAGGCCGGGTGGCCTATTTCGACATAAAACTCGTAAATGCCGTAGCCAAGCAGGGCCAGCAGCACCGCCTCGACGACCTGGGCAACGCCCGCAACCACCGCGCCGGAGATCCTGCGCTCGACGGGAGCTGCAATGATGGATTCGGCCTGAGGCGACAGTTGCCGCCCGGATTCACCGGCAGCGGTCTGCTTGGATACGTGATCCAGCACGGCCTGCTTGGGGTCTACTCGATACATGGGACGCTTCCGGCAAGGAATTCTAGCGCCCATTCTGGCGCCAAGGGGTTTAAAGTCGGTGAAGTTGACCGACTAAGCTCTACCCAACACCGTCTGATAAAGCGCCTCGATACCGTCTGCCATGACCGACAGCGAGAAGTTCTGCTCGATATGCCGCAGACGGGTTTCCATTTCGGCTTCGGCTTGCGCGGGTTGGTCGAGCGCGGCCTGCATTGCAGCCCGCAAAGCGGCTACATCGCCGGCCGGCACCAGGCTGTTTGCGGTCGGGCCGAAGATTTCGGGAATGCCGCCGACACGCGTCGCGATGACCGGCAAGCGGGCGGCCGCGGCCTCCAGCACCACATAGGGCAGGGACTCTGCCAGGGAGGGCACTACGGCGATGCGGCCCTTGGCAAACGTTGGACGAGCCGGCTGGGCGCCGAGCAGGGTAACGCGCTGCGACAGGTTGAGCTTGGAAATCCGGGCTTCGAGTTCGGCGCGGGCGGCGCCGTCCCCGGCCATCACCAGCGTCGCGGGTCGAGTATCCGGCAGGCTCAGACCCACCAATGCGTCGATCAGGACATGAATGCCCTTGAGCTCGCGCAATTCGCCGACGAAGGCGAAATCGGCAGCGTCGGGCAAAGCGGTGACCGGCACAAATTCTTCGGGCGCGAGGCCATTGTGAATGACCTCGGTTGGGCAGGTGGGAGCTCCGATTAGCGCCGAATAGATGGTCTGCGCATAGGCGCTTTCGAAAATGATCGCGCCGGTCTGCGCCATCAACGCGCGTTCGAGCCGATGAAAAATCCGTCCGGAGACCGAGCTCGTGGAAAAGTGCAGCACGCCGCCGTGAGGCGTATAAAGCGCCGCAGCTTTGCTGCCGGCAAGACGGGCCAGGCGGGCGTAAAAACCGCCCTTGGCGCCGTGGCCGTGCATGACGTCGATGTCGAGAGCGCGCGCCAGCCTGCGCACGGCAAACGGTGTGGTGAGATCACCGCGACCCAGCAGGCGCGGCATTGCAAAGCGGTGAATGCCCAAAGCGGCGTGGGGCAGCAGGTCGCTCAGCCTGCTCTCGGTCTGGGCATCATTGGCCAGGCTATCCACGACGAGGCCCACACTGTGGCCGCGCGCGGTCAGCTCCCGCGTCAGGTCTGCCACATGGCGGAACAGGCCGCCGACCGGCGCCCGCATCACCTGAAGGATGCGCAACCCCGGTCCGGCAGGCACTTTAGAACCAGCGTTCGAGAATGACGACGGTATCACCCGGATAAAGCGGGAAATCCATATCGACAGTACCCTTGACCATCTGGTCGTCCTGGCGGCGATACACCACGGCACGGTCGCGATCTGCGGTGTCGGAAAAGCCGCCGGATGTGCTGATCGCGGATCGAACGGTCATGCCATAAACATACTGGAACTGGCCGGCATTCTTGATCTCGCCCTGGATGAAGAAGGGCCGGTATTCGGCGACTTCCACTGCAACATCAGGATTGCGCATATAGCCATTGGCCAGGGCCGCAGCGACGCGACCGGCGGCGACTTTGGTCGTGGCGCCACGTACCTGCACGGGGCCGACGAGCGGGAATGCGATCGAACCGCTGTCATCGACGCGATAGGTGTTGCTGAGTTCGGCATCGCCATAAACGCTGACGCGCAGGGCGTCACCGGTGTCGAGTTGATACGGCCCCTTGGTCTCCACCAGGTAACTGGCAGGGCGTGTAGTGGCGCAGCCGGCAAGCGGCGGCAACAGGGCTAGGGCAAGTAGGGGTAACCAGCGCATTCCACTCTCACGCACTTTTACAATGCCGCCACTCTCTCTTGTCTTGGTTAATAAAGCCCTTCGCGCCGTCTGCTATCTCTGCGGCGCGTTTACCAAATACTTACTACGCGGTGACAATAACTGAGGCGATAACCGAGGAAGCAAAATGACCTACGAGTCACCAGAGGCGCAGGATGCGCGCATCGACGTCGCCGCACTGTTTGGCGGTGTCGTGCAGCGCCTCCCAAGAATTTTGCTGGTTACGCTGGCGCTGCTGGCGCTGACGTTTGTCCTGCTCCTCTTCGTGCCGCGCTCCTACGACTCCTCGGCGTCGATTTTGGTTGAGCCCCGCGGCAACGTCTACTCGCGTGCCCTCAACGAGCAGGCGCCATCATCGAGCGGCGGCGAGGCCGGTGTGGTTTCCAGCCAGATCGAGCTGATCAAGTCGCGCGATACGCTGCTCAAGGTCATAGACCTGCTTGATCTGCGCTCGGTGCCCGAATTCAACGGCGCCGGTAGCGGCGGCTTCTCCCCGATGAGCATGGTTACGCGCCTGTTGGGCCGCGGCGCATCGACGCCCATGAGCATCGACGAAACCGTGCTCAATTCCCTCTATGAACGCCTGAACGTCAGCCAGGAGCGGGACTCACGCCTGATCTCCGTTGTCGTCAGCTCGACCGATCCGCAGCTGGCGGCCGATATCGCCAATGCCGTTGCCAATGCACACGTAACCCGCCGCGCCGAACTGTCGCTCTCCGATACCGCCGAGGCATCGGCCTGGCTGCGCGACGAGATTGCGAAGCTGCGCATCACGGTGACCGACGCCGAAACGGCAGTTGCCAACTTCAAGGTCGACAATGACCTGTTTATTGGC
The DNA here is from genome assembly GCF_000971275.1 of Devosia psychrophila. GTDB lineage: Bacteria > Pseudomonadota > Alphaproteobacteria > Rhizobiales > Devosiaceae > Devosia > Devosia psychrophila. The sequence continues at coordinate 37,608 of NZ_LAPV01000147.1, read as the reverse complement.
TCGAACAACACCAGCCTGGCCGATCAGCAGGTCTCTGCTGTCGCCTCCCAGATTACCGCTGCGCAGGAGCGCAAGAACACGGCGCTGTCGCGTGCGGCCCTGATCCGCACGATGCTCGGAAACGGACAGTCGATCGATGGCGTCGCCGACGTGCGTGGTTCCGTGGTGATCCAGCAGCTTAGCCAAGAGAAGGGCCGCCTGCAGGGCGAGAAAGCCCAGCGCGCCGCAACCTTGCTAAACAACCATCCCGCCATTCAGGCACTCACTGCACAGATTGCCGAGCTGGATAAGCAGATCGGCATCGAGGGGCGTCGCGTTGCCGATGCGCTCGAAGCCGAGGCTCAGGTCGAAGCCGGGCTGGAGGCTTCGCTGCAGGCTGACCTGACCCGCGCCAAGTCGTCTTCGTCGAGCGTGACGCAGGACACCGTCACCCTCGACGCATTGCAGCGCGAGGCCAAGGCACAGCGCGATTTGCTGGAAGGCTATCTGCAGCGCTACAGCGAAGCCGTGTCCCGCACCGATACCAATTCGGCGCTACCCGACGTGCGCGTCGTCAGCATTGCCGCCCCGTCGGTTACCCCAGCCTCGCCAAAGACCGCGCTGCTGCTGATATCGGTCGGCTTTGTGTCACTCGCAGTCCAGGTTGGCCTGGTGATATTTGGCGACCTGACGTCCGGCCGTGCCATCGTGAAGGTGCGCCCGCCTGAGGAGCAGGACGAACTCGACGAAGCTGCAGTTGTCGCCGAGGAAATGGAGCCGGACGCAGCCGTAGATTACCCCGATGCCTATGCCGTTGCGCAGCCTGAAGCTCCATACGTGACACTTGCAGAGGTCGAGCCTGTTGCCGTCATCGACGACGCCCCGGTGCAGGAGCCAGCTATTCAAGGCTTCAAGCAGCGCTTCTCGCGTCTTGCAAACATGCGGGGCCAAATCGCTGCGAAGGTCGAGCATGAGGTTGCGCCCAAGGCTCCTGAGCCAGTCGCAACAGTCGCCACGCCGCCGCGCCCGGCTGTAAGTCTGGTGCAGTTTTCCGAGCTGGCTTCGGACCTTGTGCTGGGTCGCACGCATCTGGTCATCCTCGCGGCCACCAATGCCAACGCAGACTGCGAACTGCTGGCGGAAGAACTCGCCGAGGACGCTCTCGCCCGCGGCTTGAGCGTGGCTCTTGTCGATGCCGGCAGCGCCCGCATTGCCGACGCACCTGGCCTCACCGATCTAAGCGCCGATACCGCCAGCTTTGGCGATGTCGTGCACAAGTCGGCCGATAACAGCTTTGCCGAAGTGCCGTGGGGCACCGGCCGTGTGCTGTCTCGCAGCTCCACCAAGCCACTGACTTTGGTTGAGGCTCTGGGCGACATTTATGAGGTTGTCGTGCTTATAACGGGTCGTGTCGGCATGAACTCAAGCTTGCCGTTCTTCAGCGGTATCGACGGCCGGCTGGTGCTGGTTGCCGGGCCGAACGACGATCTCAATGCGGTCGCTGAAAAACGCCAGATGCTGCTCGATGCGGGCTTTGAGCGTTGCGAAGTCGCGACCGCCCCCACCCGGGTTGCCGCCTGACGGGAACCGTCGCATGTCGATGAAATATACGGCCATCCGGGCCATGTTCGAGGCAATGTGGCTGTCGCGGCTGCCCCATCTTATCCGCAGCTTGTCATCGTCGCGTGGGGTGATTTTCACCCTGCATCGCGTGCTGCCGGATGAGCCTGCGGATTTTTCGCCCAATGCGATCCTGCAGGTGCAGCCAGACTTTCTCGACTATGTCATCGAGCGAGTGCGCGATCTCGATCTCGACATAGTGTCTCTCGACGAAGCGCTCGAACGACTGGCGGCGCCCAAACCCGGCAAGCGGTTCGTGGTGCTGACCTTCGATGACGCCTACAAGGACAACCTTCGCCACGCGCTGCCGATCCTGCGTCGGCATGAGGCGCCGTTCACGCTCTATGTGCCGACCGCGATGGTCGATGGCGTCGGCGAGCTGTGGTGGCAGGCGATCGAGGACATCATCGCCCGTCAGGAGGCCATCGCGCTGACTTCGGGTGGCGAAACCGACTATGTCGATACGCTGACCACCTCGGAAAAAGCCGAGGCCTTCAATGCGCTATACTGGCAGATGCGCAACATGCCCGAGGCCGAACGGGTCAAGCTGGTGCGCAGTTTTGCCACCTCATATGGCTATGACCTCGACAAGCAATGCCGCGAGCTGATCATGGACTGGCAGGAGCTGCGGCTGTTTGCCGGCGATCCCCTTTGCACCATCGGCGCCCACACCGTGCATCACTACGAACTGGCCAAGCTGCCGCTGGAGAAGGCCCGTAACGAAATCGTGCAATCTGCCGATATCCTGATGGCGCAGTTCGGCCAGCGCCCGATCCATCTCTCGTATCCACTTGGCGGACCGCTATCGGCCGGTCAGCGCGAATTCGACCTGGCGCAGGAGCTCGGTTTCCGCTCCGCCGTCACCACGCGCCCCGGCGGGCTCTATGCGCGCCACGCGAAGACGCCACACGCTTTGCCGCGTATTTCGCTCAACGGTTACTTCCAGTCCCGCCGCTATGTCGATGTTTTCGCGACTGGCGCGATCTTCTCGGCCATCGGCAGGCTCACCGGCTGATCAGGCGTCGGGCTTTGCCATCCAGCGGATGATCGCCATTGCCGGATACAGCCAGCCCACGCCCGCGACGATGAAATACGGCATCAGGATCCAGATCGGCAGGTCGGGCGGAAACGCCAGATAGACAGAGGTGAACACCGATAGCCAGGCTATGATCGAGCCGAGGGTCAACAGGATTCCGAAGGCTTTGCGACTACGCTGGGTCATGTGCGGCAACGCGGCTATTGCGGGGATGGTCAACCGGGAATACCACTCCCGGCCACTGACCGACACCGGGAAACGACCGTGACCACCGCCCAAAATGCCGCACTGAGTGAATCTCGTTTTGCCAACGATCGACTCCGCCCCGTGCGCATCTGGCTTTATGGCATGGCGGCCTTCGTGCTGCTGATGGTGATTGTCGGCGGCATCACCCGGCTCACCGAGTCTGGCCTCTCGATCACCAGCTGGAAACCGATCTCCGGCACGCTGCCGCCGCTCAATGCCGCGCAGTGGCAGGCCGAGTTCGACGCCTACAAGCAGATCCCGCAATACCAGGTCAACAATAGCTGGATGTCACTGGACGACTTCAAATACATCTTCTTCTGGGAATACCTGCACCGCCTGCTGGGACGTGTCCTCGGTGTGCTGTTCGCCATCCCCTTCGTGGTCTTCCTGATCCAGAAGCGGTTCACTCCGCAGCTAGCCTTGCCGCTGTTTGCCTTGTTCATCCTCGGCGGTTTCCAGGGGCTGCTCGGCTGGTGGATGGTATCGTCGGGCCTCACCGAGCTGACGTCCGTTTCGCAATATCGCCTTGCCGCGCATCTGACGGCGGCCTCGCTGTTGTTCATCGCGCTGATCTATGTGCCGCGCTCGCTTGAGCCGGGCCGGGTAACCGGCCTTGTCACCGGACAGAACCTAACCTCCGCCATGATCCTGCTGGTGCTGATCATCATGCAAATCGGGGCAGGGGCCTTCGTTGCCGGGCTCGATGCCGGCATGGGCTACAACACCTGGCCGCTGATGGATGGTGCCCTGGTCCCGGACGGTCTCGGCGTCATGCAGCCGCTCTGGCGCAATCTGTTCGAGAACAACCTGACGGTGCAGTTCATCCACCGCACTATCGCCTACCTCATCACCGCCTATGTCGCCGTCCTGCTCTGGCAACAGCATGCCACGGGCGGCTTCAAGGGTGTGCATGGCTGGCTGCCGCGCCTAGCGATCCTCGTGCTGCTGCAGGTGGTGCTCGGCATCATGACGCTATTGCACTCAGTGCCGATCTCGTTGGCGGTCGGACATCAGGCCCTCGCCTTTATGCTGGCCGGCGTCACCATCGCCTATATTGCGGACATGCACCGGGCTCGTCGCCTGCGGTAATATAATACCGCAAACGTAAGTCGTTGATTTTACTGCTATAAAACAAGCCTATTGACGCATCGCAGAATCCCCCCTACACGAACCGCCGAACGTGCCGCTTTCTTCCTTGGATGAAGGCTGCAAGCCCAAATTATCTAGGGAATTCAAGCATGAGCACTTACTCGGCAAAACCGAGCGAGATCGAAAAGAAGTGGATCCTGATCGATGCCAATGGCCTCGTCGTGGGTCGTCTTGCTTCGATCATTGCCGCACGCCTGCGCGGCAAGCATAAGCCTACTTTCACCCCCCACATGGACATGGGCGACAACATCGTTGTCATCAATGCCGACAAGGTGAAATTTACCGGTCGCAAGCTCGACCAGCACAAGTTCTACTGGCACACCGGCTTCCCCGGCGGCATCAAGGACCGTACGGCCCGCGAAATCCTCGAAGGCCGTTTTCCAGAGCGCGTGCTCGAGAACGCCGTTCGCCGCATGATGCCTGGCGGCCCGCTGACCCGTGCCCAGCTCAAGAACTTCCGCGTCTATTCGGGCGCTGAGCATCCCCATGAAGCGCAGAACCCGGCTACGCTGGACGTTGCTGCGATGAATCCCAAGAATGCGCGGGTGAAGTAATATGGCTGAAACCATCAACTCCCTCGAAGAACTCGGCACCTCGACCGTTGCTCCTGTGATCAACACCGCTCCGGTGCACACCCAGAAGCTCGACGCGCAGGGTCGTGCCTATGCAACCGGCAAGCGCAAGAACGCTGTCGCTCGCGTCTGGATCAAGCCGGGCAAGGGCACTGTGGTCGTTAATGGCCGTGAGTTCGCTACCTACTTCGCTCGTCCGGTTCTGCAGCTGATCGTCAAGCAGCCGATCGTCGCGACCGAACGCACCGACCAGTACGACGTTGTCGTCACTGTTGCCGGCGGTGGTCTTTCCGGCCAGGCCGGTGCCATTCGTCACGGCATCTCCAAGGCGCTGAACTTCTTCGAGCCGGGCCTGCGCCCGCTGCTGAAGAAGGGTGGCTTCCTGACCCGCGACAGCCGCGTCGTCGAACGCAAGAAGTACGGCAAGGCCAAGGCCCGCAAGTCCTTCCAGTTCAGCAAGCGCTAAGCTTCGAATTCAGATCATGCAAAGGGCCGGGAAACCGGCCCTTTTCTTTTGCCTCGCACAGCCCATATCCACCACGCCATGCAAATCCTCGTCACCCGTTTTCATCTGCTGCTGCTGACCGTAACGCTGGCGCTGACAGGCGTGGGCCTGTTTCGCATTCCGGCCGACTTTCTGTTCCCCGCCCATTGGGCCGGCAGCGCTGCCGACTGGCTATGGCCGCGCAATGCCATGTTGGTGGCCCCAATCATCCAAGCCGTGCTGCTGGTAGCGTTCTTCGCGCTCGGCAAGTCGCTGACCAAAAACCACTATGCCAAGACCCAGCACATCTTCGACCCGATGCTGACGTTCCTGATGCTGCTCGTCGCCGCCTGCCAGCTTGGCATGCTGCTGACAGGTATAGGCTCTGACCTGGATTTTATCCGCGTTACCGGCTTTGGCCTGGGCGGCGCGCTGTTACTGGTAGCAGTCGTGCTGTTCGAGGCAGAGCGGCATACCTATGCCGGCCTGCGCATGCCGTGGCCCATCCGCACCGACAACGCCTGGCGGCTGGTTCATCGAGTCGCCGGAATAGCCTTCGGGCTGGCCGCCATCGGCCTCGCAATGCTGGCGTGGCTGGACGCCGGGGCAGGGATGCTGGTTCTTGCATACGCAGCTGCCGTGCTGATCCCCCCGGTGCTGGCCGGGCTCGCGACGTTGGCAACGCGAAGGCATTAAGGGTCCGGCCTTGCGGCCCCTTAGCCTACCAGCTTCAGCGGCGCCTTGACTTTCCTGGCCTTTTTGATCGTCGGCACGCGCGGCACATAGCTGGTCATGACGCGCTCAATGACCTTGATGGCCTTTTCGATGCCATCTTCGCCCTGCAACTGCTCGGCTATCTCGGCGGCGTTGCGGCGATAGTCTTCGTTCGTCGTGAGGTCGGCTAGCGCACCGGCGAGGATTTCCGAGGTCAGCTTGCGCAGCCGCACGGGCTTGGGACCGCACCCGAGTTCATAGACGCGACGGCCCCAATAGGGCTGATCGACTGCCTGTGGCACGACGAAGGTCGGACGGCCGAGATGCAGGCCCGCCGAGGTCGTGCCGGCGCCGCCATGATGCACGACCGCCGACACATACTTGAACAGCTTGTCGTGCGGCGCCTTCTCGATGGCAAATATGCTGTCAGGCAGATCCTGCGGATTGATGCCGCCCCAACCGCGCGCCACCACGGCACGGCCGCCCCACAGGGCGACCGCTTCCTTCAGAATCTTGGTATTGCGCTCGGCGCCGAACGGCATCGAGCCGAAGCCGATATAGACCGGTGCCTCGCCTTCGGAGAGGAACTTCTGGAATTCGGCCGACGGCTGCCAGTCGGTGCTATCCTTGAGCTGCCAGTAGCCGGTGACGATGGCACTCTTGGGCCAATCGCGCGGACGCGGCGAAACCACCGGCGAATACGGGTATAGAGTGGTCATCGCCGTACCGTCGGTATTGCGGAAGAAGCCGCCCTTCTTGCGCGCATCGAGACCCATCAACTCCCGGCGCAGCTTGTTGCGCGGCAGATTGTAATAAATCTGCTGCACCGACATCGTCGCGTAGCTCAGCTTGTTGAAAGCCGGGCCAAAATCGGCGCCGTAATAGATGCAGAGCGGGAATTCACTGGTCGAGTTCAGCGGCTGCAGGGCCACCATGATGGCGGGGATATGCAGCGCCTCGGCAATGTCGATGCCGAAGCTGGTGTTCATGTTCAGGATCAGCATGTCGGCGCCCTGGCACATATCCCAGGCGTGACGCGCTGCGGTATCGACGATCTGCTGACCTTGGCGCAGCAGGGAAGGCCCGTTGATGAGCATGGACTGGCTCATCGCATTTTCGAATCGCTGCTGCGACAGGAAGGCCTGAATCGACGGTCCCAGCGTGTGGAACTCGAGGCCATGCCCCTCGACCATGACCTGGAATTCTTCCGAAGCCCCAAGGACAACAGAGTAGCCACGCTCCTTGAGGGAGATAGCAAGGGCCAGATAGGGTTGAACGTCGCCTTGCGTGCCGATCGTGACGAGGGCAATGCGCTTCAAGATTTTACCTCACCATATGCCGCTCTGGAGCCGAAGGTTGGCGTCCCCGGGACCATTTACAATAACTGACAGAGGAATTATGAACGGCTTGTCGATAGCTGATTTCCTTACAAAAATCACGTCCGAAGGGCAAGGGACATGCAGTCTCTGTACACTGTTGCAAAGGTTGGAGCCTCGCTCGCCATTGGTGCAGTGGCTGCGGCCGTCCGTTTGGCGGCGGCGAACGCCCGCTAGCTCTTCCCGCGTGGCCCAAGCCGGGCCGGGAAGAGCCGAACACCATATCACGGCCCGTAATGGGCTGTTTAACCCGTTCACAACCATAATTCCGCGATAATCCACGCCTCAAAGAGAGGCGTAGCGCGTCAGCGCGTCGCGGCCCAGTTCAGGTCCCTGGAAGGACCGTCGAGGAAATCATGAGCGAAGACTTCCATAAGATCCGCCGTCTTCCCCCCTATGTCTTTGCCCATATCGACCCGCTCAAGGCCAAGGCGCGCGCCGAAGGTGTCGATGTCATCGATCTCGGCATGGGCAATCCCGATATGCCGACGCCGCAGCACATCGTCGAAAAGCTGCAGGAAACCGTCAAGGATGGCCGCACCCATCGGTATTCCAGCTCGCGCGGCATTCCCGGCCTGCGCAAGGCCCAGGCCAGCTATTACGGCCGCCGCTTCGGCGTGAAGCTCAATCCCGACACCCAGGTCGTCGCGACGCTTGGCTCCAAGGAAGGCTTTGCCAACATGGCCTCGGCCATCACGGCGCCGGGCGATGTGGTGCTGGTTCCAAACCCCACCTATCCGATCCATTCCTTCGGCTTCATCATGTCCGGCGGCGTCGTTCGTTCCATGCCCGCCGATCCCAACGAAGACTTCATGCGCTCGCTGGATCGTGCCGTGCGGCACTCGATCCCCAAGCCTATCGCGCTGGTGTTAAACTATCCGGCCAACCCGACCGCCTACACGGCCGACCTCGATTTCTACACCGAGGTGGTCAAGTACTGCCGCGCCAATGACATTTTCATCCTGTCCGACCTGGCCTATTCCGAGATTTACTTCGACGCCGACCAGCCGCCGCCATCGGTCCTGCAGGTGCCCGGTGCCATCGACATCACGGTGGAATTTACCTCGATGTCCAAGACATACTCCATGCCCGGCTGGCGCGTCGGTTTCGCCGTCGGCAATGAACGCCTCATCGCGGCGCTGGCGCGGGTAAAGTCTTATCTCGATTATGGTGCCTTCACCCCGATCCAGGTTGCGGCGACAGCTGCGCTGAACGGTTCGGACGATGTCATCGAAGAAGTTCGCAAGGTTTACAAGATGCGCCGCGACGTGCTGGTCGAAAGCTTCGGCCGCTCCGGCTGGGACATTCCCGTACCAAAAGCCACCATGTTTGCCTGGGCGCCGATCCCCGCGCAGTTTGCCCATCTCGGCTCGCTGGAGTTTGCCAAGCTGCTGATCAAGGAAACCGGGGTCGGCGTCGCGCCGGGCGTCGGCTTCGGCGAATATGGTGATCAGTATATCCGCCTCGCTTTCGTCGAAAACGAACAGCGCATTCGCCAGGCTGCCCGCAACATCAAGAAGCTGCTCGGCTCCAAAACCGGCTCCGGCAACGTCGTCCCGCTGGTCGGCTAAAGTCTCTTCCGTCACCGCCTATCCATCCCACCCACGCTTTCTCCCTCGGGCTTGACCCGAGGGCCACTCTCCCCACGGCCCAAGCGGCGAACGACCCCCGGGTCAAGCCCGAGGGAATACAGCAAAGTAGCCGTGCCATCTCCATCTAACCCTGCCACCAAATAAAGCCTTGGTCGGCCGCAATGCCGTCCAAACTCCTATTGACGGCTAGGCGAATTCCTATGCAGATGCGCCACCATGAGTGACATTGCTTCCTTCCGCCATGCCGTCGAAACTTTCATCTCAGCCCGGGGTTGGACGCCGACCCGTTTCGGCCGCACCGTGGCGGGCGATCCGCTGTTTGTGTTCGACCTGCGGGAGGGCCGCGAACCACGTTCCGATACGCGGACGCGAATTCTCAAGGCAATGCAGGATTTCGGCGATGGCCAAGCCCAGGCGCCGTTGCGCGTTGGCGTCGCCGGCCTCGGCAATGTCGGGGCGACACTGGTGCGCATCCTGCAGAAGGATGGCGCCGAACTCACCAAAAAGCTCGGTCGACAGCTGGTCGTGACAGCGGTTGCCGCGCGCTCGCGTTCTCGCGACCGTGGCATTGATATTTCCGGCCTCGAGTGGTTCGACGATCCGGTGGCTTTGGCCAAGTCCGACGGCATCGACCTGTTTGTTGAACTGATCGGCGGCGAAGACGGCCCGGCTTTTGCCGCCGTCAAAGCTGCCTTGCAAATTGGCCGTCCGGTCGTCACCGCCAACAAGGCCCTGCTTGCAAAGCATGGCGTGGCGCTGGCCCGCATGGCCGAGGAATCCGGCGCTCAGCTCGGGTTTGAAGCCGCTGTTGCCGGTGGCATCCCAGTCATCAAGACACTACGCGAAGGCTTGGGCTCGGCCAAGATCGCCAAGGTTTATGGCATCATGAACGGCACCTGCAATTATATACTGACTCGCATGGGCAACGAAGACATCAGCTTCGCCGATTGCCTCAAGGACGCGCAGGCACTCGGCTATGCCGAGTCCGACCCGACCTTCGATGTCGAAGGCTTCGACACGGCGCACAAGCTGTCGATCCTCTCGACGCTCTGCTTCGGCTACGAGATCGCTCCCGACCAGATCCGCGTCGAGGGCATTTCCCGCATCACCCAGCACGATATAAAGGTGGCCGCCGAGCTTGGTTACAAGATTAAGCTGCTCGGCATTGCCCAGCGTACCGATGAAGGTATCGAGCAGCGCGTGCACCCGACTTTCGTGCCCAAAGGCTCAGCCATCGCCGGCGTCGATGGCGTGATGAACGCCGTGGCGCTCGAAACCGACCATGTGCATGAGCTGCTGCTGGCCGGTCCCGGCGCCGGTGGCCCGCCCACGGCGTCGTCGGTGCTGTCCGATATCCTCGACATCGCCCGCGGCACCCGCGTGCCGCCGCTGGGCGTGCCGAGTGAGGAACTGCTGCCCTATAAGCAGGCGCCGATGCGTGCCCACGAGGGTGGGTACTACATTCGCCTCAATGCCAAGGACGTGCCCGGTGCTCTCGCAGCGATCACGACGCGGATGGGCGAGCGGGGCATTTCCATCGACAGTGTCATCCAGCGGTCGGATTTGAACGCTAAGGCAGTCTCATCCGATGGCGCGCCGACGCGGACCGTAGTGATGATCACTCAACAGACTTTGGAATCATCGGTACGTGAATCGCTTGCACAGATCGCCGCTGACGGGTTTATCGTGGGTGAACCGCAACTGATCCGGATCGAAACGTTCTGACACCCGATCCCGGGCCAAGTCAGGCCCGGGAGGACATATGAGACTGAGCAAGGTCGAGGGTGATAGAAGCCCCGCCAATCTGCATCGCAACCTGACCCTTGAACTCGTGCGCGTCACCGAACGCGCCGCCATCGCCGCCGCCGAATGGCGCGGTAAAGGCAACGAACAAGCCGCCGACGAGGCCGCCGTCAAGGCGATGAAGTCCGAACTCGACACGGTCGCAATCTCGGGCCGTATTGTCATCGGCGAAGGCGAAGAGCACGAATGTGATGACCTGTTCATCGGCCAGCACGTTGGCGACGGGCAGGGGCCTGAAGTCGATATCGCCGTGGACCCGCTCGAAGGGGTCACGCTCTGCGCCAAGAACCAGCCCGATTCCATCGTTGTGCTGGCCATGGCCGAACGCGGCGGACTACTCAACGTCGCCCGCAACGTCTACATGCACAAGATTGCCATCGGTGCTGAATACGCCCCGGGCACCGTCCATATCGACTGGACGGCAACCGAAAACGTCAAGGCGCTTGCTAAAGCGAAGGGCGGTCCGCTCAGCGAAATCACCGCGATCGTGCTTGACCGTCCGCGCCATGCGAGCCTGATCGAGGAACTGCGCACCACCGGCGTCGCCGTCAAGCTGATCAGTGACGGCGACATTGCCGGCGTCATCCATGCGGTCAACACCGAAGACACTGGCATCGACATCTATCTCGGCTCCGGCGGCGCCCCCGAAGGCGTGCTGGCCGCTGCGGCCCTGCGCTGCATCGGCGGCCAGATGCAGGGCAAGCTGATCCTCGACACCTCGGCCAAGCGCGAACGCGCCATCGCCATGGGTATCACCGACGCCAACCGCATCTACGATGTATCCGAACTGGCCTCCGGCGATGTGCTCGTCGCCGCCACTGGCGTCACCGACGGCACCCTGCTCGACGGCATCCGCCTCCGCCGCAACTCGGTCGAAACCAACACCATCGTCATGCGAAGCTGGAGCCAGACAGTCCGCTGGATCAGGGCGCAGCACGCGAGGTGAGGCGAGCCTTGACGTCCGTCGGCAATGAGCAGACGCTGCAGCGCTGTCGTTGCGATGAGGTGCAAGCCATGGACACCGTCGATCCGGCCATTCTCGTGCGCCACGACGCCGACCGCTTCGACCGGCCGGTACAATTTCTCAACGGTCGCTTCGACATCAAGCTATCGACTGCCGACAGCGGCGGCAAAATTTTCGTCGTCGATACGGTGCGCAGCGGCCATGGTGGCCCGCCGCTGCACTACCATCACGATCAGGACGAGTGGTTCCTGGTGCAGGACGGCCGCTTTCGCATTCAGGTCGGCGAGGCACTACACGAGCTCGGGCCCGGCGATACCATCCTCGGCCCCAAGGGCATTCCCCACGCTTTCCTCAACCTGACGCCTGCCGCGAGGCTGCTGGTCGCCTTCTTACCTGCCGGTTCGATGGAAGCCTTTTTTGCTCATGCCTTGCTCGATCCGCGCTCCGAGGAATTTCGCGCCCTGAGCCGCAAGCACGGCATGGAGGTGGTCGGGCCGCCACTGTCGCTATAGGCGCCCTTCCCACCACCGTCCAAATCGCCTACCTCTCCCTCCATGCTCGATGCGCCGCGACCATTTCTTGATGTCTCCCGCTCACTGACCGGACGGGCCTGGACCGACCGTTTGGATTTCGCGGGCACGCGGACGGCCACTGCAATCTCCCAGCGCACCGGTATTTCGGAAATTCTTGCCCGCATCCTCGCGGGGCGGGGCGTCGGCATCGAGGAAGCCGATACCTATCTGGAGCCGACCATTCGCGGCTTGATGCCAGATCCCTCGACCCTGATGGCCATGGATCCGCTGGCGGACCGGCTCGCCAAGGCCATTGCCGACAATGAATCCGTGGCGCTGTTTGGCGACTATGACGTCGATGGCGCTTGCTCCTGCGCGCTGATGGCCCGCTACCTGCGCCATTTCGGCATCGAGCCCCAGGTGCATATTCCCGACCGGATATTCGAGGGCTATGGCCCCAATGTCGCGGCGATGGACAAGCTGATCGATGCGGGCGCCACGCTGATCATCACGCTCGACTGCGGCACCACCAGCGAGGGGCCCATCACCCATGCGCGCGGCCGCGGCGCTGACGTGCTAGTCATCGACCACCATCTGAGCGACCACGACCTGCCCAATGCCAATGCGCTGGTCAATCCGAACCGCCCCGACGACATTTCCGGCCTCGGCTATCTCTGCGCTGCCGGCGTGACCTTCATGGTCCTCGTAGCGGTCAATCGGGCGCTTCGTCAGCGCGGCGATACCGGCCTTCCGGATTTGCTGAAACTGCTCGATCTGGTGGCCCTGGCCACAGTCTGCGACGTCGTCCCGCTCACCGGCCTCAACCGCGCCTTCGTGGTGCGGGGGCTGGAAGTCGCCCGCCGCGGCGACAACAAGGGCATGGCGGCCTTGGCGCTGGCCGCGCGCCTGAGTGGCCCGATCAATCCATATCACCTGGGCTTCCTGCTCGGCCCGCGCATCAATGCCGGTGGCCGTATCGGCAATGCCGCGCTCGGCACTGAACTGCTCACCGTTGACGACGAGCACCACGCGCTGGTCATCGCTGCGCGGCTTGACGAGCTCAACACCGAGCGCCAGCGCATCGAGGTCGAGGCCGTCGAAGAGGCGGCAGCCGTGGCCGAAATGGAAATCGGCAGCGGCGAGGGACCGCCCGTCCTGGTGCTGGCGTCGGCTAATTGGCACCCTGGCGTCGCCGGTCTCATTGCTTCCCGGCTGCGCGAACGCTTCGAGCGTCCGACTTTCGCCATTGCGCTGCAGCCCGACGGCACCGGCACCGGCTCGGGCCGCTCCATGCCCGGGGTCGATATCGGTCGCGCCGTCATCGAAGCGGTGGAACTGGGCCTCATTCCCAAAGGTGGAGGCCATGCCATGGCGGCGGGTGTCTCGATCAAGCCCGGCCAGCTTGGCCCCTTCCGCGCTTTCCTGATCGAAAAGCTTTCGCTTGATGTGACGGCGGCCCGCGCCGTGACTGCCATGCCGGTCGACGCAGCGCTTACCGCTCGGGGGGCGACGCTCGATCTGGTGCATGCGCTGGAGCGCGCCGGACCCTACGGTTCGGGCAATCCCGGCCCACTGTTTGCCTTCCCCGCTCATCGCGCCCGCTATGCTCAGATCGTCGGCAAGGGCGGCCATGTAAGCTTCACCCTGACTTCGGAAGACGGCGCCCGCCTCAAGGCCATCGCCTTCCGTGCGGCAAATACCGCCCTTGGCGATGCCCTGCTGCGCGATGCCGACGCGGTCTTTCATTTCGCAGGAGCGCTTTCGGTCGACTATTATCAGGGCCGCGAGCAGGTACAGTTCCGTTTGACGGACATGGCTAAACCCAAGGGATAGAAGAAACTTTTCGCTGATCCAGCCCGTTGCTGTGTGCGTAATAAGACCATTGCGGCCACGCGGAGACCTGCCCTGATCATGACCGCCTCCAATATCGCCATCATCGGATCGGGAATATCAGGACTTTCAGCGGCTTGGCTGCTTTCGCGGACTCATAACGTCACCCTGTTCGAAAAAAATGCGGTCCTTGGCGGCCATAGCAATACGGTTCTCGCTCCCACCCCGCAGGGGCCGGTGCCGGTCGATACGGGCTTCATCGTCTACAACGAGAAGAATTATCCAAACCTGACGGCGTTCTTTGACCATCTCGACGTGGAGACGACGCGATCCTACATGAGCTTTGCGGTCTCGGTTGGCGAAGGCCAGATGGAATATTCCGGCGAATATCTCTGGGGCCTGTTCGGCCAGCGCCGCAACATTATCCGGCCGCGCCACTGGAAGCTGGTCAGCGACATCATGCGGTTCTTCCGCGAGGCCGAGCAGCAGATTGAGTTATGCTCCGACGATATCTCGATCGGCCAGTTCCTGGAGCGCTTCGGCTATTCCAGCGCCTTCATAGATGATCATATCCTGCCCATTTCGGCGGCTATCTGGTCCACCCCATCGCGTGGCATGCTGGACTTTCCGGCACGGACCTTCATCGAGTTCTTTGCCAATCATTCGCTGCTGCAGGTCGGCGGGCGGCCCAAATGGCGTACGGTAAAATCGGGTTCGCGCCAATATGTGGACAAGCTGGTCGCTCAGACCAAAATGGAAACGGTGCTCAATGCCGGGATCACATCGGTGCGTCGCCACGCCCAGGGCGCCGAGGTTTACTTCGAAGACGGTAGCCATCGTCACTTCGATCAGGTCGTGTTCGCTACTCACGCCGACCAGGCCCTGGCCCTGATTGCCGACCCGTCCGAAGCCGAGCAGCGGGTACTGTCCGCCTTCCGCTACACCCACAATCGCGCTGTGCTTCATTCCGATGCGAGCTTCATGCCGAAGCGCCGCCATCTGTGGTCCGCGTGGAACTACTTGCGTGGCACCGGGGGCGAAGATGATCTCAGCCTAACCTATTGGATGAACAAGCTGCAGCCGCTGCCCACCACGCAGAACTTGTTCGTCACGCTCAACCCGCATCGCGACATCGCGCCAGAGTCGGTGGTCTACGACGTTGACTACGAGCATCCGCTGTTCGATGCCGAGGCGATCGCAACGCAGCCGCAGCTCTGGCAAATTCAAGGTGTCAACAACACCTGGTTCGCCGGCGCCTGGATGGGCTACGGCTTTCACGAAGATGGGCTGCAGTCGGGCCTGGAAGTGGCCGAGCGCATTGGGCCGGTGCAGCGCCCCTGGCAGGTGCCCGAACAGCGCGGCCGTATCGCTCACAACTGGGTCGAAGGAGACCAGCACCTGTGGGCCGCGGAATAGGCGAGGGCATCTCGGCGCTCGGCGCCATCTATGTCGGCGACGTCGTGCACAAGCGCGCGCGGCCGAAGCGACATTCCCTGCGCTACCGGGTTTTTTCCATGTTGGTGGATCTCGACCAGCTTGAATCAATAGATGAAAAACTACGTCTATTTTCCTTGGATAGATTCAACCTTGTGTCGCTGGTGACCAGGGACTTTGGTCCACGCGACGGCACCAGCATCGCGGCCTTCATCCGCCGCAGGGCCGCTGCGGCCGGCGTCTTGGACGTCACCCGCATCCGCATGCTGGCATACCCGCGGCTGTTCGGCTTCGCCTTCAATCCGATCACGGTCTATTATTGCGAGGATGCCGAAGGCGTCGTGCGGTTCATGGCCTACGAGGTCAGCAACACCTTCGGCGAGCACCACTTCTATCAAGCTGGCGTGCTACCCGAGCAGGGCGAAATCCAGCATGAAGCCAGGAAGGCCTTCTACGTGTCTCCCTTCAATACGCTTGAGGGGCGCTATCGTTTTTCGGTGCGTCCGCCCGCTGAAACGGTGTTTCTCGGCATTACTTTGTCGGACGATGAGGGCGGCCTGCTGACTGCTTATTTTAAGGGTGAACGGCGTCTTTTGAGCGACTTCGGTCTGCTGAAACTGCTCCTTGCATATCCCTTTATGACCGCTAAAGTGGTGCTGGGCATTTACTGGGAAGCGCTACTTTTGTGGCTGAAGGGTGTGCCGCCGACGCTCAAACTGAGACGGCAGCCTAAGCGCCATCGTCAAGTCTAGAGAATTTTGGATCACGCGGCACGATGAACAAGACCGTTGCAGAAAACAGCAATACCGGCGTCGCGCCGTGGGCCAAATTTGCCTCTTGGGCCGTCGAAAAAATCGGCTACCGGCTGGTCGGCCACCCCAAGCACGGCGCCGTAACCGTCATCTTGCCCAACGGGCGTACGCGCACAGTCGGCGATCCGGCGACGGGTGAGCATTCGGTGCTTCGTCTCAACAATTTCAAAGTCATCACCGAGGCCATGCAGCGAGGCACAGTTGGCTTTGCGTCCGCTTATATGAGAGGCGATATCGAGGTTGATGACCTCACCGCGCTGTTCCGATTCTTCCTGCAAAACCGTGACATGTTCGAAGAAGCCAATCCGGGTTTCTTCCGCAAGGCAGCCGGCGACCTGCATTATCACCTGTCGCGTCGCAACACGCTCGAAGGTTCCAAGAAGAACATCGCCGAGCACTATGACCTGGGCAACGATTTCTACGGTCAGTGGCTAGACGGCTCGATGACCTATTCGTCGGCCGTTTTTACCTCTGGCGATCAAAGTCTCGAAGAGGCGCAGCGCGAAAAATATCGCCGCGTCGCCGACATGGCTGGCGTGACGCCGGGGTCTTCAGTGCTTGAAATCGGCTGCGGCTGGGGCGGCTTTGCCGAAACCGTTGCGCGCGATTACAAGGCCCACCTACGCGGCATCACTCTTTCGGCCGAGCAGCTGAAATATGGACAGGAGCGCCTGGCGCGCCAGGGTCTCGACGAATTCGCCACGCTGGTATTCGAGGACTATCGCCATACCGAAGGCCAGTTCGACCACATCGGCTCGATCGAAATGATCGAGGCCGTGGGCGAGGACAATTGGCCGAGCTATTTCCAGACGGTGCACGATCGCCTCAAGCCCGGCGGCACTGCGTCAATCCAGGCAATCACCATCAATGAGGCCGATTTCGTCGGTTATCGCAGCGGTCCCGACTTCATCCAGCGCTACATTTTCCCGGGCGGCATGCTGCTGACCAAAACGGTGATGAAAGAGTTTGGCGACAAGTACAATCTGGTGCTCGAGAACGTTGATACCTTCCGCCTGAGCTATGCCAAGACGCTCAAGCTTTGGCGGGAACGCTTCCTCGAGCGCTGGCCGATGATCGCTCCTCTCGGCTACGATGAGGAGTTCAAGCGCAAGTGGGTCTACTACCTCAGCTATTGCGAAGCCGGATTTATCGAAGGCTCAATCGACGTGGGTATCTACCAATACCGCAAGCCGGCTTGAGTCACTGCGGACTGCTGCGCTGCTGGGTACAGTAGTCTCCCACCCACCGACTTTTCCCTAGGGCTTGATCCGAGGACCTATCGCGGCCTGCGCCGTGTTGAGAGTGGCCCCTCGGGTCAAGCCCTAGGGAAAAGTCGGTGGAAATGGCGTGCTCGCCATCACTGCTTCGGCAACATCTTCCCCGTCAGCCAAAAGAACACCGGATAGGGCAGCCACCGTATCGTCTTCATCAGCCAGACCATGCGCTTGGGGAACGCGATCTCGAACCGGTCCGACCGAGTCAGCCCATCGACGATCCGCCGCGCCGCATCATCGGTCTCCATCAGGAACGGCATCGGGAAATCATTCTTGTCGGTCAATTCGGACTTGACGAAGCCCGGCGCGATCATCCGCACCGTGATATTGCGCGGCGCCAGTTCCGCCCGCATCGTTTCCAGCAGGTTGATTATGCCGGCCTTGGTCGACGAATAGGCGGCCGAGCGGGGTAGGCCAAAATAGCCCGCCACCGAGGCAATAGCCGCAAAATGTCCGCCGCCTTGGCTTTCCATCTGCTTGAGCAGCGGATCGGCAATGCGCAGCAGGCCGAGATAATTGGTATCGATGACCTTCTCGAACTTCTCGAAAGCGTAATCGCCGACATCCATCGGTTGCCAGGCAGCGGCACCGAAGATGAACAGATCGATCCGCCCCAGGTCGGCCACCACGGACTGGATAGTCGCCTTGATCGCATTGCTGTCGGTGACGTCCAGTACATAAGGGCGAATAGCCAGGTTAGCCTTCGCAACCTCACCCAGCTTTTCCTGCCGACGGCCCGAGATAGCTACCGTCCAGCCGCGTGCGGCCAATAGTTTCGCCACGGCGGCGCCGATCCCCGAGCCGCCGCCGATAATCCATGCAACACCTGGTTTCATCGCTAAATCCCAAACAGCGGCTGCAGCACCCGCATCAGCCGGCCGCGGAACGTGAGGCGCGCGTCAACCGCCACGAGGCAGATGCAGTCCTCGCCAGGCTCGGCGATCGGCTGGTGCTCGATATCCTCGTCATGGTCGGCGATGTCGCCCTTGGCAAACACGCCAAAGCGGTCCCGATAGGCGCCCTGCAGGATCAGCGTCAGCTCATGGCCACCATGGCCATGCTCAGGCACGCGACGGCCGGCACCCACCCGCAGGAGCATCAGGCGAGACTTGCCGTCATCGCCCCAGGCAAGATCAGCCGTCGCCACGCCCGGCCCGGTCCATTTCCAGCGCACGGCAACCAGCCCCTCAGGCAGATAGCTCTGAACGGGCAGGGGAAGCGCGTCGTCGCCGCGCTCGTCATGCGGCACGACTTCGATCTTCTCGTCACCCAAAGTGCCTAGCAGCCGGTCCAGGGAGCCGGACGACATAAGCGCGGCCGGTTCTGCCGTCAGCAGCGCGCCCCCGATGGAGTCCATATGACTTAAAGTCTCGCGGCCGCCCTCGGACATGGCGAGATGGGTCGCGATCACGGTTGCGTATGGTCCGTCAAGCGTACCGGCGCTGAAGGCCATCAAGGTGGCAATATCGGGGTGGTGTTCAATGGTCATTGCAGATCCTCCAGCATAGGCCGGAGCCGTTCATAGGCGAGACGAAGTCGCGATTTCACTGTGCCAAGGGGAATGCCGATGGTTTCGGCAATCCGGGCGTGCGGCATGTCGTGGATAAAACTCAAGCGAACGACTTCCTGTTGATCTTCCGAAAGCGTTGTCAGAGCGGCGGTCACCCGATCGATCACTTGATGCCGCTCGACCAGCATGCTGCCGGTCGGGCTGTCGCTGGCCAGAGTGACTTTTTCCAAGTCCTCATAGGGCTTGTTCGATTGTCGGCGCAGCTGGTCGATGCGCAGGTTGCGGGCGATCGTGAAAATCCAGGTGCTCGCTGCACCGCGCTGGTTCGAATAAAGCGCCGCCTTGCGCCAGACGGTGAGGAAAGTTTCCTGCACCAGGTCTTCGGCCAAGGCATCGCCGGCACCCAGCTTGATCATCATCGATTTGACACGTGGGCCGAACAGCCCGAACAAGGCGGCCAAGGCAGATTTGTCTTGCTGCTGCGCAATGCGAAGCATCAGCGATGCAGGGTCATCGATCCCTGGCAGGACAGGCGGCTGGCCAATATCTGAATTCGTCATGACTACCGCATACATCGGCTGCTCCGCCTGTGTAAGCCCTGTACGTGGTGCGCCACGATTTGGATCAGCACAACCCCTCAAAATATGATGGGCGGCATCACAACCCGCCTGCCGCTACGCCAATCACATCGTTGCCATCAAAGCCGGCAATTTCGTCCCCATTATGCGGCATCATGTGCAGGCACATCTGGTCGGGCAGTTATCGAAAGCTGATCGCATCACCCGGCCCCCACCTGCATATTTAAAAAAATCGATGCAGTAATAATTAGCAACGAAAAATTACGTTGAGGATTGATAGCTCTGGATGTCATTATAATTCGCATAAGCTCAATAACAAAGGTTCTATGGAGGATTTTTCCTGCCGGTCAGTTCAAAAAGTGGAGAACTTTTGACCGGAAATATTGGTTACTTTCAATGGCAAGTAAAACAAAAACTGGAAAAATACTGTGTACGATTCTTGCAAAATTTTTGCCCGTGCCTAATTTATCTGCCGCTGATCTACGTCAGGCAAGGCAGGCCGGCTGAGACGCCATGTGCCGGCGCAACGACCAGCCCATGGACTTTTGCGGTACGTTTCCCGGTCCTGAGCAGCTTACTTTCAATGAGGAACTGTCGCCGTCCCTCTCGTGTGCCAATACCGAAGTAAATGCCCGCTACCAGTACCAATCTGACCGAGGGACTTACGAAGTCAGCGATTATTGGACCGTGCCTTTAGGCAACGCCGCTGACTGCGATGATTTTGTCCTGGCAAAGATACTGGAGTTGCGCGATCGGGGCATCGCTGTTTCGGCAATGGTTATCCTGATCGGCACGCTGGGTAACCGGTGATGGCATTCGATCCTGGGCGTGCAGACAGACCGCGGCACTGTCCTGCTCGATAATTCCCGTGGCGGCATTAGCACCGTTCAGAGCCTGAGCCTGAACCTTCGGTACTACCTTGCTATGTGCAACAGCCACCGATGGCGCGTCGCCATGTAGCGCATTGACCAGTCACCCGTTGCCATCCAGCAAGGGGTGACTCGCCTTCGAAGAGAGCCAAGTTCGGCTCCCGTGAACGAAGGTGACTTGAGTGAATGTGTTCCTGGTACGGCCACGGGGAATCGAACCCCGCTCTGCACCGTGAGAGGGTGCCGTCCTGACCGATAGACGATGGCCGCGAACCTAGGAACTAGCAGACTTAGTTTATATCATTCCCTGCTGGGAAGGAATGGTACGCCCTAGGGGAGTCGAACCCCTCTCTGCACCGTGAAAGGGTGCCGTCCTAACCGATAGACGAAGGGCGCCTAAGCGCTTGTGAGGGTCGTATAATGGGGCGGTTTGATCCGCGCAACCCATTTGCGACAGATAGTTCAATTTTTTCAACAGCCCGAGAATGTCACCGGACGATTGTAGCCGCGTGGGCGGTCGCGTACATCGACATGGATGAACTGGCGGCCCGGATAACAGCCCACGCCACCAGCGCTGCTGCGGTTGATAGCAAAGGAGATCAGCGTCTGCTTGTCGACGCCGGGGATGTAGAAATCCGCCGCCATGCATTTGGTATGATAGGAGTTATCCACGCCGCCGGCCGCTGAATTATGCTGTCCGTCTCGGTAGCCCGAATTCATGATCACCTTGCGGCCGAACTGACCCTCGAATTCCCAGATCAGGAAACGCAGCTTGGGCGCGAGGCAGAGCGCATTGACCTCTCGGCTCGAGACGAAGGTGCCCCAGTCGTTTTTCTTGCCCGAGTAGGAGGCGCCACTGCTGCTCGCGAACATGGCCATGGGCATGCACGCCGCCAGCGACAGCGCGCAGACCATGACGGCGATTATCGAGCGGAGAGGGGTATGCATCGCGACTTCCGACTGGCCGTCGTTGCGCCTGGGCAACAGACAATGACCCGTTTTGTGAAGTCGCTAAAATACGATCGGCTTTGCTAACCGCGGGCTAAGCGCTACGGTTAGCAAAACGCTACTGAAACGTTAGCAAAATGCTAACCGATGGCTACCACTTGCCGGTATTGGGCATCGACAACCACGGCTCCTGTGGCGGCAGCGATCCGTCCTGGATTAGCTCGATGGAGACGCCATCGGGCGAGCGGACGAAAGCCATGTAGCCATCGCGCGGTGGGCGATTGATGATGACACCCATGTCACTAAGATGTTGGCACAGTGCGTAGATATCCGCGACGCGATAGGCCAGGTGGCCAAAGTTGCGCCCGGCGGTATATTCCTCGGGATCCCAGTTGTAAGTCAGCTCGACCTCGCCACCCTCGTCGCCCGGCGCCTTCAGGAAAATCAAGGTGAACCGGCCCTGTTCGCTCTCCCGCCGGCGCACTTCTTCGAGCCCCAGACCTTCGCAATAAAACCGCAGGCTATCCTCGACATTGGTCACGCGGACCATGGTGTGCAGGTATTTCATCGCTGTTCTCCTTGGCAAATGCGTTGTCCGAGGCCTACCAAGTCAGGCAATGCACCGCAACCGGTGCATTTCCAAACAAAGTCTTAACAATTGCCTTTGAATCGGCCACAGTGAGCTTTGTCTTGTTTAGTACCTCGCGGCGGCGAGGCGAGTACGAAGGGCTTTGGGGAAGCATGGGGGCCAAGTTTACTGGCGATCACGAAACCGGCGAGGGCGTGTCTGATCACCCCGATGCGGCCGCTTCGTCTGGCGATGCAGGCCTCGACACCATCGAGGTCACCGGCGCTATCAAGTGGTTCGACGCCGGCAAGGGCTTTGGCTTCATCGTGCCCGATAATGGCATGGCCGATGTTCTGCTGCATGTTACCTGCCTGCGCCGCGACGGCTACCAGACCGCCTATGAGGGCGCCCGCATCGTTGTCGAAGCGCTCAACCGGCCCGGTGGCCTGCAAGCCTTCCGCGTCCTTTCAATGGACGAATCCACTGCCCGCCACCCAGCCCAGATGCCGGCACCGCGCACCCATGTGGTGGTCGAGGCAACCTCGGGAATGGTTCGCCTTGAGGTAAAGTGGTTCAACCGCATTCGTGGCTTCGGCTTTCTCTCCGAAGGCGACGGCTCGCCGGACATTTTCGTGCACATGGAAACGCTGCGCCGCTTCGGCATTACCGAATTGCGCCCCGGACAATATGTGCTGGTGCGTTACGGCAATGGTCCAAAGGGCCTTATGGTCGCCGAAATCCGGCCTGATGGTTGGGGCGACGCGCCGTCCTCCCACTAGGAATTCCCGTTATGATGCTGTTCGCCCAAGGTCTGTCTCCAGCGCTCCGCCGCGCTGGAGTTGCAATTGCTGTCGCCGCAATCCTGGCGCCGCTGTCCGCTTTTGCCGATGAGAACAGGCTGACCTTGCATACCGGCACGGGCGATTACAGCTTCAATGTGGAAGTGGTGGATACTGACGCAACCCGCGCCAAGGGCCTGATGTATGTAACCGAACTGGCGGAAGACGCCGGCATGCTGTTCGACTTCAAGGACGAGCGCGACGTCTCCTTCTGGATGCGCAATACCTTCATCCCGCTCGATATGATATTTGTCGATGCCAATGGCATTGTGAAGAATGTGCACGTCAACGCCCACCCCCACGACCCGACGGGCATCCCCTCTGAAGGCCCTGTGCAATACGTTCTGGAAATCCCGGGCGGCCGTTCGGTAGAAATCGGCCTCAAGCCCGGCGACAAGATGGACCATGACCGCATCGCCGTACCGGCTGCAAACTAGGCGCCGCACGGCCCAATTTTCTCAGGCTGAGTCGAAGATGTTGGTTTGTGAGAACCGAAGCGCAGCGTACCTAGCGGTACGTGAGCACCGGAAGCGCAACGAACCGACATTTGCAGACAGCATCAGCGAATTCAAAGCCTGTGGATGACCATGCAGTCGATTACGGCCCAAAGATGCAGGCTGGCGCCTCCGACTACGAAGACGTGCCATAAAGCGTTCTGGAACTTCAGTTTTTCCCAGAGATGAAAGATGATACCGAGCGAGTAAGTAACGCCACCGGCCAGCAGCAGCATCATCGTGGATGACGGCAGGCTCTGCGCCAACGACTGGAACACGAGGATCCCGCTCCAGCCGATCGCCAGGTAAAGCGCGATGGCAAGCCGCCCGAAGCGCTCCGGTACAATAAGCTTGAGGGCCACACCGATCAGCGAAGCGCCCCAGACGAAAGTGGTCATCACGATGCCCGAGGTGGTGCCACCAAGTACCGCGAGAAAAGGCGTATACGTGCCGGCAATAAACAGGAAGATCGCGGCTTGGTCGAAGCGCGCCAGCCACATCTTGATCGGAGACACCGGCCACATGTTGTAGGCTAGCGAAACACCCAGCACCGCGACCAGCGAACCCACATAGACCGCGAGGGCAGGGACCGCCTCTGGCGCCGTCTCAAGAATAGCGTAGGCTAGAAGGACTGAGCCTGCCGCAACGGCAACGATCAGCCCAAGCACATGGACAATGCCGTCGACCACCATTTCGGCGACGGTAAACGGCCGCTGCTCGCGGCTCCACCATGAATAGCTGGTCTTTATCTCGTTCACCGGCGTGTTACTCCTTAGCCCAGCTTGGCAGGGCAACATGACCATAGATTTCACAAACCGGCCAATCGTATGGCACGGTAAAGCTCAACTCAACGCTTCTGGTGAATAACCGGTTGCCTGCGCCGTACCGCGCTTGACGCGTAACGTCGGCATTACTAATGGGCCTGTGCACCCATGGAATCCAGCATGCCGCCCATCGCAATCCTCATCGCTCTGGCCGACCCAACCCGTTGCCGGATTGTGGAAATTCTGCATGACGGCCCACAACCGGTGCATGTGCTGGCGGGCTCATTCAAGATCAGCCGCCCGGCGATCTCACGCCATCTGCGCGTGCTGAAACAGGCCAAGCTTATCAGCGAAAAGAAGACCGGCCGCGAAAACCGCTACGCGCTACATGCCGAAAAATTGAAGCCGATAGCAGACTGGCTTGCCAAAATGCGCGGTTCGGAAGCCTCCTACACGGTGACCGCAGATCAGCCACCTGCAAAAAAGCTCGTTCCGAAGTCAAGCGCGCTGCCTCACCCCAAACCCGTCCTGGCGCCGATAACGGCGCCTGAAACCGTCACCGCAGCGCAAACCACTGTGGCGCATGCCGCGCGTAAAGCTCGGCCGGCTGCCTCAGTTTCGCAGATGGGCTTCGATTTCTAGGTGAGATCGAGATAGGCTACGCCGATTGTCCCGATTGCCCACCATGCAACGCGTCAGTGCTACTCTGGCCTCCGGGCACATGCAGCAAGATGATGTTCGATATCGCTGCGACCTTGGCTAGTTCCAGCTTGGCGCCAGATCGCAAGCAAAAAAAAACGGCTGCCCGAAGGCAGCCGTTGATCGGTTCGTAAAGCGGTTATTAGAAGTGGTAAGCAACGCCAACGGTTGCCTTGGCGGCTTCGAAGAACGAGTCCGAAGCGCCGTCAAAGTCGCCCTGGCCAACAACTTCACCGCGAACCGACACAGAGTCGGTCACTGCAAGTTCAACACCGCCACCGAGCTGATAGACGCCCTGGTTGAAGCCAGTGCGGCTGTTGGTGCCGACGCCGCCGATTGCGTAGACCAGAACCGAGTCGGTCACGACAGCGCCGGCGCGCACGTTGACGAAGTACTCGCCAGTGCTCGGAGCAGCGTTGTTCCAGATGTAGTCAGCGGTAACTTCAGCACCGAGCAGGAAAGGCTCGACTGGCAGGAAGTTCACGCCAACCGAAGCGCCGAGGACGCCTGCAGTGGAGTTAGCTGGCGAGCCAGCATAGAGGCTAGCATCGGTGCCGATGAACTGGCCGCCGGCGCGAACGCCTGCATAGAGACCTTCCCAGCTGAAGCCAGCCGATTCCATGATCGGTGCAGGCGTGGTTGGGATGATGAGGTCAGCGGCCTGAGCAGCAACCGAACCAAGAATGGCGAGCGAGGCGCCAGCGAGTAGTGCACGTACGGACATTTGAGTCTCCTAGATATTCTGCACCGGAACTACCCCTACCTTACCTGCTTCACAATACGTTTCCACATGACTGGCAGCCATGCGGCAATGATTGTTGCCCAAATGCCTCAGCGCGATTGAGCGAGAAATGAAGGCTTGTCTGGGAATGCAGTCTGGCCGTTGGCAATGTGGTGCGGTTGGTCGCGTACCCCATACGATCTCAGATGAAGTTTGTGGCGCGACAACGCCTTGGCCGTCGACCTAGCGGGTCCATCGGACGAACCGGCATTGTTGTAGCGGACTGGATTCACACGACCAGCCGCCGACGCATTCGCAATTGTAGGGTGCGGTTGACGAGTTGACCTCGAGCATAATCCTGCCCCTTCAGTCACGCGGGCGGTGCCTCTGAAGCCACAGCGATACCGAAAATCTGGTGATCCCGACAGGACTTGAACCTGTGACCAACAGCTTAGAAGGCTGCTGCTCTATCCAGCTGAGCTACGGGACCCACGCAGATAAACCCATTTACCCCATTTCAGCGCAAAGGGAACCGGCTTTTGGCCGCTATTGCAGCTGGACCGCTGCCTCGGGCGCGATCGCCCGGTGGGCAGGCGGGGACGTGCTGCCGCGCACGATCAGCTCGGAGCTAAGCACCATATGCATGGGCAAGCGACTGCGGCGCTGGCCCTCGATGACGTCGATCAACGCTCCGGCAGCGATGCGGCCCAGGGCCTCGCGTGGCTGGCGCATCGTGGTCAGCGGCGGCAGCACATGAGCGGCAATGCCGAGGTCGTCGAAACCCACTACCGAAACATCGCGCGGGCAGGCAATGCCATGCTGGTTAAGCGCCGATAGGAAACCGATGGCGCTCTCATCATTGGCCGCAAACACCGCGGTTGGCCTGTCGGCCAGGGCGGCGAACAGTTGCCCGGCCGCGTGCCCGGCGTCCATGTCAAATGCTCCCTTAAATATCCAGTCGCTTCGCACTGCTAGCCCGGCATCGGCCATGGCCTTGCGGTAGCCCGCCTCGCGCTCGCCCGTGAGCACATTGCCGACGGGTCCGCGAATGTGGCCGATTCCATGGTGGCCAAGTCCAATCAGGTGACGCGTCGCCTGCTCGGCAGCGTAGAGATTGTCGGTCCGGACCGTGTGGAACGGCGCGGTGGGGATCTCCTCGCAGGCGACCACCAGCGGCACCGGGGCAGGGTTGCCGGTCAACATCATCAATTGCGCCAGGTCGACCGATCCGTCGAACAGCAACAGCCCGTCAACGCGGTTGGAGAGAAAGTAGTCACGCATCCTGCGGCCCGAATCGTCGCCGGAAAACCGGTTGGCAATCAGCACGCCATAGCCGCGCAAAACGGCTTCCCGCTCGATCGAATCGAGGATGGTCGAGAAGAACGGATTGCGGAGATCGGGCAGGGCAACGAGGATGGTTCGAGCGGTTTTCTGGCGCAGTGAGCGCGCCGACTGGTTTGGCGTGTAGCCGGTGACCCGAACCGCCTCGCTTATTCGCAAACGAGTACTTTCGCTCACTCTTTCAGGGTTTGAAAGGGCTCGGCTCACAGTTGCAGTCGATACTCCGGAGAAACGTGCAACTTCTTGTATCGTCGGCGTTTTCTTGATCAAATTCATGTCTGCCAGCGCCCCCTTCCGCTGTCAGCTATGCATTCTATGTAAATCTGTATTGACAGCCACGCAAGACGTGTAGGAAAGTAATGCAATCGATTGCAGAGGTTTCGGAAACGAGGGATGCAATCGATTACATGCGGTCAGCTCGGGATGCCTCACAGAAGGCAACTTTGCGGCTGGCAGCTTCGCGGGAGCGATCATCGCTCCAAGTGATCGTTTGGGAGGACACCCTATGAAGAAGTTTGCAGTGGCTGCCGTCATGGCAACCGCGTTGATGAGCTCGACGGCCGCCATGGCCGTGGACCTTGAGGTTACACACTGGTGGACGTCGGCCGGCGAAGCAGCGGCCGTTTCTGAATTCGCCAAGGTCTTTGAAGAACAGACCGGCAATACCTGGGTCGATAGTGCGCTTGCCGGTTCGGGCACTGGCGCCAACCCAGTCATCATCAGCCGCATCATCGGCGGCGATCCAATGGGCGCAACCCAGATGAACACCGGCCGTGACGCCGAGGAGCTCATCAAGGCTGGCCTGATGCGCGATCTGACCGACGTCGTCGCCGACATGAACATCGACAGTTTTTACGTCGATGAATCCCTGCTGACCCCATGCCGCTACGAGGGTGGCCTCTACTGCCTGCCCGTGAACATTCACTCGTGGGATTGGCTGTGGCTGTCGACAAAGGCCTACACAAAAATCGGCCAGCCCGTTCCAAAGGATTGGAACGAATACGTCGCATCTTGGCCTGCTCTGGAAGAAGCTGGCATCCTGCCCTTCGGTCTCGCAACCGGCTGGCCTTTCTCCGGCATTCCCGGTGTCCTGATGTCCGGTATCGGCGGCTCCGACCTGGTCCTGGCCATCAACCGCGACAAGGATGTCGAAGCCGTTCGTGGACCGCAGTTCCGCAAGGTTGCTGAGGCTCTTGACTCGCTTCGCAAGGTGATCTCGCCTGAGACCATGGTTCCGTCGTTTGGTGACGTCGGCAATCAGCTTCTCGAAGGCACTGCTGCCGGTAATATCCACGGTGACTGGCTCCAGGGCGACCTTCAGGTTGCTGGCGGCGTACCCGGCAAGGACTACGAATGTCTCCCAGCTCTCGGCCTCGGCGACAAGCTGACCGGCGGCGGCGACTCCTTCTACTTCCCCAAACTGCCTGAAGGCACCGACCCCGCAGTTCTGCAGGCTCAGGCCGACCTCGCTCGCATCCTGATCTCCCCCGAAGCCCAGTTGAAGTTCAACCTGGTCAAGGGCTCGATGCCAATCCGTACCGACATCGATCTGGCTGCAGCCAACCCCTGCATGCAGAAGGCGCTTGGCATGCTCAAGAACGGTCTGCTGCCCTCCGGTGACTTTTCGCTCTCCAGCGACACCCAGCAGCAGTTCCAGGATCTCAACACCGAGTTCCTCGATGACGACAGCATCACTGTCGATGACTACATCGAGCGCTACGCTTCGATCCTCGAGTCCGACGAGTAACGACACGCCTGTAAAGGCGAGGGTTTGCTCTCGTCGATAAAAATGGTGGTCGGCCTTGATCATTAAAGGTCGGCCACCTTTTCTTGGAGATACTCATATGGCGGACGCTGCCGTTCCTCTGGACGCAGGCGCTGAGACAACGGTCAATCGACCCAGCCTGCTGAAAAGAATCCTCTTCAATAACCTGCCCGCCAAGATCGCCGCGCTGCCCATGATGGTCACCGTGCTGGTCGTCTTCGTCGGCTGCACGATCTGGACGATCTATTACTCGTTCACCAATTCCAAGCTTCTGCCGACCGGCAAATTTGTCGGCTTCGATCAATACGAGCGCCTGTTCGCAACCTCACGCTGGAACGTATCGGTAACCAACCTGATCGCCTACGGCGCGATGTCGCTGGTTTTCACGCTGGTTGTCGGGTTCATCCTTGCGGTTTTGATCGACCAGAAAATCCGCTTCGAAAGCGCCTTCCGCACCATCATGCTTTACCCATTCGCCCTGTCGTTCATCGTGACGGGCCTGGTGTGGCAGTGGATCATGAACCCCACCCTCGGCCTGCAGACTACCCTGCGCAACCTGGGCTGGACCAATTTCTCCTTCGACTGGATCGCCAATCCGCGAATGGTTCTGTTCGCGCTGCTCATCGCCGGTCTTTGGCACGGCACGGGCTTCTGCATGGTGCTGATGCTGGCCGGCCTGCGCGGCGTCGATGAAGAAATCTGGAAAGCTGCCCGTATCGACGGCATTCCGACTTGGCGTACCTACGTTTCCATCGTCCTTCCAATGATGCGCGGCGTGCTGGTCACGGCGCTGGTGATCATCGGCTCCGGCATCGTCCGCCTCTATGACCTTGTGGTGGCGCTGACCAATGGCGGCCCGGGCATCTCCTCGGAAGTGCCGGCAAAATACGTTTTCAACTACATGTTCTCGGGCGGCAATATCGGCCAGGGCCTGGCCGGCGCCACCATGATGCTCCTGACGGTCGTCATCATCATGGTCCCTTGGGCCTATCTCGAATTCGGCGGAAAGGGGCGTCGCACATGAGTCAGACCTCAACCATGGCCGGCGCTTCTCGCGTCGCCGCTACCAATGCAGTGCAAGAAGCGCGCGGCCCCCGGCCAAAGCCCTTTTTCACCCCACGCAAGATCATCATCTATTCTCTGCTGGTGGTCTTCTCGATGTACTACCTGTTTCCGCTCTACGTGATGTTCACCACATCGCTCAAGTCGATGCCGGAAATCCGCTTTGGCAACATCTTCGCATTGCCGGTGGCACCAAACTTCGACGCCTGGGTGAAGGCCTGGACCAGCGCTTGCACGGGTCTCAATTGCCAGGGCCTCGCGCCGGGCTTCTGGAACTCTGTCAAGATCACCATCCCGAGCACGATCATCTCGATCTTTATCGCGGCTGTGAACGGCTATGCGCTGATCAACTGGCGCTTCAAGGGCTCGGAAATATTCTTTGCTATCCTGATCTTCGGCTCGTTCATTCCCTACCAGGTGTTTTTGTATCCGATGGTGATAATCGCCCGCGAACTGGGCATCTTCGGCACGCTGCAAGCCGTCATCATCGTCCACACGATCTTTGGCATGCCGATCCTGACACTGCTGTTCCGCAACTACTTCGCGTCGCTGCCCCAGGAATTGTTCAAGGCGGCTCGTGTGGACGGGGCAGGGTTCTGGCGCATCTTCTTTGAGATCATGCTGCCCATGTCGCTACCAATTTTCGTGGTGGCGCTCATTCTGCAGGTGACCGGTATCTGGAATGACTTCTTGTTCGGCGTCGTCTTCGCCGGCACGCAGAATTATCCGATGACCGTGCAGCTCAACAACATAGTCAACTCGGCCCAGGGCACGCCCGAATATAACGTGAACATGGCCGCCACCGTTCTGACCGGCCTCGTGCCGCTGGCGGTTTATTTCGTGTCCGGCAAGTGGTTCGTCCGCGGTGTCGCTGCTGGCGCGGTGAAGGGATAATTCGAATGCAAAACAGTGTTTCCATCCGCGATCTTTCACTGAATTTTGGCAGCGTGAAGGTGCTCGAGCACCTCGACCTCGAAATCGCGCAGGGCGAGTTTATCGTCCTGCTCGGGCCCTCGGGTTGCGGAAAGTCCACCCTGCTCAACTGTATCGCCGGCTTGCTGGACATTTCCGACGGGCAGATCTTCATCGGTGGCAGGAATGTCACCTGGCTTGAGCCCAAGGACCGTGGCATCGGCATGGTGTTCCAGTCCTATGCGCTCTATCCGCAGATGACTGTCGAGCGGAACCTCTCCTTTGGCCTGCGTGTAGCCGGCATGAAGAAGGACGAGGTCGAAAAGCGCGTTGCTCGCGCCGCGGAAATCCTCCAGATCCAGCCCTTGCTGGAGCGCAAGCCTGCAAACCTGTCCGGCGGCCAGCGCCAGCGCGTTGCCATTGGTCGCGCCCTGGTGCGTGACGTGGACGTGTTCCTGTTCGATGAGCCACTGTCCAACCTCGATGCCAAGCTCCGTTCGGATCTGCGCGTCGAGATCAAGCGGCTGCATCACCGGCTCAAGAACACCATGATCTATGTGACGCACGACCAGATCGAAGCGTTGACCCTGGCCGACCGCATCGCAGTGATGAAGAACGGCGTCATCCAGCAACTGGCTGATCCGCACACCATCTACAATAGGCCGGTGAACCTCTATGTCGCGGGCTTCATCGGCTCGCCTCAGATGAACATGTTCACGGGCACGCTGTCGGACTCCACGTTCACCACTGAAGATGGCATCGTTATCCCCGTGGAAACCTACGCTTTCGACACTCCGGCGACCGGTTCCACAGCGGCGGTGCTCGGCGTCCGTCCTGAACATATCGTCCTGGGTGACGAGACGGCGGGCATGCCCTTCACCATTGATGTGGAAATCGAGATCGTCGAGCCCATGGGCTCGGATACGCTGGCTTGGACCAAGATCGGTGGCCAGGCGATTACCTTCCGTTGCGACAGCGACGTGGTCATTGCGACGGGCCACAAGGTCCGCATCGGTTTCGATCCGGCCCGTGGCTCTATTTTCAGCGCCGAGACCACCAACCGCCTCTAACGGCTAATAGTGCGGCGCCGGTGGGCGCCGCACTCCCCAACCGATGCCATTAGGCCCGATGTAACTTTTGCGCTGGTTGGCCTGTCCGGCGGGCGCAACAGCATCCGGAAAATACCGATAGTCCTGCACCGCCAATGCGATGCCCTTGCCCATTCTAACGTTACAAAAGAGGCCACAATGACGACTTTGTCATTCCAGCTGTACAGCGCCCGCAACTACCCCAATCAGGAAGAATTCCTCGCCAAGCTCGGCGCCCTCGGCTACACGCAGGTCGAAGGCTATGGCGGTCTCTATGGCGACCCGGCAGCGCTTGCCGCCACGCTCAAGAAGAACGGCCTGGCCATGCCGACCGGCCACTTTGGCCCCGCCCAGGTGGCTGACGTCTCGACCACACTGAAGACCGCCGAAGCGTTGGGCATCAAGAAGATCATCGTGCCACATATTGGTCCAGAAGGCCGCAGCACCGACGAGTCCAAATGGCTCGAACTGGCAGAGATGCTGGCCAAGCATGGCGAAACTTATGCCAAGGAAGGTTACGCTTTCGGCTGGCACAACCATGACTTCGAGTTTGTGCCCACCTCGTCCGGCCGTACCCCGATGGAAATCATCCTAGAAACCGCGCCCGCCATCGAATGGGAATGCGACGTCGCCTGGGTGGTGCGTGGCAAGGCCGATCCGATTGCCTGGTTCGATCGCTATGGCAGCCGCATCACCGCTGTCCACGTCAAGGACATAGCCCCCGCGGGTCAGAATGCCGATGAAGACGGCTGGGCCGACGTCGGCCACGGCGTGCTCGATTGGGACAACCTAATCGGCAAGGTACAGGCCAAGACCAAGGCCGAATATTTCGTTGCCGAACACGACAAGCCGTCCGACGAAGTGCGTTTCGCAACGCGTTCGATCGCAACCGCCACCAAGTGGAAGTAATCCAGATGGCAAAGACCTTTGGCGTCGGCATTATGGGTGCCGGCAACATCTCCGCCGCCTATCTTAAGCTCGCGCCCTTGTTCAAGGGGCTCGAAGTTCGTGCTGTGGCTGACATCCTGCCGGCCGCCGCACAGAAGCGTGCCGATGAATATGGCGTCAAGGCGCAGACTCCCGACGAGCTGCTGAAGAACAGCGAACTCGACGTCATCGTCAACCTGACGATTCCATCGACCCACTATTCGGTCTCGATGGACATCATCTCGGCCGGCAAGCACGCCTATTCCGAAAAGCCGTTCGTGCTGTCGCTCGAAGAGGGCATGGCCCTCAAGAAGGCTGCCGATGATCGCGGGCTTCAGGTCGGCTCGGCCCCCGATACCTTCCTTGGTGGCGCGCACCAGCAAGCGCGCGAAATCATCGACAGTGGCAAGCTCGGCAAGATCATGAGCGGCACTACCCACGTCATGAGCCGCGGCATGGAACACTGGCACCCCAATCCGGATTTCTTCTTCCAGGTTGGCGCTGGTCCCATCCTCGACATCGGGCCCTATTACGTCACCGATCTTATTCATCTGCTCGGACCGGTGAAGCGGGTCTCCGCCTTCACCAATAAGGCGCGTGCGGAACGCGAAGTGACGGCCGAAGGCCCCTACAAGGGCACCTTCGTCAAGGTCGGGACCCCCACTACCATCCACGGCTTGCTGGAGTTCCATTCGGGCGCCATCATCACCATTGGCGCAAGCTGGGACGTGGCGGCGCATGGCCACCACAATATCGAGCTTTACGGCACCGACGGCACGATCTTCGTTCCAGATCCGAACTTCTTCGGCGGCGATCTGGTCACGACCGATATCTCTGGCACGCGCACCAACGTCACGCCGTGGGATCACCCCTTCGGCAAACTCAACCAGGACCTCGACAAGGATCACCCGCGCGCCAATTATCGCACGGCCGGTCTCGCAGACATGATGGCCTCCATCGACGGTGGCTATCGCGCCCGTTGCGGCCTCGACGTCGCGCTGCATGCCGTGGACGTAATGACCAGCCTGCTCAAGGCCGGCGAAAGCGGCCAGGTGCTTACGCTGTCGACCACCTGCGAACGCCCGCTGGCGCTCAGCCCGGCCGACGCGGCAGGCCTGCTGAAGTAGTGAGGTGCGCACCTCATTGACAGGCATCATCTGCCGGTCAACATTGCGTTTCAGGTAATACCAGCAGGCGGCGGCCAACCCGCCGCCTGTTTCTTATCAAGCAATAAAAGACCATGGCGCCAAGCGCCTGACAGAGGAGAAACAACATGCGCACCATCAAGGGGCCGGGAATCTTTCTGGCGCAATTTGCGGGCGACAATGCCCCGTTCAATTCCCTCGACGCAATCTGCGGCTGGGCCGCCAACTATGGCTACAAGGGTGTGCAAATCCCGACCTGGGTCGGCAGCCTGATCGATCTGGAAAAGGCCGCGACCTCCCAGACCTATGCCGACGAGCTCAAGGGCGTCGTCGCCAGCCATGGCCTCGAAATCACCGAGCTGTCGACCCATCTGCAGGGCCAGCTCGTCGCCGCGCATCCTGTCTATGACACCATGCTGGACGGCTTTGCGCCCGCATCGGTGCATGGCAATCCCAAGGCTCGTCAGGAATGGGCCGTGCAACAGCTACTTTGGGCGGCAAAGGCATCAAAAAATCTTGGCCTCACGGAGCACGCAACCTTCTCGGGCGCGCTGGCCTGGCCATTTCTCTATCCGTTCCCTCAGCGTCCCGCTGGCCTCGTCGAAGAAGCATTCGACGAACTGGCGCGCCGCTGGATGCCTATTCTCAATGCCATGGACGAGAATGGCGTCGACCTTTGTTATGAAATTCACCCCGGCGAGGATCTGCACGACGGCGTCACCTACGAGATGTTCCTGGAGCGCGTCAACAATCACCCGCGCGCCAACCTGCTCTACGATCCCAGCCATTTCGTGCTGCAGCAGCTCAATTACCTCGACTACATCGACATCTACCAGGAGCGAATCAAGATGTTCCACGTCAAGGACGCCGAGTTCAATCCGACCGGCCGCCAGGGCGTTTATGGCGGCTATCAGAGCTGGATCAACCGGGCAGGACGTTTCCGTTCGCTCGGCGATGGTCAGGTGGATTTCGCCTCGGTGTTCTCCAAAATGGCGCAGTATGACTTCGCCGGCTGGGCGGTGCTCGAATGGGAATGCGCCATCAAGCACCCCGAGGACGGTGCCCGCGAAGGCGCCGAATTCATCAAGAACCATATCATCCGCGTCACCGAACACGCCTTCGATGACTTCGCTTCGGCAGGCACTGATCTGGCGGCGAACCGGAAGATTCTGGGTCTGAGCTGATGACCGGATCGGAGATCGAAACCGTATCGCTGGACGCATTGACGCTTGTCGGCCTCCCGGTCTCAGGGGGCTGGCAGGACTTGCCGAAAATCGTGCCGGAGGGGTGGAGACGCCTCTTCGCCGAAGCGGACGCGGTTGCCGCGTTGGCCCGCAAAGTGGACGCTTATGTCGGCGTCAGCCTCGCCATGGAAGACGGCACCTTCTTTGAATTTGTCGGCCAGCGCGTCTTCGGGTGCAAGGCGGCTCCGGCAGGACTGAAGCTGCTACACATTCCTGCCAATAATTATCGGCATCGTCGCCACACTGGGCCGCTCAGGGCAATAGCAGCGACGTTTCAGACGATTTATGACGACGCAGAGGAGCTTGGCATTCCGGCGGGCATCTTCAAGCTCGATTTCGGCTATCAGGCCGATGGAACAGTTACACCGCACGATCTCTATATCGGCATCGATCCGATCGCTGCCCCCGAGACACATTAGGCAAGAGGGAACAATTATGGCTGAAAATGGCGCAAAGCGCATTCGCCTCGGCATGGTTGGCGGCGGCACGGGGGCCTTCATCGGCTACGTGCACCGCGTGGCCTCCCGCATCGATGGTGACTACGATCTGGTGGCCGGCGCCCTGTCGTCGCGCCCCGACGTGGCCCAGGAGTCCGGTCGCAATCTCGGCCTCGCCGAAGACCGCATCTACACCTCATATGAGCAGATGGCGCGCGCCGAAGCTGCCCGTCCTGATGGCATCGAGGCGGTGTCGATCGTGACGCCCAACCACATGCACTATGGCCCGGCCAAGGCCTTCCTTGAAGCCGGTATCCACGTCATCTGCGACAAGCCGATCACCTCGACGCTGGAAGACGCCCGCAAGCTAGCCGAGATCAAGCCCAAGAACGGCGCCAAATTCCTTCTGACGCACAATTACACCGGCTATCCACTAATCCGTCAGGCCAAGGAACTGGTCGCGTCGGGCGCGCTGGGCAACATCCGTGTCGTCCAGGCTGAATACCCGCAGGATTGGCTCACCGAAGCGACCAGCGACGATAACAAGCAGGCCTCATGGCGTACCGATCCGGCCCGATCCGGCGCTGGCGGCGCCATCGGCGATATCGGCACCCATGCCTACAACCTGGCCCGCTTCGTCACCGGTCTGAAGACCGACGCGGTTTCGGCCGATCTCACCAGCTTCGTCGCCGGCCGCCAGCTCGATGATAACGTCCACATCATGCTGCGCTTCGAAGGCGGTGCCAAGGGTATGCTCTGGGCCAGCCAGGTGGCAGTTGGGTGCGAGAATGGCCTGCAGCTCCGCATCTACGGCGACAAGGGCGGCCTCGAATGGCGTCAGGACAACCCCAACTACATGTGGTTCACCGAATTCGGTAAGCCCAAGCAGTTGTTGACCCGTGGCGGCGCCATCTCTGGCAATGCCGCCTCCACAATGAATGTCCGCATTCCGTCCGGACATCCCGAAGGCTACCTCGAAGCTTTTGCGACGCTATACAGCCAGTTCGCAGCCGTTATCCGCGGCGATGGAGCGGCCTATGAGGGCCTGTTGCCCACGTTGGCCGATGGCGTCGAAGGCATGCAGTTCATCGTGGCCTCGGTGCAGTCGAGCCAGAACGACGGCAAGTGGACCAAGCTCAGCGAGGTCTAATAATCATAGGGCACCGTTCGCGGTGCCCTATTTATTGAATGCGCTCGACCTCGTAGCCGGCCTTGTCGAGCAGGTCGAGCACGCTGCCATCTCCGATCAGATGGGCTGCACCGACCACCACCAGATTTTCCTGATTGTCCGCCAGCATAGTTTCCAACGGTGCCATCCAGTTGCGATTTCGCGTATAAAGCAGCCGGTCGATAAACGCCGTCTCGAAGCCGCCCATTTCAGTCTTGAACATTTCGGACAGCCGCTCAGGCGTGCCATCGGCCCAACTGCCAAGCATCTTGTCCATCACCTTTGGCAGGGTAGCAATTTCATCCAGCGTCGATTCGAGCATGGCGATCTGCTCGGCCTCGGACGCCCCCGCGAGCACATCCAGCTGCTCGTCACCGGTCTCCAGAAATTCCATTCGCCCGGGCGCCAGTTCAGGCTGCAGCACGAACTCAACGCCTTCCTCGGAATATCCTTCGGCCGCCAGCGCGGCGACGCTGATGGCATTAGCTGCCATCCATGGCTTCATCGCCAGTACCGGGCCCAGCGGCAGGCCGATAGTTTGCGCCTGCTGCCGCAAGTTGGCCTCGAGATCCGGGTCGATCACGTCGGTCAACAGAGTGCCATCCATATAGATGCCGCGAACGAAGGCCGCCGCACCGACCTGGGCCATGGCTGCCGGTCCGATATCGGTCTCGAACACCACCTTGTAGGCGTCAGTCAGCACCTTGTCGAACAGCGCGGTGCGCCACTGCAGCCCGTTGGGTAAAATGTGGAATGAGCCGAACAGCCAGATTGCACTGTCGCCATCGCGTACCTCCCACATGCCGGGATCGGCCAAAGCCGGGGCGGTGAGTCCCAGTGCAGCGGCAACGGGGAGCAGGCAGCGCGTGGACAGCTTCATCGGCAATTCCTCGGTGGCTTAACGTCTACCCTGTCAGATAGGTCGCCGCGCGCCAACCGCTAGAGCTATCGCAAGAGGCTGCCGCAAATCAGATCAAGTCAGAGAGGATGAAGATCACCGGTATCATACCAACGGCGCTCACGATTGACCGGTGTGTGCCCATTCACGCATGCCGATCGATGTTATGGTTGTCGGCTGGTCGACGAGATTTCGCCATGCCTGACAAGCGGCATCGATGATGGCGTCGTAGGT
>NZ_LAPV01000146.1 GCF_000971275.1 Devosia psychrophila | reverse complement strand
GCTTTGATTGGCGTCTTTGCTCCGTGATGCCAGGCGCCGAAGCTCTTGCGACGAATAATCCTGCCTGATCCGAACCGAGACTGTCATGGGCGAATTTCCTTCGCCCCATGGAATCAGTAATTCCCTGGAGAAGGAATCCAAAACGAGTCACAAATAATCCCCGTTGGTATAAGTTGCGATTCAGCCGCAGCGTAACAACCATCCGCTATGGCGGCTGTCGCGACAGGAAACGTCCGCAGGTTCCTACTTATATTAACCGGTCCTAGCTCCCTCCAAAGGCATCGATGTGCTCGTGGCCAAAATGAGGCCACGGCTGGCCACGGCGCCAATCTCAAGTGCTGCGGGGCGCTCCCAAGAGAGCGAGGGGAATGTTGAGTTGGTAATCAACCCCCGTCGGCTCGAATCTCAGTCGCACTTCACCATGAAGTTGCGCGGCAAGGGCGCCGAGCAGGCGAGTGCCGAAACTGTGCTGGGTGGGCTCCTGCACCGCTGGACCACCCGTCTCGGTCCATCGCAGCGTGAATAGCCGCGTCTGTTCATCGGCGGTCGATGTGATACTTACACGCCCTGTAGTGTTGGACAATGCGCCGTATTTGACCGCATTGGTGCATAGCTCATTCAGAGATAAAGTGAGAGGCAGGACCGCCCCTGGGCCGATCTCGATCAGCGCGTTCTGAACGATAAACCGCCGAACGTCCCCGTTGTCAAAGGGGTCAATTGCGGCGCGAACAACGTCAATCAAATGCGCGCCGGACTCGTCTGTTCGGAGCAATAGATCCTGCGCCCTACCCATCGCAGTCAGGCGGCTCGCGATGGCCGATCGGCCTTGCTCTACGTTTTTCGCAGTCCGCAAGCTCTCCGACGTGATTGCCATGACTGTCGCCAGCATGTTCTTCACGCGATGATGCAACTCCTCTAGGAGGAGACGCTGCAATCGCGTTCCGGTCTCGTGCTCGGTGGCGTCAGTTCCTGCCTGATAAAGGAGGCGCGAGACGTCGTTTCTGGCTAGTCCCAGCAAGTCCCGCAGGTTGGAATTTTCGGATTCTAAGCTGTTGCTCTTGAGACCTTTAGCCGTGATATCCCGCATGGCAGCGATCACTACCAGCCCGTCGGCCGCATCGAATGGGCTTAGACTGATCTCGATAGGGAATTCACTGCCGTCCTTCCGAAGCGCCGACATCTCCAGCCCAGCGCCCATCATGCGGGGACTGGGGTCGTTCATGAAACGATCCATATGACCCGAATGAAGGTCTCGGTACCGTTCCGGCATAAGAACACTAGGAGGCATGCCAAGCAGTTCGTTGGGGTGGTAGCCCAACATGGCTTCGACGCGATTATTGGCGAAGATGATCCGGCCGGAATAGTCAAACACGAATACTGCATCCGGACTGGCCTCGTAAAACTCGCGAAACGGGGTCTCTTTTATTCGCGCGGCTTTGCGGTGCCGGTCTGCAACGCTCGTTCCAAGACCGCCAACTTGGACCGTGGCCCCACCTTCTCGAATAGTCACGCCGAGCCACCGGCGATCTGGCCCCGAAAAGTGAACGGTTGCATGTTGATCCTCGCAAAAAATTAGGAGCGTGGGCCGAAAACGCAATTCTCAGCTGCACGATGTCTAATGGGGGCCCCGACGATGCTTAACTATAACACACAGCACTCCAACAGCGATGCGCCAATTGCGGGGTCTCGAAGCGTCAAACTGCTGGTTTGCGGTTTAGTTGTTTAAACGTCTGAATGCGCGCTCGGAAACCACCAGCGCTTTCCAGAACATTTTCGCCAATCGCTTGCTCTGGGGCGCCATCGCGCGGTCACTTGCCCTGAGGTCGCGGTCGTCCATGCCCATAAGCTCGATCAATGGCTAGTCTGCGGCACCATGTGCCTTTCTGTGGTCCGGCGAGGTGCGAAAGTGGGTCCTGCGCCGACGACAGTCTTGGCAAGCTCCGACGCGACCGCCAAGTGCAGCGGCGCAGCGTTCGCTCGCCGACATAACCTCGATCTGGTCCAAGCTCAGGTGCCCGGCATGGCAACCCGATAGGCAGGGCCGGCAGCGGAAGACATAGGCGACCTCGATGGCGCGCACTGGTCTAGTTGTGTGCTACCTTGTCTTGCGTCAGCGTCAACAGCCGGTCGAACGGCCAGTATGCGGCGTGTAGAGTGAGGTGTCATCGAGCTTGCCGTGCCCAAGCGGCACTTGGATAACGTGGATATCAACCTGCTCCAAGAGGTAGGTGGCAAAGCTGACGCAGCGTGTGCGGGCTGACTTGCATGGGATGCCCGCGACCTCGGCTGCCTCCTACACCGCTCAATGCAGTTGCGACGACGAGATCTGAGTGCAACTGCCGCCCGAGAACAGCCAACCATTGAGCACCTATCGTGCGACCTGGTGGGCATCGTGCCTTTAGGTGTGGCCTCCCCTGCTATTCGGGATTTTGCAAGCACTGGTTTCGCCGTGGGGGTTGCTCCGCTGTTACTGGATCATCTTCGAGCTGGCGCTCACGGTTTTAGCCGTTTTTGGTGCTACTTGTGCAGGCCTCGACTACCGGTGCGCTTAGTGATGCCGTTATGTCCGGAAATCTAAGAACCTTGAACGGTGGCCGTGTCGGCATCATCCTGCACAATCACGGCCCTCGTCACGCCGATATTGTCATGCTGGTGGGCAGCGGTGACAATCCATCTCAAGGCTTTCCGTTCATCTGCATCAACAACTAGCGCCGGCCGGCTACAAAGTGCATGTTGCTTACCATGAACACATTGGCGAGCGACTATCCGTTGGCCAAACAGCTTCTCCTGCTGACTGGGACCCGCGGCGATGGCGGCGCGCTTGACTGGGCGAACCATTTCTCCGTCCGACTCGAGCGTTTCAAGGCGCAGCCGCTATTGCAGTTCGCTGTCCTCGGTTTCGGCGACCGCAGCTTCCTTCATTTCTGTCGCTTCGCCGTCGCGGTTGATGTTGCCCTGCGGGCCAAAGCTGTAGTTCACGCTGCGGGCAATCTGCGTTGGCGCATTCTCACCCGACTCATACCAACAAAAACAAGGACACCGGCGATGAACCTGCAAGTGGACAATAGCTATGCCCCGATCCAGATCGGTTTGCATTGGCTGATCGCCGCGCTGGTGCTCTTCCAACTGGTGTTCGGTGAAAGCATGGTAGCAGCCACCGATGCTGCCGAAGAGGGCACGACACTCGGTGCGACCGATGCGGTTTTGGCGACGGCACATTATTGGGTCGGCATCTCGGTGCTGGTGTTGTTCGCCGTGCGGCTTGCCGTACGGCTGCGTCTCGGTGCGCCGGCTCCAGCGGAGGGCAATGCCCTGATGGCTCTAGCAGCAAGGACGACGCACTGGCTGTTTTACATCCTGCTGGCCGTGGTGCCTGTGACGGGGCTGATCACCGTCCACATCAATCCGGGAATGGGCGAGTTCCACCAACTGGCCAAACCGGCGTTCATTGTGCTGATTGTAATCCATGCCGGAGCCGCGCTGTTCCACCACTTCGTGCTGCGCGACGGCACGCTCAAGCGCATGCTGATCATCGCAAAATCGGGGCGATCTGCATGAGCCGGCTGCAAACTCATTCGGAGAACCATGCCGTTTCGCGGATTGGCTGGCTACGTGCCGCCGTACTCGGCGCCAACGACGGCATCGTCTCAACGGCCAGCCTGATCGTCGGCGTCGCTGCCGCATCAACCGACCGCCCGGCCATTATAGTGGCCGGTGTCGCCGGACTAGTGGCGGGAGCAATGTCGATGGCGGCCGGCGAATATGTGTCGGTCAGCTCGCAACTGGACACCGAGCGTGCAGATATCGCCCGCGAGACTAGGGAACTGGTAGATGAGCCCGAAGCGGAACGGCGCGAACTGGCAGGCATCTATGAGAAGCGCGGGCTCGATCCTGCTCTGGCCTTGCAGGTTGCGGACCAACTGACGGCCCACGATGCGTTGGCGGCTCATGCCCGCGACGAACTTGGAATTTCCGAATTCACCACGGCGCGCCCAATCCAGGCGGCGCTCACTTCTGCGGCCACGTTTTCGATTGGCGCCGCCCTGCCATTGGCGACCGCGGTTCTCGTTCCACAGGACTGGATCATCCCAAGCGTTTCTGCTGGGGCATTAGCCTTTCTTGCCCTACTTGGTGCTTTGGGTGCGCAGGCGGGTGGCGCGCCCATATTTCGGGCCATGGCACGCGTGGTTTTTTGGGGGGCCTTAGCTCTGGCGCTGACTGCCGGCATCGGCAGGCTCTTCGGCGCTGTCGTGTGACCTTGCCTATTTTTGATGTGATGAAGCGCTTCGTTCCGTCAAACGCTTCTTTCGCGCTCAAGCGACCTGTCCATGACGGAAAGGATTTGTGACGTGCCCCAGTTGACCCAGCTCATCTCGACCGCCACCGCGGTTCCCGCCAATATCCTACTGCAAAGCGATGTTGCTACAGCGGCAGGCGAAATTTTTGGACCGCGGTTCCGTGAGTTTGACCGCATGGCTAAAGTCTTTGACAGCGCCGGCATCCATAAGCGTCATGCCGCCCGTCCAATCGAATGGTTTTTCCAACCGCGTGGTTGGCCAAGACGCACTGGGGTATATCTCGAGACGGCGGGATCTCTATTCATCGAAGCCGCCACCAAGGCGCTCGATGAAGCCGGGCTAACGGCGGCCGATATCGACACTGTGGTGACGATATCCTCAACGGGGATCGCGACGCCTTCGCTTGAAGC
This sequence comes from Devosia psychrophila, assembly GCF_000971275.1. Classification (GTDB taxonomy): domain Bacteria; phylum Pseudomonadota; class Alphaproteobacteria; order Rhizobiales; family Devosiaceae; genus Devosia; species Devosia psychrophila. The sequence continues at coordinate 10,562 of NZ_LAPV01000146.1, read as the reverse complement.
ACGGGTGTGGGGCCAGGTGGGTTTCCCCAGTGATATCGAGCGCGTGCCGGTTTTCGGTCTGGGCTGCGCCGGCGGTGTGTCCGGTCTTGCCATCGGCGCACGACTGGCGCAGGCGCGGCCCGGCACCAATGTGCTGATCGTCGCTGTGGAACTGTGTACCCTCTCGTTCCGCCTCGACGAAATGACCAAGGCCAACATCGTCGCCACTGCGCTGTTTGGCTACGGCGCCGCGGCCTGCATTTTGCGGGCCGGGGAAGGCGGCATGGCCGATGTGGAGTTTGCCGGTCAGCACACTTGGCCCAACACGCTGGACATCATGGGCTGGAGCGTCGATCCGCAGGGCTTTGGGGTGATCTTCGATCGCTCCATTCCGCCCTTCGCCGAAGCCGAGATGGGGCCGGCTGTGGATGGCATCCTCGCCCGCCATGACCTGACACGCTCAGATATTGATCGTTTCGCCTGTCATCCAGGCGGCATTAAGGTGGTGGATGCTCTAGAACGGGCTTTGTCGCTGGAAAAGGGTAGTCTCGATATCGAGCGGGAAGTGCTCAACGACTATCGCAACATGTCCGCGCCCACAGCGCTGTTTGTTCTCGACCGGCTGCGACGGCATGGCCTGCAGCACAGGTCATTGCTGACCGCTATGGGGCCGGGCTTCTCGGCTAGTTGCGTCTCGCTGCGCGCTGTCGCATGACCTGGTCCATTGCCCTGCTGGCGTTTGTGAGTCTCGAGCGCTTGGGCGAACTGGTTCTCGCGCGCCATAACACCGCGCGTCTGCTGTCACGGGGCGCTGTGGAGCATGGGGCCGGTCATTACCCATTGATCGTGTTGCTGCATGCGACTTGGCTTGGCGGCCTTTGGGTTCTGGCCTGGAACTTGCCCATCCAGCCGCTTTGGCTAACCGCTTTCATCCTATTTCAGGTTCTGCGCATTTGGGTGCTGGTCAGCCTAGGAGAACGCTGGACTACCCGCATCATCGTCCTGCCGGAAGCTCCGTTGGTGGCTCGCGGACCTTACCGCTGGCTTTCCCATCCGAATTATGCCGTCGTCGTTGGTGAAATCGCGGTGCTGCCGATTGTCTACGGGCTCAATTGGTATGCCCTGATATTTTCAATCGCCAACGTCGCCGTCCTCACGATTCGCGTTCGTGCCGAAGAGATGGCGCTCGCAAAGAGTTAAGGGCGGGCTAGCGTTTAAAGCCGTATGGCGCTCTTGGCATAGCTGGAAATTGCCTGCCTGCGGCTAACGTCGTTCGAAGCGCTAAACTGGAATGTCTGACGGGATCCCCGCGGCGTTGAATGGTCCTGATGCCGCGAGCACAACAATAAATCCTTGCCCAGAACGGCGTGAAGGCTCTTCGAGTCATACCGCGCGGTGAGCAGGCCGCTGCATTTCTCAAGCCCATCGATTGCCGCGATTGGGCCCTTGGCAGGAACGGCGTCGATTGCGGGCTTTTTTGGGCCCGTGCGTGGCGGATTTGCCGCCTTTTGGGCAGCGGCCCATGGGATCTGAGCGCCTTCGAAGTGGGCCTCACATTGAGCGGTGACCGCACTATTGCGCTCGGCGTTCTAGCAATCACAATTGCAACCAAATTATGTTCCGTGCAAAGCCGTAGGGAGATGGGCTTCTAACCTCCCAAATGGATCGTCAGGACGTGGCTGCGCCCATCGAGGGGCAGGCGTAGATCGCCGGTGGATGGGGCTAGGACGGCGTCATCGAGGATGACCCGGCGGGTGTCGGGGCTGGCGTGGGAAGCGTTTTTGACGCTGACATCGTATCGCGTGGTGCCGAGTTTTACGCTGGCTTCGAAGTCAGTCCATGTGGTCGGGATACAGGGGGCGATCACAAGTATTTGGCCTTCGCGGCGGATGCCCAGGATCGCTTCAATGCCGGCGCGATGCATCCAGCCGGCCGATCCGGTGTACCAGGTCCAACCGCCACGGCCGACATGGGGGGCGACCGAATAGACGTCGGCAGCGATCACATAGGGTTCGACCTTGTAGCGGTCCACCTGCTCGGGCGTGTGCGCATGATTGATGGGATTGAGCAGCCCGAACAAATCGTGGGCCTCGTCGCCTTGGCCGAGTTTGGCAAAGGCCATGATTGCCCACATTGCAGCGTGGCTATACTGACCGCCGTTCTCGCGCAGGCCCGGCGGATAGCCCTTGATGTAGCCCGGATCGTGCGGGGTCTTGTCGAAGGGCGGGATGAAGAGCAGGGCCAGGCCATCGTCGCGCCGGATTAAATGCCGTTGCAGCGATTCCATGCTGGTTGCGGCCCGCGATGGATCGGCAGCGCCGGACAGCACGGCCCAGGATTGGGCGATGGAGTCGATCTGGCATTCGCCGCTCAGTTTTGAGCCGAGCCAGGTGCCATCGTCAAATGTGGCACGGCGATACCATTCGCCGTCCCAGGCATGGCGTTCAAGCGCTAACTTGACACTGGCCATATGGGTGCGCCAACGCTGCGCGCGCTCGGGGGCGCGAGCTTCTGCAAGGGGCAGGAACAGCGTGATGGTGCGGATGAGCAGCCAGCCAAGCCAGACGCTCTCGCCCTTGCCGCCTTCGCCGACCCGGCTCATGCCGTCGTTCCAATCGCCGGTGCCCATCAAGGGCAGGCCATGTTCGCCGGTCAGTTCGAGGCACTGGTCCAGCCCGCGCGCACAATGCTCGAACAGGGTCGCAAACTCTCCGGCAACCATCGGTTGGAAGAATGCGTCGTGTTCTTCTGGGCGCAGGCGCGGCCCTTCAAGGAAAGGCACGTTCTCGTCGAGGACAGTGCTGTCGTCCGCCGCAAGGACATAGGTCGCGGTGGCAAAGGCCAACCAGACGCGATCATCGGAAATCCGCGTGCGAACCCCTTGGCCCGATTGCGGCAGCCACCAATGCTGGACGTCACCCTCGGGGAACTGGCGGGCGGCCGCTCGAAGCAGATGGTGCCGGGTTTCCTCGGGGCGCGCAAAAGTCAGCGCCATGCCGTCCTGCAACTGGTCGCGGAAGCCATAGGCGCCGCTGGCTTGATAGAAGGCCGAGCGGGCCCAGACACGGCAGGCCAGGGTCTGATAGAGCAGCCAGCCATTGAGCATGATGTCCATGGCGCGATCCGGCGTCTTCACCTGAATGGCGCCAAGCAGCTCGCGCCAATGGTTGGCGACTTCGGCGAGGACCACGTCAAGGTCAGCGGCACGATAGCGGGTGATCAGGGATCGCGCGGCCTCGGGCGAGCTGCTTTGCCCGATGAACGATACCACTTCGACAGTCTCGCCGACGCCCAGGTCGATGAACCGCTGCAGCGCAGCACAGGGATCAAGCCCGGCGCCGCTGGCGCCCAGGAGGGGGGATCGACCGAGCAATGCGGCTGGCGCGGCCAGGCTGCCGTGGCGACCGATAAATTCGGTGCGGTCGGCCGTCCTGCCGGTCTGCTGGCCGCCAAGATCGGCAAAAGCTGTGCGGCTCGAAAAGGCTGGGCTCCATGGATTGTGGGCCAGTATTGCTCCGGTGGACGCGTCGACCTCCGTCGCAATGAACGGGGCCGAGGCGCCGCGCGACGTCCCGAGGACCCATTCGGCATAGCTCGTGACAGAAAGGCGCCGGGGCTTGCCCGACAGATTGGTGAGGGTCAGGCGCGAAATCTTGATCGGATCGGCCAGCGGCACGTATTGCAGCAGATCGGTCGCGATACCATTGGCAGTGTGCTCGAAGCTGCTATAGCCAAAGCCGTGGCGGGAGACATAGGTGCCGCCGTCGCGGATCGGCTGGGCCGTCGGGCTCCAGAGTTCGCCACTGTCTTCGTCGCGAATGTAGAATGCTTCGCCGGTCGGATCGGTGACGGGATCGTTGGACCATTGCGTCAGCTGGTTTTCGCGGCTGTTTTCAGCCCAGCTATAGCCGCTGCCTTCGGTGGAAACCTGGAAGCCGAAATCAGGGTTGGAAATGACGTTGATCCACGGGACAGGGGTGTTCTGGCCCGCGTTGAGGACAGTCACATACTCGGTGCCGTCCTTGTCGAAGCCACCCAGACCGTTGAAGAATTCCAACTCCGGCGTCAGCAGGATGACGGGTACACCTATCCGATGCCGGCGCACCAGCAATGGCGGGACCGCCGCTGTCAGCACCAGGTCGAGCTGGTTGGCGATCGAGCCGTGATGCGCGTTGAGAACCACCCGGGCGACCGATCGGAGTAGTGCGCGCACCTCGACGCTCATCAGGTCGGCGCGCAACGTATAGACAGTGCCTTGCCCGAGCGGCTCCCCAAAACTTGGTCGCAGCTGGCTGCTGCGGACTGCGGTCTCAATAGCAATCTGCAAATCCTGCACATAGGATGAGCCGCGCTCGTTGATGATGACTAGATCGACCCCGAGCCGCTTCATCCGCCAGTATTCCTGGGCGCGCAACAATTGGCGAACCTGGGCGATGTCCTCGATATCCTCGATGCGCAACAGCACGATCGGCAGATCGCCGGAAATGGACAGCGGCCATAGTCCCGGCTGTGAGCCGGCGCCTTTAATAATTAGATCCGAGGGCGGTCGGAAGCGGCGGTCGGCATAAAGAAGCGGCGCCGCCAAGCGCTGGAAGTCGGCGGCCTCCTGTGCCCCGACATCCAGGTGACGCAACTGGACCTGCGCCTGGGTCCAGGCCAGGGTCTTGGCGCGCTCGAACGCGCTACGGTCATGGTGCTTGTCGAGCAAATCCAGCAGCTCGGCACGCGAAGCGGCGACGATGGTCCAGAAGGCCACGCGCGAGACCTTGCCGGGCACCACCCGCAGGCGGCGGCGCAGCGAAAAGATCGGGTCCAGAACCGTTCCGACGGTATTCGAGAGCGGCTCACCCGTTCGGAGCACGGCCGCATCTCCGAGCGCACGGGCCTTCCCGATAAAGCGCGCTCGATCGGTTTCGTATTGTGGGTCGGCCGCCAGTTCGCCTTCCACCACCGCGAAATGGGCGGCCCAGACTTCCGGCTCGGCTGCTGAGCGGGGGCGGCGGGTGGCAATGATGGCGTCGAACTCGGCCAGATGCTCGGTCTGCACGAACATCTTGGCGAAGGCGGGATGGGCATTGTCCGTCGCCGGAGTGGTGAGCACGACTTCGGCGTAGGAGGTCAGCTCAATCTCGCGGGCGCGCCTGCCGGTATTGGTCAGTGTGACCCGGCGCACTTCGCCATCATCCTCGCCCGAGACCAGCACATCCATCGCTGTGGTCAGTGAGCCATAGCGGCGCGTGAACTCGGCATGATCTTCGCCAAAGATGACCTCATCATGATCGGCATCGTTCTTGACCGGCTGCGCGCCGGCGGACCACACATTGCCGCTCTGGACGTCGCGGAAAATGATGAAGGAGCCCCAGTCGTCACGGGTCACGTCTTCCCGCCACCGCGTAATGGCGATATCGCGCCAGCGGCTATAGCCGGAGCCGGCAGCGGTGAGCATCACCGCATAGCGCCCATTCGAAAGCAGATGGGTGATGGGCTGGCCGCCAGATGGAGCGTGCAGGTGGCGCACGGCGGGCGCTTCCCCGATAACCTCGTCCGGTGAGGCTTTGACCTCCTCGGCGCGCGGGTGGGTGGTGACGATGTCGCGTGGCACGCGTTCCTGCAACAGCAGTTCGCTGGCTCGGATCATTGGTTCGCGGTGGAACCGGTCACGCATCTGGCCATCCAGCAACGTATTGGCGATCGCCACGATGGTCATGCCCTGGTGATGGGCCATGAAGTTGCGGACGATGGCCACGTCCTTGTTTTCCGGGACCCGCGAGCGGGTGAAGTCCAGGGCTTCAAAGAAGCCATAACGGCCGTTGGCGCCCATTTCGGCTAGACGCTGATAGTTGCGCAGCGCGTCATGCGGATCGACCATGGTGGCCAAGCCGGTCGCATAAGGCGCAATCACCACATTGTCGGACAGTCCACGCTTGAGGCCAAGGCCGGGCACGCCAAAATTGGAGTATTGGTAGGTCAACTCCATGTCACGGGCATTATAGGCGGACTCCGAAATGCCCCACGGCACACCCAGCGAGCGTCCATAGGCCTGCTGGCGCTCGACAACGAGGCGTGTGGTCTCTTCGAGCAGGCTCCCCACCGGCTCGCGCATCACCAGCGACGGCATCAGATACTCGAACATCGAGCCGGACCACGAGATCAGCGCCGAGCCATTGCCCAGCGGCGTTGCGGCCCGGCCCAGGCGGAACCAATGCTGAGTGGTGACGTCGCCCTTGGCCACGGCAAACAGGCTTGCCGATCTGGCCTCGGAAGCCAGCAGATCATAACAGCTGGGGTCGAGACTGTTATCGACTAACGAATAGCCGATCGACAGCAATTTGCGGTCCGGATCGAGCAGCCAGGCAAAGTCCATGGCTAGCGCCATCTCGCGCGCCGCATCGGCCAGCCCCTGCAGGCGTTCGGCCAACGCGGTCGCCGGGATGCCGGCTTGCAGCAGGTCGCGCTCGTGCTGGAACGCGGTTCGACGCAATGCCTCGCACCAGAACATCAGATCGAGCGAACTGTCATGTCCAACCAGCGGGATGAGGTCCTGTGCCGCCTTGGCGGCTTTTTCGGCCATCCGCCTGAGGGTGGGCGAAGACGCATCGGTGGTGCGCGTGGCATTGAGTTCGGCTTCTATCTCATCGAAGGCAGTCGCCAATTGCTGCCCGACCTCGCCCTGTGCGGCGGGTAAATCCGCAAGAGCCGCAAGCGCAAGTTCCAATGTATCGGCCAAACCAGCGCGGCCATCGAAAGCCAATGGCGCCAAAGTCCACTCTTCGCAGGCATTGGCCAGGGCGATCAGGTGCCCGGCCAGATTGCCGCTATCGACGGATGACACATAGATCGGGTCGAGCGACCGCAGATCCTGCGTGTCGTACCAGTTGAACAAATGGCCGCGGAACTTGTTCAGCCGGCGGATCGACGCAAATGTCGCCTCGAGGCGCTCTATGGTTTCGGTGGTCCCGGCCCAGCCAAAATCACGGGCCGCAACAGTCGAAAGCAGGTAGAGCCCGATATTGGTGGGAGACGTTCGATGAGCGATGGCGGGCCGCGGGTCTTCCTGGAAGTTGTCCGGCGGCAGCATGTGATCTGCCGGCGTGACGAAGGTCTCGAAGAAGCGCCAGGTTCGGCGCGCGATCTGCCGTAACTGGGCGGCGTCCGTCGCGGATAGAACGAGGCGCTTGGGCAGGGCGGGCGCGCGGCTCGCCCAAAGAGCCAGTGCTGGTGCAAAAAGCCAGATCAGGGCAAACGGCAACACCAGCGGCCAAGACGCCGGGCCAATGGCTACAGCGCCAGCACAGATGACGAGACCCAGCGCCGTACCGGCCAGCATTGTCCGGTAAAAACCGAGCATATCGAGCCGTGGACTGCCCATTGATTGAGCCGCGGCGGTCCATTCCAGCAAGTGCCGGCGGGTGACAAACAGCCGTATCAGCGTGCGGACAATGGCATCGCCCATGCGCCACGCCTGATCGGGCAGGAATGCGATGGCGAGAAATGTCTGGGTGGCCGCGATGCGCATATCCGCAGCCACCGCGCCGACATGGTTGCGCAGCCGGACGCCGGTACGGCGATGCAGCACCGACAATAAGGAGGGCAGAAGCGCCGGCAGCGCCATGGTACCGAGAACGATGAGCACGCCGAGAACGCCCGGCCACACCGGCAGCAACCAGCTCAGCCCCAGGCCCAACAGGGCAAGCGGCGCCAACAGGGAGCGACGCAGATTGTCGAGCATTTTTCCACGCCCGACCGCCGGCACCGCGTGGACGCCGGACTTCCGATTGAAGAGCCAGGGCAGCAATTGCCAGTCGCCACGGGTCCAGCGATGCTGGCGTTTGCCCGCAACGTCGTAGCGCGAGGGTGCCCCCTCGACCACTTCGATATCGGAGGCGAGGCCGGCCCGGGCAAAAATCCCTTCGAACAGATCGTGGCTCAGCAGGGCATTTTCGGGAACACGTCCCTCGAGTGCTGCTTCGAAGGCATCGACGTCGTATATGCCCTTGCCGGTATAGGAACCCTCGCCAAACAGGTCCTGATAGACATCCGAAACCGCGGCTGCGTAGGGATCCATGCCGCCCGGGCCCGAAAAGGCCCGCTGATAGAGCGATCCATCGCTGCCCTGCGGCAGCGACGGGGTAACGCGCGGCTGCAAGATGCCGTAGCCCTTGACCACGCGTTTTTCGGCCACGTCGAAGCGGGGGCGATTGAGCGGATGAGCCATCTTTCCGATCAGCCGCAGCGCGGCCTCACGCGGCAACCGCGTATCGGCGTCCAGAGTGATGACGTAGCGCACATCGCTTGGAACATGGGGTGCAATGCCAGCAATCGGCACGAATGTCGTGTCGGTCGCCCCGCGCAGCAGCCGGTTGAGTTCGTGCAGCTTGCCGCGCTTGCGCTCCCATCCCATCCATTTGTTTTCATTGGCATTAAACACCCGCTGCCGATGCAGCAGGATGAAACGATCCCCCGCTGGTGCCGGCCCATAGCGCTGGTTCAACTTGTCGATGGCAGCAGCCGCCACGGCCAGTAAGGCAGCATCGCCGTCGACGATTTCCTGGTTGGCATCCATGCCGTCCGGCAATAGCGCGAACACTAGGTCGCCGCCGGCGCCGGCAAGATAATGCACCTCCAGCCGCTCGACCTGCTCCAGCAGGTCGGCTTCATCGGTCAACAGGGTTGGAACAGCGACCAGCGTGCGCAGCGACTGGGGGATCCCGTCGGTCAGCTCCAGCCCTGGTAGAGTTGTCGCGCCAAAACTCCAGGCAACGCCGCGATTGATCAGCGCCGTGGCCACCTCAGTCATCGGCAAGAACGTCAGGACTGCAAAAACCGCCAGCCACCCAGCCGTCCCGCCCATCGTAGCCAGCACCCAGAGCGACAGCGCCAGCAACAGTGCCGTGACCAAAAATATGGCGCCGATATAGCCGCCAATGCCCAGCCGGACATTGAACCGGCTGATCAGCAGCCGGGGCGGGGCGTGAAACGCAATTGTGCGTTCGAGCTCCGGCCGGCCCTCGGCGATCAGGTAATAGCCCGGGTCGGTAGTACGCTCGGCATCGACAGCGTCGGGGTCAACCAGCGCCGCTTTTAGCGCCTCGTCGGCGACGTCTAGTTCGGTGATCGCCGAGCCGCGGGCAAGTTGCTCGATGGCGCTGCGATAGAGATTGCGGGTGGCGAAATCCATCTCGCCGAACGCGCTTCCCTGGCGCAGCCGGGCGTCGACAAGACTGACGCTCTCGAACAGATCAGCCCAATCAATATCGGAGATCAGCCGCATGCTGGTGATGACATTGCGCACACTGACATTGGAAGCGCCCTGCCGTTGCTGGGCGTGCTGCACCACCGTTTCAATCGAGGTGCCCTGCTGGCCAAGCCGTTCTTCCAGCCAGCCGAGCGCAGGGGTGGTCCTGGGGTCGCGGTCGCGCAGGCGCTTGGCCAACTGGGCGGCAAACACCTCCGAGAGCGGCGCCGATGAGCGCAGGGCAATGTCGTTGTCGAGCGCCGATCGGGCATTGCCGGAGACCAGCAGCCGGTTGGCCAGCTCATTGGCGTCGGCGCGCTTGATCCGCCCGATGCTCATCTGGTCGGCCAGTCGCCGCAGGTTTTCGATGAGAACGATGCGCAGGGTGATCGCCACGGCCCACAGCTCGCCTATGGTCAGCGGCTGCACCCGCTGGTACGCGGTAATGAAGCGGACCAGGATTTGGGGATCGAACAGGCTATCGGTGTGGGCGACGAACGCCCAGGCCAGCCCGAGCACCCTTGGATAGCCGGCAAAAGGGCCCTCGGCGAGCTTGGGCAATTGGCGATAAAAGCCGGGCGGCAGATCGTCCCGGATTTCCCGGATCTGTTCTTCGATCAAGTGATAATTGTCGAGTACCCATTCAGCGGCGGGCACCACGTCACGGCCACTTTCCAGTTCGGCCGCACTGGCGCGGTAGGCGGCGAGCAGCACCGCCGCATTGTCGGTGAGACGCGTATGCAGCGACAGCACCCGCGGCGGCGTATTGGTGACCGGCTGTGCAGCGGCTAGGCTCTCGGCATGCTGTTCTAGCCGTTCCACGCCGAACAGCTCCTCCCGCACCGGTGCCGTATCGCTCCAGACCAGAGACGACCGGCGATGCCCTAAGACGCGGCGCAGCAGCGAAATCATGAGACGGTTCTCTGCCTATGTCCGCTGCGGCGCAGCAAATGGCGGTGAATTGCTTATTGACTCGATACCGGACACTAACTCAGTGCGGCAGAGCATACGAGCTGCAAGATATTAAGCGCAGATCGAAACGTTTAACAGGTCGGTGACTGTCGGTGCGAGCACTCGAAACCGATGGTCGCCTCCGCCTATGTGTTTAAATCCACTAGGTCGTGTTGACAAACTGGATTCCCAAAACGTCTTTGCTGTGATTCAAGACTGCTTTTTAGGAGGCGGTTTTGGCACGCGGGGATTTGTCGGACGCAGAGTGGCGGCTCATTGGAGAGCTTTTGCCGGCTGAACGAGGGCGCAAGTCCCGACCAGCGCAAGACAATCGCCGTTATCTGAACGGCATGCTCCATGTTCTGCGGGTTGGCTGCCCCTGGCGCGACATGCATGA
>NZ_LAPV01000145.1 GCF_000971275.1 Devosia psychrophila | reverse complement strand
CGCCGCGGCACCCAAAACACGAAAGGAAAAACCCGCCACTTGACCATCCCCGCATCGCGGGAAACTATCGTCCAACCGGGTCACTTCTCAATGACAATCCCGGGTCAGATCCAAACGGCAATCAACAGCCAGATGTCTGAAAGGCACCGTTTTGCTGCATCAGCATATACTGGAGGGAAAGATGTGGGTTGGCAGACTATCCAGTGAGAGCAGGCCGTACGCGTCGATAGTCGTCAAAAAGTCAGACGTAGAAGTCGCGCTGATTTGGCCGGACCACTTCTCGTTTCGGGCAGCGTCGGACATCACTTTCTTGGATCAATCAATTGTCTATGCGGCCTGGCGAAACGGCTGGATTACCATCGAACAGAAGCTGGAACTACGCAGCGGACAAATGATGCCGGCCCTTAGCCGCTCAACTGTAGACAAGCTCTCTAGGGACTTAATTGGACTCATAGAGCTGGCGGGAGGTAGCCCGCGGAGAGCGGGAACACTCGCACGCGAACTGGCGGCAAATGGAATTAGTCCCGCGATTGCCGTCGAGCGAGGCGCCCGGGCTTATTTTCGAAATCAGGTACGAGACTGGTTACCCATTTAAAGAGCTTCCCAAAGTTCCCTGTCCAGGGCCGCCGATGGCGGCCCTTTTCTTTTGCCGGATTAAAGCCGAGGTTCAATCCGATTGCTGCTATTGGGAAACTTCGATTCCGCTGAAGCCAAAAAACTCAATAAAACCAATTCAGTTTGGGAATTCCGATTCACACTCTACACCTGCTGTCCCCGAGTCCGGACACATCGGACCCGTCAGTCGGAGCGGATCAAAAGTGAGAAAATGAGCAGTGACTCCGGTGTTCTGGAGGTCTAGGCTCACGCTGTCCAACAGCAAAAAGAGCGTGCGCCATGCCCCGCTTTCTCGCCGTTTACACCATGCAGCCCAAAGATCTTGACCGCTTTCGCCGCATGCCAAAGCATGAGCAGGACGCGGTCAATGCAATCGGTATAAAGCGCTGGACGGATTGGGAGGCAAGACATGCCGCGTCGTTTTCCGAACGGGGCATGGTGGGCAAGACAACGCGCGTAACCAAGGGTGGCATCGCCGAGGCAGTGAACCCGTTCTGCGGCTACATCGTGGTGGAGGCAGAGACGATCGAGGCGGCGGCCCGCTTGTTCGAGAACCACCCGCATTTCTCGATATTTCCGGGCGACGGCGTGGATATCATGCCTTTCCTCACCGACCCCGCGCCGTAGCGTAGCTACAATGCCAAGTCTATTGTCATGATAGAGTTTTGGCCTTGCGACCGAGCGTATCCAATGCGCTGAGAAACGCCGAGCGGTCGGCGGGGCGGAAGCCGGGGTTGTAGCCTTTGCTTTCGCCGGTCTCGCGCAGATGCTGGTTGAGGTCGCGCATCGCAAGCGCCATGCCGATCGAGGCCGGGGTAAATGGCTTGCCGCTAAAGCCCAGAACGTGGCAGCCCTTGTCGATGGCGCGGCTGGCGAGCGGGATATCGGCTGTCAGCACGATGTCGTTGGCCTTGGCCTGCTCGACGATCCAGTCATCGGCGGCGTCCGCGCCTTGCGGCACCACGATGATCCGCACCATTGGATCGCGCGACGGCCTGACGCCGCCATTGCAGACATAGGTGACGACCAGACCCAGCCGCTCGGCCACGCGCATCGCCTCATCCTTGACGGGACAGGCATCGGCGTCGACGAAGATGGTCGGGTCTGGCATGACTTCAGTAAACCACAACGCTGCGGATGCTTTCGCCGGAATGCATCATTTCGAAGCCCTTGTTGATGTCTTCGAGGCGCAGCGTGTGGGTGATCATCGGGTCGATTTCGATCTTGCCGTCGAGGTACCAATCGACGATCTTGGGCACGTCGGTGCGGCCCTTGGCGCCGCCAAAAGCCGTGCCCATCCAGGTGCGGCCGGTGACGAGCTGGAACGGCCGGGTGGAGATTTCCTTGCCCGCGCCCGCCACGCCGATCACCACCGACTTGCCCCAACCACGATGGCTGCATTCCAGAGCCTGGCGCATGACCGTCGTATTGCCGGTGCAGTCGAACGTGTAGTCGGCGCCGCCGATCAGGTCGCCGCGGCGCTTGGTGAGGTTGACGATATAGGGCACGATATCGCCCTCGATTTCCTTGGGATTGACGAAGTGCGTCATCCCGAAGCGCTCGCCCCAGGCCTTCTTGTCATTGTTGAGGTCGACGCCGATGATCATGTCGGCGCCGGCCAGGCGCAGTCCCTGCAGCACGTTCAAACCGATGCCACCGAGGCCGAACACTACCGCCGTAGCGCCGATTTCCACCTTGGCGGTATTGATCACCGCGCCAATGCCAGTGGTAACGCCGCAGCCCACGTAGCACACTTTGTCGAAGGCTGCTGAGGCGTCGATCTTGGCGACGGCGATCTCGGGCAGCACGGTGAAATTGGAGAAGGTCGAGCAGCCCATGTAGTGGAAGATCGGCTTGCCCTCGAAGCTGAAGCGCGAGGTGCCGTCGGGCATCAGCCCCTGCCCCTGCGTAGCGCGAATGGCGGTGCAGAGATTGGTCTTACCCGAGCGGCAGGCATAGCACTCGCGACATTCCGGCGTGTAGAGCGGAATGACATGGTCGCCCTTCTTGAGCGACGTCACGCCCGGCCCGACATCGACCACAACGCCAGCGCCTTCATGGCCGAGGATGGCCGGGAACAGCCCTTCGGGATCGGCACCCGACAGCGTGAAATCATCGGTATGGCACAGTCCAGTCGCCTTGATCTCGATCATAACCTCGCCCGCCTTGGGGCCATCGAGATCGACCTCGACGATTTCAAGCGGCTTGCCGGCCTGGAAGGCGACGGCGGCGCGGGTTTTCATGGCGGGATTCTCCTTGGGTCTCAATTGCCCAAGGTTTCGCATGCGAACCCACGAGGGGCAACCCGGCTAAACGCTACCCACCGCTACAGCCACGTTCACGGTCGCGGCAACGATCAGCGTGTTGAAAAAGTACGAGAAGGTCGAGTGCATCACGACGATCTTGCGCATCTTGTTGGAGGTGACGCGAATGTCGGAGACTGCAAAGGCTGTGCCGATCACATAGGCGAAATAGAGGAACGCAACGCCGTCCGGATTGTCGCCCTCGGGGAAATCCAGCCCGCCGATCAACTCGTTGCTCTGACCGTCAGGATTGGCCGACGGCGACTCGTAATACTCATAGGCATAGTGCATCGCGGCCATGGTGTGGATTACAAACCAACCCAGCAGCACCGAAGCCACGCTGAGGATCACCTCATACAGCAGCGGTCCATCCTGCCCGTTTAGAGCCATGAACAAGGTGACGCACGAAGTGCCGACCACCCCCAGCACCACGACGAAGATTAAGGCCGTCGGTGCATCCGTGCTATCGGCGCGGGATTTCAGAAATTGCGGCGTTAGCACCGGCAGCATCAGCGCCATGAAGCCGAGATAGACCACGAACATGGTGATGGCGCCGAATGGAACGGCGAACACCGGCAGCACAAAGAGCGTGATCAGGAACACTACGGCTCCCACGGCCATCCCGATAATTAGCCCGCCGTGCCGCGGTAGCTTCAGCGAAGCCACCTTGTGGCCTAGGCGATGACTCTCCGCCTTGGCTTTCGCCGCGCGGGATGGTGCGGCGAGTTTCTTCACCGGCTGCTTGCGTCGTGTTGCCAATTTCATGCCCCTCGCAGGCTCAGCCTAATGGCCGCCGTGCGGCGCTACAATGGTTTCAGCCCGCAATGGCTCCCGGGCCCGCGGTGGCGCCAGGCGGTACCTTGCCGAGAATGATCATGCCCAGCACTTCGTCCTTGCTCACGTCTTGCGTGCGGGCCGAGCCAACCACCTGCCCGTTCTTCATCACCACCACCCTGTCAGCCAGGTCGAACACGTCGTGGATGTCATGGCTGATCAGGAAGATGCCGATGCCATCGGATTTGAGCTGCTTGATCAGATCGCCGACCTGAGCAGTTTCCTGCGGCCCAAGAGCTGCAGTGGGCTCGTCCATGATCAGGATGCGCGCGTTGAACAGTATAGCCCGGGCAATCGCCACCGATTGCCGTTGACCGCCGGAAAGCGCTTTCACCGGCTCCTTGAAGCGACGGAAGTTAGGATTGAGCCGGCCCATCACTTCGCGGGCTTTCGACTCCATCGCGGCATCGTCAAGCGTGCCGAGCGGCGTGATGATCTCGCGTCCCAGGAACAGGTTTGCGGCGGCATCGACATTGTCGGCCACGGCAAGCTGCTGGTAGATCGTCTCGATACCATAGCCCTTGGCATCGCGCGGGTTGTTGATGTTGGCATCTTCGCCGTTGATGCGGATCGAGCCGGTATCCCGCCGATAAGCGCCCGACAGGATCTTGATCAGCGTCGACTTGCCGGCGCCGTTATGGCCGAGCAGGCCAACGACTTCGCCGGGAAACAGGTCGATCGAAGCGCGATCCACGGCGCGAATGCCGCCGAAGGAGATCGAAATGTCGTTCATTTCGACGAGAGGCGTTCTGGTGTCCAGCATGACAAGGACTTCCTAGTGTTTATTGCGGCGGTACAGCGTGTCGAGCCACACCGCGAAAACGAGAACTATGCCGACGACGATGGATTGCAGCGGGCTATCCATCCCCATCAAAACCATTCCGGACTGCAGCGACTGCATCACCAGCGCGCCCAGCAATGCGCCGGCAATCGAGCCAACGCCGCCGGCCAGTGAGGTGCCGCCAATCACCGCGGCAGCGATGACGTAAAGCTCGTCCAGCGTGCCTAGCGCATTGGTCGCGGCGTTGAGGCGAGCGGTTGAAATAGCAGCCGCGATGGCGCACAGCGCGCCCATCAGCATGAAAATCTTGACCGTGACCCAGCGTGTATTGATGCCTGCGAGCTCGGCGGCTTCTGGATTTCCACCCATGGCAAACACGTAACGGCCAAAGCGAGTGCGCATTGAGATGAAGCTCATCACCACCCCGACGCCCATCGCAATCAGCACTGGGATGGCGATGCCGTGGGAGATGAACAGACCTGTTTCGGGCACGGTAAGGCCATTGGCAGCAGCATAATTCTCGGCAATGCGGCGCGGCCAGGGATAGGCGTTGGCAACCCAGACGGCGCCAATAGTCAGCCCGCAGCCGATGGCGCCCAGCGCCGCCTCTGCCCAGAGCGGGCGTAGCGGGAAGCTGAAGCGGCGGCGCTGGCGGCGCCCCGTGTAAAGTCCGATCAGAATGGCGGCACAGGCGATGCTGGCGACGACCCAACTCCACCGTTGGCCGACCGAACCTGCAGGGCCACCGCCCATCAACTGGAACGTCGGGTCCATCGGCGCCACCGTGCGGCCCATGGTGACCCACCAGGCTGCACCACGCCACACGAGGTAGCCACCCAGGGTGACGATGAAAGCGGGGACACGCAGATAAGCGATGATCACGCCCTGCAAGGCGCCGATACCGATGCCGACAAGCAGCCCGCCGACCAGCGACAGCACCCAGATCAAGGGATTGCCAAGGCCCAGCCCGAGCTGGTTGGGCAGGATGTCGGTCTGCATTACGCCCATCACCATGCCGACCACGCCCAGCACGGAGCCGACCGACAAATCGATATTGCGGGTTACGATGATCAGCACCATCCCCGTGACCATGACCGCTACAGAAGCGGTCTGCACCGACAGGTTCCACAGGTTGCGCGGAGTGAGGAACAGCCCGCCTGAGAACACATTGAAGCCGATCCAGATGATGGCCAGAGCGCCGATCATTCCCAGCAGCCGCGTGTCGATCTCGGTCGCCATCAGGAAGCGCTGCAGCGGATTCTGTGCAAATTTGCTTGGATGGATATTGGCCGAATAGGCCTGCTGCTCTGCCAAAGTGATGCTCTCCCGGTGGACCGCCCCGCCCGTAGCGCGGCCCTGTCACAACAGTGCCGCAGCGCGAACGCCGCGGCACTATCTCGATGTCAGACTATTACGTCTTAGCCTTAGTTACACGCAGCAACCGTGCCGGCCGCAACGCCCTGGCAGACCACATCCTTGGAGACCCAGCCACCGTCGATGACGACGTTGAGGTTATCCTTGGTGACGGCCACGGGGGCGATGAAGAAGGCGTTCATGGCGACGCCCTTCGGCCCGCCCGAGAACGGCACCACGCCGGTGACGGCGTCGAGTGCAGTGCCGCCAGCCAGCTCGATGGCCACTTCAGCGGCCTTCTTGCCAAGCTCGCGTGCATCCTTCCACACCGAAACGGTCTGGGTGCCGAGCGCGATGCGGTTGAGGGCGGCGTGATCGCCGTCCTGGCCCGAGACGGGTACGGAGCCGGCAAGACCTTGGGCCGCCAATGCTGCAATGGCGCCACCGGCAGTACCGTCATTGGAGGCGACGACAGCGTCGATCTCGTTGTTGTTGGCGGTCAGGAACTGCTCCATGTTCGCCTGGGCGACTTCCGGGTTCCAGTTGTCGGTATAGGCTTCGCCGACATTCTTGATGGCGCCGGAGTCGATACCGGCCTGCAGTACTTCCATCTGTCCTTCGAACAGGAAGTCGGCATTGGGATCGGCACTGTTGCCCTTGATGAAGACGAAGTTGCCGGTTGGCTGTACGGCTGCAACGCCGGCAGCCTGCAGGCGACCGACTTCCTTGTTGTCGAAGGTAAGGTAGAACGCGTCGGGGTTCTCGATCAGGCGGTCATAGCCGACCACCGCGATGCCTTCGGCGACGGCGGCAGCAACGGCCGGACCGACAGCTTCGCTGTCCTGGGCCAGCACGATGATGGCATCGGCACCCTGAGAAATCAGGCTTTCGATATCGGTCAACTGCTTGGAAGCCGACGACTGGGCGTCAGCCGAGATATAGGTTGCGCCGGCAGCGTCTAGCACGGCCTTGATGGCTGCCTCGTCGGTCTTCCAACGCTCTTCTTGGAAATTGTTCCAGCTGACGCCGACGGTGAGCCCGTCCTGCGCAAAGGCTGCGACGCCGGTCGAGCCGGTGATGACGGTCGTGCAAAGCAAGACCGCTAGAAACTTGTTCATATCTGTCCTCCCGTGTGGGCCAGTCCTCCTGCCCACCTGTTTGCCGGTGGTATAACCCCAGCGGGCACCCTCCACCGGCACCCTGAGCATTAATTTCGCTGCTCGAAAAAAAGTGTGACATGCGTGCCTCAGCCAAGTCAACTTCAATTTCGAAACTCGAAATAAATGCGATTGCGGTATCCGGAAATGAATGGTGTGTTGCGTTTCGGGGTAAGGAGTGTGCGGCTTGGCGCGGAACGTCAGCGATAGCGACAGTGTCCGGCGACAGAACCGCGGCTTGGTGCTGGGCGCCCTGCGCGTGCAAGGTCCGATGTCGCGCACGGCCCTTGCCGCTGCGACGGGGCTGAGCCACGCCAGCATCACGGCCATCACCCACGATCTGATCGTCCAGCAGATCATCGTGGACCTTGAACCGACAGAGCGGCCCGATGCGCGTGGACGTGGCCGTCCGGCAACCCTCGTCGGATTCAACCGTCGCGTCGGCACCGCTGCCTTGTTTGAGATCGACGTCAATCGGGCGCGTATCTCGCTGGTCGACTATGGCGGCGTCCTGGTCGACCGGATAGAAACTCCCCTCACGCCGCGAACGTTTGCAGAAACGCGGCCGACGCAATTTCTCGCCGATCGCCTGCGCCAGTTGAAAGAACGCAATCCGGCAGAGGCCTCCGTCCTGCAGCGCGTGGCCATCTCCATCCAGGGGATCCTCGATCGCGATGAACCTAGCCTCCGATGGTCGCCCATTTCCCACATCGCCGATACGCCGTTCGTTGCGGAATTGAGCGCCGAGTTCGCACTCCCCGTGGCTCTGTACAAGCGTGGACGCCTGTTGGCCGAGGGCGCCCGCTGGCTCGATCCGGCGCTATCTGACGCCAGCGTCGCCACTGTCTTCGTCGGCTCGACAGTCGCCATGGGCATGACGTTCCGGGGCAAGATCCTCGGACGCGGCGAGGAAGGTGCGACAGAGTTTGGCCATATGAACCACCTGCCAAATGGTGCACTGTGCCGTTGTGGCATGCGCGGCTGCATTGAAGCTTACGCGTCCGATTATGGTGTGCTCCGCACCGCTTATTCGGTCCCGGAAACTGCAACCCCGGCCCCTGCAGTGCCGCCGCAGGAATATGAGGGCATGATCGCGCGGGCTGAAGCGGGCAATCGCGCGGCTACCCATGCCTTCAATACCGCAGGACGCGCGATTGGATTCGGCCTGGGCCGCATGATGGCGGTGTTCGACCCCTCCCACATTCTTGTGGTTGGTCCGGGAGCGCGGGCTTTCAGCCTGATGAAGAGCGAAATCCTGGCGGCGCTGGCCGGCACCCTGATCTGCCACGTCAACGGCTTGCCACAGGTGGTCGCTTACCGAGACGAGCGCGAACCCGTTTTCAAAGGCCTCATGATGAAGACGCTCAACGACATCGATCAGACCGACTTTGCCGCACGCGCCTGACGCATCGCAACCAAAAACAACAGCCGATACTTGATCTATCGTAGTCGCGTGCTAATTGCTCTCAGCGTGATGCCACTGCAGATTTGCGATCCGCAGACGACCCCGAAAAATACTATCGAGCACGGATGCAAGCCCGTGTAGATTTCAGCCGAGCAGGACCCCGCACCATGAGTAAACTGATTGTCCCCGTGATCCTGGCAGGTGGCCAGGGAACGCGGCTATGGCCGATGTCGCGCTCGGCGCGTCCCAAGCAGTTCCTGCCGCTGACCGGACCGACCAGCCTGTTCCAGAATACACTGCAGCGCGTGGCGAACGACGACGTCTACACACCGGCTGTCATCATCACCAACGCCGACTATCGCTTCATCGTGGCCGAACAGGCCGCCGAACTCGGCATTGCGCTCGCGGGCATCCTGCTTGAGCCGGTGGCCCGCAACACTGCCGTCGCCATTGCCGCCGCTGCAGCCTATGCCAGTGAGCATTTCGGGCCCGATGCCGTGCTGCACATCCTGCCGTCGGACCACGACGTCGCTGTCAGCGAAGGCTATTGGCAGGCCGTGCGCGAGGCGCAGTCTGCAGCATCGTCGGGCCTGCTTGTGACGTTCGGCATCCAGCCGACCCATCCCGAGACAGGGTTTGGCTATATCCAGTCCGAGGCGTCAGTTGGCGCAGGCGTGCGCCCAGTGTTGCGCTTCATCGAAAAGCCCAACACCGAGCGCGCCTCCCAGATGCTGGCTGAAGGCGGCTACTTCTGGAACTCCGGCATGTTTATGATCGGCGCCGACAGCTTCCTCCGCGAATGCGAAGTGCTGGCGCCGGAAACCCTAAGCGCGGCACGTGACGCCGTGTCCAACGCCAAGTCCGACCTCGATTTCATTCGCCTGGATGAAGCCGCCTTCGCCACGGCACCCAATATCTCAGTTGATTACGCCATATTCGAAAAGACCGCCAAGGCGGCCGTCGTTGCCGTCGATTTCAGCTGGTCCGACCTCGGCAGTTGGGACGCCGTGTGGAAAAACGCCCCGCGAGACGCGGCTCAGAACGTGACCCAAGGCCAAGTCACCCTGGACAATGTCACCAATTCACTGGTGGTGACCGATCACGCCCATGTCGCCGTCAACGGCCTCGATGACATCGCCGTGGTGGCCACCAATGACGCGATCTATGTCGGCCGCCTGTCCGAGGCGCAGAAGGTCGGCGGCATGGTCAAGACGCTGCGGGCGGGCAAGGACACTGTCGGGCTGACGGAAATCCACAAGACCGCCTATCGCCCGTGGGGCGGCTACGCGTCAGTGCTCGCTGGAGACCGCTTCCAGGTAAAGCGCCTGTTCGTCAAGCCGGGCAAGAAACTGAGCCTGCAGAAGCACCACCACCGTGCCGAACACTGGATCGTGGTCCGCGGCACCGCCGAGGTAACCGTCGATGGCACGATCACAACGCTGAGCGAAAACCAGTCGATCTACCTGCCGCTGGGTTGCGTCCACCGCTTGGCAAATCCGGGCAAGATCGAGCTTGAGCTGATCGAAGTGCAGACCGGCTCGTACCTTGGCGAGGACGACATCATCCGCATCGAAGACGAGTTCGGCCGCGCCTGATTGAGCAAAAAACGGGCGTCATATGGCGCCCGTTTCGTGCCTAGAACTTCAACCAGCCATGTAGTTTGTCGGACAGTTCCACCGGTTCTTCCTCGCCACCATGCAACACCAGATCGGGCGTGCTCGGCGGCTCGAACGGGGAGTCGATGCCGGTGAAATTCTTGATCTCCCCGGCGCGGGCGCGCTTGTACAACCCTTTGGGATCGCGCGCCTCGCACACTTCCAGCGGCGTATCGACATAGACTTCGACGAAGTCGATATCGCCCGCGATTTCCCGCGCCAGCCTGCGTTCATTCTCGAACGGCGAGATAAACGACACCAGCACGATCAGCCCCGCATCGGCCATCAGCTTGGCCACCTCGGCCACGCGGCGGATATTCTCGACGCGCGCCGCTTCGGTGAAGCCCAGATCCCTGTTGAGCCCGTGGCGCACATTGTCGCCATCCAGAATATAGGCGTGCCGCCCGTCGGCCGTCAGCCGCTTCTCCAGCAGATTGGCGATGGATGATTTGCCCGAACCAGACAGGCCGGTGAACCAGACGATCTTGGGCGACTGGCCCTTCATCTGCGCGCGCACCTCGCGGTTCACGTCGAACGACTGATAGGTAAGGTTCTGCGCCCGGCGCAGGCCGAACTCGATAGTCCCCGCCCCCAGCGTCGCGTTGGTGATGCGATCCACCAGAATGAATCCGCCGGTTAGCGCATTGCTGGCATAAGCATCGAAAGCGATCGGCTTGTCGGTGGCGATGGTGACCGTCGCCACCTCGTTAAGGTCGACCTTGGTCGCCGCCGTCTGTTCCAGCGTATTCACATTGGTACGGAACTTCAGGTCGGTGATTGTCGCTGGCACCAGCTGGGTACCGAGCTTGAGCAAATACGACCGTCCCGGAAAAGCCGGCTCTTCGCTCATCCAGACGACGCGCGCCTGGAACTGGTTGGAAAATTCCGGCGTCTCGCCAGCATGGCTCAGCATGTCGCCGCGCGAAATATCGACCTCGCGATCGAGTACCAGCGTCACCGCCTGCCCAGCCACGGCGCGCTGCAGATCACCATCCATGGTCACGATCCGCTTAACCACCGCCGGCTTGCGTGAGGATGCAATCAGCACCTCGTCTCCCACCGCCACGATGCCGGACGCCACCGTGCCGGAAAAACCGCGGAAGTCGAGATTGGGCCGGTTGACCCATTGCACCGGGAAGCGCAGCTTGCCCAGCGTGCGGTCCTCGGCAACCTCGATGGTCTCGAGATAAGGCACCAGCGGCGTTCCGTCGAACCACGGCGTGCGGTCGCTCTTGGCGAGGATATTATCCCCACGCAGCGCCGAAACGGGAATAGCCGCCAGCGTCTTGAAGCCAAGCGGCGCGGCAAAGGCGCGGTATTCGGCGACGATCCGGTCGAACGTGGCCTCGTCGTAACCCATCAGGTCGATCTTGTTGACCACCAGCACTACGTGCTTCACCCCGATCAGCGACAGGATGAAACTGTGGCGCCGCGTCTGGGTCAGCACGCCCTTGCGCGCGTCGATCAGCACCAGCGCCAGATCGGCATTGGATGCGCCGGTCGCCATGTTGCGGGTATATTGTTCGTGGCCCGGCGTATCGGCGACGATGAACTTGCGCTGGTCGGTCGAGAAAAACCGATAAGCCACGTCGATGGTGATGCCCTGCTCCCGCTCGGCGGTGAGGCCATCGACCAGCAGCGAGAAGTCGATGCCTTCCTCGCCTACCGTACGATTGTGGCTTTCCTTTTTGAGGCTCGCCAACTGGTCGTCGAGAATCAACTGGCTGTCATAGAGCAGCCGCCCGATCAGCGTGGATTTGCCATCATCGACGCTGCCGCAAGTTAGGAAACGCAGCAGCGACTTGTCGGTCTGCTGGGCGAGCCAGAGCGAGATGTCGGTATCGGGTGTAGCCAGGGGAAGGCTCATCAGAAATACCCTTCCTGCTTCTTTTTTTCCATCGAGCCGACACTGTCACTATCGATCAGCCGCCCCTCGCGCTCCGATGTCCGGCTGGCCTGCATTTCCATGATGATCTCGGGCAGCGTTGCGGCGCTCGAGCGGATCGCACCAGTCAAAGGATAATCGCCCAGCGTCCGGAAACGCACCATTTCCTGCTGCGGCGCCTCGCCCGGCTCCAGCCGAAAACGCTCATCATCGACCATGATCAGCGTGCCGGAGCGCTCCACCACCGGCCGCTCCTTGGCATAATATAGCGTCGGCAGTTCGATGCCTTCTGAATAGATATAGGTCCACACGTCGAGCTCGGTCCAGTTGCTGATCGGGAACACCCGCATGCTTTCGCCTGGGTTGAGCCGCGTATTGAACACCCTCCACAGTTCGGGCCGCTGGTTTTTTGGGTCCCAGGCATGGCTGGCATTGCGATGCGAGAAAATGCGCTCCTTGGCGCGCGATTTTTCTTCGTCGCGCCGCGCTCCGCCGATCGCCGCATCATAACGCCCGGCATCCAGCGCCTGCCGCAAAGCCTGCGTCTTCATGATGTCGGTAAAGCGCGAAGACCCATGATCGAACGGGTTGATGCCATTCGCCAGCCCTTCGGGATTGGTATGCGAGATCAGGTCGAAGCCATGCTTTTCCGCCATGGCGTCGCGGAAGGCGATCATCTCGCGGAACTTCCAGGTGGTGTTCACATGAAGCAGCGGAAATGGGATCTTGCTGGGAAAGAACGCCTTGCGCGCCAAATGCAGCAGCACGCTGGAATCCTTGCCGATGGAATACATCATGACCGGCCGCTCAAAGCTGGCCGCCACCTCCCGCAAAATTGCGATGCTCTCAGCCTCAAGGCTCTGCAGATGCGTCAGGGAAGCACTGGTCACTCTGGAATAAACTCCATCCCACACCGCCGCAGCGGACGAATTTGCTGTGTGTTGGTAAGGCTTGAGCCCGCGGCGCATCAAGCCCTAAAACGGCAAAAAGCCCGAAAACCAAGGGCCTTGGGCATAATTGTCTGTCCTCGTCGCATTGACTGCCAATGCACTCCAAACAACCTCCATCGCGGCAACTGGGGATAAGGTCGCGGGCACCTCACGCAGAAAAAAAGTTCCGCTTGGTCATAAGCGCGCACGCATGGCCCTGATGGCCAATGTCCCGGCTAATACTCGACGATCGAGACTATCCGCCGGATGCCCAAGCAGCACGGCTCCGCGTCAGAAGGACCGAATAATGCCAAGCATGCAGTCGCAGAGGGCATGAATGGCGGGACATTATTGGTGCCGACATCAGGATTCGAACCCGAGACCCCCTGATTACAAATCAGGAGGTGAAGATCAGTCCAGAATTGCACCGCCTGGGCGTCTTGCCGCCGCCGCCAGGAGGCCCGGTCACCGCAAAGCAGATTGGTGCAGGTCCCGCGGACCGCAAGATGCCGCCGCGGACTTCTTGTCAGTCGCACCAGTTTGACGCGGCGGCGATCAGTTCCTCAGCGACAGGGCTCTGGAACTGTCGTTGAAAGGTTAGGGCGTAGAAGGCTTCTTCGATGCCGGGAAGAGGCACGATCTCGCGCAGTGTACCCGCCTCGAGTTCGTCGCGCACGACGATGGCGGGTAGTGGAACTAGGCCAATGGCCTCACGCGCCATGAGGCGTAGCATGGCCATGTCGTCGACCTCGGCCACCACCTTGGGCATGACATCGAGACGCGCGCAGAGCGCATCGAAATCAGCACGGATGCTGCTCGATCCGCCCGGGAGGATGACGCCTTGGCTGCTTATGGCTTCCTGTGGGGTGGTTGCTCTGCAATCGAGCGCGGTAGCGCCGAAGAGACTGATCTGCTGCCGCGCGATCCGGTGTGCCGCCACGCCATCGGCATGACCCGTGCCTGGCGCCCCATTGCAGAGGACAACGTCGAGATCGAGCTGACGCAGCATTCCAGTCAGCTCGACGAGGCTGCCTGAAGTTAAGACAATCTCCAGATTGGGACGACCAAGGCACGGGCGCAGAAAATCGATCTGAAAATTGCGCGACAGCGTTGCCAGAGCACCCACCCGAAGCACCTGGCGTCGCCCGGATCCGACACGGAGGGTAGTCAGCAGGTCATCGCCTATTTCGAATATGGCCTTTGCATGGTCGAGCGCCACTCGACCGGCCTCGGTCAAGACGAGGCGCCGCCCGACCCGCTCGAACAGCGGGTGGCCCAACCGCGCTTCCAGCAACTGGATTTGGGTGGAAAGCGCGGACTGCGACACCGCCAGGTTACGCGCGGCACGTGTCAGGTTGCCCTCGCTGGCAACTTCCATGAAGTAGCGCAGGTGGTGAAAGTTCAGGATGTTCATCGTTCTAATTTAGAGAATGTTTCCATCCAATCAATGAATTTTCATGAACTATACCGTTGGGATAGACCGGCGCCACCGTATCGTGAGCCAGGTCTTCCCATGCAGAGTCTGCTTTCCCCCGCCATCCTGTTCTTCGCCCTGGGGCTGCTTGCGGCCACGCTCCGCAGCAACCTGCAAATCCCCGAAGCCATCGGCAAGGCGCTTGCCATATACCTGATGGCCGCCATCGGCCTCAAAGGCGGGGTGCAGGTTTCCCAGAATGGCGTCACGCCCGACCTGCTGCTTGCGGGGGTTGCCGGGCTTTGCCTCAGTCTGCTGCTTCCCTTTTCCGCCTACTGGGCCGTCAGGCATCTGGGCAAGCTGGACAGGATGCATGCCGGCGCCGTGGCGGCCCATTATGGATCGGTGTCAGTCGTGACCTTCGTGACGGCGGTCGCGGCGCTGGAGGCCGCGGGGCTGCACGTCGCCGGCTTCATGGTTGCCGTGCTCGCGCTGATGGAGGCCCCGGCCATCCTAGTCGGCCTCTGGCTGGCTCGCCGCTCATCGGAGAAGGGGACTTCCGGAGTGAACGATCATCTCACGCACACGCTGCGGGACGGATCGATCCTGCTACTGACCGGCGGTTTCGTCATTGGCCTGGTGGCCGGCCCCCAGGGCTTTGAGCCGGTTCAGCCGGTCTTCGAAGGGGCCTTCAGCGGCATCCTCTGCCTGTTCTTGTTGGATATGGGGCTTGTCGCGGGACGCCACCTGATGCGCAGGGGCAGCGTCTCGCCAAGGCTCATCGCACTGGCGATCGGGCTCGCGGTGACCAATGGCATGATCGGCCTACTGGTCGGCATGGCCATCGGGCTTGATCCCGGCTCGGCGGCTGCACTTGGCATTCTGGCTGGCAGCGCCAGCTATATAGCCGCCCCGGCGGCCATCCGGATGGCTTTACCCGAGGTGGATCCCGGCATGCCGCTAACCATGTCGCTTGCCATCACCTTCCCATTCAATGTCCTGGTGGGCATTCCCGTGCTAACTGCGGTTGCGGGCCTTCTTCCGTGATCCTGGAGTTGAGTAGCGAATATGTCCGCTTTCAGGACTTTCCAGGGATATCGTGAACGTCCGCAATGGTGAAGGGTTTCGGGTGCCTCTTGGCGTACGAAAGCCTCTCATGCAGGAACCCGTGGTCCGCAGGTGTTGCGCTATGGGTTTTGCTGTTTTGGGGTGATCGAGTGCGTGCCTCGAACAG
>NZ_LAPV01000144.1 GCF_000971275.1 Devosia psychrophila | reverse complement strand
CGACAACGGCCCGAGCTACATCGCCGGTGAACTGGCCGATTATATCGAGGCCAAAGCCATGAGCCATGTTCGGGGCGCTCCAATGCATCCCCAGACCCAGGGCAAGATCGAGCGCTGGCACCAGACCATGAAGAACCGCATCCTGCTCGAAAACTACTTCCTGCCCGGCGATCTTGAGGCCCAGATCGGCGCCTTCGTCGAGCATTACAATCACCGGAGCTACCACGAGAGCCTCAACAACGTCACACCAGCCGACGCCTACTTCGGCAGGGCCGCAGCCATCATCAAACAGCGCGATAGGATCAAACGCCTGACCATCCAGCATCGGCGCTTGCAGCACCGCAAGCTCGCCGCATAACATCAACCCAAAGACCAGGCCAATACTCCGCTAATCGGCGACCCAAGCTGAGCAAAATGATCTGACGACGGACAACCGAACACATCTACAACACCGTCAAGAAGTTGCCCGCGGCTTTGCATAATCCGATCGACTTAAGGTTTTAACAACGACGTTTATACCAAATCTCCTGAGGTTTGACTCATTGGGGATTCCCAATGGCATCGCCGTCTGATTCAAGGATCGCGAACCGATGGACGTTGGCGATGGCAGCGGCGGTAGGGCTCCGGTCAGATTTATAAAGCGGCAGACGTTCGGGGGTTGTCCCGTTCGAGTGGTGACGGCAACCAGATCCGTCGGCTGCTGGCGCTGGCGGTCATTTACGATGGCGGCACGCGGAGTGGTGCGGCCCGGGTTGGAGGCGTCGGGCTGCAGACCATCCGCGACTGGGTTCTGCGGTTCAATGGCGTCGGCGCTGATGGGCTGATCGACGGCGTTCCGCCCGGCGGTGCACCGCTGCTCGATGAGGCGCAGCGTCGTGCCTTGGCAGCCATCGTGGAGAGCGGCCCGATCCCGGCATCGCACGGTGTGGTGCGCTGGCGGCTGGTCGATCTTGCGCAATGAATCTGGGACGAGTTCAGGATATCGATCAGCAAGCAGACGCTGAGCCGGGAGCTGCGCGCCATGGGCGATCGCAAACTTTCGGCTCGCCCGCGCCACCACACCCAGGACGCCGATGCTATCCCGGCGTTTAAAAAACTTCCCTGCCGCGTGGCGGCAATCCGGGCGGCGCTCCCGCGCGGCACAAGCATAGAGATCTGGTGGCAGGACGAGGCGCGGGTCGGCCAGAAGAACGGGATCACCCGGCGGTGGGCCAAGCGCGGGACGCGGCCATCGGCACCCAAGGATCAGCGCACGACATCGGTCTGCATCTACGGCGCGATCTGCCCGGACGAAGGGAAAGGTGCAGCGCTGGTTCTACCTCGCTGTAACACCGACGGGATGGCGCTGCACCTTGCGGAAATCTCGGCCACTGTGGCGCCCGGCGCGCACGCCGTGCTGTTGCTCGACCAACCCGGTTGGCACCTCTCCGCCGCACTCGTGGTGCCCGTCAATATCACCCCGTTGCCGTTGCCATAAAAATGCCCCGAGCTCAATCCAGTCGAAAACGTCTGGCAGTTCATGCGCGACAACTGGCTCTCAAACCGAGTCTTCAAATCCTACGCCGACATCCTCGATCACCGCTGCGTCGCCTGGAACCGCCCCGTCGAGCAGCCATGGCGCATCATGTCAATTGGATCGCGCCAATGGGCAATGGGTCAGCATCAGTCAGACTTGGTATAATAGATGCTCTGGGCAATGCCTTCCTTGCGGCACAGTTCGGCGGACGTCTTCGCCACGCAGGCCCTCCAGCACGATCCTTATCTTGTCTTCAGCTGAAAAGTGCCGTCGGGTCGCGCGGCGAATGTCCTTCACCACTTGGTCGGTAGGCTTCTTGGTGTTCGAGGACTTGGCGGTCATCTTGGTTCCTTCGTCAGGCAACGAGACCCAAACCCTCCTTGAATCTCAACCGTAAATCTGGGCCATGGGTGCTGACGGCGGACAGTTACATAACATCAACCCAAAGACGAGGCTGACACTCCCTAATCGGCGGCCCAAGCTGTGCCGAAGGATCTGAGGGCGGACAGCTTCCGATGGTCCAACCGCAGAAGACTGGTCTGCGCAAGTTGGCGTCCTTTTTTCGGCAAAGCGTCAACAGGACTGTTCAAATTGAGTTTGCTTTACCAAGGTTTAGCACTTCGTGGATTAGTTTATGGAAAATTAGTAAGGACCTTCCAGATGTCGATACGTTCCAAGCTAGTGACTGCAGTTTCTTTGCTTGGGATGTCGCTGGTCGCTCTAGGTTTCAGCAGTTTTATCTCGCTGAATTCAGCGACAGAGAAGACACGCACCATCGTGGCGGTCGGCGTCACCGGACTGGGGCAGCTTACCCGCATCAATGACATGTATTCCGACATCATGCGCGACACGATGGGAGTCGTGGTGGCTGAGCTCACGGCAGTAGAGGGCGCTGGGTCGATCGAAGAGTCTTTGCAGAGCATTGAGACTGACTGGTCTACCTATCTCCGAAATGAGATCAGTGCAGCCGCACTCCCATTGGTCGAAACTGCTAAGGTCCGGATGCGGGAGGCCGCCCCCAACATCGCCAAATTACAAAACCTATTGGCTGGCGATGATATCAATGCCCTGAGCGAATTTGTAAAAAGTGATCTAGGCGTCACGGTTGAATCTATTGCCTCTCAGTTTGACCAGCTTGCTGAAATTCAGGCCTCGACCTCTGAAGCGGACTACGAGGAGGCAGTTCAGCAAGCGAACGCCAGCCTTTGGATAATGGCAGCTATTGCAGCCCTGTCGGCTATAGTCTTGGCTTTCGCCATTCGCGTGGTTTTGCATGAGGTGGTCCGTCCACTAAAAATCATTGAAAAAACGATGCGCAGTTTGGCTAGTGGCGACTTCTCAGTCGAAGTTCCCTACGCTGGGCGCAAAGATGAAATCGGTGCGATGGCCGAGGCGGTTGTAACGTTTCGCAGTAATGGTCTTCGTGTGGCGCATATGACTGAGGCCGAAGCAGCAGCCAGCTTGCGCTCTGAATCCGAGCGCTCCGCCACAATGGCGCAGTTGCGGATAGATTTTGGCTCGGTGGTGGATGCTGCCATTGCCGGTGATTTTTCCAAGCGGGTCGATATCACATTCAATGATACTGAACTGAACGGGCTGGCCGGGAGCGTCAATGCGCTCGTGACCAACATGGATCGCGGGATGACCGAGACCGGCGCCGTGCTTAATGCATTAGCTCGCACCGACCTGACACAGCGGGTAACTGGCAAATATGATGGCGCTTTCGCACAGCTGAAAAACGACACCAATGCCGTGATTGATCGGCTAACGGATATCCTGGGCCAGCTTCGTCAAACTTCCGCAGGCCTCAAGACCGCCACGGGCGAAATCCTTGCAGGCGCCAATGACCTTTCTGCGCGCACGACTAAGCAGGCGGCATCAATTCAGGAAACTAGCGCGGCGATGTTGCAGTTGTCGGCGACCGTTAGAGAAAATGCCGGGCGCGCCACTCAGGCAAATATCGGGTCCCAAACATTGGCCAAGGCAGTCGAGCGCGGCGGCAACGTTATGGCTGACGCCAATCTTGCTATGGAGCGCATATCGACCTCGTCGGCCAAGATCTCGAACATCATCGGGCTGATCGACGACATTGCTTTCCAGACTAACCTCCTGGCGCTCAATGCGTCGGTGGAGGCAGCCCGGGCCGGCGATGCGGGCAAGGGATTTGCCGTGGTCGCGGTTGAGGTGCGACGTCTAGCGCAATCGGCGGCAAGCGCTTCGGCCGACATCAAAACGCTCATAGATATCTCCGCCGGCGAAGTCGTAACGGGGTCGAAATTCGTATCTGAGGCAGCAGAACACCTGACTTACATGCTCGATAGTGTCCGCGCAAACAGCCTGCTGATTGATGGAATAGCAGCCGCGAGCCAAGAGCAGTCGAGAGCCATCGCGGAAGTGACTACAGCCGTCCGTGAAATGGATGCGATGACCCAACACAACGCGGCTCTCGTTGAAGAAACTAACGCTGCCATCGAACAGACGGAAGCTCAGGCGACTGAGCTTGACCGCATCGTCGACGTATTCCGAACCGCGAATGCGGAAGAAGCCACTGAGTTTGCAGGGCGGTCTCGACCCCGGCCCACGGCAAATCGTGCTGCGTGATGACGCTGAAATGGACTGCCCTGGTTTGGTAGACATTTCCCAGCCTCACGTTGCGGCGGTTTCGAACGCCTCGGGACTGACGCAGCCAATATGACTGTGGCGGCGGGTTCGGTTGTAGAAGGCCTCGATGTAATCGAAGATATCGGCTCGGGCGAGGTCTCGGGTTTTGTAGACGCGTTTCCGAATGCGCTCCTTCTTTAGCCTTGAGAAGAATGATTCTGCGACGGCGTTGTCCCAGCAGATGGCATGCGGGCTCATGCTGGGTTCGAGATTATGGGCCTGACAGAACCGCTCGAAGTCGTCGCTGCATTATTGGCTACCCTAATCTGAGTGAACGATAACGCGGTCTGCAGGTTTTCTGCGCCAGACGGCCATCAGCAGCGCGTCCATGCCTGAAGTGCTCTATGTCCACCGGGGCGTGCCGAGTAGTAGTATGTCTCGCAGTATGCGCATTTCGAGTTGCAGAGATATTCAATGTACGTCCGAAAAGTATCACGCTTGTAGGCCTTGAAGAAAAAGTCTTTCGGCTTTCCTGCTTTATGATACGCGGCACGCTTGTGCTTAAGATACTTAGTCAACTCGAACTGGAACATCCACTGGATTTCCGACGCGCCGATCAGAAGGGCCGTTGGGATGTCTTCGCGGAACTTCGCCAGCAAGTCCTTCTCCTTATCGGTCAGGTCTTCGACAGTTCGGTCGTCCTCGCTCGCCAGAAGGTCGGCCACGCGAGCGAAGCCCTCCTCGCGCCGTCGGCAAGACGACAGGCAGCGATCCGTAACAGAAACGCGCAGCAGCATAATACTACTAGACATAGGCAGCTTTGGGCGGTCTTAGGCTGAACTTTTGCAGCCACACACTGCACAATCCAGCGCGGCGCCAACCATCCTTCAGATGGTCGCTCATTCCTTGACGCGGCCTTAATATCAAGTGGTCTCCGGGAGACGCCATCGCCTCTTGACCGGAGGCAGCCTGAAGCATTACATCGTAATCTTACGATAGATTCTTCGGGGGCCGCATGAGCGACAACAATGCGCAGGTCATCGCAGACTTTCAGCACAATGGTGGCAAGCCCGGCGGTTATTTCACCAACATTCCGGTCATGCTACTGTATACCATCGGCGCCAAATCGGGCTTAGAGCGGCTGTCGCCGCTGATGTATTTGCGCCTGGCGACTGGCGGTCCTTGGCATATTTTCGCTACCGATGGCGGCGCTCCCAAGAACCCGGCTTGGTTTTATAACCTCGTCGCCCATCCCGACGCTGAGATCGAAATTGGCGATGGTACAACAATCGAGCGGATCGCGGTGCATGCGCAGGTTGTGGAGGGGACTGAGGGGGCTGCGATATTTGCGGAGCAGGCTAAGCGCTACCCTAATTTCGGCGTTTACGCTGAGCAGACGACTCGCAAGGCGATTCCGGTGGTGGAACTGAAGCGTCGATGATCTGCTCCGCCGCGTTCTTGCGTGGATTGTTAGGCTCCACTTGCCGATGCCTATACGACGCGCAAACGGCAACTCTACTGTTAAACTTGGTCCTGTTAACAAAGTGTGGCATCCATATACTTGCGGCGGCAAAGGCGAGGAAGGCCGCGAAGGATTTCGTGGTTTTGTCGAAACGTATGGTAATGCGCCGGAGCTGCTTGAGCCTATTTAACATGCGTTCGAAGCGGTTGCGGCCCTTGTAGGCCTTGAAGTCGCATGGGGTCGGGTTTTGCGGTTGGCATTGGGTGGGATAACCGGAACCACGCACAAGCGCTCAACATAGTCGAACACTTCTGCCGTGGCATCGTCCCTCGTGGGATAGAGCTTGCGGGCGGAACGTTAGGTCCTCAACGACGAGTAGAAGCTCTCCATGGCCGCCTTATCCCAGATACTGCCCGCGCGGCTCTTCGTGCAGGGTGATGCCGTGATCGGCCACCAGCCGCTGGAACTGATCGCTGGTTTATTCGGCGGATGGACGGACATATTTGGGATGAGCGGAAGGCCGATCAGCAGGGGAGATATAAAATGAATGAATTCGACTTCGAAGCGCCAGAAAACGCAATCTGTGCTTGCTGTGGCCGGTAACAAACCATGCTAACGCGGTTTGTGTCACGGCAGGGTAACGCCTGGGCGATCTACAAAGCCATTCTTCCGGGCGGCGCGCATCAGCGGCGAGTCGACATTATCATTGCATTCGGCGACTGGGACGAGGCGGCCTCACCCCGACAACGGGTGACCTTTGCGCTGCAGATGTGGGCGGATGAGACCATGATCAATGTGTCGATTGTGGATGGTGAGTTAGCCTGGAAACCAACCTCTCTCCGCCGGCTTATGCAGCGCGAGGAGGCGTTGCGACACCCTTGGCTGCAACATGCTTACGACCTCAGCGACCAGATCGCCCTTCGGGATGCAGCGATCGTCGCCTATCTGGACAAGCCCTTAATTTCTTTCGGCACCGATTAATTGTAGACCACCACGTAAAAGTTTCTCTTTAAGGGCTTTAAGGGCCGCCGATGTATAGCCTGTCCGTCGGTAATCCCCCCGTTTTTAACGGGGCTCTTCGGTAGAATTTACGCAGCCATTGCCAATTTCTGGGCGGGTGTTATGCCGCCGATGCCCATATTGGGCCGCTCATTGTTATAGGTCCATAGCCATTGCGTGGCGAACTCCTGGGCCTCCTGGATGGTTTTGACCCGGGGTGGGAGAAGCGCGGCGCTGTGATCCACGGGCGCATCACCGGTGCCCAGGTTTGGGAGGAACTGCACACCTCCACCCTGCCGACGTGGGCCAAGCCGATCGGCACCATGGATCTCGGCAGCTACCCCAATGCCGGCATGCTGCGTGCCGCCCCACCGAAACGATAGCGGCAGGACAACATGTTCGGGAACAAGCTCCAGCGCGAGTACAAAGACGTCATCCGTGGGATCAAGGAGGGGCAACGGCGCGAGCCCAAGCACACTCCGGCCAGCTCGATCGAGAAGCACGGCACCGTCATGCTTCGCCCCGAGCACCGGATCGTGTTCGACGACTTCAGCAAATTTGGCGAGATCATCAACACGATGATGCACCACGGGCCTTTCAGCTTCGAAGAGACCGACAAGATAGAGTTCGGCTTCGACGGCCCCGACTACGGGCGCATCTACCAAGTCTGGTACAACGCCACGCCAGTGGGCAAGCTGACGATCGGCGTCGCTCACCTACTGCACGCCACCGAGGGCCACGGCGCGATTGCCGAGATGGACCTGGACTACGCCCAGTTCATGCCTGAGGGCGAGATCCGGGACATGCTGCGGACCATGTGGTTCATGTTTGCCAAGACTGAGGACGGCGCCGTAATGCGAGCCAAGGCGGACCTGGAGGTGGTCATGATCATGACGCGACACCTGTGGGAAGTCGTTCGCGAGCCCGAGCACGTCCATGCGATGCACGTGCGCCTCGAGGGTCCGTACGAACACTACGCGGGATATCTTTAGCCGAAGCAGGTTGAGAACGCTGCTTCACATTCAGTGCATGTTTTCGAAATCGACTTGGATTTGCTTGATGGCTGCGCAATGGTGGGGTGCTAGCGGTACCCGACCATTATGTGTTCGGACCGCCCGCACCCCAGCCATCCGACTGAGACGATGGGGCGGTATGCTTGGCGGCGCCACGCCCCGCTTCGTCGGTAACCCTAACATAGAACAAACTGGCATCCGCCCGCGCGAGCCGATGCATGGTTGTGAACGGAAGAGCAATTTTCTTGTTCACGTTACGTTCGTTCCAGCCAATATAGAGCGTCGGTGCATGGTCCCCGACAGGTCCGCTGCCGCCCTCAAGGTGTTCAAGAT
The DNA here is from genome assembly GCF_000971275.1 of Devosia psychrophila. Taxonomy (GTDB): domain Bacteria; phylum Pseudomonadota; class Alphaproteobacteria; order Rhizobiales; family Devosiaceae; genus Devosia; species Devosia psychrophila. Next base: position 7,795 of record NZ_LAPV01000144.1, on the reverse strand, counting down.
CGTCCCATACTTGCGCACATTGGTATGCAGCAGGTCGATGCGATGGTCCGTCTCCGTCGTCTCGATGGCGATCTCGTAGACGATGCGGGTCAGGAGAGGCGGGCTATCCTTTCGCTCGGCGGTGACCACGACCTCCACGGCTGACAGGTGGAAGTCGAGCATGGGAGCAGCCCGCTCGATGCTCTTGAGCATGCACGCGGCCAGGGACGCCAGCAACATTTCCGCGGGGTTGAAGGCATCCTGTCGGCCGGCGGGGTCTGTGTCGAGTATGATCTTGGCCTGTTTGGTAAGGGCCAGGCTGCCATGAGCATCAGTCCGGTGGGCATCGACGCGATAGGTAAGCATCTGATCAGTTCTCCTCCAAGTTGGCGCTATCCATCATCGTACCGGTGGTCTGTCGGCGAAGATGCCAAGACAACGCTTCCCCGAGCACATGCGGCGTGTGTCCACCTAAGACGAGCGCCCGCTCGAAATAGTTATTCAGCTGCGCGCGGTAGCTGCGATGTACGCAATTGGCGATGATCGCTCGGGCGCGTTCGCGTGGCGCCAGTTCACGCAGGTCGGCCAATCCGACATCGGTCACCAGGATATCGACATCGTGTTCGGTGTGATCGACATGGGATACCATCGGCACCACCGAGGAGATCGCACCGCCCTTGGCCAGCGACTTGGTCACGAAGATCGAGAGATAGGCATTGCGCGCGAAGTCACCCGAGCCGCCGATGCCGTTCACCATCTGTGTGCCGTTGACGTGGGTCGAGTTGACGTTGCCATAGATGTCGAACTCAAGCGCTGTATTGATGGCGATGATCCCGAGCCGGCGGATCACTTCGGGATGGTTGCTGATTTCCTGCGGCCGCAGGACCAGACGATCCTTGTAGCGGTTGATATCCCCGAAGATGCGCTCCGCATAGGCGGCGCTGAGCGTGATCGAGGAACCAGAGGCGAACAGCAGCTTGCCGGTATCGAGCAGGTCGAAGGTGCTGTCCTGCAGGACTTCGCTATACATCCGCAGGCTGTGGAACGGGCCATCGGCCAGGCCGGCAAGGACCGCATTGGCGATGTTGCCGATGCCGGCCTGCAGCGGGTTGAGGCTCAGGTCGAGCCGTCCCTCAGCAACTTCGCGGCCAAAAAATCTTATAAGGTGGGAGGCGATTGCGTTTGTTTCGGCATCGGGCGCATCCAGCACAGCGGGGCTGTCAGATTGCCTGGTGACGACGATCGCGGCGATCTTGGCTGGATCGACCTGTACGGATGACAGTCCGATCCGGCTGTCGCAGGAGACTACCGGAATGGGTTCCCGGGTCGGCCGCTTGGTCGGGATGTAGATGTCGTGCAGTCCTTCAAGCTCGGCAGGCTGCCCCAGGTTGATCTCGATGATCAGCTTTTTCGCCAGGATGGCAAAACTGGCGGAATTGCCGACCGAGGTCGTGGGCACGATGCCGCAATCCTCGGTAATCGCTGCTGCCTCGATGATCGCATAATCCATCGGTCCCAACTGGCCCGAGCGCAGGTGCTCCACTGTCTCGGATAGATGCTGGTCGATGAACATCACCTCGCCGCGATTGATGGCGGCGCGCAATGTCGGGTCCGACTGGAAAGGCATGCGCCGGGCCAGCACATGCGCCTCCGTCAAAACGCGATCCACGTCCTTGCCCAGCGAGGCACCGGTGACCAGTGTGATCTTGAACGGATCCAGCTGCGCCCGACGCGCCATGGCCAGCGGGACCGCTTTGGCATCGCCCGCGCGGGTAAAGCCGCTCATGCCGACAACCATCCCGTCCTCGACCAGACTGGCGGCCTGGTCGGCGCTGACGATGCGGTCAAGCAGCGGGAAGAGGCGAATTCGGCTGGCTGGCATGGGGGACCTCGATCTCGGGCCTATCTGGCCCATTCCAATCGCAAACTATTTGATCGAGGTCAAAGTCGTCGACAATCGGAAGGCTAGGATGGGTCAGGGAATCACTTGAGCGGCAGGGTCGGGAATATTCATGCGTGGAGGTGTCCGATCAGGTTCGTGCGTAATTTCCTGATTGTTCCGCGAGCTACCCGCTACAATCTTCCCAATCTTCCCAATCTTCCCAATTTTCACGGTTCTTTGACTCTGAGGTTCAGATGCTGACCGACGTATTCGTACCATTGCTGACTTATCCCGATGCGGACACCGAAGCGATGATCGAGTGTGCCATGCGGGTCTGCAGGCCATTTGCGACCAGTGTGGCCTTCACCACCTTTGAAGTCGACATACCCAACATCGCCTATTCGCTTGGCGCCGAGTTCTATGACGTCTCGGGGTTGATCGCCGAAGCCGAAAAGTTCAGCCGCGCCAATACGGAGCGTCTCGGTAAACGCATTGCCCAACTCGGCGGTGCGTTGCCGGTGACGTCGGCAACGGCCCGTATGCGTCAGGACGAAATCACCCTTGCGGCGACAGCCATGGCCGCGCTGCATGATTTGTCGATCATTGAAGTCAAGCCCGGAGCGATTGGTCAGCGCGAGTTGGCGGAGGGCCTGGTGTTCGGATCAGGTCGCCCAATCCTGGTCCTGCCGGCGGCAAGTCCTCTTTCCCCTGTGCATGAGCACATTGCGATTGCCTGGGACGGTGGTCGGGCCGCAGCACGCGCGGTTCAGGATGCAATGCCGCTGCTCGTGAAGGCACGCTCGGTGACATTGTTGACCGCATTTGACGACAAGGCCATTGGCGAAAGCACTGTTGCGGGCCTCGCGGGCTACCTGCGACGCCACGCAATCGAGGCAAAGCATCATGACGTCAGTTCCGCCGGCATCAGCATCGGGGCGGCGTTGCAGGCCGGTGCGAGCAAGCAGGGGGCTGGCCTGCTGGTCATGGGCGCATTCGGCCACTCCCGAATCCGGGACTTCGTGATGGGCGGGGCCACGCGCTCCACGCTGGACGAAGTGAAGCTTCCGATTTTTCTGTCGCACTAGCGCCCGACGCCGGTCTCTCGAACTTACACAAGGACTTCCATCATGAGTTACGACTTCAAGAACAAGGTTGCCTTGGTGACCGGAGCGGCGTCTGGAATTGGTGCAGCGGTGGCGGCCGAACTCGCTAGGGACGGCGCCAAGGTGGTGGTCGCAGATCGGGATGCCGCCGGGGCAGCATCGGTCGTCACTGCCATTCAGCAGGCGGGCGGCCAAGCAGCGGTGTTTGAAATCGACGTGACCGATCCGATTGCCGTCGAAGCAATGGTGGCTTTTGCCGAGAAGACCTACGGCGCGCTCCACCTCGCGGTGAACAATGCTGGTATCGGCGGCCCCAGCGCCCTGACTGGCGAGTACCCTCTTGAGGGCTGGCAACAGGTCATCGACATCAATCTGACCAGCGTCTTCCACTGCACGCGTTATGAGATTGCCGCGATGCTGCGCGCTGGTGGCGGAGCCATCGTCAATATGGCGTCGATCCTGGGTTCTGTCGGATTTGCCCGTTCGGCGGCCTATGTGGCTGCCAAGCATGGCGTGCTTGGCCTGACCAAGGCGGCAGCGCTGGAATACGCATCCCAGGGCATTCGCGTGACAGCCGTTGGTCCGGGTTTCATCGACACCCCCCTGTTGTGCAAGAACCTCGACGAAGCCACACTGCAGCATATCGCTGGCCTTCATCCTATCGGACGTCTCGGGCGCTCCGAAGAAGTCGCGGCGCTTACGTGCTTCCTGCTGTCCGATCATGCGTCCTTCATCACCGGCAGCTACCACCTGGTCGATGGCGGCTACGTGGCCCAATGATCTTGAACGACGACACATCGCGAACTGGAGAACTTCCCATGACCGACTGGAGCCGCGACCTCATAACCCATTCCGGGTTCAAATTTCACGTTCGTCCTGCACGCCCAGATGATGTCGTGGCTCTCGGCGCCTTTTTCGCCCGGGTTACGCCCGAGGACCTTCGCTTTCGATTTTTGTCGAGCATGAAGACGGTTGATCAGGACCGCCTCAAATCCATGACGTCGGTGGATCACCGCCAGACGGAGAGTTTCCTTGCTGTCGAGCCAAGCAACGGCGCAATCGTGGCTACCGCTATGCTCGCTTGCGATCCGGCCCTTGAAGTTGGCGATGTTGCAATTTCAGTAAGTGCCGACCGCAAAAATCTGGGAATTAGCTGGGAACTGCTCAACCATATCACGCGCTATGCGGTGGCCAAGGGCGTCAAGCGATTGCAGTCCCTCGAGAGCCGGTCGAATGGTTCGGCCATCAAGCTGGAGAAGGAGCTTGGATTTACGGCAGAGCCCTACCTCGGGGACTCGACTTTGATGCTCCTGCAGAAACGTCTCGACCAGCAGACATCTGGTTCCTGAACTCCCTTCGGAGCGTGCGTATAGCACACGATGGAGCGCGCTCCGTGTCACGTCTCACCGTCCGCGCCATGTGCGGCGGCAACCGGCGACGAAGCACGCTCATCAGACTCCGTGCAAGCTATGGCTCCAAGGTCTTGAGATAGGCGACGATCGCCGCGGCCTGATCGGGATCGAACTCGAACTGCGGCATCTCGGGATGGGCGGTAACGATTCCTTCCACCAGGGCCTCGCTCAGGAACTCGACGTCGTAACGCAGATGCAGGTCCCGAAATCGAGGGGCAATGGGGAGTGGGCTTTCACCCGTGGTTCCAGTCGCATGGCAGTCCGTGCAGTACATGGCCACCAGAGCACGCCCGTCCTCTACCGGGTCGAACTCCTGTGCAACGGCAAGTCCACCCAGCAGGCCAAGCTGGGCAACCAGAGCGGCGACGGCACGCGCCGCAGTCCTCACGCTGCCCGGATCGCTGTTTCGACGTCAGCTATCGAGTGCCCAGTGAGGTCCTTGGCGATCTCGCCCAACAACTTGGCGTTCAAGGTTTTATGGTAGTGCTTGCGCATTTCACCCAGGGCTCTCGGTGCCGCGATGACAACCAGCCCCTCGATCTTGCCATCGAGTACACCCTTATTGAGCAACTCCACTATGCCAGCTGAGAAGCCGTCCTCGCTGGCCTGGCTTGGGTCCGGATTGCCTGAACTGTTCTGACGCAAACCGCTTCCTTGGGCTTTGTCATCCACATGCGAATGCTCGGCAGCGGTGAGCTTCAGGTCGCTCTCATCACCAGAATTGCGGAAGAGGTTCAGCTTCTCCCCATCTGCAACGGCGATCATAGTACCCTTGGGCAGCATCATTTGCGTTCTCCGGCTAAGTTCAGCAAGGACGGGAATGTTGATTGCTGCGGCGCCAGCATAGCCTCAACTCATTCAGCGCTCAGCTCTATAACGACCAGAAGCAAGGCGCCATTAAGGTACCAGGCATCCTAGGATGGAAGAACTCCACTGCATTGGCAATAGCGAGGACCAAGCGTTCCGGAATTGCAGCCCTCCTACCGCTCACTATATGGCCGGCCCGTTTTCAAATGTTGACGGCGCCGACCGCAGGCAACCGGTTTTTGAGACGCTGTGTGCGGTGTTCAAAGTTTGGAGTTCGGAGTTGCAGCCCTGGAGGTGCTTTGACTCCAGATCAGGCCTCTGGTCGCCTGCAAAGTCTCGCATTGTTGTAGCTCATTGTCCCAGCCGATCGTCGTTCTGGAAAATCGCCGACCCTGTCACGGCGCTGATGGTCGCTACACCTGTGATTACCCCATTTCGGGGACCGTTCTTATTCGGGTCGCCGACAGTGTTGCAACTTGCCGCTGCGTGTGACGCTCGGTTCAGCGCCGCTCTTGGTGCCAATCTGTAAAAGCTCGTGCCTGCCGTCTTCCAAATCGTTGGACCCTCAAAGGTGTACTCGTCCGCCAAAGATGAAACAGCCGCAGCGAATTTGGTGTAGGCACGTAGGCATGGATGAATACGAGCTTTTCCGCCGCCTGGGAGTCGCGCTGGCCATCGGTCTACTGGTGGGACTTGAACGCGGCTGGCAAAGCCGCGATGAGGAAGATCATCAGCGGGCGGCGGGCTTCCGCACTTTTGCGCTGTCTGGCCTCCTGGGTGGCATAGCGGGGCTGGTGTCGGTTCACGCCGGAGGCGTGGTCATCGGGCTGATCTTCCTCGGATACACCGCTGCCTTCGTCGCCTTCCATTGGCTTGAGGCCAGCGTCGACCGGGACATGAGCGTCACATCGGTTGTCGCCGGCATGGTGACATTCCTGCTCGGATGCCTGGCGATCGTGGGCGATCTCGACATCGCCATTGCCGCTGCGGTAGCCATGACGGCTCTGCTGGCGCTGCGCGAGCAGCTCCACCGTTTGCTCGCCTCTTTGACCTGGCATGAGATCCGCGCCGTTCTGATCCTGCTGGCGATGTCCTTTTTGCTGTTGCCGATCCTGCCCAACCGGACGATCGATCCATGGAACGCGATCAATCCGTATGAAATCTGGCTTCTCGCCATTCTGATTGCGGCTGTTTCTTTTGCCGGCTACGTGGCGGTACGCGCCTTCGGGGATCGCCTCGGCGTCATTCTGGCGGCGATCGCTGGTGGAGTTGCCTCTTCAACGGCGACGACCTTAGCACTCGCGCGGCTGGGACGGGAGCACCCGACTTCCGCCGGACTGATCAGTGCCGGTATCCTAATTGCCGGGGTAGTCATGATAGTCCGCGTGGGCATCGTGGCCATTGCCTTGAACGGCGAGTTGCTCCCCTACCTGCTCTTGCCGCTCGCAGTTGGTGGGGTCATCCTTGCTCTAGGCGCTTTCACCCTGTTGTTCGGCAACAAGGAGCAGGAGCGCCCGCAGCTGCAGATCGATAATCCCTTGGCTCTTGGCACCGCGCTGAGGCTCGCGGCCTTCATCGCCGGTGTGATGCTTGCTACGGAGTTTCTGCGTTGGACCTTAGGACCTGTTGGGGCGCTGATCGTGGCCGGCATTTCGGGCGTGGCGGATGCCGATGCCGTAACCATTTCAATGGCACGTCTGGGTGGAGGCGAGGTGGATCTGAAGACGGCCGGCCAGGCCATCCTGATCGCGGTCGCTGTCAATACCACATCCAAAGCGGCACTCGCCGCTTGGGGCGGCGGCAGAAAAATCGGAGCTCTGGTGGGCGCGATCAGCGCCGTAGCGCTGGCGGGCGGGGCATTGGCTATCGCATTGATGCCATCGCTCCCGATCTGATGCGATTGGCCATGGTGAGACTGCCCGTCCGAACCTCGACCACGCTGTTCCCGCTCGAGCGTGCCGACGAAGCACGGAGAGCCTGGGGAGGCTCCAAGAAGCGGCGGGTTGAGTGCCACAATAGGGGAATCCTTTGACATGGATCAACATCGAGGAAGCGGCTGGCTGATCCACGAATGTCGTGACGGCTCAGGCCGCCCCCATGCAAAGGGTCCCCGATGAACGACAATTCTCAAACGGGACATCACGGACGAGCTGGACTTCGAACCTAGTGTCGACGCTGCCGACACCTCCCGGTGGTACGGCTTTAACGCTGCGCCTTAAGACGACCGTCGGCCAGGGCCGACTTACTGACCGCCTTCGCTGCGCTGGTGAGCGGCGCCCATTGCACATCCAGCGCCATGCTCGTTGCGTGCCGCACACATAGATTTCGGCCTTCCGTACGCTTCGCCCCGCACCTCTGTGCCATCCCTACATCAAGCCTAACTAGGTCCTGTTGACAAAGTACGGTATCCATATCCTTACAGCCGGCTAAGGCGAGGAAGGCCGCGAAGGATTTCGCGGTCTTGTCGAAGCGTGTTGCGATGCGGCGGAACTGCTTGAGCCTGTTGAACATGCGTTCGATGCGGTTGCGGTCCTTGTATGCCTTGAAGTCGCATGGGGGCGGGTTCTTGCGGTTGGCTTTGGGTGGGATCACCGGAACAATGCCGCTCAACA
>NZ_LAPV01000143.1 GCF_000971275.1 Devosia psychrophila | reverse complement strand
TTCTGTCTCGGTTATGCTCTCGACGACCAGTCCAGCCGGAATCAAGGACGAAGTCCGCATATTCATCGCCATGTTGCTGATTCCTCTTCGAAAACAGCACCACCTCGCCACCAAATATCATCGAGAGCGAGTCAGAGCCCAACAGGGACCCCTTAGATCGGTTTGAGCTGGTCCGGCGCGGCATAGCTGGCCAGGGTTGCGGCGCTGTGCCGGAGCAGCGGGCATGTTTGGGCTGGATGCGGTTTTTGAAGCGCCAGCTGTCGTTGCCGGTTTCGACGATATCGCAGTGATGGGTGAGCCGGTCGAGTTCGATCGACGGCACAAGACCTGACCACGAAGGTGTCTACAGAACGCGGGGCTATTCATTACTTCGTTACCGGCGCGACCTTGGAGGCAGACATCATAGGCTGGTATGAGGGTGAGCGCGTGACCGTCCCAAAACGCGGCATGGTTGTGCGCGTGATCGTCCGTGTCGCCGACCAGGATATTGAACATCAGCCGACCATACAGCTCATGCAAGGTCGCGCGAGGCTCCTGGAAGCGCAGCCGGATAATCTCTGCGAAGTCCTGGTAAGAGGCATAGCGCGCCATCATTTCATCGAGGGCAAGAAGTGTGAGGGCCGAGACCATGCCGCGACGTGTCCAACCCTCTCCCATCCACTGACGGTCAAAGCGCTCGATGAGAAGCACGTCCTTCCCAGCAGCCTGGGTCAGCCGCACCGGCGCGACGTTAAGACCCGCATGCGACGCGAGCCGCATCGCCACGAATTCCGCTTTCACCACGCTATAGACGTCGGCCTGCGCCGAGAACTTCGCGATGTATTTAGTTTGACCATCCGTGATGTTCGCCTTGGGGCGTGCGCCGCCGATCGAACTGCCGTGGAACAGCGCAGCGTCAAGGGATTTCGGCAGTTTCACCCCCTTCTGCAAGAGCTCCGCCGCTTCTTGCATCTCCGCGAGCGATGCAGCCTGTTGGTCGCGCGGCACGTAGATCGTCGTCGACTGCTGAAAATCCAGCGCACCGATGCGGTCGGACCCCGACTGCAGCATATAAGTCAGTTCATCGATTTCCGCAGGGTCTGCCTCCCTGCCCGCGTGGCCCAGCATGCGATTGATAATCACGCGTCTCCCCCACGCGTTGGGGGCGCCATCGCGGATCGCGCTCGGCATGATCAGCCCGGCCGGAACCGACAAGGCGCCCGCGCGCAAAGGCAGCTCTGGCGCGTACAGGGAGATCGCATCCGGCCTAGCGAGATAGGAGCGCCCATAATTTAAGACGCGCTGGCCTCCGGCGCGGGCAACACTCAAAGTCAACGAATGCTCTATAAACAGAGCATAACGGTTAATTATGCTCTGTTTATAGAGCACATATTTTGAATGGCGCACTCTGACAGTATTTATGGCCAAAGGAGATAAGGGCATTCGAAACCGGCAGCTTTCGAGAGATTTCGAAAGCGGCTAGAAGCAGGTTTGGCCTCTCGACGCTTCCAGCTTGCCTCCTAGACGGATTCACGCTCCGCGTTTCAAGACACAGGCCTAAATAAGCAGCTCGGCCGAAGAAGGCCGGCGCCGGTTGATCGATACTTTCCAGCCTCGGCACTCTAAATCCAGCGTCACATTGCCGGCCCCGTTCGGACGTTCCGACCGCTCAAGAGCTGCAGCAGCTTTTGGGATGCCGTCTGACGTGCTGAACGGCGATGGAGCTAAGCCAGTGGCAATTAATGCGCACAAGGTCATCACAGCCGTTGCTGTCCGCTACCTCGATGCGGCAAAGAGTTCTCCACAAGAACTCTCCTTCGCCCAACGCGCTTTGGGAGCCGCAAAATCATCTTTTTGCAATGGCGGCCGAGTTGGCGCTCAAAGCATTCTTGGAACGCGCAGAAGTCTTAGAAAAAGAACTCAAGCGGCAAAGCGTCCGGCAATCGCTAAATGGCCTGCTCCTTCTGGCGGTCAGCAAGGGCCTCCGAACGAGTCACGAGGTCGCCGAAGTGCTCATGGAGATGGATGAAGCACATTCGTCCCACGCTTACCGCTACGTCCCCCGCCCCGAAGAAGGAGAGGCGGTCACAGTTCACTCCGCCCGCCCAGCAAACGCATATGCGGCGATCCAGCGGCTGCTGGACCAATGCGCAGCCGATCCATTCAATCGTCAGAACACAAACCAAGTTTCCGGAGGAGTGGCCCCCAGCGCTTCTGCCGGTGCATCCCATCACCGGCGAACAGCTGCAGGAGTGGATTGCGGAAAAACGAGGTCTCCAAGACCAGACATGGTTCTTCGATCGGACGACGTCATTTTTTTATGGCCGGCTTTGTGCGCGAAGATAATGGAGGTTTCACGCGAGAGTTTGGGCCCCAACAGATGCCGTCTGAAGAAGCAGCCATAGGTGCAGCGCAATCTCTGGCCAGGAGTGACTATGCCGGCGTTATCGCCTGGAAGCGTACCGCGCAAATTGCTGGCGGCAGGGATGGGACACCGGAGGTCCTTTATCAGGTCGGCGAGGTTCCAGTTCTGGAATAGGGAATGGCTCCCCTGCCCCAGCTTGCCCGTCAGCAGTCCGCCATACTCTGACCTCGTCGCCATACGAGAAGCCTTTCTTCCCGAGAGGAGAGACAGACGACGTTTTCGGCTTCACCGGGCGGGCGGGCTTGCATAGGTTGCTCCGGTAATCATGGGGAAGTCGCTTGAGCGAGATGTCACTGTCCGGCAGCAGCCGGCGCGAATATTTGCAGCCGACCATGGCTGGGGCACTCGCAGCAATCGTCGGCTATGCCAGCACGTTCACGCTGGTGCTGGCGGCACTTACGGCCGCGGGCGCTTCGCCGCAGCAGGCCGGTTCCGGCCTGATGTCGGTGTGTATTTCCATCGGCATTCTCAATATCGCGGTCAGTTCCCGGCTGAAGGTGCCGGTTAGCTTTGCGTGGTCTACGCCGGGAGTGGCATTCATCCTGACAGTGGGCGAGCCAGTTGGCGGATTTCCAGCGGTTGCCGGGGCATTTCTGGTGGCGGCAGGGCTGATCGTGCTGACCGGGCTGATCAAGCCACTGGCGCGGCTGATCGCGGCGATCCCTGCCCCGATTGCCAATGCCATGCTCGCGGGCATGCTGCTGACTTTGTGCCTGGCGCCCATCACTGCGGTCGCGGAACTGCCGGCACTGGCGCTGCCAATTCTGCTGGCATGGATTATCGGCATGCGGTTTGCGCGGCGCTATGCGGTGCCGATTGCCGTGGTGGTGACGGGGATCATGTTGGCGAGTTCGACGCATCTGCCAGCGGGAGCACTGAATGGCAGCTGGCCGGTGTTTGTGCCGGTGCTGCCGGTGTTCACCCTCGACGGCATCATTCGCATCGGGCTGCCGCTGTATATTGTCACCATGGCGTCGCAGAACCTGCCGGGGCTGGCGGTGATGCGCGCCAATGGTTTCGTGCTGCAGCCGGCGCCGCTGTTTGTCATTACCGGCGTTGCCAGTGCGGTAACGGCGTTTTTTGGCGGTCATAGCAGCAATCTGGCGGCGATTACCGCGGCGATTTGCGCAGGGCCTGAGGCGCATCCTGATAAGGATAAACGCTGGCCGGCGCCGGTTTCGGCGGGCGTGGTGTATTTGTTGCTGGCGCCGGGGGCGAGCCTCGCGGCAGCTTTCATTGCCGCGTCGCCGCCGTTGTTGATCCAGGCTGTCGCCGGGTTGGCACTACTGTCGAGTTTGGCCGCCGCGTTGTCGGGCGCTCTCGCTGCGGAGGAGACGCGACTGCCGGCGGTACTGACCTTTGTGACCACCGCCTCGGGAATCACCATCATTGGCGTCGGCGCGCCGTTTTGGGGGTTGGTGGCCGGCATCAGCATGCTGTTGCTGCTGCGCTTCGCCATCAAGCCGGCGCCGGACGTCGTGGACAAATGAGTCTGCCGCATGCCGTCATCATTGCCGGAGGCAAAGGTGATCGGCTGGGTGGGGTGCGCAAGGCGGACCTGTTGGTCGGGGGGATACGGCTGGTCGATCGGGTGGCGCAGGCGCTCGGCGCGGTGCAAGCGCCCGTGATGATCGCCGTGGGTCCGCAGGACGATGGGCGCAGGGCGCGAAGTGATTCCATTGCGGTCTCCGATCTGGCTGCGCCGGTTGGTGGGCCGCTGGCTGGGCTGGCGGCGGCGATCGCTGCTCTGCACGAGCGGGGCATAGGCGCCGGGCTGCTGGTATCGGTGGCGGTGGACACGCCGTTTTTGCCAGAGGACTTCGTGGCGGTGCTGGCAGCGGCGCTTGGCGAGGCTTCGGCGGCTTATGCGGCATGGGGTGAACAGTTCTATCCGCCCAATTCGATCTGGCAGATCGAGGCGCTGGCGGCGTTGCCGGAGCGGGTGTTGGAGGGTCAGGCGCCGCATAGCCTGAAGGCGTTGCAGCGCGAGCTGGGCGCTGTCGCGGTGGACTGGTCGTCACGGGCGCCTGCGAACCCGTTTGCCAATGTGAATACCGTCGGCGATCTCGTGGTACTGGGGCGGATGGCGCGGACGCGAGGCCTGTCACCACTTATTCACAGGCCGGGCAATTAAGGGCTTGGCAAAGCAAATCAAGTTCGCTAAACGGACCTCGCTTTCGCAAGAAAGTAACAGTGTTCCGCGATAGCTCAGTTGGTAGAGCATTCGACTGTTAATCGAATGGTCGCTGGTTCGAGTCCAGCTCGCGGAGCCAATTTTCCTAGTTTTTTCCAGATATTCTGGTCTTGCCGCTTCGGCGGCGGGAGCCTGCCCTTTGGGGTTGGCACGCTAGTCTCCGACCATTGCCAGCCTTCAGTTAGCGCGGTAGGGGTTCCGGGTCTTTTCGCGTTTGGACTCCCCTCCCATGGATGCCGTTGCAAGCAAGGCCCCCGCGGCCTTGCGTACCTCCTACAACATCATTTTCGCGGTCAGCGCGTCACACCTGATCAACGACTTGCTGCAGTTCCTGCTGCCGGCGCTATATCCGCTGCTCAAGGCCAATTACGAGCTGGATTACTTCCAGATCGGCCTGCTGACGCTGGCGCAACAGATCACCGCCTGCATCTTGCAGCCGGTGTTGGGGCTGTATGGAGATGTGAAGCCCAAGCCCTATATGCTGGCGGTGTCGCTCGCTATCGTGGCCGGTGGCGTGCTGCTGCTGGCAACGGCAAACAGTTTTTCGATGCTGGTGCTGGCGGCTGCAGTAATGGGCACCGGCTCGGCAATATTCCACCCCGAGGCTTCGCGCGTGTCGCGGCTGGCGTCGGGCGGCAAGCTGGGCTTTGCGCAATCGACCTTCCAGGTCGGTGGCAACGCCGGGACAGCTATTGGGCCGCTGGCCGCCGCACTGATCGTATTGCCGCTGGGCCAGGGAAGCACCATGTGGTTTGGACTGGTCGCTGTGCTGGGCGTGCTGCTTTTGACCTATGTCGGGCGCTGGTATGCAGCCCATCAGCGCGATGCGGCCAGCAAGCCCAAGGTGGCGGTGGCCAAGCCAACCATTTCACGCCAGAGGCTGATCGTCGCCTTTGCGGTGATCGGGGCGCTGCTACTGAGCAAATACGTCTATATCGACATGTTCAAAAACTACTACACCTTCTACCTGATCGAGAAGTTCGGGTTGCCGGTGCAGCAGGCGCAGTATCTGCTGTTTGCTTTCCTCGGCGCCATCGCGGTGGGCACATTCTTCGGCGGTCCGCTGGGAGACCGGTTTGGCCGGCTTGCAGTCATCTGGGGATCGATCGTGGGCGCCCTGCCCTTCGCGCTGATGATCCCTTATGCGGGCCTCAACGGCGCAGTGGCCCTGAGCATCATAGTGGGTCTCATATTGTCATCGGCTTTCTCGGCCATTGTGGTCTATGCGCAGGAACTGGTGCCGGGCAAGGTGGGCCTGGTGTCCGGCTTCGTGTTCGGCTTTGCCTTTGGTATTGGCGCTATCGGCGCGGCGGTGCTTGGGGCGCTGGCCGATAATATCGGCATGACGCAGGTGTTTGCCATCGGAGCCTTTTTGCCGGTATTGGGTTTTCTCACCATCTTCCTGCCGAGGACGGCAGAACTGCACAGCAAGGATCGGGCATGAGCAACGGCATGGATATCGACGGCGAAAGCCAGATCACCCTCACCCGCACCATCGACGCCAATATCAGCGACGTGTTTTCGGCCTGGACCGACCCGGCGCTGATCGAGCAGTGGCAGGCCGACGAGGCCGAACTCGAAGCCTTCGAGGGCGGCGACTACAAGTTCACCACCTTTGGCGATGAGGAAGACCCGGAAGACCACACGGTAAGTGGTGAAATCCTGCAGTTCGTCGAAGACGAAAAACTGGTGATGAGCTGGGTGCACAAGGAGGGCGAGGACGACGATGCCGAGGAACTGATCTTCGTGCTCGAAATAGGCTTCAAGGCACTCGGCGACGAGCAGACCAGCGTGACGGTTACCGAGCGGGGACTGGCGCATTCCGACGCGGAATCGCGCATTTTCTCTATCGAAGCCTGGAGCGCGGCGCTGGAACATCTCGCCGAAGTTCTGGAATGATCTGAACCATTTGCCGTCTCCAGGCGTACCGATCCCGGAGACTTCGGCATATGGCGAAAACCAACTTGGTCTGGCTGCGCAACGACCTGCGAATGGCCGACAATCCCGCACTGCGCGCCGCTCATCTAGGCGGCGCCTCCGTAATTGCCCTCTATGTGCATGAAACAACCAAGGGTGTCCGCTCACCCGGTGCGGCCGCGCGCTGGTGGCTGCACCACAGCCTCCGCCTGCTCGGCAAGGACTTGGCGGAACGCGGCATAGAGTTGATGGTGCGCTCTGACGACGCAGAGCGCGTGGTGTCGGCAGTGGCTACGGAGCTGGACGCAGACGAAGTGTTTTGGAACCGACGCTATGCGCCAGCGGAGCGGGCGGCGGATACGGCCATCAAGGAAGACCTGCGGTCGCATGGATTTGCGGCGCATTCGTGCCCCGGCAACGTGCTGGTCGAGCCGTGGGACATCACGACGAAACAGGGCAAGCCTTATTCGGTATTTACACCATTTTGGAAGACGCTACGGGACATGCCGATCGCGCAGCCGCAGCAGCGGCCCGACGCTGGCGACCCGATTGTGGGCTCCAATGCGGATGACGACTACCGAGAGCCGAAGTGGGCCGACAAACTCGGGCAGCACTGGAAGGTCGGCGAAGCTGCCGCTGCTCGGGAAGTGGCGGATTTTCTCGATCGGCGGCTGGACGACTATGCCGAAGGGCGCGATTTTCCGCGCGAGGATGTGACGTCACGTCTATCGCCGCATCTACGCTTTGGCGAGATCAGCCCGCGACAGGTTTGGCACGCGGCGCAGGCGGTAGCCCATGCCGATCACACCAGACAGGCGGCGGTCGACAAGTTCCTCTCTGAACTGGCGTGGCGCGACTTCAATTATCATCAGCTGTATCATCGCGACGACATTGCCACGGTGCCCATGCAGAGCAAATATGCTGGCGTAGAGTGGCGACAATCGGAGGGTGACCTCACAGCGTGGCAGCAGGGCCGGACCGGCCTGCCCATCGTCGATGCCGGCATGCGCGAGCTGTGGGAGACCGGCTATATGCAGAACCGGGTACGCATGCTGACGGCCTCGCTGCTGGCCAAGAACCTGCTTGTGGACTGGCGCAAGGGCGAGCAGTGGTTCTGGGACTGCCTCGTCGATGCTGATGTCGCCAGCAATCCGGGCAACTGGCAATGGGTGGCCGGCAGCGGGCTGGATGCTTCGCCGTACTTCCGCATCTTCAATCCGGTGGTGCAAGGCGACCGCTTTGATAGTGGTGGCGACTACGTGCGGCGCTGGGTGCCCGAATTGGCGAAGGTGCCGGACAAGTGGATCCATGAGCCGAGTGCAGCGCCCAAGGATGTGCTGGAACAAGCTGGCGTACAGATCGGGGAAACCTATCCGGCGCCGATCGTCGATCTGAAAGAAAGCCGGGTGCGCGCGCTGGAGGCTGCGGGGCGGCTTTGAGGCTGGAATGATATTTCGTGGCAACGCGCGGACCGCATTGGCGTTGCGTCGGGTAGCATCGAGGCGAAAAGGCTTGCCCCGTGCGTGGGTTGAGGCTTGTGGCCCACACCGCCGAGACCTAACATAAGTCCTTAGAGAAACTCACAGATCGAGCCATGGCCAATCATCAAGATCTCATCAGCGCAATCGGCAACACGCCTCTGGTCCGCCTGAACCGCGTGTCCCAGCTGACCGGATGCGACATCTGGGGCAAGGCCGAGTTTCTCAACCCGGGGCAGTCGGTCAAGGATCGCGCGGCCTTCTTTATCATTCATGATCTGGTGAAGTCTGGCGCGCTGAAGCCCGGCGGCACCATTGTCGAGGGCACGGCCGGCAATACTGGCATCGGGCTGACGCTGGTGGCTAATTCGCTGGGCTTCAAGTCGGTGATCGTCATTCCCGAGACGCAGAGCCAGGAAAAGAAGGACGCGCTGCGTCTCTATGGCGCCGAGTTGATCGAAGTTCCAGCCAAGCCATACAAGAATCCTAACAACTACATCAAGATTTCGGGCCGGTTGGCGGAAAAGCTCAACCGGGAGTTGCCCGAAGGCGCGGCCTGGGCCAACCAGTTCGACAACGTGTCGAACAAACGCGCCCATGTCGAAACCACGGGCCCTGAAATCTGGCACCAGACCAATGGCCGCATCGATGGCTTCATCTGCGCCGTCGGCTCCGGCGGCACGCTAGCAGGCGTGGCCGAGGCTTTGCGGTCGCGCAATCCAGACGTCAAAATCGGTCTCGCCGATCCTGAAGGCGCGGCGCTTTACAATTATTACGCCAATGGCGAGCTGAAGTCCTCGGGCGATTCCATCACCGAAGGCATCGGCCAGGGCCGCATCACGGCCAATCTTGAAGGCCTGACGGTCGATCATCCGTACCAGATTTCGGATGCCGAGGCCCTTCCCTACATTTTCGATCTACTGGAACACGAAGGTCTTTGCCTTGGCGGTTCGAGCGCCATCAACATTGCCGGCGCCGTGCGCATGGCGCGCGACCTCGGAGCGGGCAAGACCATCGTGACTATCCTCTGCGACTACGGCAATCGCTATGCCAGCAAGATTTTCAATCCGGAATTCCTGCACTCCAAGGGCTTGCCCGTGCCGAACTGGATGGAAGGCCGCACGCCAATCGACATATCAAGCGTGATCGAGGCCGAAGCATAGCAGCGGCGGGATTGTTCGACATCGGCGGGCTGATACAGTGGCGCCTCACGACTCTGGTGGGGTACCTTGATAGGCATTGACGATATCCTGAAGGCGATTATCGCCGACCTCCACATCGTGGCGGCGATTACGCTGGCGATTTACCTGCTGGCCTTTGTCTGCGCGGTGAGGGAGGTGATGAATTCGCGCACCTCGCAGGGATCCATCGCATGGATCCTGGCGCTGGCCTTGCTACCGTTCCCGACTGCGTTTTTGTATCTGGTGCTGGGCTGGAAGGCGTTCGACGATTACGCCACGGACCGCATTCGCAATGGCCGCGCCGCGCGCCCATTGCGGGCCAAGGATCTGGCGCTGATAGACCGCGAGACCAGTGACAAGTGGCCGGTGCAGACCAAGGTCTCCGAAGTGCCGTTTCTCAAGGGCAATGCGGTAGAAATTCTGGTCGATGGCAAGGCGACCTTCGATTCCATCTTCGAGGGCATCGCCAAGGCGCAGAAATACTTGCTGGTGCAGTTTTACATCGTGCGCGACGACGCTCTGGGCGAGGAACTGGCGAAAAGGTTGATCGAGCGCGCCAAGGCCGGCGTCGATGTCTATCTGCTGTATGACGACATTGGCAGCACTGGCATGCCAAAGCGCTATCGCACACAGTTGCGCAAGGCGGGCATCAAAGTGGCCGGTTTCAACCAGCGACACAAGTTTCTGCGCGTCTACGGGCCAGGCCGCATCAACTATCGCAATCATCGCAAGATCGTAGTGGTGGATGGCGAGCATGCCTGGGTAGGCGGACACAATGTCGGCGTCGAATATCTCGGCGAAGACCCTAAATTCGGGCGCTGGCGCGATACGCATGTGCGGGTTTCAGGCCCGGCTGCTCTCGGCTGTGCCCTGCTGTTCCGGGAGGACTGGAACTGGGCAACGGGCGAGACCCTGCCGGCGATACCGCCGGAAAGTGTGGCGACGCCGGGCGATGAATCCGTGCTGGTGATGGGCAGTGGACCGGCCGACAAGCTGGAAGAATGCGCCATCGCCTTTACCGACATCATCGGGCGGGCGCGAGAACGGGTTTGGATCGTCAGTCCGTATTTCGTACCGGACACTGACATTCGCACTGCCTTGTACGCGGCCCATCTACGCGGGGTGGACGTGCGGATCATGTTGCCCAACACGCCCGACCATCGGATGGTCTGGCTGGCCAGCATCGCCCATGCCGATGCCATGGTGGAGCACGGCGTCTCGATTTATCGCTTTACCGACGGCTTTCTGCACCAGAAGGTCGTGCTGATGGACGACCAGATCGCGTCGATCGGGAGTGTCAATTTCGACAATCGGTCGTTTGCCATCAACTTCGAAATCACCATGTGGTTTGCAGACCAGCAGACCATCAACGGCGTCGAGGCTATGCTGGTGGAGGACTTCAAGCTGTGCCGGCAAGTGGATATGGAAGAGGTGAAATCTCGCTCGCTGCCGATGCGCTTTGCGACCCAGGCCGCCCGTCTTCTGTCTCCTGTACTCTGAGTTTAGCAATGACCGAATTCCTGTTTCGCGACGACAGCTATCTGCAATCGACAGCGACGATAGTGGTGGCCGTAACGCCAGAGGGCGGCGTGGTGCTGGACCGGACAGTGTTTTATGCGGCATCGGGCGGGCAGCCGGGCGACAACGGCAGCATCACGCGGGCAGACGGCTCAGTGATCGTCATCGCTACCGCGATCCATCCCGATGGAGACAAGACGCAAATCGTCCACGTGCCCACCGAGGGCCAGGCATTCCCGGAGATCGGCGAAGCCGTGGTGGCGGCGATCGACTGGGAGCGGCGCTATCGGCTGATGCGGATGCACACGGCGCTGCATCTGCTGTCAGTAGTGTTTGCCTACCCAGTGACGGGTGGGTCCATTGGCGAGGACAAGGGCCGGCTGGACTTCGATATGCCGGAGGTACCGGACAATCTTGCAAGCCTCGAACAGGCTTTGAACGAGATGGCCGGGCGCAATCTGGCGGTGACGCATGAGTGGATCACCGATGCGGAAATGGAAGCTAATCCGGGCATGATAAAAACCATGAACGTCAAGCCGCCGATGGGCCAGGGGCGCGTCAGGCTAATCCGGATCGGCGATGCGGACCTCCAGCCGTGTGGAGGTACGCACGTTCGCAACACCAGCGAAATCAGGAAACTGACACTCGGCAAGATTGAGAAAAAAGGCAAACAAAACAGGCGTGTAAGCCTGCTTTTTGCCGAGTAGGTTCCGCTACCTGACCGGGGCGGCGTAGAGCAGGCCGCCGTTGGACCAGAGGCCGTTCTGGCCGCGCAGCAGGGCGGCACCGGTCAGTGGGCCGAAGTGGCGATCATACAGCTCGCCGTAGTTACCGACCGACCGGATAATATCGGCCATGAACGACGGCGTCAGCCCCAGCGGCGTGCCGAAGTCACCCTCGACGCCAAGCAAACGCCGGACGGCCGGGGTGCGAGCGGCCAGCAAAGAGTCGATATTGAGCGCTGTAACGCCCAGTTCCTCGGCGTTTACCAGCGTGAACAGTGTCCAGCGAACGATGTTGAACCACTGCTGATCGCCCTGCCGCACGACGGGGCCGAGCACTTCCTTGGAAATCCGTTCGGGCAGAATCCGATGGGCCGATGGATCCGGCAGCGCGCGGCGGATGGCCTGTAGCTGGCGGCCCGAGGCGGAGACAACCTGGCAAAGGCCGGCTTGATAGGCGACCGATAAATCGGCCACGTCCTCATAGGGAACCTCGGTATAGCTCGCCTGGTTGGCGAAGAAAAATTCCCCGATCCGCTCCAGCTCCTCGCCGGCATTGGCGACGCAGATGCTGATATTGTCGAGCTCGAAGGCCGAAACCACACCTATGCTTTGTGGCACGAGGAAAGACTGGCCATCAAAGAACGAGGTGCCGACGAAGCTGACGCCATAGAGCGTGTCGCGCTGTTCGGTCCAGGGACCATTGCGGGTCAGGACGTCGACCATGCCGGTCTGCAGCGGCGCAAAGCGCGATTCACCGCGCAGCGGACGGAACTCGATCTTGTTGGGATCGCCGAAAACCGCCGCAGCGATGGCGCGGCAGAGATCGACGTCAAAGCCCGACCAGCGGCCCTCGGTGTCCTGCTGGGCAAACCCCGGCAGCGGATTGGTGGCGCCGCAGATCAGGAAACCGCGATCGCGCACGGTTTGCAGTGTCTGGGCATAGGCTGGAGCGGCAGCAAGCGTCAGCGCGCAGGCAAAGCCTGCGGCCAGCGTCAGCAATCGCTTGAAAACTCTGGTCAATCCACGGCTTCCCTTTGTCGCCAGCATATTGGCAGTCCGGCAGGTCGGGTCAAGCCGCGTCGCGTCGTGCTCCCGGCTAATTCGCCGGGCATTCTGGAGTGAAGCGCTCGCTACGAGGGGCATTCGAGCTGAACAGCGCCACCCTTGTCCCTTCTTCACTCAAATCGCTCCACCGGAGCGATTTGGCCTTTCGGGCACGTTCGAAGCCCACAATGGGGAGGGAGACGATTGATATGAGATGTCCGTGGAAAAGCCATTAAGCCGACAGACAGCACCGCAGGCTGCGGTACTCTTAGTGCAGGATTTGGCTGAGGAAGAGCTTGGTGCGCTCGTGCTGGGGATTGGAGAAGAAGTTCTCCGGATCGTTCTGCTCTATGATCTGGCCCTGATCCATGAAGATGACGCGGTTGGCGACCTGACGGGCAAAACCCATTTCGTGGGTAACGCAGATCATGGTCATTCCGTCTTCGGCCAGGCTGATCATCACCTCGAGCACTTCCTTGACCATTTCGGGGTCGAGTGCCGATGTGGGTTCATCGAACAGCATGATGCGCGGCTGCATGCAGAGCGAGCGGGCGATGGCGACACGCTGCTGCTGGCCGCCGGAGAGCTGGCCCGGGAATTTTTGGGCCTGTTCGGGGATCTTGACGCGTTCCAGATAGTGCATGGCAGTCGCCTCGGCTTCGGCTTTAGGAATGCCGCGCACCCAGATCGGCGCCAGCGTCAGGTTCTGCAGGATGGTCAGGTGTGGGAACAAGTTGAAGTGCTGGAACACCATGCCGACTTCGCGACGCACTTCGTCGATGCGTTTGAGGTCGGCGGTCAGCTCCGTGCCGTTGACTACGATCTGGCCCTCCTGGTGTTCTTCCAGGCGATTGATGCAGCGGATCAGCGTCGATTTGCCGGAGCCAGAGGGACCAGCGATGACAATGCGCTCGCCGCGCATGACCTTGAGGTTGATGTCGCGCAGCACATGGAAATCGGAATACCATTTGTGCATGCCGATGACCTCGATGGCCACATCGGTGGTCGAGACCTGCATCGCTGCGGTGTCGACGGTGCGTTCGACGTTGGTTTCAGAAACGTGGGTCATGACTTACCTCTTGTGCCCAGTATCCAGCCGATGCTCCATCCAGAGCGAATAGCGGGACATGGCGAAACAGAACATCCAGAACATGGAAGCGGCAAAGACGTAGCCGGTCACGGCTTGGGTGGGCGATGCCCATTCGATATCGGAACTCGCCGACTGCACAGTGTTGAGCAGGTCGAAGATGCCGACGATGGAGACCAGCGAGGTATCCTTGAACAGGGCGATGAAGTTGTTGACGATGCCGGGGATCACGTGTTTCAGCGCCTGCGGCAGGATGATGAAATATGTGCGTTTCCAGTAGCCGAGGCCGAGCGATGCTCCGGCCTCGAACTGCCCGCGTGGCAGGGCCTGCAGACCGCCGCGCACCGTTTCCGCCAGGTAGGCCGAGGAGAACAGCGTAACGCCAACCAGCGCGCGCAGCAGTTTGTCGACCGTGGTGCCAGCCGGCATGAACAGCGGCAGCATGATCGACGCCATGAACAACACGGTGATCAACGGCACGGCGCGCCACAGCTCGATGAACAGCACGCAGAGCGTCTTGATGATCGGCAGCTTGGACTGGCGCCCAAGGGCGAGCAGTATGCCGAGCGGGATCGAGCAGATGATGCCGACCAGCGAGATGATCAGGGTGACCATCAGGCCGCCCCACTGTTCGGTCGGCACATAGCGCATGCCGAACACGCCGCCGCTCAGCAGGTAGAAGCTGACCACCGGGAACACCACGAAAAACAGCAGCGCATTGGTGCGCTTGAACGGAGCTGTCGGCATCAGCAGGGGAATGATCAGCGCGGCCAACATCACGAAAACGATGTTGGGGCGCCAGTATTCCTCGATCGGGTAGAAGCCGTAGATGAAGAAGTTGAAACGGGCATAGATATAGGCCCAGCAGGCCCCAGCCCCTTCGGCACGGCATTCTTCGACCGTGCCGCCCGGCATAACCGCGTGGCCGATAATGAAGTTGTATAGTGGCGGCACTGCCCAGAGCAGAAACAGGATTCCGAACACGGTGAAAAGCGCATTGGTCGGGGTCGAGAACAGGTTCTTCTGTGCCCAGAGGATCGGGCCGCCAGTCCGGCCGGGGGCCGGTTTGGCAGGCACGAAATCCGTACGAACGTAGCCGATGTCCATGGTCATGGTTCTAGCGCTCCACCAGGGCCACGCGGCCGTTATACCAGTTCATAAACGCCGAGGTTAGCAGCGAAAAGGTGAGATAGACCGCCATGGTCAGGGCAATCACCTCGATCGCCTTGCCGGTCTGGTTCAGGGTCGTGCCGGTGAACACGTTGACCAGTTCAGGATAGCCGATGGCGGCGCCGAGCGACGAGTTTTTGGTGAGATTGAGATATTGGCTAGTCAGTGGCGGCACGATGACGCGCATGGCCTGTGGAATGATGACCAGGCGCAGCCGGTCGCCTTCCTTGAGGCCTAGCGATTGCGCAGCCTCAGTCTGGCCCTTGCTGACGGCCCGAATGCCGCCACGCACGTTTTCGGCGATGAAAGCAGCGGTGTAGATCGACAGGCCAAACACCAGCGCGACTAGTTCGGGGGGCAGCTGGAAGCCGCCCTGGAAATTGAAACGCTGCAGCACCGGCGGCTCGAAGGCCAATTCGGCGCCGATCAGGTAGTAAAGCGCCAGCGGAACGCCGAAGACCACGAGAATCGGCAAGGCGGTGGGGAACCTGCTGGCATCGACCGGGGCCGTGCCGATGCGCTCGAGCATGATCCAGCCGACCGCAGCCCCGATCAGCGCGCCGACGACCTGCAGCACCACGAGCGGAATGGAGCTAAACATCGAGGCCAGCAAGGCACTTGCCACGACGAAGGCAATGGCAAAAGCCACGAAGGCGCCCGCATAGGGCCGGTAAGGCGTTAAGGACACCGCCACCAAGGCCAGCCCGCCTACGGCAGCGACGATGGGCGTACCAAGCGACGGAACAATCTGGCCAAGCAGGGTAACCGCCAAGTATGCCAGGGCGAACATGACCACGGCGTTGGCGAAGCGAGCAGCCAGCACGATGGAGTTTGGATAATGACCGGTCAGCGTGCGCTGCCGCGTCGCCCAGATACCGATGGCGATGGCTGCGGCAAGGCAAACCACGAAAGCGACCGCGACCCAGATGAATTCATGATCGGGCAGCGGCATCGGCACCATGATACCGCGCTGGTTGATGTAAACGCCCAGCGGCAGCAGGAACGAGTCGCGCACCGCGGGCATGGCTTTAAGCACCGCGAAGTACCAAAAGAACAGCTGCAAGAGCAGCGGGATGTTTCGGATGGTCTCGATGTAGACGGTGGCAACCCGCGAAATCAGCCAGTTGGACGAGAGCCGCGCAATGCCGAGGGTAAAGCCGATGATGGTGGCAAAGAAAATGCCGATGACCGCCACCAGCAGCGTGTTGAGCAATCCCGCCACGAAGGCCTGCCAATAGAGCGAGGTGCGGCTCCAGGGGAACAGCGTGAAGCTAATGTCGAAACCGGCGGTGCGGAACAGGAAGTCGAAGCCCGTGGTCTTGTTCTGCATCGCGAGATTTTGCGCGGTATTGAGCACGATCCAGGCAATAAAGCCGAACACTGCTACAGCAACCAGGACCTGATAGATGATGCCGCGGAAAACCGGGTCATTGAGCAGCGAAGGCCGGGGCGCCGGTCCGCTGAGATTGCCGTGCACTGCCATGGGGCATGCGTTCCTTTGCTGTGAACCGAGTGCCGCTGCGACTGCCAAACGACGGATATGCTCCGCCACGCTGCCGGTACCACGCATCATCACCGGCTGGGCCGGCGGTGTTCGACAAGTCGAGGTCGTTCGTTCAAACGAAAACCGGCGCTCCCTTTGAAGGAGCGCCGGGCTTGTGACGACCCTTAGCGGATCGGCGCAGCGTACTGCAGGCCGCCGTCGGTCCACAGGGCGTTGAGGCCGCGCTCAAGACCAATGGGGGTGGCTACACCGACATTGCGTTCGAACGATTCGCCGTAGTTACCCACGAGCTTGATGATGTGGTAAGCCCAGTCCTTGGTCAGGCCGAGAGGCGTACCGAAGTCGCCTTCAACGCCGAGCAGGCGCTTGATGGCCGGGTTGTCCGAGCCGAGCATTTCATCGACATTGGCCTGGGTCACGCCCAGTTCTTCAGCTTCGAGCAGGGCGAAATAGACCCAACGGTTGATCTTGAACCACTGGTCGTCGCCCTGACGAACCACTGGGCCAAGCG
This sequence comes from Devosia psychrophila, assembly GCF_000971275.1. GTDB lineage: Bacteria > Pseudomonadota > Alphaproteobacteria > Rhizobiales > Devosiaceae > Devosia > Devosia psychrophila. The sequence goes on along the minus strand of NZ_LAPV01000143.1, from coordinate 3,646 downwards.
GCTCCTTGGAGATGATTTCCGGCAAGATGAGATGGTCATCGGGAACAGCCAGCTTGGAACGTTCTGCAGCGAGCGCCGAACCGTCAGTGGTGTACACGTCGCAACGGCCGTCTTCGTAGGCCTTCACGACTTCGTCCTGATCGACGAACACGACGGTGTTGAATTCGAGATTGTTGGCCGCGAAGTAATCGGCGGCGTTCAGCTCGGTGGTGGTGCCCGATTCGATGCATATAGCGGCGCCGGACAGGTCGAGAGCCGAGGCAATGCCGTCAGCCTTACGAACCATGAATCCCTGGCCGTCGTAGTACATGGTGCCGACGAAGCTGATACCCAGATCGGTATCGCGGCTCATGGTCCAGGTGGTGGTACGCGACAGGATGTCGATTTCGCCGGCAGACAGAGCAGCAAAGCGCTCCTGGCTGGTCAGGGGCGTGTAGCGGACCTTCTCGGCATCGTTGAAGACGGCAGAAGCCACAGCGCGGCAGAAGTCGACTTCAAGGCCAGCCCAGACGTTGTTCGCGTCAGGAGCGGAGAAGCCTGGAACACCACCGGTGACGCCGCACTGGACGTAGTCCTTCGCCTTTACGTCGTCGAGAGTTGCCGCATGGGTAGCAGTCGCGCCAAGGCCGAGCGAGGCCGCGACTGCGATCGTTACAAGTGTTTTTTGCATTCAGATTGCCTTTTGTTTCCTGACCTTATGACCCCAGAGCTCATCAGGCTTACGCCAGCGTCCCCGGTGGCACCCCCGCCTTTGAATAACGGAGTGATGCTGGTAAGCATGCAAGCGTCTATTGACCGTTGCGTCAAGGGCTCATGGCGGCTTGGGACAGTATGCCTGTCTCTTATTTAGACAGCTTTGTGCAATTGACCTGAATTTGAGCATCGAGCCTATTATGAATGATAAAAAAAGTGGCAGCAGCAGCATTAAGTCCGTGGAGACGGTGCTGACCCATTACGGCCGCGTGCCGGAAGATCAATTCGGTTTCGTCAACACCCCGGTGTATCGCGGCTCGACGGTTCTGTTCAAAACACTGGCGGATATCGAGGCGCAGCAGCAGCGCTTTTTGTACGGACGAGCCGGCAATCCGACCACCGAAGGTGTAGAGGCGATTATCACCGAACTCGAAGGCGCGTACCGGACCCGCCTCGTGCCATCCGGGCTGGCGGCGATCACCATCGCGCTAATGAGCTGCGTGACGTCTGGTGACGACGTGCTGATCACCGACAGCGCCTATGAGCCGACGCGTGCGTTTGGCGACGGCTTCCTGGCGCGCATGGGTGTGACCGCACGCTACTACGACCCGGGCATCGGCGCGGGGCTTGCCGACTTGATGCGGTCCAATACCAAGGCTGTTCTGGCCGAAAGCCCAGGCTCGCTGACCTTTGAGGTGCAGGACCTGCCTGCGCTGGCCAAGGTAACTCACGCCGGTGGGGCCAAGCTAGTGGTCGATAACAGCTGGGCCAGCCCACTCTATCTGCGGCCGCTGGAGCTGGGGGCAGATATCGTGGTTCACGCCGGCACCAAAATGTTCGTCGGGCACTCAGACGCTTTTGCCGGGACGATTTCTACGACCGAGCAAAGCTGGAAAGAGGTTGAGCGCATACGGCGCGAGCTCGGCTTCTTTACCTCAGGCGATGATGCGTTCCTCGTGGCGCGCGGCCTGAGGACGCTGGCCATCCGCATGAAGGAGCACCAGGGACGGGCGCTGGAGATCGCCATGTGGCTGGAAGCGCAGGACGAGGTGGTGCAGGTGTTGCACCCGGCGCTGCCGAGCCATCCCGACCATGCGCTGTGGAAGCGGGACTTCAGCGGCTCGGGCAGCCTGTTCGCCGTGTTGCTGCGCCCTGCCCCACGCGCCTCGGTAGCCGCCTTTGTTGATCACCTGGAGCTATTCAGCATGGGCTATTCGTGGGGCGGCTACGAAAGCCTGTGCCTGCCGGTCAAGCTCGACAAGAACCGCACCGCCAAGCCGTGGACTGCCGAGGGTAACTTGTTCCGCCTGCATATCGGGCTGGAAGGCGTGGACGATCTCAAGGCAGACCTTGCGGCTGCTATTGCGCGCTACGCCGCAGCGCGCTGAAACAGGCGGCGCCAGACCTTGCGCAGGTTTGGCGCCCCACGGAAGCGGACGGTGCCATCTGGCAGATCGGCGAACAGCCAGCGGCGTCTGGCGAAGACATTGCGGATGGCATAGGCGCCGAGCGCGCCGATGACGAAACCGGCCACTACATCGGTTGGATAATGCATGCCGATGACTACGCGAGAAATGCCGGTCATCATCGCAATCAGAAGAATCAGCCGGAAATAGCGGGGCGCCATGAAGCCCATGACGAAGGCGGTGCCGATCGCCGTAGTCGAATGGCCCGACGGAAAGCTCTGAAAGCTCCAGTCATTGAAGACCTGCTGGAACTGGAACATGCCGGTGTCGATGAATAGTTCTGGGCGCGCGCGCCCGAACAGGCGCTTGAGAAGATTGACCGCCAGGCCCGGCAGGCCAACACCGACAAAGATGAAGCCTGCCACAAGGGCCGCCTCATGCGTGGCGCGGCGATAGAGCCCCTGCGGCAACAGCCGAACCACGATGGCGGAGAGAATCAGCACGATCAGCGATGGAATCAGCACCCATTCGGACAGGCCGAAATCGGTGACGAACGCAAAAGGCGCCTTCCAGGCATCCGGCCAGGCCATCAGCGTCTGAGAAACATAGGCATCAAAAAAAACCAGTACGAACAAAACTCCGGCGAGCGCCGCAGCAAAGTCTGGCCAGTTCTTGCGATTAAGGCCCAAAGGCCAGCGCTGGGTAAGGTTCGGCATGGTGTGTTTTCTGGACGCAGCAAGGTTCTTCGTCAATGGCTTGTGCATTGATGTAGTTACGCTTGCGCTTTCAATTCGAACCGGCTAACTGACGGCGGTGATCTCGGAGTGTAGCTCAGCCTGGTAGAGCACCGGTTTTGGGAACCGGGGGTCCAAAGTTCGAATCTTTGTACTCCGACCATCACATCTAGCCGTTAGCGCATCGTGTTGAGGACTTTGCATGACCGCCCGAATCTACCGCCCTGCCCGCACTGCCATGCAATCGGGCCAAGGCAAATCAAAGCAGTGGTTGCTTGTTCATGAGTTGGCCGAATCCAAGGCTATCGATCCGCTGATGGGCTATACGACCTCCGGCGATACGCGCCAGCAGGTTCGCCTCAGCTTCGAGACGCAGGAAGATGCGGAAGCCTACGCGCAAAAGAGTGGCCTCGCCTATTCGGTGCAGCCTGCGCATGACGCAACACCCAAGCGCCAGAGCTATACTGACAATTTCCGGGCCGATCGAAAGACGCCCTGGACCCATTAGTTCCGGTTCCCATCGCGAACCCATGATGCGCTGCAAGTGATTGTGGCGCATTTGTATTTTTTGGGCTGCGTGATTGGTTGAGGCGTCCTGAACCGAGCACCCACCTCCCGACTAGGACGGATATTCCCTCGCCTGATACCAACGGGGATTATTTGTGACTCGTTTTGGATTCCTTCTTCAGGGAATTACTGATTCCATGGGGCGAAGGAAATTCGCCCATGACAGTCTCGGTTCGGATCAGGCAGGATTATTCGTCGCAAGAGCTTCGGCGCCTGGCATCACGGAGCAAAGACGCCAATCAAAGC
>NZ_LAPV01000142.1 GCF_000971275.1 Devosia psychrophila | reverse complement strand
ACCTACGACGCCATCATCGATGCCGCTTGTCAGGCATGGCGAAATCTCGTCGACCAGCCGACAACCATAACATCGATCGGCATGCGTGAATGGGCACACACCGGTCAATCGTGAGCGCCGTTGGTATAAGCCCGCACACCCACCGCCGGCAGCGGCCTGATCCGCCCCATCAGCGCCCGATACGGCGCCAACAGCACCAGTGCCGCCAGGAACTTGACCAGAAAATCGCCCGAAGCCAGCGACACCCACAGCGGCACTTCCGGCCCCACGCCCAGCCAGGGCGCCGGGAAGCCCAGCGAGCCGTCTTGTAGCCCAAACAGCGCGTCGATCCCGACTAGCGCCGGCGCAAAGGCGATCGTAAAAAAGATCGCCGTGTCGATCATCGAGCCAAACAGCGAGCCCACCAGCGGCGGCAGGAACCACGCCTTGGTGGCGCGCAGGCGCGAGAACACGGCAATATCGAGCAACTGTCCCACAACGAATGCCGACGCCGAAGCCAGCGCAATGCGCTGCGTCGTGGCGGGCATGCCGCCGGCATTCCAGGGCAGGGGATGGTAGCTGAGATAGAACGAGACCCCGAGGCCGACGAGGAAACCCACCAGCACGACGAGGCGCGCCTTGGCAGCGCCATCATAGCGGTTGGTCAGGTCGGTGATCAGGAAGGCAAAGGGGAAGGTGAAGGCACCCCAGGTCAACAGGTCGGCAAGGTTGACGGTGCCGAGCTGGACGGCAAAAGGGTAGAGAACCAGGATATTGGACGCGGCAACGACCACGACCATGGCGGCCACGGCCGCCAGGAAACGAGCTAGCATCGGAATGCACCTCTAGATAACCGCCACCCGGCACGGGACCGGAGCGGAATTGCGCTACCATAGCGCAAAAACAAAACCGCGCGGAGATATCTCCACGCGGTCTAAATCAATAAATACGGCCGGTCGCTTAGACAGCGAGGGCGGCGCGCACTTCCTTCTTGATGCCGGCAGCGAGCGTCGACAGCGTGTCGTCGCTCTGCTTGAGCAGGAAGGCGTCAAGGCCACCGCGATGTTCGACGGTACGCAGGGCCGCAGCCGAAATGCGGAACTTGATGCCGCGGTTCAGTGCGTCCGAAATCAGGGTGACGTTCACCAGGTTCGGAAGGAACCGGCGACGGGTACGGTTGAGAGCGTGGGAGACGTTGTTGCCAACCATTACGCCCTTGCCAGTCAATTCACAGCGACGTGCCATTGGGAGATATCCTATTTGTGTAAAGGTCCTGGGTGGCGGGTAATCCCGCAACCGGCCTCGATTGTTATGAAATCTGGCGCGTCTTTAGAGAAAACTGCCGCTGTCGTCAAGGCGAAGCGCCCTCAAACGCCCGCGAGCGCCTTGCAGGAACCACAAGCGGCAGGCAGTTTTAAACACCAAGCTGATTCGCGCATACGAGATACCAGACCCTTGATCCCGTTCCGTCTTGCATCCATCGCCACGCTGGCCCTGTTCATGAGCCTGCCCGCACAGGCCGCCGACGTCAACGCCACGGCGAGCTATGTGGTGACGCTTGGCGGCATCAATATTGCCGCCATGACGGTCGATCTCAAGGACGACGGCAGCCGCTTCAGCCTCGATCTGTCAGCCAAGGTTGCGGGCTTGGGTGCCGTGGTCTCCAGCGGTACGGCAACCGCCAGCGCCACCGGCCGTTCGTCGAGCCGCAGCTTGCAGGCCGAGGAATTCGACCTGCAGACCAAGGCCAATGGCGAGACCTTCACGGTCGACGTGTCCTTTGCTGGCGGCGGTGTGTCCGCTTTCAAGGTCGATCCGCCGATTCTCGACAATTACGATCGCGTGCCGCTCGAGCGCTCCCATCTGACAGGCGTCAGCGACTTCCTCTCGGCCTTCGTGCTCAAGGGAGGCGGCCTCGACAAGAGCCTCTGCGAGCGCGAGGCGCATATCTTCACAGGCGTCGAGCGCTTCAACATAACAATGAGCTATGCCGGCGACGACGAGGCCACCTCGCCACGCACGGGTTACCAGGGCCCCGTCGTGCTGTGCACGGTCGACTACAATCCGGTCTCGGGCCATTTCACCAGCTCGGACATCACCAATTACATGGCCGACAGCGACCGCATCATCATCTGGTACGCGCCACTGGCCGAAACCGGCTTCTACATCCCTTACCGGGTGCTGCTCGGCACCAATATGGGCGACCTGTCGATGGTTCTCACCAGCCTCAAGAACTAGGTACTCCGCCTTCCGCGGTTCCTTTTGGGCACTGTCTCGTGATGGCACGGTCAACGGGTTTTTTGACAATGTCGTCATGCGACAGCGGCGGTGCACGGGCCGGTAGGTCTTAATGGCACGACGCTCGCAAAGCTTTTTGTCGCAACACCCCGGTTAGATTCGGCCAATAAGCGACAAAATTTACGTTTTGGTCTTGGAAATAAAGTGGTTTGGGCCGAAGCGGCGTCGCCGCACGCCAAATCCGGCGCCCACTAGTGTCTCCACACCGGCCAACCCACCACGCCTAGCCGTGAACAAAGCCGCATTTAGGCTTCACGCCCGATTCTGTCCCTGTTCGTTCCGGGTTTGGTCCGGGAGTTAATTGCGGTGCCCTGCTATTTTAAAACTCGTGCCAGTTCGGGATAATGTCCCAACCCAAAGATGTCATCGCGGCGTAGGCCGGAAGACATGGCGCGCAGATCCCCGTCCCGCTCTGGCACGGTCAATGCACTGTTTCCTCAATTTGCGTGTGATCCACCCAGAAAATCCAGCCCTCTTGTCATAAATCCACCAAAACTCTTTGCAAAACATGGCTTTACTCGATGTTTATAAATGCCTGATTCCAGCCGAAATTTATCTCTTGGCAACACTGCTGAACGGATTTGCTGTCATTGTGCGGCGCCGGGAGCAACCGCACGCCGCGCTGGTGGTTATGCATCCCCGAACCTACCAGATAGAGTGGTGAACAAAGCCGGATTCATTGAGTCGCGCCGATTCGGTGCTGTTTTGTTCCTATCCTGTTCTTGGTCTTAACCATCGTGATAAAAGGGTCGCATGTTCTGTCCTTTCTTGGGACAAGCTGCGGTCCTACTCGTAACCGGTCACGACACCCCCTACATTGGCGGCAATGACTTTCGCGCCTCCCCAAACGGTCAAGGCAATCCTTGGCCCCACCAACACCGGCAAGACCTATTTTGCCATCGAGCGCATGCTGGCCCACCCGACAGGGATGATCGGTCTGCCTTTGCGTTTGCTGGCGCGCGAAGTGTATCAGCGCTGTGTCGAGCGGGTTGGCGTCGGTGCGGTGGCTCTGGTAACCGGCGAAGAGCGGATCGTGCCGGCCAAACCCCGGTTCTGGGTCTGCACCGTCGAAGCCATGCCGATGGATATCCGGGTCGATTGCGTCGCCATCGACGAAATCCAGACCGCCATCGACTTCGATCGCGGCCATGTCTTTACGGACCGCATCCTGCATGCCCGGGGCAGCATGGAAACTTTGCTGCTGGGTGCCGCCACGATGGCGCCGATCATCCGCAGGCTGCTGCCGCATGCCGAGATCGTCGACCGGCCGCGGTTTTCCCAGCTGACCTATGCCGGCTCCAAGAAGCTTTCGCGCCAGCCGGAGCGCTCGGCCATCGTCGCCTTCTCGGCGCGGCAGGTCTATGCGATTGCCGAACTGATCCGGCGCGAGCGGGGCGGTGCGGCCGTGGTGATGGGCGCCCTGTCGCCGCGCACCCGCAATGCCCAGGTCGAGCTGTACCAGAATGGCGACGTGGATTTCCTTGTCGCCACCGATGCCATCGGCATGGGACTGAACCTCGATATTCATCACGTGGCCTTTGCCGATGACACCAAGTTCGATGGCCGGATGAGCCGCGAATTGAGCCCGGCCGAGATCGGGCAAATCGCGGGCCGGGCCGGTCGGCATGCCCGCAACGGTACGTTTGGCGTCACAGGCGGCACCGAAGGATTTGACGAAGAAATGGTCGTCGCGCTCGAAACGCACGACTTCGCGCCGGTAAAAGTGCTGCAATGGCGCAACAATCAGTTGGATTTCTCATCCATCAACGCATTGCGCAACAGCCTCGACGACACGCCGGAGCATCGTAGTCTTACCAGGGTGCCGATGGCCAAGGACCAGCTGGCCCTTGAGTTCGTTTCGCGCAATGAGGCGGGGCAGTTGGCACGAGGCCTCGATGGGGCACGCCTGCTGTGGGAATGCTGCCAAATCCCTGATTATCAAGGAATTTCGCCGGCCAATCACGGCGAAATCGTCACGCGAATTTACACGGACTTAGTCAAGAAGCGCCATGTCGACGCCGACTGGATTGCCGAGCAGGTCCGCTTTTGCGACAATACGAGCGGCGATATCGACACCTTGAGCAACCGGATTAAACAAATCCGGACATGGACCTTTGTCGCCAATCGCAAAAACTGGCTTGCAGACCCTTCACATTGGCGCGAAAAGACCCGAGACATTGAGGACAGGCTGAGTGACGCTCTTCACGAGCGTTTGACCCAGCGCTTCGTCGACCGGCGCACCAGCGTCTTGCTGCGTCATCTGAAAGACAAACGTATGGCATCTCCCGAGATCAATGAGCGTGGCGAAGTACGGCTGGAAGGCCATCTCATCGGCACGCTGGAAGGCTTCCGCTTTACCCTGGCGCGCAATGATGGCGACGCCGACATCAAGGGGCTGCGCACGGCAGCCGACCAGGTAGTGGCGCCCGAAATTCACAATCGGGCCGACCGACTGTCCGGCGCACCGAACGAAGAGTTCGTGCTGGCTACCGATGGCAAGCTGCGCTGGAAGGGCGATATCGTCGCCGAGCTGATCGAGGGCGATGCGCTATATCGTCCACGCATTCTGCTGCTGGCCGATGAAACCCTCAGCGGCACTGATCTCCAGGGCGTCCAGGATCGTCTCAGCCTCTGGTTGCGGCACCACATCAATACCGTGCTCGAAGGCGTCATGGCGCTCGAAGCGCCGGCCGATCTTGAAGGCACCGCTCGGGGTATCGCCTACCAGTTGTATGAGCATATTGGCCTGCTGCCGCGCAGCCAGGTTGCCGATGACGTCAAGAACCTCGACCAGGACGTGCGCGGCAAGCTCCGCAAGCTGGGCATCAAGTTCGGGGCCTATCACATCTACCTGCCGCTTTCTCTCAAGCCCGCCCCGCGTGAGCTGGCGCTGATTCTGTTTGCGCTCAAGCATGGCGGCGTGCGCCAGCCCGGCGTCACCGATATTCCCCATATCGTGCTCAGCGGCCGTACCTCGTTTGTGGTCGACCCTGAGGTTGACACCCAGCTTTATGAGACCGCCGGCTTCAAGGTGGCCGGCAAGCGTGCGGTGCGCGTCGATATTCTCGAACGCCTCGCCGATATCATCCGTCCGCTGATCGCGCTCGATGCCGGTCGTCCCTATGCCGGCGAACTGCCGGTTGGGGCTGCCGAAGGCAACGGTTTTCGCGTCACCGTGGAAATGACCTCGCTGCTGGGTTGCTCGGGCGAAGACTTCGCCTCGATCCTGAACTCCCTGGGTTATCGGGTTAAGCGTACCCCCAAGGTCGCGGCGCCCGCACCAGCCGCCGAGGCAACTGCCGAAGCACCGGCCCTCGAAGAAGTGCTGACCGAAAATCCGGCCAGCCTCGATGCCGTGGAAGAAACCCCGGTCGAAGCTGTGCCGGCCGATGTGGCGCCGTCGATCGAAGCCGACATTCCGGCAACCACCGTCGTGGAGGCCGCGGCTGAAACCGCCGAAGCTGCGCCTGCCGTGGCGGCCGAGCCAGAGTTCGACGAAGTCTGGTCTCCAGCTGCCAAGCGCCCTGAAAACAAGCGCCACGAAAATCGTCGGCGTCCAGAGGGCGAAGCCCACGCCAAGCGTCCCGAAGGCGAAGTCCAGAGCAAGCGCCCCGAGGGCGAAGTGCAGGCCAAGCGCCCCGATCGCAATCACCGCCCGGCAGCCCCGCGCCGTCCGGATGGCGAAGTGCAGGATGTCGGCAAGGCGCGTCATCTTCAGCCCAAGCCCAAATTCGAGGCCAAGGCGCGCAATGAGAACCGCCGCCCCGATGACCAGAAGGGCGAACGCTCCCGTTTCGAGCGCCCGGCCGAGCCGCCCCGCAAGGAAACAGCGTTCGACCCGGATAGCCCCTTCGCCAAGCTGATGGCGCTCAAGGCGCCAAAGGGCCAATAAAATTGCCAGGAACTGTCGAACCCATCCGCAAGGAGCGGCTCGACAAATTCCTGTTTTTTTCGCGCGCCATCAAATCGCGCACCCTGGCGCAAAAGGTCATCGAGACCGGCGCCATCCGCGTCAATTCCGAACGCACCATCCGCTCCGACCTAAAAGTCGGGGCGGGCGACGTGTTGACCATGACCCTGCACGAGCGGATCGTTGTCTGGCGCATCCTGGACTGCGGCGCGCGACGCGGCCCCGCTCCCCAAGCCCAGGCCCTTTACGAAGACCTGTCGCCGCCATCGTTACCCAAATCCGAACTATCACCTTACGAAGCCGCCATCGCACCCCGTGGTGATGGAGCTGGCCGCCCCACCAAGAAAGAACGGCGGGAGACCGACAAGCTGCGGGGCGACGATGAATGACAAATCCACCAATACCCACCCTTACGACGGTACGCCTGATCCTTCGCCCGCCAGTGCTGGCCGATTTTGCTCTCATGCAAACGATGCTGGCTTCGCCTCGCGCGCAATATATGGGCGGGCCCTATGACCTGATTGGCGCCTGGCGGGCGATGTGCCAAGACATTGCTCTGTGGCAGATGTTCGGGCATGGCGCTCTAATGGTGGATGTGCGCGAGACCGGCGAATGCGTCGGGCAGGTCGGCATCAACCACGGACCGTTATATCCTGAAAAAGAACTGGGGTGGTTGCTGTTCGACGGGCATGAGGGGCGTGGCTATGCGGTGGAATCAGCCGGTGCGATGCGCGACTGGGCGTTTGCCGCGCTCGGATTGCCATCGCTGGTGAGCTATATCGATGCACCCAATGCAGCCTCTATCGCAGTGGCGGTAAAGCTGCGCGCCGTGCTCGATCCCGATGCACCTCGCCAGGATCCAACTGATCTGGTTTACAGACATTGGCCGGACCACCAACCCAACTAGATCGCCGCTCGCCAAGCCTGAAAAACCTCATGGTGAGCCCGTCGAACCACGAGGTCGAGCGAGTGGAGGCCCGGGCTACAACTTCGTGGTTCGACAAGCTCACAATGAGGTTTACTGGCCGAATCTCCATCTGGCCCGCGGCTAAGCCTCCGCCGCATATGCCTCAAACAAAAAGGCCCGGGATCGCTCCCGGGCCGTTGTCGTCTTAGTGGTGATGATGCTCGGGCATCTTTTCTAGCAGGTCCTTGGTCCAGGTGGTCACGGCGTGGATGTCGCCATTCTCGTCGCGCATGAACTGCAGGTCGGCTGCCGGGACGGCTACTGGCTTGGCCCCAAGGCCGAGGAAGCCGCCGACGTCGATGATGACCTGGCTGCTCGCGCCCGAGCCGTGGACATGGGACACATGGCCGACCTTATGGTCATCGGCGCCATAGATGGTCGCGCCTTCCAGCAGCGACGGCGTCAGTTCCGCCGAGGACAGGCGAACGTGGTTGGAATGGTCCATGATAAAACTCCTGCAGGTTGGACAGGCACAATTCCCCGGCGCCGATAGTGTTCCTGTTTGCGGTAAAAGGTTTCGCCAGAGGCCGCCCCTGCGCCAAATGGTGCGCCTTGCCAGCCTTGCAGCGCCGCTTAAAACGGTTTAGCACCGGACACGTTGAGACCCTGCCGGACTGCCGCCCGATATGACCTATATCGTCACCGATAACTGCATCGCCTGTAAGTACACCGACTGCGTCGAAGTCTGCCCCGTGGATTGTTTCTACGAGGGCGAGAACATGCTGGTGATCCATCCGGACGAGTGTATCGACTGCGGCGTCTGCGAGCCCGAATGCCCAGCCGAAGCCATCAAGCCAGACACCGAGTCTGGATTAGACGACTGGCTGGTGCTGAACACCAAGTTTGCCTCCTTGTGGCCCAACCTGACCGAGCGCCGCGATCCGCTGCCCGAGGCAAAGGAAAAAGATGGCGAAGAAGGCAAGCTGGAGAAGTATTTCTCGGAAGCCGCCGGCGAAGGCGACTGACTCTAAGCCGGCCGAAGGCAAAATCGCTCCGGCGGAGCGATTTTAGGTGAAGAGGCCACGAAGGCTATGCCCGAATGGCCCAGACGTCCCGCAAACACCGCGTGGCACCTCCCCCTCCCCGCAAGGGGGAGCGTGTCGACTATTGGTTTAACGCAGACTGCAGCAGAGGCTGTGGACACCCGGTGGACAACTCCAAATTCCCGCCGCAGCCACATCCTCGCCCCACTACGGCGTGGCGCAAACATCATTGATTCGTAGTTTTTGATTTTGCTGAATTTTTATGCTATGGTTCATCCACATGCAGTTTAGCCCGTCACCCAGCCCGTGCCTTCAGGCACGATTTTTTTGACAACATCGTTAGATGCACTGACCTCCGGGGAAAGCGGACCCGGATGGCCATGGGGTTTTTTGCTGCGCGCGGCGTTCCGTATGGACGTCAGGTAAAGAGTAAAGTTGGACGGTCCTTCCCGCAGGGAATTGTCCATTGGGGCGTCAACAAGGAGTTCCATGAATATGGTAGCCAAGAAGGTACAGACACGGCTCGGTTTCAGGACCGGCGAATACGTTGTCTATCCGGCGCATGGTGTCGGCGTAATCGTCTCGATCGAGGAACAGGAAGTTGCCGGTCTGGTACTTGAGTTGTTCGTCATCAGCTTCGAGCAGGACAAGCTGACCCTGCGCGTTCCTGTCGCCAAGATCAAGTCCGTCGGCATGCGCAAGCTGGCCGAAGACGATATGGTCACCCAGGCGCTGACCACCGTCACCGGTCGTGCTCGCGTCAAGCGCACCATGTGGTCGCGTCGCGCCCAGGAATATGAAGCCAAGATCAATTCCGGCGATCTGATCGCCATCTCGGAAGTCGTGCGCGATCTCTATCGTTCGGAAGAGCAGCCAGAGCAGTCCTATTCGGAACGCCAGCTGTTCGAACAGGCGATGGATCGCATGAGCCGCGAAATCGGTGCCGTCAACAAGCTGACGCTGACCGAGACCATCCAGCTCATCGAGAAGAACCTGGCCAAGTCGCCCAAGCGCACCAAGGCCGATGCGGCCGAGGCCGAAGGCGACGAAGAGGCTGCCGCGTAAGCGAGCCAGTTTCGACAAGAATGCAAAGAGGGCTGGTGGCGACACCGGCCCTTTTTTCACGTCACAAAAGCGCGTGCTCAACGTTAACAGTGTGCCAACGCGGTGCTACGGTTTGGTGATACCAAGCGCATCGCCCAAACGGGTCTTGGCGCTACCCGGTTTCAGCGGCTGTTGCTGGCTCTCATGCGGCACCCAACCCGATAGCCAGATCACTTCCAGCGTAGCGCGAATGCGACCATCGGGATCGCCGTCGCGCTCGGCATAAGAGGTCGCAGCAGCAGCCAGCAAGGCCGGCGTGGCAAAGCGTTTCGATCGGTCCATCAAGGGGTTGGAGGCCCCGAGCGCCTTGAGTTCGGCCATCAGCGCGAAGGGCGAGGCATAACGCACCACATGGGTTTCGACATCGGCCACCGGCAGTGCCAAACCCGCCCGCTGCAGCAAAGCACCGGCGTCGCGAACCTGGATCATCGGCGCCACCCGGGCCGAGGCGCCACCGAAAATTTCCGCATCGGCCGCCAGAAACGCCTCGCGCAATTCGGTTAACGTTTCGCCACCTAGCGCCGCGATCATCAAAAGCCCGTCCGGCGCCAGCTTTGCCCGCAAACGCGCCAGATATCCGGGCACGTCGTTGACCGCCTGCAGGTGCAGGATCGAGACGATCAGGTTGTAGTCGTCGCCGTGAAGCGCCGGAATATCACTGTCGCCGGCAAAGGCCACATGGCGCTCAAAGGCAAAGCCGGCGCTCGAAGTTCGCCCGGAAACCGGGAGTTTTTCGCGATCCGGCCCGATGATGGCAGCCTTGGGAAACTCGCGGATCAGTGCGCCGAGCCGCTCTTCGAGATCGGCCAGTACCAGGTCGGTGACGAAGTCGCTGGCCTCGGTTCGCCGGCCCAGGTGGCGGGCGATCAGGGCGCTGTCAAAGATTGCAGGTGGCTGGGTCATCTCAAGTCTTGCGGCCGGTTGGCGACGTGGCACTATGCCTTATGGAGAGCGTCGAGGGGCTTGTCAAAAATCCGGGTTGGACCAGTCGCGTCGCGCAAGCGATGCGGGGCGCTGGTGGCATGCTGCTCGACCTGGCCTATCCACCAGTCTGTCTCAACTGCGACGCACCAACCTCCACACCAGACGTGCTTTGTGCCATTTGCTTCAAAGCCTTGCGCCCCATCACCGCGCCGCTCTGTCCCGTCATGGGCCTGCCCTTCGAGGTTTCACTCGGCCCCGATCTGCTCTCCGCCGAAGCAATCGCCGATCCGCCACCATTCGGTCGGGCCCGCGCTGCGGTGCTGTATAACGAGGTGGCACGCACGCTGGTGTCCCGCCTCAAATACGGTGACCGGCCCGAACTCGCCCGGTTCTGCGCCCGGCTAATAGCCGGTGCCGGCCACGAACTGTGGATGGGTGATCCTATCCTCGTGCCAATACCCTTGCATCCGGCCCGGCAGCGCGAGCGTCGCTATAACCAGTCCGGCGAGCTGGCGCAGGCGCTGGGCAAGCTGACCGGCCTCGATGTCGATGCGGACTTGGTGCGGCGTATTCGCAAGACGCGACAACAGGTTGGCTTGAGTGGCGATGGCCGCCAGCGGAACGTCGCGGGCGCTTTTGCCGTTCATCCCGACATGCTGGTGCGCAGCCGCGGCCGGCGGATTGTGTTGGTGGACGATGTCTATACCACCGGGGCCACCACCAAGGCCGTGACGCGCACCCTGCTCAAGGCCGGCGCCGAGGCTGTCGACGTCGTGAGCTTTGCCCGCGTTGTCATCGGCGCGGAACTGCCCATATAAGACTAAACGTCCGTCTCCATGGAGAATTCAGTTGGCTACCATTGAAATTTACACCACCCCGACCTGCCCTTATTGCCACGCTGCCAAGGCGATGCTCAACGAAAAGGGTGCCGACTATACCGAGATCACAGTGCTCGATCCCCAATTGCGCGACGCAATGACCGAGCGCGCCAAAGGCCGTCGTACCGTGCCGCAAATCTTCATCGGCGCTACCCATGTGGGCGGCTATGACGACATGGCGGCACTGGACCGACAGGGCGGGCTCGACCCGCTGCTGGCTCAGTAACCTCATGAAAATCGCTGCCATCCAGATGCGGTCGGGCCTCGATCCCGATGCTAACATCGCTGCGCTCGAGCCTATGCTGGCCGAGGCGGTGGTGGCAGGCGCCACTTATGTCCTGACCCCAGAAGTTACCGTGGTCTTTCCCGAGAACCGCGAGCAACTGGCCGGCGTAGCGGCGCCTTTCGAAGATCATCCGCAACTGCGCCGTGTCGGCGATCTGGCCCGTCAGCACAACACCCATCTCCATATCGGCTCACTGGCCGTACCGCTGCCGGACGGGCGCTTTGCAAATCGTTCGGTACTATTCGGGCCCGATGGGGGAATCGTCACCACCTATGACAAGATCCACCTGTTCGACGCGACCATCGCCGGGCTCAATGCTTATCGCGAAAGCGCCACGTATGCGGGTGGCGAACAGGCAGTTACGGCCGATCTGGGCGAATTCACGCTGGGTATGTCGATCTGTTACGACATGCGTTTCCCCAAGCTTTACAATAGCCTCGCCAATGCAGGGGCCAACCTTATCGCGGTGCCGGCCGCCTTCACCGTGCCGACGGGGCAGGCCCATTGGCATGTGTTGCTGCGGGCTCGCGCCATTGAAACGGGCTCTTATGTCATCGCCGCAGCGCAGGGCGGACAGCATCCCAACGGCCGCGCCACATATGGCCATTCGCTGGTGATCGACCCCTGGGGCCGCGTCATCGCAGAGCTCGATCATGATGATCCCGGCGTGCTGCTGGCAGAGATTTCTGCCGATTTGGTGACCGACGCACGCGAGCGCATCCCGGCCCTCGCCAATGCGCGAAACTTTGCCCTTCCGGGGGCGTTGCAGGCGTGAGTTACAGACCTATATGTTGTGCTAGCGAGCAGTTCGGCTTCAGAGACGTTGATTGATCCAGTATTCCCTTCATTGCTCCAAAGGCCACACCTACGATGCGTGGTTCAAGAATGCTGCGGCGTTCGATGAACAGCAGGCCCGTGGCATCGTGACCTGCGCCGTCTGTGGCGACGTGGCCGTGAGCAAGGCGCCGATGGCGCCGTCAGTGGCACGGACCGGGGCTGAGAAAATATCACTGAGTTCGTCGCCTCCCGACGCTGCAAAACTCCGTGCCATGCTGCGGGAATATAGGCAGAAGGTGACTAGCGAAGCTGACTATGTCGGCGACAGGTTTGCCGAAGAGGCGCGCAAGATCCATTTCGAAGAGGTCGAAGCGCGCGGCATTTACGGCAATGCAACGCGCGATGAAGTCATCGCGTTAGCGGAAGAAGGCATTGAGTTCATGCCGCTGCCCGATCTTCCCGAAGAGCACAACTAATTCCGAGCGCTACTTCCGGCGCGATCAACGGAGAATTACCATGACCACACTCGATGCAGCCCTTTCGGGCACGTTTTCCATTGGCGGCGACCTGACGGTCAATCGCCTGGGCTTTGGCGCCATGCGCATTACCGGCAAGGGCATCTGGGGTCCACCCGAGGATCCAGAGGCCGCCAAGGCGACGCTGCGCCGCCTGCCCGAGCTGAATGTCGATTTCGTCGACACAGCGGAGAGCTATGGCCCCTATGTGAGCGAAGATCTGATCGGGGAGGTGCTGGCGCCCTATGCCAAGGGCACCATCATCGCCACCAAGAGCGGGCTGACCCGCACCGGGCCCGATGAATGGCCACAGCTTGGCCGCCCTGAGTTCCTGCGCCAGGGCGCCATCCAGAGCCTGCGCCGCCTCAAGGTCGAGGTGCTCGACCTGTGGCAATTGCATCGCATCGACGCCAAGGTGCCGCGCGCGGACCAGTTCGGCGCCATCGCGCAGTTGCAGAAGGACGGCATCATTCGCCATGCCGGCCTCAGCGAGGTCAGCGTCGATGACATCAAGGAAGCCGGCAAGTACTTCAAGGTGACTACGGTGCAGAACATGTACAACCTGGTCAGCCGCAAGGCCGAGGATGTGCTGGATTACTGCGAAGCCAACGGCATCGGTTTCATCCCATGGCGCCCGATCGACGGTGGCAACCTCGAATCGACCAGCACCGAATTCAAGGCAATCATGGACAAGCATGAAGCCTCTGCCAGCCAGCTTGCATTGGCCTGGATGCTGAAGCGCTCGCCGGTGATGCTGCCAATTCCCGGCACGGGCAAGGTCAAGCATCTCGAAGAAAATATTGCCGCTGCCGCGATAAAGCTCAGCGACGACGAATTCAAGACACTGGATCGTATTGGCCGCCAGGCCTGATCTTACCTCTCCCTTTGGGTGAGAGGTCGGCGGCGTAGCCGACCGGTGAAGGGGCCTTCCCCACACTCCGAATCCAGAAAGGCCCCCTTACCCGACCCAAGGGGGTCGACCTCTCCCCCAAAGGGAGAGGTGAGGAAGGCCAGTTGGCAGTCAGCCAAACTGAATACCCAAGCGGTCGGCAGCGATTTTCGTTGCCGGCCGTTGTCATGTCTGCGCGCAGACGCGGAGACGCTCTGTTCGGCCAGCACAATGATTTGGGGGAGTTAGGGTCGGTCCGATAGGGAGGGTGGAATCCCCACTATCGAACCTGACCAGAAGACAGCCTTGGCAGACCGTCAGTTGGCTAAGGGCCGTTTAGCATCGACAAAACCGATTGTCACGCATTTGTCGCAGATGTTTTCACATCCGCTGCGTGGCGCCGGTGCCATCCACAATCACAGCTCTTTTCCTCGGGCTTGACCCGAGGATCACTAAACGCTTGCGCCGTGTTGGCAGTGGCCTCGGGGCGAGCCCGAGGGAGAAAGAGTAGGCCTATGAGTTCCAGAGCTTATCGATCGCCTGCGTGTCGCGCACTGCGCCCCTGGCCGCCGACGTGGCAAACGCTGCGTAAGCCTTGAGCGCGGTGGTGACATTGCGCTTGCGCGGGTGGGCCGGCTTCCAGCCGAGAGCATCCTGGTCGTGGCGGCGCTGCAGCAGTTCGTCGTCGGAGACCAGTAGGAGGATCGACCGGTTGGGGATGTCGATCTCGATGGTGTCGCCTTCGCGAACCAGCCCAATCGTGCCGCCCTCGGCGGCTTCGGGCGAAACGTGGCCGATGGAGAGGCCCGAGGTGCCGCCGGAGAAGCGGCCATCGGTGAGCAGGGCGCAGGCTTTGCCCAGGCCCTTGGATTTGAGGTAACTCGTGGGATAGAGCATTTCCTGCATGCCCGGGCCGCCGCGAGGGCCTTCGTAGCGGATCACGAGGACGTCGCCGGGTTTGATCTCATTGGCAAGGATGGCCTTGACGGTATCGTCCTGGCTCTCGAAGACGCGAGCCTTGCCGGTGAACTTGAGGATCGATTCATCGACGCCGGCGGTCTTCACGATGCAGCCGTCGATGGCGATGTTGCCCTTAAGCACGGCGAGGCCGCCGTCCTTGGAGAAGGGCGTTTCAGCCGAGCGGATGACGCCGTTCTGGCGGTCGAGATCGAGTTCGGCCCAGCGGTTGGACTGCGAAAAGGCCTGCGTGGTGCGGACGCCGCCTGGCGCCGCCAGGTAGAAATTGCGCACGCTTTCCGAATTGGTGCGGGAAATGTCCCACTTGTCGATGGCGTCGCCCATGGTCGCGGCGTGAACCGTTGGTTCGCTGCGGTTGATCAGGCCAGCGCGGTCGAGCTGGCCGAGGATGGCGAAAATGCCACCGGCGCGGTGCACGTCTTCCATGTGGACGTCGCTCTTGGCGGGCGCCACCTTGGTCAGCACCGGCACCTTGAGGCTGAGACGGTTGATGTCGTCCATGGTGAAATCGACGTTGCCTTCAAAGGCTGCGGCCAGGATATGCAGCACGGTATTGGTCGAACCGCCCATGGAAATATCGAGCGCCATGGCGTTTTCAAAGGCCGCCTTGCTGGCAATGGAGCGCGGCAGCACCGAGGCATCGTCCTGCTCGTACCAGCGCTTGGTGATGCCGACGATGAGGTGGCCCGCTTCCTGGAACAGGCGCTTGCGATCGGAATGGGTGGCCAGGGTGGAGCCATTGCCGGGTAGCGACAGGCCCAAGGCCTCGGTGAGGCAGTTCATCGAATTGGCGGTGAACATGCCCGAGCAGGAGCCGCAGGTGGGGCAGGCGGCCTCTTCGACGGCCTGGACTTCCTCGTCGGTGTAGCTGTCGTCGCCGGCTATCACCATGGCGTCGACCAGGTCGAGCGCCTGCAGCTTGCCCTTGAGCATGGCCTTGCCGGCTTCCATCGGGCCGCCGGAGACGAAGATCACCGGGATATTGATGCGCATGGCGGCGTTCAGCATGCCGGGGGTGATCTTGTCGCAGTTGGAAATGCAGACCATGGCGTCGGCGCAGTGGGCGTTGACCATGTACTCGACCGAGTCGGCGATCAGGTCGCGGCTGGGCAGTGAATACAGCATGCCGTCGTGGCCCATGGCGATGCCGTCATCGACCGCGATGGTGTTGAATTCCTTGGCGACGCCGCCGGCCGCCTCGATCTCGCGCGCCACCAGCTGGCCGAGATCCTTGAGGTGGACGTGGCCGGGCACGAACTGGGTGAAGGAGTTGACCACGGCGATGATCGGCTTGCCGAAGTCGCCGTCCTTCATGCCCGTCGCACGCCAGAGGCCACGCGCGCCGGCCATGTTGCGGCCATGAGTGGTGGTGCGGGAGCGGTAAACAGGCATGGGAATATCCTCGAAGATCGGTCGCCGTTTGCGATGGCGCGGTTGAGCTTTCTTAGACCCATTCCAGAAACGGATCAATCGAAACCGTACCCGCGGGTACGGTTAAGTGGCGCATGCATCCGAATGCCGTGCGTCGGCGTTGGCGCTGCAGTTGAACGAGGAGCAGGCAAATGGCGGGTAATTATCGACAGGTCGTGATCGGTGAAAAGACGCTGGATGCGGTGACCATGGGCGTCGAGAGAGATGCCGCAGGCGCGATCAAGGCGTCAATCTGGTGGGAGGCGGTGGGCGACGTCGATGCCGACGAGGCGGAATATGACGACGTGCCGGCAGCTCTCGCCGCTGCGGAAGCATCGCGCGAACTGCATGGTTTCAGCGAGGTGGTTGTGGCGCTGCAGGATGGTTTGCAATGGGACGCTGCATGGGGCCTGCTGGCCAGGCAGGAGCGTCAGAAAGAGCCGATCGGGGACGTCAGCAATATGGACCTGACCGACAACGAGGCGTTCGATCTGGCGGCCGGTATCGAGGCCGAGCGCGACGCCTGAGCCCGACTTACTAGTTGTTGATCCGGATAATGCCCCAGCTGGCATCGGCGCAGGTATCGTCGGCACAGACAAGGCTCATCCACAGCGCGCCATTGGCAAAGCCGACGCCTTCGCTGGTGACGATCAGGTCGCCATAATCCTGGCTGGACAGTCCGTCGATGGTTTCCTGGGTCAGCAGCGTGTCGAAATTATCGACCAGATCTTCGGGCGCAAAAATGTCGTAGAGTTCGCCATTGGCCGCAACCTCGAACGGGTATGATCCGAGGTCTGCAATGCTGGTCGGGTCGCCCAACAGGAAGGCATCCTGCAGCTGTGAAAACGCTTCGCCGAATGCTTTGGACTGGCCGTGCAGCTTCTCGATCCGCTCCATGACGTCTTCTTCGCTTTGCGCAAAGGCGGGCGAAGCCAACAGGACGAAAGCGCTTAAGGCAGCGGCGACGAAATTGAGGCGCATGATAGCTCCAGAGATGACGGCGTAGCTTAGCTCAACGCCCAGCGTGCGTATCGCCAAATCAGGCGGCCGGGCGTTCCGCCATGATCATATAGTTGATGGCCATGTCGGGCGACTTGCGCCACTCGTCGGCCAGCGGGTGAAACACCACGCCAGTTTCCGCGGTGACCTTGAGACCATTGCGCGTCAGCAGGGCCTTGATCTCGTCCGGGGTGATGAACTTGTTCCAGTCATGGGTGCCCTTGGGCAACCAGCGCAACACGCGTTCGGCGCCGAAGACCGCCAGGGCATAAGCGCGCGCCGTGCGGTTGAGCGTGGCGGTTAGCGTCAGCCCGCCCGGCCTTACCAGATCGGCGCAGCTCTTCATGTACAGCAGCACATTGTCGACATGCTCCACCACTTCCATGTTCAGCACCAGATCGTAACTCGCGCCGGTGGCGACGAGGGCCTCGCTGGTGGTGGCCTGATAATCAATATCGAGCCCAGACTTCTCGGCATGCAGCTTGGCGATGGTGATATTGCGCTCGGCGGCGTCGATGCCGGTAACGGTCGCGCCGAGCCGGGTCAGGGGCTCACACAGCAGGCCGCCGCCGCAGCCGACGTCGACGATGGTCAGCCCTTCGAAGGGGCGCATGGCGGTGGCGTCGCGGCCGAAATGCGCCAGCAGATGCTCGCGGATATAGGCTAGGCGCACCGGGTTGAACTTGTGCAGTGGCTTGAACTTGCCTTTGGGGTCCCACCATTGCTCGGCCATCGCGACAAATTTGGCGAGTTCGGCTTGGTTGATCGTGCTGGCGGTCATCATGCGGCTCCGTTTGCCGCATATGAGCCCGTGCTCATGGCGGAGGCAAGGCACGCGTGGTCGCAGATGCTTGATTGCATGCCGGCTTTGTGGCATGGCAGCGCGCAACAGTAGCGTACCGCCGGGTTCGGCGAGAATTCGGCTAGAATCCGGAAAGAGTTCGGGGAATAAATTGGCCCGTATCGTCGTCAAGTTCGGGGGCACTTCGGTTGCCACGGTCGAACGTATCCGCCAGGCCGCCCGCCATGTGAAGCGTGAGGTCGATGCCGGCCACGAGGTCGCCGTCGTCGTCTCGGCCATGTCCGGCAAGACTAATGAGTTGGTCGGCTGGGTCAATGAAGCAAGCCCCCTGCATGACGCGCGCGAATACGATGCCGTTGTCGCCTCCGGGGAGCAGGTCACGGCCGGCCTTATGGCAATCGTGCTCAGCGAAATGGGCATCCAGTCGCGCTCGTTTGCTGGCTGGCAGGTGCCGATCCGCACCGATGACGCGCATGGCGCGGCACGTATCGTCGAAATCGACCCAACTGAACTCGACAAGCGGATGAAGGATGGCTGGGTGCCGGTGATAACCGGTTTCCAGGGTATTTCGCCGCATGGCCGCATCACGACGCTTGGCCGCGGTGGCTCCGATACGTCGGCGGTGGCGGTGGCGGCGGCGGTCAAGGCCGATCGCTGCGATATCTATACCGATGTGGACGGCGTTTACACGACCGACCCACGCATCGTGCCCAAGGCACAGCGGCTGACTAAGATTTCCTTTGAGGAAATGCTGGAAATGGCATCGCTCGGCGCCAAGGTGCTGATGATCCGCTCGGTCGAAATGGCCATGGCGTATAAGGTGCCGCTGCTCGTAAGATCGACGTTCGATGACCCCGATGCGCCCCAGGTCGGGCCCGATGGACTTCCGGGTGTGCCCGGTACGCTGGTTTGCGATGAGGATGAGATCATGGAAAAGCACATCGTTTCGGGCGTGACGCTCGCCAAGGCGGAAGCCAAGATCACCCTGCGCGACGTCAAGGACAACCCAGGCGTGGCTGCCGGGGTGTTTGGTACGCTTGCGGACCAAGGCATCGTCGTCGACATGATCGTGCAGAATATCGCCGATGATGGCGCCACCACTGACATCACCTTTACGGTGCCGGACAGTGAATATGACAAGGCGATCAAGGCGCTGGAAAATGCCGGCGACAAGATCGAATACGGCCGCCTTTCGGGCTCCAAGGGCGGGGCGAAGGTGTCGGTGATCGGCGTCGGGATGCGCAGTCATGCAGGCGTCGCCAGCTCGATGTTCCGGGCGCTAGCCGACAAGGGCATCAATATACAGCTGATCACCACTTCGGAAATCAAGACCTCCGTCTTGATCGATGAACAATATGCCGAGCTTGCGGTTCGCGCTCTGCATACTTATTACGGGTTGGACAAGAAGGACGCATAAGCTCCGTCGAGGGGAGCGAGCCGCGTCCGGTAAAGGGGGGCGGCTTTGCGGGCCGTCTAAGGGTAGATGGTCACGACCATAGGCGGCCCACGTGTGTTGCTGCGGCAACTGCGCGAGACGATGGCGGAGCCACTGGCTTCGCAGGCTCGGCTCGACAAGATTGTCGGCCTGATCGCCGACAATATGCGCGCCGATGTGTGCTCGTTCTATGTGCTGCGCGACGACGGCGCGCTGGAGCTGTTCGCCTCCAAAGGCCTCGCTGCCGAATCGGTACATATGACGACGCTTCGGTTGGGCGAGGGCCTGGTCGGGCTGATCGCTGCCGAAGCCGAGCCGCTGTCGCTCGACGACGCCCCCAGCCATCCCGCGTTCGCCTATCGTCCTGAAACCGGGGAAGAGCGCTATAACGCCTTCCTTGGCGTGCCTGTACTGCGCGCCGGCCAGACGCTGGGCGTGCTGGTTGTGCAGAATGCCGAGCGTCGCCATTATGGCGATGACGAGATCGAAGCGATGCTGACTACGGCCACAATCCTGGCCGAGATGATCGCCACCTCGGACTTCGACAATCTGATCAAGCCGGGGTCCGATATCGATCTCAGGCGTCCCCGTATGTTCACCGGCGTAAGTTTTACCGACGGCATTGCGCTGGGCACGGTCGTTTTGCACGACCCGCGCGTCGTCGTGTCAAACTTCATCGCCGAGGACACCGACGCCGAAAAGTTGCGGCTGGAAACCTCGCTCGAAAAAATGCGCCTGTCGATCGATGCCATGCTCGAACATGGCGACATGGCCGGCGGTAGCGATCACCGCGAGATTCTCGAAACCTACCGCATGTTCGCCAATGACCGCGGCTGGGTGCACCGGCTGAGTGAGGCGATCGAAAACGGGCTATCTGCCGAAGCCGCAGTCGAGCGGGTGCAGAACGATACCCGCGCCCGCATGATGCGCCAGACGGACCCCTATATTCGCGACCGGCTGCACGATCTTGACGACCTGGCCAACCGCCTGCTTCGGGTATTGACCGGGGATGGTCATGCCCTGGCGCGCAAGGCGCTGCCTGACAATGCCATTCTCGTCGCCCGTAACATGGGGCCGGCAGAGCTGCTCGAGTATGACCGCACCAAGCTGCGCGGCATCGTGCTCGAAGAGGGCGGCAGCACGGCGCATGTGGCGATCGTGGCGCGTTCGCTGGGCATGGTGGCGGTCGGCCAGGCGCAAAACATCGTTTCGATGTGCGAATCGGGCGACGACATCATTCTCGATGGCCCGGCCGGTATCGTACATCTGCGGCCGACACCGGATATCGAACAGGCCTATGTCGACAAGATAAAAGTTACCGCCAAGCGGCGGGCACATTATGCCGCGCTCAAGGACAAGCCTTCCATCACCAAAGACGGCGTGCAGATAACGCTGCTGCACAATTCGGGGCTAGTCGCCGATCTGCCGATGCTCGACGATACGGGCGCTGCCGGCGTTGGGTTGTTCCGCACCGAGCTGCAGTTCATGATCGCATCCAAGCTCCCTCGCCTGCATGAGCAGCAGGAGCTGTATGCCGAGGCGATGGCAATTGCCGGCGAGCGCCCTGTAGTATTCCGCCTGCTCGATATTGGGGGCGACAAGGTGCTGCCCTACCAGCGCTCGATGGCCGAGGAAAACCCGGCGATGGGCTTCCGTTCGATCCGGCTCGGGCTGGAACGGCCGGGCCTGCTGCGGACCCAGGTGCGCGCGCTACTGCTGGCGGCCGATGGCCGTCCGCTCAAAATCCTTGTGCCGATGGTCACCGAGACCTTCGAATTCACCCAGACCAAAATGGTGGTGCAAAAGGAAGTCGAACGGCTGCAGCGGCAGGGCAAGGCAATCCCGAGCCGGCTTGAACTTGGCGTGATGGTCGAAGTGCCATCGCTGCTGTTCGAGCTGGATCAGCTATTGCCCGAGGCCGACTTCGTCTCCATCGGCTCCAACGATCTGGTGCAGTTCCTCACCGCATCGGACCGGGCCAATCCACGCGTCGCGAAGAACTACGACCCCATCGGCATGCCGCGACTGCGCGCCATCCGCCTCGTGGTCGATGCTGCCAAGCGCTACAATATCCCGATCACCATGTGCGGCGAACTTGCCGGCAAACCGCTGGAAGCACTGGCGCTGATGGCGGTGGGAATGACGCGGCTATCGATGGGTCCGGCGTCGATCGGACCGATCAAGGAACTGGTGCTCAACGTCGACCTGAAGCCGATCCAGATGTCGGTCGGAGCAGCGCTCAGCGATGGGGCGGACGGCGTGACCATCCGCCAACTGCTGCAAGAATGGATCGAGAAACAGAACCTGCCGGTCTAAGACGCGAGGCTGCCGCAACCACCGCGCGGTACCTCCCCCTCGACGGGGGAGGCTAGGTGGGGGTGTTGTTTAGCCCCACATTCAGATTGGGGCCAGCCGCCCCCCTCCCTGACC
>NZ_LAPV01000141.1 GCF_000971275.1 Devosia psychrophila | reverse complement strand
GTCAACAAGCGAGGGATAAAGTGTGAGGGTGATTTAAGCGACGAGGTAGATGCTTAACCTTGCACCCAGGCCGCTATCGCGCCGGTTAGAGTCTCAGCCAGGCTCTTGTCCTCGCCATAGACTAGCACGCGGGTTGGATCGACCGGGCCGGGAAAGGCGATATTGCCCAACGTTGTCGGCTCCCAGCCCAGCGGACAATAGTAATCGCGGTCGCCGACCAGCATGACGAACTCGCCATCACCACGCGCCAGAGCTCGCTTGGTGACCTCGCGGGCCAGCAGCTTGCCGGCGCCGAGCTTGCGGAAATTGGGGTGCGTGGCCAATGGACCGAGCATCCAGCCGTTGATGCCGCCGATCGAAATAGGCGTCATCCAGACCGAGCCGCAAGATTGGCCTTCGACTTCGGCAATGAGGCTCAGGCTCTCGTCAATATTGAACCGTTCGCGAATGCGATAGGCGGTCTTGGCAAAGCGGCCGGGACCGAAAGCAATAGCCTGCAACTCGTCGACGAAAGCATCGTCAGCCGCAGTCGCATAGCGAACGGTGGGAACACGAGCCGGAGAAGTGGAGACAGCAGCAGTTGCGGCCGAGGACGCAGGCGAGAAGGACATGGCAATGATCCAGAATGGAGATGCGTAGGACAAACCTGGCGCCTCAAAGAGCACCGTCTCGAAAGACCGCTTACGGTCGTCGTGTCACCAGCAAAACCTTTACCATCCTGGGCGCCTCCACGCCTGATTTCGGATTAGCACCATGGGGGCGTCGCGTAAAATGAAAATCATGGCCTGATGCCTCAAATTCAATATCTGCAGGGCGGCTGTGTCCGAAATGCACAACACTTCGTTTTGGAAGAGCCGCCTTATCGCCCGCCCTGCCCTGCCCTAAGTGTCAGGCAAAGCAAAACGACGAGCGGGATTTGACCTGCACAACGCGTCGACAACATGACGGAAAGATTTGATCGTGGGACAGTTGATCGACGGAAAGTGGTCGACCCAATGGTACGACACAAAAAAGACCGGTGGTGAGTTCAAGCGCTCGCAGGCCGGCTTCCGCAATTGGGTGACCGCCGACGGCAGCGCTGGCCCCACTGGCGAAGGCGGCTTCAAGGCCGAGGCAGGCCGCTACCATCTCTACGTGTCGCTGGCCTGCCCCTGGGCGCATCGCACGCTGATTTTCCGCAAGCTCAAGAACCTCGAAGACCTGATCTCGGTCTCGGTGGTTTCTCCAAGGATGCCCGACGAGACCGGCTGGAGCTTCGACAAGGCCACCGGCTCTACCGGCGATGACCTGCTGGGCAAGGACACGCTGTGGCAGGTCTATACCCAAGCCGTTCCCGACTATTCCGGCCGCGTCACCGTGCCGGTGCTATGGGACAAGCAGACCGGGCAGATCGTCTCCAACGAAAGTTCCGAAATCATCCGGATGTTCAACTCGGCCTTCAACGAGTTGACCGGCAATACCGATGATTTTTATCCCGAAGCGCTACGCGGCGAGATCGATACGATCAATGCCCGGGTCTATGACGACATCAACAACGGCGTCTACAAGGCCGGCTTTGCGACGACGCAGGAAGCCTATGAAGGCGCCGTGACCAAGCTGTTCGAGGCCCTGGACTGGGTCGAAGGCCTGCTCGGCGAGACGGCCTACCTCACCGGCGACAGCATCACCGAAGCCGATTGGCGGCTGTTCACCACACTCGTGCGCTTCGACGCGGTGTATGTTGGCCACTTCAAGTGCAATCGCCAGCGCATCGCCGACTACAAGAATATCTCGCACTACCTTAAGGCGCTGTATGAAGTGCCCGGCGTCAAGGAGACGGTCGATATCGACCACATCAAGACGCATTACTACTGGAGCCACCTCACCATCAATCCAACCCGAGTGATCCCGGTTGGTCCGGAGCTGGAGTTTTTGAAGTAAGCCGGGGCGTCTCGTTACCCACTGCCCTTTCCCCATCCACCAATTTTTCCTCGGGCTTGACCCGAGGATCATTCGCAGCTCGCGCCGGATTGAGAGTGGCCCTAGGGTCAAGCCCGAGGGAGAAACCGCGGGTGGCATAGCTGAGATGGGTGCCGTCAGTAGGGAGATGGCGCCGACCGGGCGGTTTAGCCACCTAATACCCCCAAACATCCCGCTTCGGCGCGCCGTCGAAATACTCATCAATCCGCTGCGAGGTGGCCGGTGTTACCTTTTCCGGCAGGGCATGCCGATCAAACCAGCCGATCTCGGCGATTTCCCGGTCCGGCTGCTTGTCGTGATCCTTCTCGAAGCTGGTCGCCACATAGAACGCCACATGGTCGCGGTTCGTGACCGGGCTGGTGTTGTGGTAGATGCCGAACAGCTGCATGGATCCGGTAACAAGGTAGCCGGTTTCTTCCAGCGTCTCGCGAGCCCCAGCATGTTCCAGCGTCTCACCCGGACTGACCCCACCGCCGGGAAACTGCCATCCCGGTACATGTTGATGTCGGATCAGCAGCACTCTGTCGCAATCCACCAGCATCACCCGCGACCCCATGGTCAGCCGGTGCCACAGGCCCTTGGCGGTCAGGAAAACCTTGGCGACCAGCTGTTGCGTGCGAGTCATCTGCATGAATTATCTCCTTGGAATGCCACCGGTAGCAGAGACTTGATGAGGACAAAATCGGCCCGAGCGGCGATTGGCCGTTTTCTTGCCCCCAAGCTTCTGGCATTACCCCCGCGATGATTACACTCGCTCATATTTCAGACATCCACCTGTCTCCCATGCCCGACGTCGGCTGGCGCGACCTGCTGGGCAAGCGGCTCACCGGCTATCTCAACTGGCGTTTGAAGCGCCACGGTGAGCTCAACAGTGAAACGCTGGCGGGTCTTGTTGCCCATATGCAGGCCCAGAATGCCGATTTTACGGCAGTGACAGGTGACCTGGTCAACCTTGCCATGAAGTTTGAGGTTGAGCGGGCGGGCGAATGGCTGTCGGCGCTTGGTCCGACTGACAAGGTTGCCGTTTGCCCCGGCAATCACGACGCCTATGTGCCCGGCGCGCTGGAATCCGCCCAGGATATCTGGGGCGACTATATGCGCGGCGAAACGCTGGACGATCAGGTGTTCCCCTTCGTGCGCCGCGTCGGCGAGCTGGCCATCATCTCCTGCTCCAGCGCCGTGCCGACGAGGCCGTTCCTCGCCATTGGCCGCTTCGACGAAAAGCAGGCAGAGCGCCTCGGCCGCATTCTCAAGGTGATGGGCGAGGCCGGCTATTTCCGCACCGTGCTGATCCATCATCCGCCCAATGCGGAACTGCAGCACCCGTCGTTTGGCCTCAAGGGCCACAAGCTGTTTCGCCAGATCATCGCCGAGCATGGCGCCGAACTGGTCCTGCACGGCCACACCCACCGCTCCTCGATCCACTCCATTCCCGGCCAGGGCAAGGAAGTGCCGGTAGTCGGCGTGGCAGCAGCCAGTGCGGCACAGGGCGGCACGCTGGACGATCCGGCGCGCTACAACCTGTTCCGCATAGAACGGGCAGGCGAAGGCTGGACCTGCACCATGCGCGAGTATGGCTTCCAGCGGCTGGGCACGGATATCGTCATGCGGCTGCAGATGCGGATCTGCTGAGCATCCCGCAGGGCAAATCGCTCCGGTGGAGCGATTTGAGCGAAGCAGGCCCTGAGGCCTACGGCCGAATGGCCCAGCCGTCCCGCAAACGCGATCATTGCCTCCCCCTCGACGGGGGAGGCTGGGTGGGGGTGCGAGCGCCCAGATATAAGGGCTAAACGTCCCCCTCCCTTGATCCTCCCCGCGGGGGGGAGGGTGTCGACTGCTAATTCGCGTAGGTATGAACGCCAGCGACATTGGCAAGCGCCCTACTCCCGCCACGTCCGCAAATCACCTATATGGTTGAGCGAACCCGAGTGATCCCAGCCTTGACCGAACAATTCCTCATCGAGCGCCCCGTCTTCGATTCCGCGACCGGCATCGCCAGCTTCGGCTATGCTCTGGGCGATCTGCACTTCGTCGAGACGCTCGATTTTCCGGCTGGCGCGGACCTCGCGGCGGCCGGAAGTGCCTCGTTCCGCAAGCTGCTCGACCTGACTGCAATCGTCCTTGGTGTCAGCTACTTCAAGCTGCGTGCGCCCTTCGAAATCGTGGCGCCCAATATCGCGCTGAGCGAGGCCGAGCGCGCCTTTGCCATCGATGTCTATGAAAACGGCCTCGGGGAATTCTACGCTCGCAACACGCTGCTGCGCTTCGGCAAGCTGAGCATTCATGCCCCGCATGACGCAGGGACCGCCCGGCCCGCCATTACTCTGCCCGATCGCACGCTGCTACCAATCGGCGGCGGCAAGGACTCGCTGGTGAGCGTCGACCTGCTGACCCACACTGGCGTCGAATTCACCCCCTTCGCCGTCAATCCCAAGGGGCCGATTCTGACCTCCGTCGACAAGATCGGCACTGCGCCGGTCTATGTCACCCGCACGCTCGATGCCGAGATGATCCGTCTTGGCAAGGAAGACGATTATTACAACGGCCACGTGCCCTCGACCGCCATCAATTCGATGATCGCCTCGCTCTGCGCCCTGCTCTTTGGCTACAACCAGATCGTGCTCAGCAACGAGCGCTCAGCCAGCGAGGGCAATGTCACTTTCGACGGGCGCGAAACCAACCACCAATATTCCAAGTCGCTCGGCTTCGAGCTGCTGATCGCCTCGGTGCTCAGCGATGCGACCGGCGGCGCGCTGAAATATTTCTCGCTGCTGCGTCCTTATTCCGAAGCGCGCATCGCCTCGCTGTTCACCCACGAGACCAAGTTCGACCGTGTCTTTTCGAGCTGCAACCGCAATTTCCGGCTGACGGGCAACGATGGACCGCTGTGGTGCGGCGAATGTCCGAAATGCCACTTCGTGTTCCTGATCTTTGCGCCCTTCATGGCCAAGCATCGTCTGCTGTCGATCTTTGGCAAGGACCTGCTCGACAACCCGGCCAACGAAGCCTCGTTCCGTGAACTGGCAGGCCTTGCCGGGCAAAAGCCCTGGGAATGTGTCGGCGAAATCCTTGAAGCCGCGGCCTGCCTTTACACCCTGACGCGGCATGCCGACTGGCACGAGGCGGCGGTGGTCAAAGCCGTCAAGGCCGACCTGCTGGCCCAGTATGGCGAGCCCAAGCTACAGATGGCCATGGCCGAATGCCTGACCGACAGCCACGACCACCACATTCCGCCGGCGCTCGCCGCCAAGGTGGCCGCCTATGCGGTTTGAAGAACCGGTCCTGCTCTATGGCGCCGGACGCGAAGCGCTTTCGACCCGCGCCTTCCTCAAGGCCCGCCAACCGGAGCTGCAGGTCTTCGTCACCGTCGATAGCGGCGAGAACACTATTCCCGATACCGAAATCATCGCCCCGGCCGACCTGCCCTCCGCCATCCGGGCCCACCGCTTCGGGCTGATCGTCAAGAGCCCCGGCGTCTCGCGCTACAAGGACGTGTTCGACATTGCCCGCGATGCGGGAATTCCGACCTCATCCAATCTCAATCTATGGGGCGCCGCCTATCGCCACGGCCGCACCGTCATCGCCATCACCGGCACCAAGGGCAAGTCGACCACCGCCACCCTGACCCACCTGATGCTGACCAAATCCGGCGTCGATGCTGGCCTCGCCGGCAATGTGGGCCTTGCCCCGCTCGAAATCGCCGATCGTCATGCCGTGGTGATTTTCGAGCTGTCGAGCTACCAGACTGCCGACATGAGCTTCTTGCCCGACATCGCGGCGGTGACTAATCTCTATCCCGAGCATGTCGACTGGCACGGCTCGGTCGAGCGTTACTACAAGGACAAGCTGCACCTGATCGACCGCGACGGCGGCTTTCCCGTCGCGCTTGGCGCGGCAGCAGCCGGAAATGCCCTCGTAGCCATGGCGGTGCGCGACCATCGCCGCCTGATCCGTGATCTCGCCCCGGATGAGCTGGCTGCAATCGACAAGGCGGCCGCTGGCTCACGCCTCAAGGGCGCCCACAATCTCGATAATGCCCACCTCGCCGCCCGCATAGCGCTGGCCGCTGGCGCAACTCTTGACGGCATCCTGCGCGGGATCACGGGTTTTGTGCCCCTGCCGCACCGGCTTGAAGAGCATCAGTTCGGCGGCACGCTGTTCGTCAACGACTCTATCTCGACGACGCCAGAGGCCACCAAGGCGGCGCTGGCCGCCTATCGCGGCTTTCGCCTGGCGCTGATCGGTGGCGGTCACGAGCGGCAGCAGGACTATGCCGAACTGGCCAGTTTGCTCGTTGGCTATGGCGTAACCACGATTGCCTGCCTGCCGGTGACCGGCACGCGCCTTGCGTCGGCTACCCGCGCCGCAGCGCCGCAAATCACCGTATTGGCCGAGCCAGACCTCGAAGCGGCAATGCACGCGCTCCATCAGCATCGCCATCAATTCGATGCACTGATCCTGTCGCCAGGCGCGCCGAGCTATAATCAGTTCAAGAATTTCGAGGAGCGCGGGCTCCGATTTGTAGCGCTGGCGCAAGCCATCTTCGGCTGACGCATACCAGATATGGCGACTTCCCGGCGCTCAAGGCGCCGCGTAGATGACGGCATCCCACCACGGAGAGCACCATGAACGGCGCCATTTATCTCGGTATCGCCATTGTCGGCGAAGTCATCGCGACCTCGTTTCTGCGCTCCGCCGCCGGGTTCACCCAGCTTGTGCCATCGGTCATCGTGGTGGTCGGTTATGCCGTGACATTCTACTTTTTCTCGCTGGCATTGCAGACCATCCCGGTCGGCATCGGCTACGCCATATGGTCCGGCGCAGGCATCCTGCTGATCTCGATCATCGCCTATTTCCTGCACGGCCAGACGCTCGATCTGCCGGCCCTGATCGGCATCGGGCTGATCCTGTCAGGCGTGCTGGTGATCAACCTGTTCTCGCAGTCGTCGCCGCATTGAGCTTTAGAACGGTCGCGTCATAGTGGCCCAAGGCACACCTGCCTGGGACAGGCTGGCCCGTATTGTGTCGATCAACTTGTCATCGCCAATGCGTTCGCGCAGGCGCGGCAGCACGCCCCGCGTTCGAAAGGTCGACACGTCCAGCACCTGCGGCAGATAGCGGTTGACCACCGCCCTGTCACCGGTCCGCTGCGCCGCTATGATGGCGAGGATCGGCCCCAGCTCGCGGTCAGCCTGCGCATAACGTTCCGCACTCTCAACTGCCCGCGCCAGATCGCCGTCACGCAGCGCCAGCAAGGTCGGAACGCCAAAATACCAGGGCGGCGGTTCCGGTGATTGCTCGGCGGCCTCGCGCGCCATTGGTTCGGCTTCGGTCAGCCTGCCGGCAAGCGCCAGTAGCCGCGCGAAGGCGGCCAGCGCGTCGGCATTGGCCGGATTGAGCTGCACGGAGGCAGCGAAGTCGGCCCGGGCCAGTTCGAGATTGCCCCGCCCCTCATGCAAGCGGGCCTGCTGCTCCCAGACAAATCCGCTGATCGGGTCGAGCGCAATGGCGCGCTGGATCGTAACGTCCGCCAGTCGCAGCCGATCTGCCGCAGTCGACTCACCCGCGATATTTGGTCCGGCATATTCGGCAAGCAGGCTCGCATTGGCAGCCAGCGCACTCCAGCTCTGTTTGTCGACCTCTGGCAATGCGGCAAAACAGGCACTGGCGCGGACCGCATCGGAATCGCCGCCAGTTTCGCGATAGCGATCAAACATCACCTGGCACAAATAGAGATTGGTATCGATCTCGTCGGCCGCGATAGACATCATCAAATGACGTGCAGGTGCATGCAGCGGGCCGCGCGCACTGCCCAGCACGAGGCTGAACGACTTGGACACTTTATCGAGCACACCGGGCGTGGCGGCCTCGCTCGCCGGTACCGAGAGCGTCTGATTCCACACCACCGAGCCGGTCCGGCTTTCGGTCAGGATGGCGCTGTACTGTATCAGTTCGTCATCCGCCCGTACGATGCCGGTCAGCACGAAATCGTTGACCGGCAAGTCATCGGCGGCGGCGACCAGCTCGCTCGCGACACGATAATGCGCCCGGACATTTTCGAACTGCTCAAGGTCAGTCACCAACTCGATCGCAAGACCCGCCACCTGCGGCGGTGGCTGTACGTCGGCGGCAAGATTCTGGAATTCGACGATATTGATGGTGGGGCGTTGCAAGGCGCCGATCGACGCGACCGCCATCTGCTGGCGCGGTCCCCATGTGCTCAGAGCATAAGTTGCCATCGCGGCGCCAAGAACGATAACTGCGAGCACATACAATGAAACTGTCGGCCCAACGCGCAGAGCCGGCGCGTTCTGCGACGCCCGCGCGACCTGGAACAGGACTGGCTCAATGCTGGCGGCCTCTGTTTCGGCCACTACAAAATCGGGAATGTAGCGGCCAATAGGCAGGCGTATCTGCAAGGCATCCTGCAGCCCCGGCCCGCGATAGTAGTCATCCAGCAGACTACGCAAGCGCCTCGCCTGCACCCGCACGATAGGGTCGGCTTGGGGATCGAAATCCGGACCGCGCCCGAACACATCTACGGCTATGGAATAGGCCTTGATAGACTGTTCCTGCCCCGCGAGGGATCGCTGCACAATGTATTCCAGGAACCTGCTAAGTTGCGGAGAGCGCGCAATTTCCGGCCATCTGAGCAATTGCTCGAGGGCGTGCAGGATAGTTTCGCGCTGGGGCACGGGCGCGGTCAAAATGCATCTCCGACTATAGGGAGACCTTCGACGCTTTACATGTAAAACGCAAGCGTAGTTACCTCGACTTTACCTCAGCTTGCCTGCCGCGATTGGAACTTTTCTCGCATACGCCGATCGTCGCTGTCACGAACACGACACAGTCCCGCATCGGCCAGGCCTAGGTGGGACGCTCTGACAACTGAGTTTCCAATAGTAACGTTTGGATCTGCGGCTTCGCCGCAACCCGGCGCGTTCGTTTCTTGCGGCATGTCCGACGCTAACGTCGGGCTTCGGGGTATCGATTGAACGAATATGTGGAAAACGCGCCATACGTGGCGCTCATCGACGATGACCAGCACTCGGCAGCTCTGCTGACGCGCATGCTGGTGGCCCATGGATCGCCACGCATCCAGTGGTATGGCAATACCGCCGTTGCCCATTCGACGATCGCCACAACTCTGTCCGACCCCAAGGCTTCCTGGCCAAGCCTGATCATCATCGACCTCAAGGCTCAGAGCCAGGCCAGTATCGAGTTTCTCCGTTCCATCCAGCCCCTCGCCTATCAGAAGGGCGTCAATGCTGTCGTGATGGTGCCTCCGGATGGTCGCCAGCATCGCGAAGCGCTCGAGGATGCCGGCGCTTCTGCAATTTTCATTCGGCACGCCGAACCCGACGCCTACCGGCGCGAGGCGGCAAGCCTTGTCAGTTTCTGGGCGCGCAGTCAGCGCCTGGATGCGGTCGGCATGTAACTCCTGCGTCCACAGGTTGCATGCCTCGGTCTGGAGGGGCGCTGCAAGATTGGTCTTCGGACTGCTCCTGCATTCCCAAGCGTCCCTCCGGCCACTCAATCTCCCGTACCGCTAAACTGCGGCTCGGGAGCCGCCAGCCTCCGTTAAAGGGAGCGCTGGCTCAGGGGCGCGGTTATGACACCTCCCGGTTGTAACCGTACGGGGGGAGAAGCAGATTGGCAGCGCGCACGTCCCTCAGCGCAGCCGCCAGAGTTTCGGCTTCTCCCCGCGGCCCATACGGGCAGATTGGTCCAATCTAAACGAACCGCTAAAGCCGACGCTCATGCGGCAAAGCCAAGGATTGATGGAGCCGCGCTCGGCCTTCGCGCTAGCGGTTAGTTCCAGGCTGCGACAAGCGGCTGCGCCCAGTTGGCAATGAAATCCCGTGGTGGCAGGATGATCCAGCCATCGGTATCGCCCACCGTTACATAGTCGTTGCGCGCCACGCCCAGCGCCGTGATCGCGCAAACCAGGGCGGCTCGATCATCATGGTTAGTGACGCTTTCGAATGACTGTTCCACCCGACGACCGGGCAGGTGATGCTGCATCAGAGCAGCCAAAGTTCCATCCTTCGCCAACGCCGTGTAGTAGCGATCCGAGCGCTTGCCACGACCACCTTTGAGCGGTGCCGGATCGGCCAACATCAGACCAAGAAAACTGTTGGGAAAGGCTTCCACCACCGTTTGGGGGTGGATACGGTGGGCATGTTCCGCCGCAGCGATTAAACCGCGCCCGAGGACGATATCAGCACAGGCATTGGTTGCCGCATTGAGCAATCGGCCATTGCCACTGTTGGACTGTGCTAGCTTGCCAATTGCTTCACGAATGGCTCTCTCACTCAGCCGCCGTTCTGCCAACCTGTAGGTGTCGATCAGTCCAAGGTCGCCCCGCAGCGGACCATCGAAGGCGGCAGCTAAAAGGTGATGTGAACCAGCAGTCGCCAGCAGTGCCTCTCGCCTGTCCGCCGCAACGGCGGTAAAACGCCTGATCGTCCAACCCACGCTCCCACGGTCCCAATCCAGCCGACAGGCGGCGCTGGAACGTTGGTGCAGCGACCAGCCGACATCGACGCCCAGCACAGACCCAGTTTCCGGCAGCATCAGACCGTCTTGAGCCATCCGCCATCCACGAAATACGTGCTGCCGGTCGAATAGCTGGCCTTGTCCGAACACATGAAGACGAAAAAGTTCGCCAGCTCTTCAGGCGTCGCAAACCGCTTCATACCGCCGGCTTCGTTGGCGACGCCCTGCAGATGCGCCTCCCATCCGTCCTCGCCGGCAATCTGCTTGGCGGTCTTGATCCAGTCAGGCGTCAGCACGAGGCCCGGATTGACCGTGTTGACGCGGATATTGTCGCCAACCACTTCGTTGGCCAAGGTCTTGGAAAACATCATCAGCGCGGCCTTGGTAGTATTGTAGATCGGCTCGTACCACAGCGGCTGCACGGCACAGATCGAGGCATTATGCAGCACCACGCCGCCACCGCGCTTTTTCATCGACGGCACCAGCCCGCGCGCCAGCCGTACGGCGGCCATCACATGCAGGTCCCAGTAATATTGCCACTTGGCGTCGTCGGCCTCGGCAATGGTCTCGTTGGAGCCAGTACCGGCATTGTTGATCAGGATATCGACCCCACCAAACCCCTTGGTGGCCCCCTTGATCACCGCATCGCAGCCCTCGGCGGTTGCAACATCCGCCGCGATGGCCATGGCGATGACGCCGAACTTGTCGGCCACCCGCGCCGCCTCGTCCTGGGCCCGCTGCTTGTTGCGGCCGACCAGCACCAGGTTAGACCCCTCCGCCGCCAACCCTTCTGCAATGGCCAGCCCGATGCCCACTGTCCCGCCTGTGATGAGGGCGACCTTATCGCGCAATCCTAAATCCATAACTTCCTCCGGTTCAAAGGCCCCGTCACCCGCCCTTCGGGCAACCTCTCCCCCAAAGGGAGAGGTGGTGCATGCCAATTTGCGGTGCCTCTTTCACCTCTCCCTTTGGGGGAGAGGTCGGCGCATCGCGCCGGGTAAGGGGCCTACCGCCTACTTTGCCACCCTGATCTGCAGCTTCACATCGCTCGGCCGCCCTTCGACCGCCCGGTCAAACGCTACCTTTGAATCCTCAAACGCAAACGTCTCGGAAATCAACGGCTTGAGATCAACCTTGCCCGAGGCGATCAGCGCGATGGCGCGGTCATATTGATGCGCGTAGCGGAACACATTCTCGATCCGCAGTTCCTTCACCGATGCCCCGGCAATATCCACTGCCACCGGCTCGACCGGCAGGCCGACGACGACGATCGCGCCGCCCGGCCGCGGCAGGTCCATTATTGTCTTCCACGCATGCGGCGAGCCCGAGCACTCGAACACCACATCGGCGCCCCAGCCATCGGTTAGGCGCGAAACCTCCTCGACGATGTTCTTGTCGCGGATATTGACCGGGATCACGCCGTGATATTGCGCCGCGATATCGAGCTTTGGCTGCGCTAGGTCGGCCACGATCACCCGCGCACAACCGCCAGCCAGTGCCGCCAGCGCCACCATGGTGCCGATCGGTCCGGCACCGAGCACCACCGCCGTATCACCGGGCGTAATTTTCGCCTTGGTCGCCGCCTGCATGCCCACCGCAAAAGGCTCGACCATGGCGCCTTCGGCAAAGCTCACAGTGTCGGGCAGTTTGAAGGTATAATTGGCCGGATGCACCACTTCGGACGTCAGCACGCCATGCACCGGCGGGGTGGCCCAGAACGAGACGGCCGGATCAACATTATACATGCCTAGCCGCGAAGCCCGCGAATTGGGGTCGGGAATGCCCGGCTCCATGCAGACACGGTCGCCCACCTTGAGGTGGCTCACCCCGGCGCCCACTTCGATCACCGTGCCCGCCGCTTCATGCCCCAGCACCATTGGCGCGTTGACCACGAACGGCCCGATCTTGCCATGGGTGTAATAATGCACATCCGAGCCGCAGACGCCCACCGTGTGGATAGCGATCTTAACAATGCCCGGCCCGACATCCATCGGCAGTTCGATATCGCGCAAAGCCAGCTCATGCTGGCGTTCAAGAACAAGCGCGCGGACTTTGGTCATGGATGGTTCCAACATGGTTTGGTCGGCCTCATCCTAAGCGTGTCGGAGGACGAGGTCGTGGCAGGAATACCGACCCTATGGCACGAGCTCGTGGTTCGACAAGCTCACCATGAGGTCTACTCAAGCATCAGGGGAGGAGCCATCGCGCCGGTCATGATCGCGACCGCGTCGGACATGGTGTAGTCTTTCGGGCGAATCACCGCGATGCGCTTGCCGAGCCGATGGATGTGGATACGATCTGCCACCTCGAACACATGCGGCATGTTGTGTGAGATCAGCACGATCGGCATGCCGCGCCGCTTGACGTCGAGCATCAGTTCCAGCACGCGCCGGCTTTCCTTGACGCCCAGCGCCGCCGTCGGCTCGTCCATGATCACCACCTTGGAGCCGAAGGCCGCTGCCCGCGCTACCGCCACGCCTTGTCGCTGTCCACCCGACAGTGTCTCCACCGACTGGTTGATGTTCTGGATGGTCATCAGGCCCAACTCGCTGAGTTTGGCCCGGGCAATGCGGTTCATTCCCGAGCGATCCAGCAGCCGGAATATGCTGCCCAGCGG
The DNA here is from genome assembly GCF_000971275.1 of Devosia psychrophila. GTDB lineage: Bacteria > Pseudomonadota > Alphaproteobacteria > Rhizobiales > Devosiaceae > Devosia > Devosia psychrophila. Next base: position 124,278 of record NZ_LAPV01000141.1, on the reverse strand, counting down.
GCCCGGCTTGCGCATCTCGCGACCGAGAAACAGATTGTCGGCAATCGACAGCGCCGGCGACAGGGCCAGGTTCTGATACACCGTCTCGATGCCCGCTAGCCGCGCATCCATCGGTGACCTGAAGCTGATCGGCGAGCCATCGAGCTTGATGACACCGGCATCGGGGATCATGGCGCCACACAGCGCCTTGATCAGGCTGGTCTTGCCGGCGCCATTGTCGCCGATGACCGCAAGGATTTCCCCCGGCATCAGCTCGAAGTCGGCATTGTCGAGCGCCACTACCTTGCCATAGCGCTTGACGAGACCGCTGGCCGAAAGGATTGGCTGCACTCCGGCAATCGGCGTGGCGGTGAGATTGGAAACCTGATCGAGGCTCATGCCGAAATCTTCCTGATCCACTGGTCGGTGGTGACCGCGATGATGATGAGGGCGCCCACGGCAAATTCCTGCCACAGCACATCGACACCGGCCAAAGCCAAGCCATTGCGGAACATGCCGACGATCAGTGCCCCGAGCAGCGTGCCAACGATCGAGCCGCGCCCGCCAAACAATGACGTACCGCCAATCACCACGGCAGTGATGGAGTCAAGGTTCGCCGTCTGGCTTCCCAAGGGCGACACCGCCCCGACGCGCCCAATCAGGACCCAGCTTGCCAGCGCACAGATGAACCCGGCCAGCGTATAGACGCCCACCAGCGTCCAGGTCGTGTTGATGCCGGCCAGCCGCGCCGCTTCGGGATCGTCGCCGGTGGCATAGATGTGGCGGCCAAACGCCGTGCGGTTGAGCACATACCAGACCGTTGCGGCGATCAGGATCATCACCATCGAGCCGGCGGTGAGGATAGCCCCTCCCCCCAGCGCCACCCGGGCGCCCATCCATTGCAGCATCGGCGCGATGGCCGAAATATCCTGGCTGCGGATGGTCTCGGAATTGGAAATGAAGATGATCATGGCGCCATAGATCGACCAGGTGCCCAGCGTCACGATGAACGGCGGCAGCTTTACCAGCGCCACAAGGATGCCGTTGATAAAGCCACACAGGATGCCAGTGCCGATGCCCAGCACGAAGCTGATTTCGACCGGCACGCCGGCCGTGACCGACAGCCGCCCCATCACGATGGAACTCAGGATCATGATGGCACCAACCGACAGGTCGATGCCGGCGGTGAGGATGATCAGGGTCTGGGCAATGCCCAGCACGCCGATGATCGTCACCTGCTGCAGCACCAGCGACAGGTTGAACGGCGCGAAGAATTTCGATCCCGCCGCGACCGAGAAGATGGCGACGCCAACCACCAGCACGATGAACGGAATGGCCGTCGGATAGGTATGGAGGAAGGCCTGCAGACGCCGCACAAGGCCGGGCCGTTCCTCGTCGAAACTGGCCACCCCATGCGTGGCGTTGGCCAGCCCCTTATCCGCAGTCGCCGAACCGGCCGCATCATCGCTCATGCACGAACTCCTCAACGAGTAATTTCACTGGCCGCGCCAAATTCTCGATGTCATCCCGGCCTTGAGCCGGGATCCATCTCGATATGGCTGTGCAGCCGCAAGGTGGTCTGTACGATCTACCTTGCGGCGGCGGCTGGATCTCAGGATGGGCCCCGGCTCAAGGCGGGGTGACACCGTGGGTAGGGAAGTCGCGAGGCTCAACGCGACCTCCCGGCAACATCAGCCCCAGCAGAGCTCAGCACCCTTGGCGGTGTCGATCGATTCAACACCATCCACCGGCTTGTCGGTGATCAACGCTGCGCCGGTGTCGAAGAAATTGAGCCCAGCAGTCACAGCCGGCTTTTCGCCGGTTTCCGCGAATTTCTTGATCGCTTCCATGGCCATCGATGCCATCAGCAGCGGATATTGCTGGCTGGTCGCGCCGATCACGCCATCCTTGACGTTGGCAACGCCGGGGCAGCCGCCATCGACCGAAACGATCAGCACCGAGCCGTCATCCTTGCCGATTGCCTTGAGAGCCTCGTAGGCGCCTGCGGCAGATGGTTCGTTGATCGTATAGACCACGTTGATGTCCGGGCACTTCTGCAGCAGTGTTTCCATGGCAGTACGGCCACCATCTTCGGCGCCGCCAGTCATTTCATGGCCGCAGATTCGCGCATCGTCTTCGTCGCCATATTTATTGGCGTCCTTCACGTCGATGCCGAAGCCTTCCATGAAGCCTTGGTCGCGCAGGTAGTCGACGGTCGGCTGGTTCACCGCGAGGTCGAGCATGGCGATCTTGGCAGTGGCAGCGGCGTCGCCCAGCGTGCCCTTGGCCCATTCGCCGATCAGCCGACCGGCCTGGCGGTTATCGGTGGCAAAGGTGGCGTCAGCCGCGTCGATCGGATCAAGCGGGGTATCGAGCACGATCACCAGCAGTCCTGCATCGCGCGCCTGCTGGATGGTCGGCACGATGGCGCTGGAATCGGAGGGCACGATGGCAAAACCCTTGGCGCCCGAAGCGATCAGGTTTTCAATGGCGGCGATCTGGCTGTCGTTGTCGCCATCGAACTTGCCCGCGAAGGTGCGCAACTCGATGCCGAGTTCGTCGGCCTTGGCCTGCGCGCCCTCGCGCATCTTGACGAAGAAGGGGTTGCCTTCAGTCTTGGTAATGAGACCGACCACGATCTCCTGCGCATAGGCGGCAGTGCCGCACATCAGGCCGAGCATCACGGCCCCAGTGGCCGCGATTTTCAAAAACTTACCCATCGATTATCTCCTCCCGAGATTTCAAATGCGCTCGCGGCCGATCTTCCGGTCCGTCGATCCGCTATCGGAAAGGGGCAACATCTTCCTCGTTGCCCGCTTCGTCGCCGCCATAACAGTCCAACCAGAACGCCCTGTCAATAAGTTAATCCAAGTGATTTATTAATTGACAGCACTCGGACATTGGCTTTTTCTGCAGCGTGGGGCCGCTTTATAAGTCGATGAAATCGATTGCTATTCCGCGCTCGTTGCCACCTATGGCTGAATTGTTCAGCTGGGGCGGGCAGTTAACGGGAGAAGACATTTATGGTCAGGAGGGGACTGTCGCGCACGAGCCTCGATGACCTGAGCCGCGGCACCAATCAGACCGGGGTACGTCTCTACAATGAGCGCCTGGTGCTCTCGCTGATCCGCCGTCACGGCAGCCTGCCCAAGGCCGATATCGCCCGCCGCACCGGCCTATCGCCACAGACCATTTCGACCATAGCCAATAGCCTGGAAGATGACGGCATCCTGCTTCGACTCGATCCACTGCGCGGCAAGGTGGGTCAGCCTCTGGTGCCCTATGCGCTCAATCCGCGCGGCGCCTTCTTCCTCGGCCTCAAGATTGGCCGCCGCAGCTCGGATGTGGTGTTGATGGATTTCGTCGGCACCGTGCTGGGGCGCATCCACCAGCCGCACCCCTATCCGACCCCCGAAATCATCCGAACTTTGGCCCAGCGCGGCATCGATGAACTGACGCTCGCGCTAGACGATACTGACCGCCGCCGCATTGCCGGTTTCGGCATCGCCTCGCCGTTTGAATTGTGGAACTGGGAATCCCAGCTCGGCGCACCGCCCGATGTGCTGGAAGCCTGGCGGCAAGCCGATGTTCGCACCGACATTGCCGCCATCAGCCCATGGCCGGTGTATTTCCACAATGACGGAACCGCCGCTTGCGCAGCCGAACTGGTGCTGGGCAATGGCCAGCATGGCGACGACTTCCTCTATATTTTCCTCGGCTCCTTTATCGGCGGCGGCGTCGTGCTCAACGGCCATCTGTTTCCCGGCCGCACCGGCTATGGCGGAGCCATCGGTCCGCTTCCCGTGCCCAACGGCTCGGGCGGCTTTCAGCAAATGCTGCGCAGCGCCTCGATCTATGTGCTGGCCGAACGCCTCGCGGCCGCCGGCTCCGACCCCCAGATGCTGTGGCGCGAACCGGGCCTGTGGGGCGACCTCGGCCAGCCGCTGGCCGACTGGATCGATGAAGCCTCCCGCAGCCTCGCCCTGGCCGCGGTCAGCGCCGTGTCGATCATCGATTTCCGCACAGTGGTCATCGACGGCGCCTTTCCACAGTCAGTCCGCGCCGATCTGGTACGCGCGACGCAGGCGGCATTAACCGAGTTCGACCTGCAAGGACTGGCGCCCTTCAGCATTGCCGAAGGCACCATCGGCTTCGGCGCGCGCGAAATCGGCGGTGCCTGCCTGCCCCTCCTCGCCAACTTCACTCAAGACCGCGAAGTACTGTTCAAGGAGAATACCGCGCCATAGAGCTGATCTTATGACTTGTTCTCGGTAACCACTCAGCAATTCCCTGCGCGCTATGATCTTTCCATAGGGATCGCAGCGGTAGTCAGATGCAGGCAAAAACTTCGACGCTTGAACGCTGGCAATTCTCTGCCTCCGTTCTGCTGCCTGTCGTTCTAACATTAGGCATAACTGCCGCAGCGGTGCTTGGCTTTGTCTTCTGGTCCACGGCCAATATTGATGATCGCGCTGCTGTGCGCCAAAACGAAATGCTGCAGCAGGTCATGCAGACCCGCCGCAGCCAGTTGATCCGCGAATTGAGCAGCGTCGCCAGCAAGGACGATGCAGTCGTCAACACCAAGCTGATGTTCAACTTCAACTGGGTGGACAACAACCTTGGCCGCTGGATGCACGATTTCTTCGGCCACCAACGCACCATGGTATTCGGCGCCGATAACCAGCCGCTCTATGTCATGCATGACGGCGTGGCCCTCGATTCGGCAAGCTATGACCGATTCACCGGCCCGATCCTGGCTCTGGTGGAACGGGTGCGCGCGCTGCCGCCAGGATTGAAGGTCGCCGACCAGGGGCCGACGCCCGCCGCACTATCGGATTTTGCGCTGATCGAAGGCATGCCCGCCATGATCGCTGCTACGACCATCGTCTCCAACACCGGCGCCATCGCCCAGCAACCGGGCACGGAGCCCTTGCTGGCCAGCGTGATGTTTCTCGATGACATTGCAGCAACGTGGATGAGCCGCGATTACATGTTCGAAAATGGCCGTTTCAGCCTCACCAAAACAGAAAACGCCAATCGTGCCATCTTTCCGATATTCAACGCCTCCGGACGCTTCGTCGCCTTCTTTGAATGGGACCGCGAGCGGCCGGGCCTGATGATGCTGCGCAACACCGGCCCGGCGCTTCTGGGCGGCTTCATCATCGCCGCAGTCCTGGTGTTCCTGCTGCTGCGCAAGTTGCGGCAGTCGTCGGCCGCCGTGGAAGCCGGCCGTCGCAATGCCGAACATCAGGCGGCCCATGATCGCCTGACCGGCCTGCCCAATCGCGCCAGCCTCGATGCAGCGCTAGCCCGGGCACTGACTGACCGCAGCGCGCCCAATAGCTATCTGGCACTGCTGATGCTCGATCTCGATCGCTTCAAGCAGGTCAATGACACCCTTGGCCACCAGGCCGGAGACGAGCTGATCTGCGCGGTCGGTCGCCGCATCCGCACCATCGTCGGCCCCGACGTGATGATCGTTCGCCTCGGTGGCGACGAGTTCGTGGTGATGATCGAAGCCCAGGAATATGACGTCGACCCGATGGCCGTCGCCGCCCGCATTATCGACACCATCGGCAAGCCGTTCGACCTGCAGCAGTTCAAGGCCCATGTCGGCGCCAGCATCGGCATTGTCAGTGCGGTGGGCGGTCTCGCCGATCCGCGCGAACTCATGCGCAAGGCCGACATTGCCCTCTATGAAGCCAAGTCAGGCGGCCGCAACCGCGCCGTGGTCTACGAAGAGCATATGAACGAGCTGGTGCAGCTACAGCACACCATCGAGGGCGAGCTGCGCGAAGCGCTGCAGCGCGACGACCAGCTTTCCGTGGTCTTCCAGCCATTGGTGGATCAGCAAACCCGCCGCATCACAGGCGCCGAAGTCCTCGCCCGCTGGCATCATCCCAAATACGGCCAGATTTCCCCGGCCCGCTTCATTCCCGTCGCCGAAGCCACCGGCCTGATCGAAGCGTTGGGCGAATTCGTGCTGCGACGCGCCTGCGAGCTCGGCGCCACCGCACCGACACGGACCATCGCAGTCAATATTTCGCCGACCCAGCTGCGCAATCCCCGTTTCGCCAATCAGGTTTTCGACGTCTTGCGCCAGACCGGCATGCGCCCCGCCGATCTCGAGCTGGAGATCACCGAGTCGATCCTGCTCGACGATGAGCACGTCTCAAGCCAAAACCTGCACACCTTCCGCGCAGCCGGCATCCATATCGCGCTGGACGACTTCGGCACAGGCTATTCCTCGCTGAGCTACCTCAAGCGCTATCCGGTCGATCGCCTCAAGATCGACCGCTCCTTCGTCATGCAACTTGCCGACGGCCACGTCTCGGTCGCCATCACCCAGGCCATAGTCACCCTCGCCCATGCCATGGATTTGCAAGTGACGGCCGAGGGCGTCGAGACCGATGCGCAGGCGCTTATCCTTGGCCAACTGGGCTGCAATACGCTGCAGGGCTTCCTGTTCTCGGGCGGTGTCCCTGCAGACCAGATCTCGACAGTCTTCGGCACCAGGGCCGACGCAATGCGCCGCACCCCGAACCGGGCCGCTTAGGCCATCGCAGCCAATACTGCGCCGAGCCGCTTCTCACGCGCCAGCAAGCCCGCACGACCGCTTCCGGCGCTCTCCCACATCGCTTTCAGCTTGCCGTTGTCAAACAGCTTGAACAGGCATGGCGCAATATAGGACTTGCGGCAGATCGCTGGCGTATTGCGCAGCACCTCGGAAACCTGCTTTGCCACCTGCGCCATCTGGCGTCGCCGCGCTGTCTCGGACGTTCCGGCCTCGAGTTGTGCCAGTGCCTCACCGGCCAGCGAACTGGCATGGAGCGTCCGAAAATCCTTGGCCGAAATCCCGACGCCGGACAGTTCGCGCAGATAGGAGTTGATCGCTTCGGTCTTGATCGGCCTGACCTTGCCGGCCTCGTCCCGATACTTCAGCAGCCGCTTGCCGGGCAAGGTTTTGATGCGGCTCACCGCATCTGCAAGCCGGGCATCCGTCAGGCAATATTCGGCGCGCTTGCCGCCCTTGGCATCGAACGCCATGCAAACTTCAGCTTCCGCGACACGCACGTCGCGCGCATAAAGCGTACCAGCACCGCGCGTGCCGTTGGCTTCGAGATATTTCTCGCGGCCAACGCGCATCGCGGTTTTGTCGATCAGCGCCACGGCAATCGACAAGGCAAGCTCGCGGCTGCCGGTTTCAGCCTTCAGCGCCTCGGCCACCCTCTTGCGGACCCGCGGAAGCGCACTTGTCAGAGCGGCAAGCCGAAGCTGCTTTTTGCCATCACGGCGCAGTTCCCACTCTGGGTGGTAGATATACTGGTCACGCCCCGCTTCATCGACCCCGAGCACCTGGATATGACCATTATGGATCGGCGCAATCCGCACGTTCTGCCACGCCGGTGGGATGCCCAGCGACCTGATGCGCGTTTTGATAGCCGCGTCGGACACCAACGCACCGCTGGCGTCACGATAACAAAAACCCTTGCCGCTCTTCTGGCGACTAAGGGTCAGATCGGCCCGGCTAACCTTTACGAGACGCATCGCTTTAAGTCGGATTGGATTGGGTAAGCGTGTAAACCAGGTAGACGATGGCAAACAGCACAATGACGCTCACCATCGAGATCACCAAGACGCGCAGGTTCATCTTGCGCGCGCTGCCACCCCTGACTTCAGTCGTGGATTTTTCGGGGTCATAGGTCTTTTGCATCGGGCTCTCCTTGTGTTGCAGCTAAAACGTGCCCCGCGCCCGGCGGTTCCCCGCCGCCTTGACGCAGCCGCCCAGGCAGCCGACTTTCGCCCATGACCAATATTCGGGAAAACTCCATGACAGACACCGCCACCCTCACCCGCATGATCATGGCAGGACAGGGAAAGCAGCCAGCGGACCTGGTCATCAAGAATGTGCGATTGCTCGATGTCATCACCGGCGCGGTCACCGAAACCGATATCGCCATAGTCGCCGACCGCATCGTCGGCACTCACGCCAGCTATGAGGGCAAGGCCACCATCGACGGCAAGGGACGCTTCGCCGTCCCCGGTTTCATCGATACCCATCTGCATATCGAGTCCTCCCTCGTCACCCCCTTCGAGTTCGACCGCTGCGTACTGCCGCACGGCGTTACCACGGTGATTTGCGATCCACACGAGATCGCCAATGTGCTGGGCGCCGAGGGTATCAAATACTTCCTCGACTGCGCCGAGCAGACGGTGATGGACGTCCGCGTCAATCTCTCGTCCTGCGTGCCGGCCACCGCCTTTGAAACCTCGGGCGCAGCTCTGGAAATCGCCGACTTAGAGCCTTTCCGCAGCCATCCCAAGGTCATCGGCCTTGCCGAGATGATGAACTTCCCCGGCGTGCTCAATGCCGATTCGGGCATCATCGCCAAGCTGGTCGCGTTCCAGGGCGGCCATATCGACGGCCACGCTCCGCTGCTCCTCGGCACCGCCCTCAACGGCTATCTCGCCGCTGCCATCCGCACCGACCACGAAGCCACCAGCGCCGCCGAGGCCCGCGAGAAGCTAGCCAAGGGCATGGCCATCCTGATCCGCGAAGGCTCCGTCTCCAAGGATCTAAAGGCCCTCGCCGAAGTACTCGACGAAAACACCTCGAGCTTCGTGGCCCTCTGCACGGACGACCGCAACCCACTCGACATCGCCGAGGAGGGCCATCTCGATAGCTCCATTCGCCGCCTGATCGCCATGGGCCGCCCGCTGCACCACGTCTATCGCGCCGCCAGCCACTCCGCCGCCCGCATTTTCGGCCTCACCGATCGTGGCCTCCTCGCCCCCGGCTGGCGCGCCGATATCGCGCTGCTCGACAGCCTCGAAGATTGCCGCGTCACCGACGTCATCACCGCCGGCCGCCTCGTCGGACCCGAACTGTTTGCCGCCCGGAAACCCGTCGATCTGGTCGGCCTCACCTCGATGAAGGCCAAGCCGGTCAGCCCCGACGACTTCATCGTCCCCATCCGCTCCGACCGCAACCAGACGCCAGTGATCGGCGTCAAGCCGGGCCTGATCCTCACCTTCCGCGAAAGCGCCACCCTGCCCAGCAGCGACCGCGGCACCCTGCCCGATCTCGACAATGACGTGCTCAAGGTGACCGTCATCGAGCGCCACGGCAAGAACGGCAATATTGGCCGCGGTTTCGTCAAGGGCTTTGGCCTCAAGCGTGGCGCCATCGCCTCGTCGGTCGGCCATGACAGCCACAACATCACCGTCATCGGCGCCACGGACGAAGACATGGCCGTTGCCGTCAATCGCCTGATCGAGCTTAACGGCGGCTTCGTGGTCTCCGATGGCGGCAAGGTCACCGCCGAACTGGCGCTGCCCATCGCCGGCCTTATGAGCCCGAAACCCTTTGAGGAAGTCACCCACGACCTGCAGGCCCTGCGTGACTCAGCCTATGCGCTGGACTGCGTCCTGCCCGAGCCATTCCTGCAGGTCGCGTTCCTGGCGCTACCCGTCATCCCGCATCTCAAGATGACCGACCGCGGCCTGTTCGATGTCGATCTGTTTGACTTCGTGGACTGATCGGCGCTCAAATATGAAATTGCCAATCAGGTTATCTTGAGGTCTATTGCGCGCGGCTTGAGCGGGGTTCCCCTAGAAGCCGCGTCAGCAAGAGACCGCCATGCAAGAGACCGCCATGCCAGAAACACCCCTCCTGCAACCCGTCGATGCCGATGCCATCCGTGAGGCCAAGACCCAGATCCGCACCGCGCGCTTCGGCGCACTGGCGGCACTCGATCCCGATAGCGGCGCTCCGCTGGTCAGCCGGGTTGGCGTTTCCACCGATTTCGACGGCACGCCGGTGATCCTGATTTCCAGGCTGGCGGCACACACAGCGGCTTTGACGGCCGACCCACGCTGCTCGTTGCTGTTGGGCGAGCCTGGCAAGGGCGATCCATTGGCCCATCCGCGCATCAGCATCGCGGCCAAGGCCGTTATCATCGAACGCGACGATGCCCGACATGCCGGCCTTGCCACGCGCTATCTCAGCCACCAGCCCAAGGCCAAGCTATACGCCGAACTTGGCGACTTCCGCTTTGTACGGCTGGAGACTCAATCGGCCAGTTTCAATGCCGGTTTCGGAAGGTCCTACGCCCTCACCGGCGCCGAACTGCTATCGCCGGGCGACGCCACGCTGGCTGCAGCCGAAGCCCACGCCCTGGAGCATATGAACGAAGATCACGCCGATGCGGTCAACAACTACGCCCGCCATTACAGCAAGGCCCCAACGGGCAACTGGGCCCTAGCCGGCATCGACGCCGAAGGCATCGACATCGCCCTCGGTGACGACACCCACCGCATCTTCTTCGACGAACCCCTCACCGTCCCCGAAGACATGCACACAACGCTCATCAAAATGGCCCGCGCTGCACGGCTGGCACTCGGCGACGCCTGATCTAGCATCTAGCCCAAACCATAACCCCACCCTCGATCCTTCTCGCCTCAAATCGCTCCACTGGAGCGATTTGAGGCGAGAAGCCCATTCAGGGGAGGGAGGCGCCAGACCAAATGACCCAGCTCTTCCTTATCCCTCCCCCTTGTGGGGAGGGTGGCCCCGAAGGGGTCGGGTGGGGGTAGGTTTGCGCACGATGTAAAAGCTCTCCTTAAAGGGGAGAAGGAAAAAAGCCCCTTACTTCCCGTCGCGCGCCTTGACCTTTCGGCGCGCGGCATGCAGCAGCGGTTCGGTATAACCACTCGGCTGGTCGGCGCCGTGCAAAGCGAGGTCCAGCGCCGCCTGGAACGCCACCGAACCGAAATTCTCCGCCATCGGGCGATAGACCGGATCACCCACGTTCTGCTGGTCCACCACGCCGGCCATGCGCTCAAAGGTGGATGTTACCTCGTCGCGGCTCACCAGCCCATGCCGCAGCCAGTTTGCCACCGCTTGCGATGAAATCCGGCAGGTTGCGCGGTCTTCCATCAGCCCGACATTGTTGATGTCCGGCACCTTTGAACAGCCAACGCCTTGCTGCACCCAGCGCACGACATAGCCGAGAATGCCCTGCACATTGTTTTCCAGCTCGCGGGTAATTTCCTCGCGGCTCAGCGAAAACGGCGCCTGCATCGGCATCGAGAACAGCTCGCTCAGCGGCGGGATCGACTGATTATGGCGGCGCGTCTGCGCAGCAAACACGTCAACCTGATGATAATGCAACGCGTGCAGCGTCGCCGCCGTCGGGCTCGGCACCCAGGCCGTATTGGCGCCGGCATTTGGATGAGCGGCCTTGCTGTCCATCATCGCCGCCATGTCGTCCGGCCGCGCCCACATGCCCTTGCCGATCTGTGCCCGCCCCGAAAGGCCACAGGCCAGCCCGATCAGCACGTTGCGATCCTCGTATGAGGCAATCCAGCGCTCGGACTTGATCTCGTCCTTGCGCAACACGGCACCCGCTTCCATCGAGGTGTGGATTTCGTCGCCGGTGCGATCGAGGAAGCCGGTATTGATGAAAAACACCCGCGCCCGCGCTTCGTAAATCGCCGCCTTGAGGTTGGCCGAAGTCCGGCGTTCCTCGTCCATGATGCCAATCTTGACCGTGTTGGGCTTAAGGCCCAACATCTGCTCGACCGAAGCGAACATAGCGCAGGCAAACGCCACTTCCTCGGGACCGTGCATCTTGGGCTTGACGATGTAGATGGCGCCGGTGCTGCTGTTGACCTTGTCCTGCATGGCGCAAAGCACAGTTAGTGCCGCGTCCATCAACCCCTCACCAATAGGCTTGCCCTTCCACAGTACAGCGTCCGTGGTCATCAGGTGGCCGACATTGCGCACCAGCAGCAGCGAGCGGCCATTCAGCACCAGCGGCTGGCCGTTGACGTCCTTGCAGCTGCGGTCTTCATTGAGCTTGCGGGTGACGCTTTGGCCGCCCTTCTCGAATGTATCGACCAGCGTGCCATTCATCAGGCCCAGCCAGTTGCGATAAACGCCAACCTTGTCCTCGGCATCGACCGCCGCAACCGAATCCTCGCAATCCTGGATCGTCGTCAGTGCCGCCTCGACCACCACATCGCTCAGGCCCGCCTTGTGCGTGCCGCCAATGACGCTGCCCGGCTCGATCACCAGGATCACATGCAAACCATTGTGGCGCAGCACTAGCTGGCCGCTTTCCTGCGTGCCGCCATAGCCGGCGAAAGCACCCGGATCGCGCAACCCGGTGCGGCCGGCAGTCGTATCGACCTCAAGGTGCCGGACGTCGCCATCCTTGATCACATGATAGCCGGTGACGTCGCGGTGGCTGCCAGACGCTAGCGGGAAACTCTCATCGAGGAAGCTCGCTGCCCGGTCCACCACCGCAGCGCCGCGGGCTGCGTTGTAGCCCTTGCCCGGCGCCAGCTCGCCATCGCGGCTGACGACGTCCGTCCCATAGAGTGCATCGTAGAGGCTACCCCAGCGCGCATTGGCAGCATTGAGCGCATAGCGCGCATTGGATACCGGCACCACCAGTTGCGGCCCGCACAGCGACCTAATCTCGGGGTCGAGCCCCGACGTCTCGATTGTGAAATCGCCTGGCTCGAGCACCAGGTAGCCGATGTCGCGGAGGAAAAACTCGTAGCCCTGCGGATTGTTGGAAACCGGGCCATACTTGCGATGCCAGTCATCGATCTGGCTCTGCAATTCATCCCGCTTTTGCAACAGGCGAGCATTGGTCGGCGCATGCTCGGCAATCACCGCCGCAAAACCAGACCAGAATTGCTCTGCCGTCACGGACAGCCCAGTGAGCGCTTCCTTTTCGACGAAATTGACCAGCAGTGGGTGAACTGAAAGGCCGGATTTCGTCAGGTAATCGCTCATTTCTGCTTCCTTTTTGTGCGGACCGACCAAACTTAAGTCATGCGTCGAACCGTCACAACCCGCCTAAAGTAGACTTCGCCCTTGCGCCAGCGACATAGACTTCCGCCACCGAGCGGTCGTCGCCCATGGTTTGCAGCAGGAACAGTTCTTCGGCCAGGCTGCTGACGGTCGCCATGCGCATCGCCATGGCCGGTGTTGCCGCGGCGTTCAGCACCACCAGATCGGCAGCGTTTCCCAGCGCCACGGCGCCAATAGTGCCCTCCAGCGACAGCGACCGGGCGTTGCCCAGTGTCGCCATATAGAACGAGGCGTACGGGTTGAGCCGCTGTCCGCGCAGTTGCAGAATCTTGTAGCCCTCGTCCAACGTTCGCAGCATGGAATAGCTGGTGCCACCGCCGATATCGGTGGCGACGCCGATACGCACGCCATGCTTGATCAACCGCTCCCGATCGAACAGCCCCGAGCCGAGAAACAGGTTCGACGTCGGACAGAACACCGCCACCGAACCGGTCTCGGCCAGCACGCCCGTCTCGCGGTGATTGAGGTGGATGCAATGCCCCAACAGGGTCATGGGACCGAGCAGGCCATAGTCCTCATAGATGCCGGTATAGTCTGGCGAGCCGGGATACAGCTCCATTGAGAACGAAATCTCGTCGGCGTTCTCGCTGAGATGGGTCTGCACATAGGCCTCTGGATGCTCGGCCACCAAGGCCCGCGCCGCCTCCATCTGAGCTGGCGTCGAGGTAATGGCAAAGCGCGGCGAGATGGCATACAGCCCACGCGCCCGACCATGCCAGCGCGCGATCAGCTCTTTGGTGTGGTCATAGCCCGACTGCGCCGTATCGCATAGTGCGCCGGGCGCATTGCGATCCATCATCACCTTTCCGCCGACCATCAGCATGTTGCGCTTTTCCGCCTCGGCGAAATAGGCGTCCACGCTGCGCGGATGACTGGAGCAATAGGCTACAGCAGTCGTCGTGCCATTGCGCACCAACTCGTCATAGAACGCCGTCGCAACCGCGTCCGCATGGCCCTGCTGGCTGAACTTCTGTTCTTCCACAAAGGTGTAGGTATTGAGCCATTCCAGCAGTGAGCCGGCATAGGAGGCGATCATCTGGCTCTGCACATAATGCAGATGCATGTCGATGAAGCCTGGCAAGATCAGGTGCGGCCGATGGTCGATATAGTCGCCCCCCAGCGGCGCAATGGCGTCCCACGGCTCGACCGCCGCGATCTTGCCATCGACAATCACCACGCCGGCGTCTTCCCAATAGCGATAGCTCGCGTGATCGTCGATAGCCTGCGGCTCGCTGACAAAACTCAGCACCCGCCCGCGCAATATGGTCTGGCTCATCGCCCCGAGCCTTCGCGGAACCATTCGACCAGCAGCGCCCGCTCCTCGGGCGTCATTTCGCTGACATTGCCCGGCGGCATGGCATGGGCATAGCCCGCCTGCATGGCGATATCCTTGGCGTGGTTGGCGATAGCAATGTCATTATCGAGGATCACATTCTTGGGCGGTTCAAATATGCCAGGCCACGCCGGCTCGGCCGTATGGCACATGGCGCAGCGGGTCTGTACGGCTAGGCTGGCTGCAGGGAAATGGCTTGCTGCAAGAAAGCTCTCGGACGCCCGAGACGCCACCACCTCTCCCGCCGAATTCGGCAGTTTGGGCCCAGTCGATAGCCAGGCAATGATGATGAACAGCACCACGGCCACCAGCCAGGTCCAGTGCGGATTGCCCTTCCGCGCGTGGCGCGTGTTGAAATAGTGCCGGATCACCACGCCGACGAGGAAGATCAGCGAAGCGATGATCCAGTTCCACTGCGTCGCAAACGCCAGCGGATAGTGGCTGCTCAGCATGAAGAAAATCACCGGCAGCGTCAGGTAGTTGTTATGCAGGCTGCGCTGCTTGGCGATCCTGCCATATTTCGCGTCCGGCACCCTGCCTGCCTTGAGGTCGGCCACGACGATCTTCTGGTTGGGGATGATGATCATCGCCACATTGGCCGCCATGATGGTCGCGGTAAACACGCCCATATGCAGCAACGCCGCCCGCCCGGTGAACAGCTGCGTATAACCCCAGCTCATCGCCACGAGGATGCCGAACAGCACCAGCATCAGCCCCGTCGTCGAGTTGCCGATCGGCGATTTGCACAGCCCGTCATACAGCACCCAGCCAAGCACGATCGAGGCGATCGACAGCAAAATCGCCTGCCATTGCACCAGGTCCAGCACATTGCGATCGATCAGGTAAATATCCGCGCCCACGTAGTAGATCAGCGCCAGCAGCATGAAACCGCTCAGCCAGGTCCAATAGCTTTCCCATTTGAACCAGGTCAGGTGCTCCGGCAAAAACTCCGGCGCCACCAGATATTTATTGATGTGATAAAAGCCCCCGCCATGCACCTGCCACTCCTCGCCATAGGCCAGCGGCGGCAGGCTCGGCGTCTTGCGCAAGCCAAGGTCGAGCGCGATGAAGTAAAACGATGAGCCGATCCAGGCGATAGCCGTGATGACATGCAGCCAGCGCACCGCAAACATCAGCCACTCATAAGCAATCGCATATTCCGGCATTCGTTATGTCCTTCTCGCGGAGAGCAGCCCCCTCACCCGTCTCGCCCAAGGGGGCGATCCACCCTCTCCCCGATGGGGCGAGGGAAAGGCACGATCCCTCTATTCTTCTCCCCATCGGGGAGAAGGTGGCGCGCAGCGCCGGATGAGGGAGAGCGCTGCACTCGTAAAAAAGGGCGGGCCGAAACCCGCCCCTCAACTCGATCAAACCAAGCCTTATGCAGGCTGTTCGACGCCTTCGACATACCAGTCCATCGACAGCAGTTCGGCATCGGTCATGGTGACGCCGGCAGCGACGCGCTCGGCGCCGGTATTGTCGTTGATCGGGCCGGTGAAGATGTGGAACGAGCCATCGATCTGGCCGGCCTTGATCTTCTCGGCGTCGGCGACGACGTCAGCCGGGACCTTGGCATTGTACGGGCCCATCTGCACGACGTCTTCCTTGAGGCCTTCCCAGGTATTGCCGGGAGCCCAGGTGCCGGCCAGAACGGCTTCGGCCGACGCCAGGTAATGCGGGCCCCAATGGTCGATGATGGCAGTCAGCTGGGTCTCGGGAGCAAAGGCGCTCATGTCGGCGCCCTGGCCGAAGCCGCCGACGATGCCACGCTCGGCAGCAACCTGCAGCGCGGCGGGGCCGTCGGTGTGCTGGGCAATGATGTCGATGCCCTGGTCGATCATGGCGCGAGCCGCGTCGGCTTCCTTGGCCGGGTCATTCCAGGTCGAGATATACACTGGCTTGACGGTGAAGGCAGGGTTGATGCGACGGCCCGACAGCGCCAGCGCGTTGATGCCCATCACCACTTCGGGGATCGGGAACGAACCGATATAGCCAGCCTTGCCGGTGACCGAGAGATGGCCGGCAATGGTGCCGCAAACGGCGCGGCCTTCGTAGAAGCGGGCGTTGTAGAGGCCGATGTTCGGGCCGCTCATATAGCCGGTGGCGTGCTCAAAGGCGACGTCGGGGAACTGCGGCGCGACCTTGACCAGGCTGTCGCCGAAACCAAAGCTGGTGGCGAAAATCAGGTTGCAGCCCTGCTGGGCCAGTTCGCGGATGACACGTTCGCAATCGGGGCCTTCCGGTACGTTCTCGACGAACACGGTCTCGACCTTGTCGCCCAGCTTTTCTTCGACATAAAGGCGGCCCTGATTGTGGGCATAGTTATAGCCATTGTCATTGATCGAGCCGACATAGATGAAGCCGATCTTGATCTTTTCCACCTGCGCGAAGGCGCTCGAGCCCATCAGCGGAAGCGCCATGGCGGCGCCACTGATCTTGACGAAGTTACGACGTGAGATTGTCATGGTTTTCTCCTGGATGACGGTAGTTTCGATTGAGACGCTCATTTGGCGGCGTATCAATTAGAGGGCAAAAACGGCTTGCCGAGGCAGGCCGGGGCATTGGTGGAGGCGTCGCGGCGGATCGAGATAAGCACCAGCACGGCGACGGTGGCAAGATAGGGCAACGCCGCCCAAAGTTCGGATGGAATGACCGAAAGCGGCCCGCCGCCAGCCTTGGCGTAAAGCTCCATGGTCATCACGAGGCCGAACAGATAGGCGCCAGCCAGCAGCCGGAATGGCTTCCACGAGGCAAACACCACCAGCGCCACGGCGATCCAGCCGCGACCGGCGGTCATCCGTTCGGCCCATTGTGGCGTCAGCAGAAGCGGGAAGCACGCCCCCGCAATGCCGGCCATGGCGCCGCCAAACATCACGGCCATATAGCGCACCCCGATCACCGAATAGCCGATCGAATGCGCCGACTGGTCGTTCTCGCCGACGGCACGCAGGATCAGCCCGGCGCGCGTCCGATGCAGGAAGTACCAGATCGCCGCCACCATGATGAAGGCGAAATACACCGGGAAGGAATAGCCGAACAGCACCTTGGTAAACGGGCTGGCCGCAAACTCGGCCGGGAACAGCGGCCGCATCAGCGTTACCGGCCTGGCCGAATAGGAAGAGCCGGCCAGCGCCGAAAAGCCGGTGCCAAAAATCGTCAACGCCAGCCCCGTCGCCGTCTGGTTGGCTGACAGCGACAGGGTCAAAAACCCGAAGATCAGCGAGGCACACACGCCCGCGCCGGCCCCGGCCAGCAGTGCCAGGTAGGAATTGCCGGTATGGAACTGCACCACGAAGCCGGCAATGGCGCCGATCAGCATCATGCCTTCGACGCCGAGGTTGAGCACGCCGGAGCGTTCCACCACCAGCTCGCCGAGAGCGGCGATCAGGATCGGGGTCGAGGCCCCGACGACGGTGATCAGAATGGCAAGCATCAAATCCATTATGCTGTCCCCGCCGTGGCCTGCGGCATGACGCGCCGTAGCCGGTATTTGATGAGGATATCGCCGGCCAGCAGGAAGAACAGCATCATTGCCTGGAAAATGCCGGTCGCCGCATTGGGCAGCCCGATGGTGGTCTGAGCCACCTCGCCACCGACAAAGGTGATGGCCAGCACCACACCGGCGACGATGACGCCCAGCGGGTTAAGCCGTCCGAGAAAGGCCACGATGATGGCGGTAAATCCATAGTTGGTAGGGAAGCCCGGCACCATGCGCTGGAACGGTCCGGCCACTTCCAGCACGCCCGCAAGACCTGCGAGACCCCCGCTGACCAGCATGGCCAGCCAGATTGTCCTGTTCTCGGAAAACCCGCCATAGCGCGCGGCATGAGGCGCCGCGCCGACCACGCGCATGCGATAGCCGAACACTGACTTGCTCATGATAAACCAGGCGACCAGCCCGACCAGTACGGCAATCGGCACGCCCAGATGCACGATGGTGCCCGGTATGATCGTCGGCAGCCGCGCCGCTTCGGAAAACAGCCGGGTCTGGGGAAAGCCCATGCCCATCGGGTCCTTCCACGGGGCGCGGATCAGATAGTAGATCAACTGCACCGAGGCATAGGTCAGCATTAGCGAAGTCAGGATTTCGTTGACGTTGAGGCGGGTCTTGAGCAGCGCCGGTATCGACGCATAGGCCATGCCGCCGAGCATCCCGGCCAGCACCATCAGTGGCAGTATCCACCAGCCGGTCATGCCCCAGGTCAGCAGCGCAATACCGGTGCCAGCCAGCCCGCCGACGATATATTGCCCCTCGGCGCCGATGTTCCACACATTGGCGCGATAGGCGATCGAAAGCCCGACCCCGATGATGATCAACGGCGCGGCTTTCACCCCAAGGTCCTGCCACTTGTACGAATTGGTCAGCGGCGTCAGGAAAATTTCCCGCACCGCGCCGATGCCGTCATAGCCGATTACCGAGAAAATCACGGCGCCCAACACCATGGTCAGCAGCACCGCCGCAACCGGGGTGGCATAGCTCATCAACTTCGATGGCTCGCGCCGCTTCTCAAGCCGGAATTGCATGGGAAGCCTCCGTCGCACCGTGCACGCCACCCATCAGCAGGCCAATCTCTTCGATACTCACCTCGGCCACCGGCCGGGCCGGGCTCAATTGCCCCATGTTTACCACCGCCAGCGTGTCGCACAGCGCCCGCAACTCATCGAGATCCTGGCTGATCACCACGATAGCCGAACCGGCTGCCGCGAGGTCAACCAGCGCCTGATGGATCGCCGCCGCCGCGCCCGCATCGACCCCCCAGGTCGGCTGGCTCACCACCAGCACGCTGGGCTTCTGCAGGATTTCGCGGCCCATGATATACTTCTGCAAATTACCGCCCGACAGCGACCCCGCCATCGACGACGGCCCCAGCGCCTTGACGGCAAAGTCCGCGATCACCTTGCCGGTGTAGGTTCGCGCCGCGCCCGAATTGATCAGCCCCATCATCACCATGCCGAGCCGGTCACGCGCCGTCAGGATCGAATTGTCGCTCAGCGAAAAGTCGCCCACTGCCGCGTGGCCATTGCGCTCTTCGGGCACAGCGCAAAGCCCGCGCTTGCGCCGCCCGGTGGTGTCGAGCAGGCCGATGCCGTAGCCGTCGATGGTAATGGCGTCCTTGTCGTCGCCCAGAATTTCGCCCGAGAGAGCATCGAGCAAGGCGTTCTGCCCATTGCCTGCTACGCCGGCAATGCCGAAGATTTCGCCCGCCCTGACGGTGAAGCTGATGCTATCGACCGGCACTTCGAAATGGCCGGTCTTCTTGGTCGAAAGCCGCGATACCACCAGCTTGGGCAGGCCCATGCTGCGCCCCTCGGCCCGCACGATATCCTTGAGCCCCGCGCCGATCATCTTCTCGGCCATCGAGCGCGAGGTTTCCTGCGTTGGGTCGCAGGTATCGACCAGCTTGCCGCCGCGCAGGATCGTCGCCGTGTCGCACAGCGCTTTGATTTCATGCAGCTTGTGGGAAATGTAGAGAATGGAACAGCCCTGCGCCGCCAGCTTGCGCAGCACCTCGAACAATTGCGCCACTTCCTGCGGCGTCAGCACCGAGGTCGGCTCGTCCATGATCAATAGCTTGGGATCGAGCAACAACGCCCGCACGATTTCGATGCGCTGGCGCTCGCCCACCGATAGCGTCGCTACGGTGCGGTGCGGATCGAGCAGCAGGCCGTATTTGGTCATCACCTCTCGGATGCGCGCTTCGAGCTCGCGCGAAGGGATTTTCGCATCCATACCCAGCGCGATATTCTCCAGCACCGTCAGCGCCTCGAACAGCGAGAAATGCTGGAACACCATGCCGATACCGAGCTTGCGGGCGGCCTTGGGATTGGCCACCACCACCGGCGCGCCGTCCCAGCGGATTTCGCCCGCGTCCGGCTGCATGATGCCGTAGATCATTTTGACCAGGGTGGATTTGCCGGCGCCGTTTTCGCCCAGCAGGGCGTGGATTTCGCCTGGCCGTACCGAAAAACTGACATTGTCATTGGCGAGAACGCCTGGGAAGGCCTTGGTAATACCGGTCAATTCAAGCCGATGCGGCATACTAGCGTCCAATCACCACCCCCAATGACTTGGGGGTGCGTGCCCGCACATTCTCAGCTTCCCGTTGACCAATGTGGACCATAATTTCCGCCGCCGCCAGTGCCGCGATAACCGCCGGCCGTTTATCCCCAAGGCCGTGCTGGCCGATCGGCAAAACCAGTCGTTCGAGGGCTCGGGCATCGCCACCTTCCGTCTTGAACCAGCTAGAAAATTTCGCCCGCTTGGTCTGGCTGCCGACCATGCCGACATAGGGCGCATCGAGCCGCGCCAGCGCTTCCTGCGCAATCAGGAAATCCAGCGCATGATCATGAGTCAGGATCACGAAGCTGCTGCCCTGGGGCGCCGATCGCACCACCGCTTCGGGCATTGCCACAATCCTCGCCGTAATCCCCTTCGGCAGCAACTCCAACTCCTCCCGCCGCGTGTCGATCACCTCAAGCTGCACCGGCAAAATCGCCAATATCTGCGCCAGCGCCCGCCCGACATGCCCGGCGCCAAACACATAGACATGCGGCAGCGCCGCATCTACCTCAGCCACCAGTTTCGCCAGTTCAACCCGCTTGTCAGCGTCGGCATAAGCCAAGCTCACGCCAACCCGGCCGCCACAGCACTGGCCGATCTCCGGCCCCAGCGGCACATCCATCGCGTCTTCCGCCTGCCCATTGGCAATCAGCCGCCGCGCATGCTCGATCACCATATATTCCAGCGCCCCGCCGCCGATGGTTCCGAACAAGGCGCTCCGGCCCACCAACATAAACGTCCCCTGCTCGCGTGGGGAAGAACCCCGCACGGACGTCAGTTCGCAGACGATGACGTCGGTGTTTGTGACGAGGAAGCTGGTGAGCTCAGAGCTGCGGGTCATGGGCGGCAGACCCATTTCGAAGGGGATACCTCCGCCCAGCCTCCCCCTGATAGGGGGAGGCGCTGATCGAGTATGCCTCGATAGCGGTTCAAACGCGGAGAAGTCCCTCCCCCTATCAGGGGGAGGCTAGGTGGGGGTACTCCGATGCCAAAGTCAGCGCCTCCCTCCCCCATGTGGGGAGGGAATGAGGGTGGGGGTGATGTCGAGATGACCGCCATGCTCATCTTCGTTTCATCCGCTGCACACCCATCAGCACCCGCTCCGGCGTCACCGGCGTATTCATCCGCGGCGCAATTCTATAGTCCGCCACGCTCGCCACCGCCATCGACAGCGCCTCGACCACGCTCATCGCCAGCATCAGGGGCGGCTCGCCGACGGCCTTGGAGCGCCCAATGGTCGGCTCCTTATTGATCGACCATTCCGCCAGCCGCACGTTGAAAATCGGCGGCACATCGCTGGCCAGCGGTATCTTGTAGGTCGACGGCGCCTTGGTGCGCAGTTCGCCCTTGGCGTCCCAAACCAGCTCCTCGGTGGTCAGCCAGCCCATACCCTGGATGAACCCGCCTTCGACCTGCCCCAGGTCGATGGCCGGATTGAGCGAGCGCCCCACGTCGTGCAGGATATCCACCCGATCGACGGTATATTCCCCGGTCAGCGTATCTATCGTCACTTCGCTCGCCGAAGCCCCATAGGCAAAATAATAGAACGGATGCCCGCGCCCCGTCGCCCGATCCCAATGGATCTTCGGCGTCTCGTAGAACCCCGCAGCCGACAGTTGCACTCGGTTCAGATAGGCCGACGCTGCCAGCTCGGCGAACGGCACGAACTGGTCTCCAGCCTGGATACCGCCCTGCACCCACTCGATCTCGGATTCCGCGACCTGGTGCAGCTTGGCCGCATGCTTGACCAACCGCTCCTTGATCTGCCGCGCCGCATCCCAGGCCGCCATGCCATTGAGGTCTGAACCCGACGACGCCGCCGTGGCCGAAGTGTTTGGCACCTTGCCCGTCGTCGTCGCCATGATCTTGACCACGTCCAGACCGACACCGAACGCATCGGCCAGCACCGCCGCCACTTTGATATAGAGGCCCTGCCCCATCTCCGTGCCGCCGTGGCTGAGATGAATGGACCCGTCCTTGTACACATGCACCAGCGCGCCAGCCTGATTGTACCAGGTGGCCGTGAAAGAGATGCCGAACTTGACCGGCGTCAGCGCGATGCCCTTTTTGAGGATCGGGCTGCCCGCATTATACTTGATGATCGCCGCCCGCCGCGCCTGGTAGTCTGACGACGCCTCCAGCTCATCCACCACGCGATGGATGATATTGTCCTCCACCGTCTGGTGATACGGCGTCACATTATCCGTGTCGGTGCCATAAAAATTTGCCTTGCGGATCTCCAGCGGATCGCGCCCCAGCGCATAGGCAATGTCCTCGACCAACCGCTCCGCCGCCAGCATCCCCTGCGGTCCGCCAAAACCCCGAAACGCCGTGTTCGACACCGTGTTGGTATAAAGCGGCTGCGACTGCACCCGCACTGCCGGATACCAATAGGCATTGTCCGCATGAAACAGCGCCCGGTCGGTCACTGGCCCCGACAGGTCCGATGAGAACCCCGCCCGCGCCCCATAGACCGCATCCACCACATGAATCTTGCCGTCATCGTCATAGCCGACGTCATAATCGACCACGAAATCGTGCCGCTTGCCGGTGGCCGTCATGTCGTCGTCGCGGTCCGGCCGGATCTTGCAGGCGCGGTTCCACTTTTTCGCGGCCAGCGCTGCCACCGCCGCAAACAGGTTGCCCTGGGTTTCCTTGCCGCCAAAACCACCGCCCATGCGCCGGATCTGGATCGTCACCGCATGGTGGCGAATGCCCAGCACCTGCGCCACCATCAGTTGCACTTCGCTCGGATGCTGCGTCGAGGCAAACACCGTGACGTCCTCATCCTCACCCGGAATGGCCAGCGAAATCTGTCCCTCCAGGTAGAAGTGATCCTGCCCGCCGATCTCGATACTGCCCTTGACCCGATGCGGCGCCTTGGCAAAACCAGCCTCGACATCGCCGCGTTCGAGCTTCAGCGGATCGGTCACTAGCTTGCCACCCGCCGCCTGCGCATCGCGCACATTGGTCGCAAATGGCAGCTCGCGATACTCGACCTTGGCCAGATGCGCCGCCCGCCGCGCTGCATCGCGCGTCTCGGCAATCACCGCAAACAGCGGCTGCCCCCAAAAATGCACCTTGTCGGTGGCAAACACCGGCTCATCATGCCGATGGCTCGGCGACACGTCATTCTCGCCCGGAATATCCTCCGCCGTCAGCACCCCGATGACGCCCGCAAACGCCTTCACCGCCGCATAATCAATCGAAACGATCTCGGCATGCGGCTTGGTCGACAGCGCCAGATACGCATGCATCGTGCCCGCCGGCTCGATCATGTCGTCGATATATTCCGCCGTGCCCGACACATGTTTCGGCCCGCTGTCATGCCGGGTCGACGTATGCAGCGCTGCGATGACGATAGGCGCCTGGTGCTTGTTCATGCCACCTCCCGCCGCAGTCGCTGCCCGTGCCCGGTGCTGTCCAGATAAAACCGCTGCAGCAGGTTCTGCGCCGTCAGCAGGCGATAATCCGCGCTGGCACGCATATCCGATATCGGCTGATAATCCTCGCCAAACACCGCCATCGCCGCCGCCACAGTCTCCTGCGTCCACGGCCTGCCCACCAGTGCGGCTTCCACCGCCTTGGCCCGCTTCGGCGTCGCTGCCATGCCGCCAAAGGCAATCCGCGCCATGCCCACCATGCCATGGTCGTTGACGAAAACCCGGAACGCTCCGCACAGCGTCGAGATATCCTCCTCGCGCCGCTTCGAAATCTTGTAGCAGGCAAACTGCTCGCCCACCGGCAGCAGCGGTATGGTCACGCTCTCGACGAACTCGCCCGGCTGCCGGTCCTGCTTGCCATAGGCGATGAAATAATCCTCCAGCTTGATCTCGCGCCGATGCTCCCCGCGGCGCAGATGCAGCTTGGCCCCCAGCGCAATGAACGGTGGCGGCGTGTCACCGATCGGCGAACCATTGGCAATATTGCCGCCGATGGTCCCCATGTTGCGGATTTGCTCGCCGGCAATGCGGTTCCACAGCTCGCCCATATCTGGAAAATTCGCCGCCATCACCGGCAGCGCTTCGGAATAGCTCACCCCGGCGTAAAACCGCACTTCGCTGTCATTTTCGGCGATGCGCTTGAGTTCCTGCAGATGGTTGATGAACACCACCGGCCCAATCGAGCGCATCTGCTTGGTCACCCACAGCCCCACATCGGTCGAGCCATTGACGATGGTCGCGCCCGGATTGGCCTCATAAAACGCCGCAAAATCATCGAGGTTGGCCGGCACCACGATCCGCTCGGCGCCCTCGCCGATCTCGACCCGCTTTCCGTCGGTAATCGCCTTGATCTTGCCCTTGAGCGCAATTCGCTCGGCCCACAGCGGGTCTCCCTGCGGCGCACCATAGGTGGAAATCGCCTTGGCCGCCCGGATGATCGGCGCATAGCCGGTGCACCGGCAGAGGTTACCCTGCAGTGCCTTCTCGATTGCCGTCTGGCTCGGCTCCGGGTCGCGCATCCATAGCCCGTAAAGGCTCATAACGAAGCCCGGCGTGCAAAACCCGCATTGCGAACCGTGGTGATCCACCATCGCCTGCTGCACTGGATGCAACACGCCGTCCTTGCCGCGCAGATGCTCTACTGTCACCACATGCGATCCATGCAGGCTGCCGACAAAGCGGATGCAGGCCGTCACCGAGTCATAGATGATCTCTTCACCCAGCAACCTGCCAATCAGCACGGTGCAGGCGCCGCAATCACCCTCAGCGCAGCCTTCCTTGGAACCGCGCAACCGCCGATCCAGCCGCAGCCAATCGAGCAAGGTCGTGTCCGGCTTCACATCGGTCAGGCTGATTTCCTGGTTGTTCAGGATGAAGCGAATGGCGCCCGAAACCTCGGTCATGCCTAGCTCCCCCGATAGGTCGAATAGGCAAACGGGCTGACCAGCAGCGGCACGTGATAGTGGCTGTCCTCGGAAATCTGGAAGCGGATCGGCACCACATTGAGGAATGGCGTCTCGATCTCGGTGCCCAGACGTTCGTAATACTGCCCCACATGAAAGCGGATTTCGTATTCGCCCTTTTCGAACTGCTCCGGGGTCAACAGCGGCGCATCCACCCGCCCGTCGGCGTTGGTATAGCCGTCGGTGATGTGGTGCGTATGATCGTCATGCACGTAATGCAGTTCGATCCGCATGCCACGCGCCGGCTTGCCGTGCATGGTGTCCAAAACATGCGTAGTGAGGCGTCCACTACCCGCCATGTGCTGCTCCGTCTGTAACCCCAGGGTGAGACTATCGCATCAACCGCGTTGCGCAATGCTCATTTTTTACCATCTGGTCCATTTTTGTGCATCTTGTTCTGTGACGCCGAACTCATACTATCCGCACGAACCAGACGAGAGCAGACTCGATGCGCTACCCCCGCGACATGCATGGCTACGGCCAGACCCCGCCCCACGCCAACTGGCCCGGTGGCGCCCATGTGGCGGTGCAGTTCGTGCTCAATTACGAAGAGGGCGGTGAAAACAATATCCTGCATGGCGACGCCGCCTCCGAGGCCTTCCTCGTCGACGTGCTCGGCTCGGTGCCCTGGCCCGGCCAGCGTCACGCCAACGTAGAATCCATGTACGAATATGGCGCCCGCGCCGGCTTCTGGCGGCTGCATCGCCTGTTCACCGAGGTAAATCTGCCGGTCACCGTTTATGGAGTCGCCACCGCCCTGATGCGCGCTCCAGCCCAGCTCCATGCCATGCAGGAGGCCGGATGGGAAATTGCCAGCCACGGCTACAAATGGGTACAGCACAAGGATATGCCCGCCGACGAAGAGCGCCAGCAGATCGCCGAAGCCATTCGCGTTCACACCATAGCAACGGGCGAGCGCCCCAGGGGCTGGTACACCGGCCGCTCATCCTTGCAGACGGTGGACCTGGTCTCGGAAGCCGGCGGCTTTGCCTATATTTCCGATACCTATGACGACGACCTGCCCTATTGGCGCGTCTATCAGGGCCAGCCGCACCTGATCATTCCCTATAGCCTCTCGACCAACGACATGCGCTTCGTCACCGGGCCGGGCTTCGACAATGGCGAGGAATATTTCCAGTTCCTCAAGGACACGTTCGACGTCCTCTATGCCGAGGGCCGGGCCGGCAGTCCCAAGATGATGTCGCTGGGCCTCCATTGCCGCCTCGTCGGCCAGCCCGGCCGCTTCCAGGGCCTCAAGAAGTTCGTCCATTACATCACCGGCTTCGACAAGGTCTGGGTCCCCACCCGCCTCGCCATCGCCGAGCACTGGGCAAGCGAACACCCCTACGTCGCCCCCGAGGTCATCCCCTCCCAGCTCGACAAAGGTGATTTCGTCGCCCGCTACGGCTCGATCTTCGAGCACTCCCCCTGGATCGCCGAACGCGCCTGGGATGGCGAACTGGCCCCGGTCAACGACACCGCAATCGGCTTGCATTTCGCGTTGCGCACGCAATTCCGCCTGGCCACCCCCGAAGAACGCCTCGCCGTCCTCTGCGCCCACCCCGACCTCGCTGGCAAGCTCGCCGCCGCCAAGCGCCTGACTGCCGAATCCACCGCCGAACAACAGTCCGCCGGTCTCGACGCCCTGACCGACGACGAACGCGAAAAATTCACTGCGCTCAACACCGCCTATGTCGAAAAATTCCACTTCCCCTTCATCATCGCCGTCCGCGACCACACCAAACCCAGCATCCTCGCCGCCTTCGAACACCGCCTCGGCAACAGCACCGAGCAGGAATTCGCCACCGCCACCGCGCAGGTGGAACGTATTGCCTCGCTGCGCCTGCAGGCGGTCTTGGGGTGAAGCTCCACTTCACCTAGCCCCTGAGGGGAGAGGTCGGCGCGCAGCGCCGGGTGAGGGGTTCAGAGGTCGGCGAAGGCACGGTGCCTCACCCGTCGCCGGATGGCCCTTCCTCTAAAGCGAGACGCAAGAAAGAAGCCCCCCTTGCCCCAAGCCGCGCTGTCGTCGATGATCGCCCAACAGCCTGAACGCTCTAGGAACCCAATGGCCGACTCCACCTATGCCTCGCCTGCCGGCGGACTGCCGCCCCAGACTGCGCTTCACACTGGCCGCGCCGTGTTTACCGAGGCCTATGCGCTCATTCCGCGCGGTGTGATGACCGATATCGTCACGTCATACCTGCCCCATTGGCGCGACGAGCGCTGCTGGGTCATCGCCCGCCCGCTCTCCGGCTTTTCCGAGACCTTCTCGCAATACATCATGGAGGTGATGCCCGGCGGTGGTAGCGACAAGCCCGAGCCCAATCCGCTGGCCGAAGGCGTGCTCTTCGTCGTCGAAGGCCAGGCCACCGTCACCATCGAGGGCAAGAGCCATCTGCTCAAGCCCGGCGGTTATGCCTTCTTGCCCCCCGGCTGCCAGTGGACCTTTCTCAACAAGGGCACTGTGCCGGTCCGCTTCCACTGGGTCCGCAAGCGCTACGAGGTCGTCGAGGGCATCGAGACGCCGGATGCCTTTGTGGCCAATGAACAGGACGAGCCGATCATCTGGATGGCCGGCACCAAGAACACCTGGGGCACTACCCGCTTCGTCGATCCGGCCAATGTGCGCCACGACATGCACGTCAATATCGTCACGCTCGAGCCCGGCGCGGTCATTCCCTTCGAGGAAACCCACGTCATGGAGCACGGCCTCTATGTGCTCGAAGGTAAAGCCGTCTACCGCCTCAACCGAGACTGGGTCGAGGTCGAGGCCGGCGATTTCATGTGGCTGCGTTCCTTCTGTCCGCAGGCCTGTTACGCCGGTCCAACCCGCTTCCGCTACCTGCTCTACAAGGACGTCAACCGCCACATGAAACTGCCATTCTGACCATGGGCAGCATCCTGATCGAACCGCTCACCGCGTCGGCCTTTTCCTCCTTCGGGCAGGTCATCGAACTGGCCGTCGCCAATCACTATCCCATCAATGCCGGCATGACCGAGCGCTACCACGATCTGGCCCGCGTCGAGCTCGGCGGCGTCCACGCCCGCCCGCTCATATCGATCTTTCGCGGCCAGCCATACACCCTGCCGCTCAGCCTCACCCTGGTCGAGCGCCATCCCCTCGGCAGCCAAGCCTTCTATCCGCTCGGCACCGCCTCTTGGCTGGTCATCGTCGCCGAAGACGACAGCGGCACGCCGACCCGCCTTCGCGCTTTCCGCCCGTCACTGGGCCAGGGCGTCAACATCGCCATGAACACCTGGCACGGTGTCCTCACTCCGCTCGAAGCCGAGAGCGACTTCATCGTCGTGGACCGGGGTGGCGACGGTAACAATCTCGAAGAGCATGTGTTCGAGATTCCCTATCTGGTGACCGAACGGTGACAAAACGGCTAACGCAGTGCCAATCGAGCCAGCGCCCGGCCGCGCACGGCTTTCCTGCGCCCTGTCAACAAAATACGCTTCCGGGATGACATGACAAACGCCGATCTGATTTCACGCATGCTGGACATTATCGAGCACGATATCGCCCCTGTGACGCGTCAGGGCGTGGCGCGCGGTAACAAGCTGTTTGGCGCCGCCATCCTGCGCAAATCCGACCTGTCGGTTGTCGTCGCCGAAACCAATAACGAGATCGAAAACCCGCTGTGGCACGGCGAAATGCATGCCATCAAACGATTTTTTGAAATCCCCGCCGACCAGCGCCCCGACGTCAAGGACTGCATTTTCCTCGCCACGCACGAGCCATGCTCGCTCTGCCTCTCGGGCATCACCTGGTCTGGATTCGACAACTTCTATTACCTGTTCAGCCACCAGGACAGCCGCGACAGCTTCGCCATTCCATATGATATTCAAATACTTAAGGGCGTCTACGCCGTGCCCGACCCGGACCGCGGCGAGGTGCCCGCCGACCGCCTGCTTTACAACCGCACCAACCAATACTGGACCAGCCACAACCTCGCGCAAATGATCGCCGCCCTAGACCGCAGCCACAAGGAAACCCTTCTGGCGCGCTTTGACGATCTCAATGCGCTCTATGGCGACCTGTCCAGCAGCTATCAAGCCAGCAAGGGCAGCAAGGGCATCCCCCTCGCCTGACCAGCTACTCGTGGCTGGCAACCGGCGCGAATTCGCTGCGCGGCACTTCGGCAAATGATGCGGCGAAGGTCAGGAAGCTCAACGCGATGGCAAAAAGCGCGGTGAGGATCAGCTGGGACATCTTGTTCAATCCGGACATGGGTGACGCTGGCCTCTGCTCTAGTCCGGCAACGTTGCATGGCGCAGCAATGCCGCATTCAGAATCCGTTCAGAATAGCCGATGCCGCATGACAGCCATGTGGCGCCGAACCATTCCCGTCGCAATGCGTTGACACACTGACTCGCAATCCCGGAAGGCTCAGTTATGTCCCAGATCGACGCCATTTCCCCGGCCATTCCCTTGCTCGCCATCTTCACAGACTTCGATGGCACGCTGGTCGAGCTGGCCGATACCCCTGATTCCATCCAGGTAGACGACACCCTCGCTGACCAGATTCAGCGCGCCGTTACGGAACTCGACAGCGCCTTCGCTGTACTGACGGGTCGGGAAATTTCCGACATCGACAAGTACTTAGCCCCGCTGCATCTTCCAATCGCCGGTGCCCACGGCACCCAGCGCCGCCGCGCCGATGGTTTCGTCGAAACCGTCGATCCCGCCGCAGTGCTCGGTGCCGAGCAGATCGCCCAAGCCCTTGAATCCTTGGTCATCGCCAACCCCAGCCTCATTCTCGAGCCCAAGGAAGGCGCCGTCGCCCTGCACTATCGCCAAGCACCCGAGCTCGAAGACGCCGTCCGCATCGCCATGGAAGAAGCCGTCCACAACGTCCCCGACTTCACCCTGGTGCCCGGCAAAATGGTGCTCGAAGCCCGTCCGCGTGCCGCCAGCAAAGGCGAGGCCCTGCGCGCCTTCATGCGCGAAGAACCCTTCCTGGGTCGCACGCCCATTTTCATCGGCGATGACACCACCGACGAAGATGCCTTCATCGCGGCCCAGGACTTGGGCGGCGTCGGCATCAAACTGGGCGATGGAGAAACCGCAGCCCGCATGCGCATTCCAAACGTCGCCTCGGTCCACGCGTTGATCCGTGGTCTGGGCGATATCGTGGCCCGTGATCGCGACGCCGCAGCAATAACGCATTGAGACTGACCGAACGGGGGCGTTCATGAGCCGCATTATCGTTGTATCGAACCGCACGCCGGGCAAAGGCCCGGCTGCGGGGGGCTTGGCTGTTGCATTGCGCAAAACGCTGGCCGAACGCGAAGGCTTCTGGTTCGGCTGGTCCGGCAAGCTGGTCGAGACCCCATCGATCGAGGCGCGTTTCGAAGACATCGACGGCCTGACGGTTGCGCAGATTGATCTCAATCGCGAAGACCACCACGCCTATTACGCCGGCTTTTCCAATTCCATCCTGTGGCCAAGCTTCCACCTCCGGCTAGACCTCGCAACCATCGAAGCGCATTGGTACGAGGGCTACCGCCGCGTCAATTCTCAGTTTGCCCGCGCTCTGCTGCCGCAGCTGAAGCCTGATGACATCATCTGGGTGCACGACTATCACCTGATCCCGCTGGCCACAGAGTTGCGCAACCTTGACGTGCGCAATCGCATCGGATTCTACCTGCACATCCCTTTCCCGACGACCGACGCGCTCTATGCCATCCCCCATCACGGCGAGCTGATGCGGGACCTGTCGCGGTATGACCTCGTTGGCATGCAGGCCAACCGCGACGTCGCGGCGTTCACTGAATTCGCCGAACACCAAACGCCCTCGACGCTATCGGGCTCTCCCCTCGAGTCGGTGGATTTTGGCCGCACAGAAGTCGCCGCCTTCCCTATCGGCTCTGATCCAGACGCATTCGCCAAACTTGCGGTCAGCTCGGCCGCCAACAAGATGCTCAAGCGCATGGAGCGCGCCATGGGCGAGCAGGAGTTGATCCTCGGCGTTGATCGGCTGGATTATTCCAAGGGACTGCCGCAGCGCGTCGAAGCCTATGAAAAACTGCTGGCCAACAATGCCCGTTTCCGCCGCCTGGTTCACTTGCTGCAGATAGCGCCCCCGTCACGAGACAGCATCAAGGAATATCAAGAAACCAGCGACACGCTCGACGCCATGTGCGGCCGCGTCATGGGCCGCTTTGCCGAGCCCGATTGGTCGCCGCTGACCTATGTGAAGCGCGCCTATGGCCAGCCCAGCCTCGCCGGCCTCTATCGGCTGGCCCGCGTTGGGCTGGTCACGCCCCTGCGCGACGGCATGAACCTTGTTGCCCACGAATATGTCGGCTCGCAGGACCCGGAGGACCCCGGCGTACTGGTGCTGTCCCGATTTGCCGGCGCCGCCGAAATCTTCGACGACGCCATCCTGGTTAATCCCTTCGACACCGACGAAACCGCCGAAGCTCTGCGCATGGCGCTCGACATGCCCCTCGACGAGCGCAAGCAGCGCTGGACAACCCTGATGGCCGCCGCCCGCAAGCACAGTGTCGATAATTGGAGCAAAAATTACCTCGACCGGCTGGCTCCCGCTACGCCGCGGGACAGCTCGGGTACGCGGGATATCCTGTATCTGGCGTCGGTGGCGTAGGAAGAATAGGCACCCACTCAGGTTCCGGCCACCCACGGACTTCCCGATGCAGCGAGCAGCGTCACCAGCACCTTGTTCATCGGCGTTGGAATGCCGTGCTTGGCCCCCAGCCGCACGATGACGCCGTTGCGCGCGTCAATCTCCATCCGATTGCCAGCCAGCCGATCTGCGTGAAGCGAGCCGGCGATTGATCCCTCGCGGGAATCGCGGGCATTGGAAACGGTGCCATCCACGACGCTCTGCGGGACAATCGCGCCTTCCGCCCGGCCCACCGCCGCGCATTCTTCAGCCACTCCGCGGACGATGGCTTCAAGATCGTCGCTCCACACGGGACCGGTGGCCCGCAGGGTCAGCGACGGAACAATGGCGCCGCAATTGCCGCACAGCTTTATCCAGGCACGCGACAGGAAGTCGGCGTCAGCAGCCGCCTCGATATCAGTGTGGGCAAATAGTGCAGCGAACTCGTCGCCACTATGGCCAGCCGGTGCCCAGATGAAGCCTTTCCGGCTCTGCACGATCCGCCCCAGCGCCGTACGCACAGCCGGCAAGTTGATGATGACAGGCACCAGTTGATCAGCCGGCACCAGATGCTCGAACAGCCGGACATGCTCGACGCCGTTCTGGATGATGGCAACCCGGGTTCCCTGCACCACCAGCCGATCCAGCCAGGCTTTTGTCGAATCGACATCATAAGTCTTGGTCGCCACCAGCACCCAGTCGACCGGCTGCGCCGTAGAGGGGTCGGTCAACACCATTGGGTTGGCGGTGATCACCCCATTCGGCGTTTCGATCCGCAGGTCGTCCAGCGGCGTGCGGGCGCAAAGTGTCAGCCTGAAATCCGGATTTTGCGCCAACCAGGCCGCAACCGTCCCGCCGATGGCACCGGGTCCGATGACTGCGATTGTGGTCATGGCAAAAACTCCAAACAAAAAGGGCGGCCACTGGGGCCGCCCTTTTCTTATCCGATTCCGTGAAGGCTGACGCCTCTATGCACGACCGCGCTGGCGATCGGCATTGGAGCGGCCGGCACTACGCACGGCGTCCTTCTGGGTCTTGCCCCAGCGCTGCTTTGCAGCAGCAGGCTTGGCAGCCATTGGCTTGCCGGTTTCCATGTCGCGACGCACGCCACGAGCAGGCGCAGCGCCCTCCGCAGGACGCGTGCGAGGTGCACTATCCGGACGCGTGCGCGGTGCACTTTCCGGACGGGTACGGGGCGCGCTATCGGGACGGGCAGCACGCGGCGCATCGCTGGCCGGACGGCCACGCGGCGTGTCCGAAGGCTGGTGATGCGGCTGGCTTCTGCCACCGGTTTCCTTGGAAAACTCCGCGAATGGACGACGCTCGGCCGGCGAACGACGATCGGCCTGCGGAGCGCGCGGGCCCTTGGCATTACGCGCGCCGGCAGCCGGACGGCCGCCGCTGGGCTTCTTGTAGGCAGAACGGGGTGCTTCCACCACGCCGGTCTCGTTGGCCATGTGCAGGTCGCCGGTATAGGGCAAGGTGCGACGGATCAGGCGTTCGACGTCGCGCAGCTTGCCGCGCTCGGTGCCGTCACACAGGGTGATGGCAATGCCCGAGGCGCCATTGCGACCGGTACGGCCGATGCGGTGCACATAGTTTTCCGGATCGTCGGGCAGCTCGTAGTTCACCACATGGGTGATGCCGGGAACGTCGATGCCGCGAGCCGCGATATCGGTGGCAACCAGGATGCGAACGCCACCGCTGGCAAAGCCCTTGAGCGCCGCTTGGCGAGCGTTCTGGCTTTTGTTTCCATGGATGGCTGCGGCCTTGTGGCCGTCGATCTCAAGGTTCTTGGCGACGCGGTCGGCGCCATGCTTGGTGCGCGCAAAAATGATCACGCGTTCCATGTTTTCGGTTTCGCTCAGCAGCAGCTCATTGAGCACGCCGCGCTTGGCCTTGGCACCCGAAAGGATCACGCGCTGGTCGATCTTGACCACGGTGGAGCCGGCAACCGACGCATCGACGCGAACCGGTTCCTGCAGCAGGTTCTTGGCCAAGTCAGCAACTTCGGGGGCCATTGTGGCCGAGAACATCATGGTATGGCGCTTCATGCCGATAGCCTTGACCACGGCACGGACCGGGGCAATAAAGCCCATGTCGAGCATGCGGTCGGCTTCATCCAGCACTAGCCAGCGGGTTTCGCCGAGCTTGATCTTGCCGTCGTCCATCAGGTCCTTGAGGCGACCAGGAGTAGCGACGACAATATCGACGCCACGCTCGAGGCGCTTGACCTGATGATAGCGCGACACGCCGCCGAGCAGCAGCACGGTGTCGAGCTTCATCTTGGAGCCAGCGAACTTGCGGATATTTTCGTCGATCTGTACGGCCAGTTCACGCGTCGGCGCCAGAATCAGCGCACGCGTGGTCAGGGGCTTCGGACGACCGGTCAGGGTCAAAATACCAGCCAGGATCGGCAGGCCGAAAGCGGCAGTCTTGCCGGAGCCGGTCTGGGCAATGCCCATCACGTCGCGGCCTTCGAGCAGCTTGGGAATGGCCAGTTCCTGGATCTTGGTCGGCACGGTGAAACCATGCGCCGTCAGGCTATCGACCAGGATTTCGGGGAGACCAAGGGAAGTAAAATCGTTCAAGTGAACACGTCTTTCTGCGCCGAAAGGCGCTTGCAGGCGCGCAGGACAATGCAGCGCGCCTGTCGCCGAACGCACAAGCGTCGGCGGGTCAACAAATGCAATCGGGCGATAAAGGGATATATCGCGCGGGTGCTGGCTCGAACCCGGACAGATTGTTTCCGGGCTGACTTCGCCGCTCACCGCAGGGGATAAGAAGTGAAGTCCGTCACCAAATTCTTGGCGCCAGCGGATCCGTTGAAGGTCCATGCGCCAGTGACGATGCCGCTCATATGGGCCACACCCGCTGAAATAGCAAGGTTATTCCAGTCCGGCCCACGCATGGTGGGGTTGCGCGGGGCCACCTCCCATTCCCGATGTCATCCCGGCGAAGGCCGGGACCCATCCTGAGATAACGAGGCAACCACAGCTCGCGGGAGGCCGCCGAGTAGATTCCAGCCACCACAGGAATGACCTCCGTGCTATGGCTCGGCCATGTTCAAAGCCCTGACGATCCTCGCTGCTCTGCTCGCCACGCCGGCTTTTGCGGCTGACTGGACCTATACCGACGGCGCCGGCAAGACCATCACCCTGCCCCAGCCACCAAGCCGCATTATCGCCCATGCCAACGCTGCTGCGGCCCTGATCCCACTGGGCAACAGGCCAATCGGCATCTTCCTCGATGGCGCGCCATCGGTTGATCGAGCCACCAAAGGCCTCGACCTGACCGGCATCGAAATCGTCGGCAAGGGCTGGTACGAACTCAACGCCGAAGCCATTCTGGCTCTCGACCCCGATCTGATCCTCACCGAATACGCGCCACTCGAAGGCTTCTACAATGGCGCCGTCGGCGACGCAGCCATCATCGACCGCATCGAAGCCATCGCCCCCATCGTCGGCCCCGCTCAGGGCAATTCCGTCATCGCCATGATCGAGGACTATACCAAACTGGCAAAAAGCCTGGGCGCCGATCTCGACGCGCCAGAGATCATTGCCGACAAGGCGGCCTTCGACGCCGCTCTCACCCGCTTCAAAGCCGCCGCCACCGCAAAGCCGGGCCTCACGGTCATGGCCGTATCGCCGTCGTCCACCGGCATCTCCATCGCCGCTCCATCGGAGTTTGGCGAGCTGTCCGACTTCGCCGCCTGGGGCCTGAACCTCGTTACCCCCGCCGTTGATCCCAACAGCAGCTACCAGACCCTGAGCTGGGAAAACGCCAATCTCCAACCCGCCGACCTAGTCCTCCTCGATGACCGGTGGGGCGACCGCACGGCCGAAGACCTCGCCGCCCAACCGCTAGCCCAACGCATCCCCGCCGTAGCAGCCGGCCAACTCGGCAACTGGCCCGCCGGATGGATCAGGAGCTACCGCGCATATGCTATTGAGTTGGATAAGCTGACAGCGCTGATCGAAACCGCCAACGCTGATTTGGTAGATTGAGGACCAGTCCGATTGATTGAACACCAACCTCAGTAGATCTCATGGTGAGCCTGTCGAACCACGAGGTTGTGTCACCATGGTTCACCACCCACCTCTTCTCCCTCGGGCTTGACCCGAGGGCTACTCTCAGCCCGGTACAAGCGGCCAATGGCCCTCGGGTCAAGCCCGAGGGAAAACCCGGTGGATGTTGCTATCCTATGCTCCGAGTGCCGCCCTAGGTATGTGAGCGCCGGAAGACCACCATTTGCAGGCCAGCCTCAGCTGACTAGCGATTACACTAGATGCCGCCGTACCAGTCATAACCCGTATCTTCCCAATACCCGCCGCGACCCTTGCCGAACGGCGTCAGGTCATCGACCAGCTCAATCGTATGCAAGTATTTCGGCTGCTTATAGCCCAGCGCCCGCTCGATCCTCAGCCGGATCGGCGCGCCGTTGGACACCGGCAGCACCTCGTCGTTCAGCCCATAGCTAAGGATGCTCTGCGGATGATAAGCGTCGATCAAGTCCGAGCTGGTATAATACAGAATGTCGCCCGACAGCGTCCGCTGGATGTTGTCAAAGCAATGATAGACGCAGTAGCGCGCCGTGGATTTGACGCCCGCCATATCCAGCAGCGGCCCCAGCGGCGTGCCGGTCCATTTTGCAATGCAGCTCCACCCTTCGACGCAATCGTGCCGCGTGATCTGTGTGCGCTCCGGCATGTTACGCAATTCTGCCAGGGAGAAGCTGACCTCGCGGTCCACCAGCCCCTTGATGGTTAGCTTGTAGCCGGCAAAATTCGCCTCCTTGAGCGCCAGATATTCGGGCGTCGTCGGATCGACCGAGCCATTGGGCCGCATGCCTTGCCGGATTTCACTGGCCGCATATTCCCGCGCCAGCGTCTGCTCGCCGATTACCGCGCGCTGCACGCTGTAGGTTAGCACATTGGCGCGCTCCATGATCTGGCGCGCTGGTCCGGACTTGTCAGCCAGGAAATCGAACTGGTCGCACCCGGCTAGGATCAGTCCCGAGCCGGAGACAGCGGAGGTCCGCAGGAAATTACGCCGTGTGATCAACCGGCTCATGGCTTGTCTCCTTCGCTGCTTGGCGTGCCGGGACTGGCGCGATACCAGCCGGTAATCATCGAGCGCAGCTCGTTGATCGGTCCTGCCGCAAAGACCATCAGGATGTGGATGACGAAGAACGCCACCAGCAGCAGCATGACAATGAAGTGGATAGTCCGGGCCGTCTGCCGCCCGCCAAACAGATCGAGCAGCCACGGCGCAATGGAGTTCATCCCGGGGCTCATCGTCAGCCCGGTAGCGACAATCAGCGGAAACAGGACGAAAAACACCCCGAAATAAGCCAGCTTTTGCAGCGGCCCATAGGTCCGTCCATGCTTGAAGCGCAAGGTCGCGTGGTCCACCACATCCTTGGGCACACCTGCAATGTCAGAAGGCCTCGGCACGATATCGCGGCGGATATGCCCGTTGATGAAGCTGGCGACAAACCAGACGAAGATCGTCGCAACGAATATCCAGCCAAAGAAGAAGTGCACCACCCGGCCAGTGCCGAGATCGCGATAGGACGGAATGGTTACCCCGCCCGGAAAGCCAGTATACACCGGCCGCTCGGCATTGCCGCTCATGCCCAGGCCGAGTGCCGTCGAGTCGAAATTTTGGCCCAACACAGTAGTCTGGCCACGCGGTCCGGCATCGGTATTGACCGCGCCGATCTTGAAAACGGAGTTCTCGAACTCAAAGCCCGACTGCTGGCCGATGTAGAGCGCCGGATGCGCATTGAAAATCTGCAGGCCGGTCAACAGCAGGAAGAACAGGCAGATCGCCCACACCCAATGGGTCACGCGCGTCCATATCGACTGTCGATAGATCAGCGGTCCCTTGGGCTTGGTCGCAGCATTTGCTTGGCTCATCGTTCCCCCATAGGCAGTATTTTTATGCCTTGCCCCAGCAGTAACGAGAGGAGACCGGACAAATGATGCATAGCACGGATGTTTATTTCTTCCGTTACCGCCGTGCCATTCGCAGCGGGCCTCGCCGCGGTTACAGCGCCACGCCGAGATGATCGCCCATTTCCTGTTTCGCGCGACGCATGTAACCATACCCGCGCTGGGAACGAATGGATGAGCAATGCAGGCTGACCCGACCGAGATGCGGCTGCGAGAGCTGATGCTCGCCTCGCTCGACGGCGATGCTGCCGCCTATCGCAAGCTGCTCGCCGATCTCGGCAAGCATCTGCGGCCCTATTTCACTCGGCGGCTGACGCCCGCCTTTGCGTCGCACGCGGAGGATCTCGTGCAGGAGACTCTGCTGGCCATCCACACCCGCCGCATGACCTATGACCGCAACCGGCCGTTTACCGCCTGGCTGCACGCCATTGCGCACCACAAGTTCGTCGATCACGTTCGCCGCCAGTCTATCCGCCTGACCGTGCCGCTGGAAGATGACGCGCCAATCCTTGCCCATGACGACAACACCGACGCCGTCGCCCGGCGCGACCTGGACGCAGTCCTCGACAACGTACCTACTCGTACTTCCGATTTGATCCGCCGCACCAAGATCGATGGCGCCTCGGTGGCCGAAGCCGCCGCCGCCCATGGCATGACTGAAACGGCCGCCAAGGTCTCGATCCATCGCGGCCTTAAAGCCCTCGCGGCGCGCTTCGCGGGAGGTCCTAAATGACCGACGACCTGATCGATCGCCTCGCTGCCCATCTCAAGCCGGTTCGCCATATGGCGATGCAGCGACAGCTGATCGGCGCCCTGCTGCTGAGTGGCGTGCTTGCCATTGTCGCCATGCTGATGCTGCTTGGTATGCGACCGGACATGCAAACCGCTGCGGTGACCATGATTTACTGGACCAAGTTCAGCTATACGCTGGCGTTGGCCCTGCTCGGCCTCGCCGCAACGCTGGTCCTCGCCCGCCCCGGTGGTCGCACCCGCTGGCCCTGGCTCGCCGCCGTCGCGTTGGTGGCGCTGCTGGTGGTGCTGGCGGTCATTCAATTGGCTCGCGCCGATGACATGATGCCCATGATCATGGGTTCCTCCATCATCCGCAGCCTGACCTACATCCCGATCCTGTCGCTGCCGGTCCTGCTGGCAAGCATGCTGGCCCTGCGCCGCATGGCCCCCACCCGGCCCGCCTTGGCAGGCTTTGCCGCCGGCATCATGGCCGGCAGCACTGGCGCCTGGATCTACGCCTTCGCCTGCACCGAAACCGGCATGATGTTCCTGGCGCTCTGGTACACCCTGGCCATTTTGATTGTCGGCGCCGTGGGCGCGGTGTTCGGCAGGTTTTTTCTGAGGTGGTAGAGGGTACCCCCACCTAGCCTCCCCCTGATAGGGGGAGGAATCCGTGCAGTGGATTGGCCGAGATTGTGCCTCAAACCCAATCTGTCCCTCCCCCTCATCAGGGGGAGGCTAGGTGGGGGTACCCAACAAAGACTCGCCTTCGCAGCCTACTCCTGCCTGGCCGCCCAGTTCATGCCACGCCGCATGATTGTTGCCATCTCCAGCACATCGAATTCTTTCGCCTGGTGTCCAAGCGTCGAATGGAAAACCCGGCCCTTGCCATGCTGGCGCTTCCACACCACCGGCATTTTCACACCCGCAATCCACGGCGCATGCTCACCCGTGAACGTTGTCGTCGCCAGTACTTTGTTCGACGGGTCGACATGCATGTAATATTGCTCGGACGTGTAGGGAAACGACTTGATCCCCGCCATCACCGGGTCGAGCGGATCGGTCACTTCGACGATGTAGTCGATGATATTGCCCGGATGCGCCACCCATTGCCCGCCCACCATGAACTGATAGTCCACGGCGTCGCGGAACGCGTCGCTCATGCCGCCGTGATGGCCAGCCAGGCCCACGCCGCCCTCGACTGCCTTGACCAGGTTTTCGACCTCGGCCTTCTCGATCTTGCTCATCGTGAAGATCGGGATGATCAAGCTCAGGTCATGGATCGAGGGATCGGCAAAGGCGCTGGTTTCCGTCGCCATGCGGACCGAATAACCGTCCTCATGCAGCCAGCGGCGATAGATGGTGGCACACTCTTCGGGCTCGTGCCCCGACCAACCGCCGTAAACGATCAAAGCGCTTTTCATGCTGCAATTCCCCGCAAATCAATCGGCGCGGAGAATACCTGACTGAACCGCTATTGAAAGCCCGCTCTTACGCGGAAACCGCAACACTCAACTGCCCGCGGGTAAAGGCCCAGCTGCGCAGCACCATGAAATTAACGCCCGAAGTAAGCCCGATCACCAACATCGAGGCTAGCACTGTAGGCAAGTCGAACGCGCCGTGAATGACAAGAGAAAACACCGCAGCCAGCACCAGCGCCATGCCCTGGACTGCCATATAGCGCGGCAGAGCCTGCCAATGGGAAGCATCGGAATCGAACGAATAGCGTCGATGCAACAGATAGACCGGCACGATCAGCACCGCATAGCTGGCCGTGTTGACCCACCAGTCTTCAAGGCCCGTATCAGCCCAGATCATGATGCTGGACAGCACCACGAATGCCGCAGCGCCCGAGCCCCCGACGACGAGGAATGCCAACAGCCCACCGAACAGCGGCGCGCTCGGCCGCGCTGGCACGTCACGCATCAGGCTTTGCAGGGCAGCGCTCATTGCTGGCGAAATCCTCGATCCGGCAGTCGATCTGCGCAACTATAGCCCCGCAACCTTTACCGCCAATGTACCCACGCCCCGCTAGGCGGGTCTTTTGCGCCATGGTTGACGGCCGGTGAAGCCCCACACCTGCATGGCGCCCATGACCGCAGCGTGATTGCACCGCCCTCGCTGAAAACCTTCGCTTTTCACTGTCACAAAAGGCTGGTTAACTCGGCTCACCGCCGTGGTTGGAATGACTTGCCCCCGGTTCGGGAGGCATTGCCATCAAGCATCAGACGGCCGCGGGGTTTGGACTGCCGTCAAGAAACCAAAGGATACAGGGATGAAACATCTACTTCTGGGCGCCACCGCGCTCACCCTCTGCGCCAGCTTCTCCAGCGCAGCTCACGCGGATTTCACGCTCAACATCCTCCACATCAACGACTTTCACTCCCGCTTCGACCCGATCACCGACAGCGATTCCAACTGCGATGCCGAGACCGATGCGGCCGGCGAATGCTTCGGCGGCATTGCCCGCCTCAAGACCATCATCGACGATACCCGCGCCAAATATGCCGATGGCAACTCGCTGCTGCTCTCTGCCGGCGACAATTTCCAGGGCTCGCTGTATTACACAACCTACAAGTCCAAGGTGGTCTCCGACTTCTTCAACCAGATGGGCTTCGACGTCGTCGCCACCGGCAACCACGAGTTCGATGACGGCCCGGAAGAATTCGTGAAATTCATCGACGCCGCCGAATTCCCCATCATCGGCGGCAATTTCGACGTCACCCGAGACCCAAGCCTCGCCGGCAAGATCAAGGGCTCGATCGTCATCGAGGTCGGTGGCGAAAAGATCGGCATCATCGGCGCCACCACGGAAGACACGCCCGACATCGCCTCGCCCGGCCCCAATGTCGAATTCACTGACGTGATCCAGTATGTCCGCGGCGCCTCCGAGGCGCTCGACGCCGCCGGCGTCAACAAGATCATCCTCTTGAGCCACATCGGCTATACCGTGGACCAGCAGGTCGCCGCAGCTCTGCCGCTGGTTGACGTCATCGTCGGCGGCCACAGCCACACCCTGCTCAGCAACACCGCCGAAGGCGCTGTCGGCCCCTACCCCACCATGGTCAAAAACCCTGATGGCGTCGAAGTGCCGGTCGTCCAGGCCAACCAGTATGGCAAATATCTCGGCGATATCGCCATCACCTGGGACGACAACGGCACCGTCACCAAGGCCGAGGGCGAGCCCTTCCTGATCGACGCATCGGTCACCGCCAATGACGACTTCAAGACCCAGCTCGCAGCGCTGGCCGGCCCAATCTCCGAAATGACCGGCGAAGTCATCGGCACCACCACCGAAAAGCTCGAAGGCGCTCGCGAAGTGTGCCGCGCCATGGAATGCTCGATGGGCAACCTGCTTGCCGATGCCATTTTGGACCGCGTCGCCGACCAGGGCGCCACCATCGCCTTCCAGAACGGCGGCGGCATCCGCTCCTCCATCGACGCCGGTGAAATCACCGTCGGCGACGTGCTGACCGTGCTGCCCTTCTCCAACACCCTCGCCACCGTCGATGTCAGCGGTGCCGACGTCATCGAAGCCCTCGAAAACGGCGTCAGCGACGTCGAAAACGGCGCCGGCCGCTTCTCCCAGGTCGCCGGTCTCAAATACTCGTTTGATTTGAAGCAGCCTGCCGGCAGCCGCATCAGCGACGTGCTGGTCAAGGGCGAAGGCGACACTTGGGTGCCGATCGACGAAGCCGCCACCTACACCGTCGTCACCAACAACTACGTCCGCGGCGGCGGCGACGGCTTTGGCACCTTTGCCGAGGGAGCAAACCCCTACGACTTCGGACCTCCACTGGAGCAAGTCGTCGCCGAATACATCGCCAAACTCGGCGGCGAATACACCCCCTACACCGACGGCCGCATTACCGAGATCAAGTAAGCCATTCCACAAAGAAAAAGGGCGCCCAACAGGCGCCCTTTTTCTTTGCTTTCCGCAACGGATCATCAGTCGTCACCCTCCCTCTCGAGGGGAGGGTCAGGGAGGGGGGCGTTTAGCCCGAATATAGGGGCTAAATCACACCCCCGCCCAGCCTCCCCCATCAAGGGGGAGGTGCCGCCCGGTGGGTACGGCAATATCCGACGTAATCTAAGCCCGCCGGGCAATCTGGCTCCAGGCCAGCAAAATAATCACCGCTCCGACGATAGCCCCGATGAAATTCGCCCCATCGCCCGGCCCATACCAGCCAACCGCCTGCCCCAGCCACGTCGCCAGCACCGAACCAATGATGCCAAGCACCGTCGTCAAAATAAACCCACTCGGCTTCCTGTCGCCCGGCGTGATCCACTTGGCGACCAGCCCTGCGAAAAACCCGATAATGATAGCCCCGATAATACCCATGATGACGCTCCTTGATGAGTAGATACGTCGTAACGCTATCTACTGGTTGCAAGGGATCGACCAAAAAACCGAGGCTGCCCTAAGAGCTTTTTGCGGGTGAGGCAAGCATCTGCAGCTCGGCAAACGCCCGCTCGATGCAGTCGTTCAGCGGCAGCGACGCGTCTGCAAACCACAAGGCGATGGCGTGGCTCAACACAGCCAGCCCAATCTGGGCCGCGAATGTCGCCTGCAACGGCTCGACGCCCCGCCGCTGCAGCGCCGCCGCTACGCTCCGACCCAGTGCCGCATGCTTGGCGACTTCGCGCTCAAGCAGCGCCGGCGATGCCGCAATGATGTGCTGGCGAGGCTCGGAAAACGGTCGATTATCCTCGAGCAACTGGGTGACCGAGGCACAGGCCAGATGCAGCGTTTGCATCGGCGACAGTTCCGCAGGCGCTCGCATAGTGGCGTCCGACAGGGCCGCGCTCAAAATCTCCTGGCCCTCGAACAGCACCTCCCGCTTGTCGGGAAAGTGCCGAAAAAACGTCCGTTCGGTCAGTCCCGCCCGCGCTGCGATTTGGGCAGTTGTAG
Source organism: Devosia psychrophila (assembly GCF_000971275.1). Classification (GTDB taxonomy): domain Bacteria; phylum Pseudomonadota; class Alphaproteobacteria; order Rhizobiales; family Devosiaceae; genus Devosia; species Devosia psychrophila. Next base: position 80,880 of record NZ_LAPV01000141.1, on the reverse strand, counting down.
TCTGGTCAAAGCCATTTTCGGCAAACAGCTCCAAAGCTGCGAGCCGCAGGTGCTTGCGGGCATGTTCTGAATTAGGAGGCATCAGGTCGATATAGAGGCATTGTCAGCCACTGTCATCATTGTTATATGTCAGTCACTGACATTAAAAAGGAATACAATGATGCGCGTTTTTATCACTGGCGGAACGGGCCTGATCGGGTCTGCCGTCATCGCCGAACTGCTTCGACACGGACACGCCGTGCTCGCACTTGCCCGCTCTGAAGCATCGATGGAGCTAGTCCGAAGAGCCGGGGGCGAGCCGCTGTCTGGTGGGCTTGCCGATCTCGACGTGCTTCGGGCTGGCGCCGCGCAGGCAGACGGCGTGATCCATCTTGCGTTTAGCAACGACTTCAGCAGCTCCGACGCCTTGGACAAAGCCATTGCCGAGGAGACGGCGGCGCTGATGGCCTTGGGGGAAGCGCTGATCGGCAGCGATCGTCCGCTGGTAACTGTGTCAGGGACGCCCTGGATTGCGGGCCGCCCATCCACGGAAACCGATCCACTCCCCATCGATGGACCGGTAGGCGGCCGTGGTCGCACGGTAAGCGCCACTCTAGCCCTGGCATCCCGTGGCGTCCGAAGCTCGGCCATTCGCCTGCCGCGCACCGTTCATAACAACGGGATGGGTGGTTTTGCCGGCCTTCTGACCAACATTGCCCGTCAGTCTGGAGTGTCGGGCTATGCCGGCGACGGCGAGCAGCGCTGGCCGGCAGTTCACGCGCTAGACGCCGCAGTGTTGTTCCGGCTCGCCCTGGAAAGCGCAGAGGCCGGAACCGCCTGGCACGCGGTGGCCGACGAAGGGGACAAGGTCAGCGACATCGCCACGATTATCGGCCGACGCCTCGGTCTACCGGTCCAGTCGGTGGCTCCGGAAACCTATGGCCCACTCGGCCCGATCTTTGCCGCCGACCAGCCGGCATCAAGCGCCCATACAAGGCAGGCGCTGAACTGGGCGCCCAGGCACCCTAGCCTTCTGGAAGATCTGGAAAAAATCCGGCCCTGAAACCAAAAAGGCCCGCATCGCTGCGGGCCTTCTTCTCTTCAATGCCAAAAAATCAAACCGTATGTTCCATCCGGTCCCGATCCGTCACCGTTGCCAGATCCAGCACCTTCTGGATATTGGTGGCGTGGCGGAAGCTCGGCTCCATGTTCTTGCCCGAGTGCACCGCATCGGCGAAGCGCATGTAGTTTGTCGGCACCGCATCGACCTCGACATCGGTCCAGGTTCCAGTCTCGGCATCGGCACCAAGGCAGGTGACCAGCTTGGACCAATCATGGCGATGCTGCACTTCCACCGAACCCAGTTCCCCATATACGCGCAGGCGCAGCTCGTTGAAATGGCCCGTCGCCCAGCGCGTCGCATGGATCACCCCCAACGCGCCGTTTTCCAGCTGCGCCGTCATGGCAAAGCTGTCGTTGGCGTCGAGGTCATACTCGCCGATCTTGTTGTTCTCGGCCTTTTCAAACGTCTCCAGCCGGCAGAACACTTTGGAAAAGTCGCTGCCCGCGCCATAGGCCGCAAAATCGAGTATATGCACGCCGATATCACCCAGCACGCCATTGGAGCCGTGCTTCTTGCTCAGGCGCCACAGCCATTGCGACTCAGTGCGCCAGTCGCCCCAGGCCTTGCTGACCAGCCAGCTCTGCAGGTAGCTCGCCTCGAAATGCTTGACCTTGCCGACCGCGCCCGACTGCACGATCTCGCGCATCTTCTGCAACTGGCTGACATTGCGATAGGTAAGGTTGACCATGTTGATCAGCCCCGCCGCTTCCGCCGTCTCGGTCATTTCCATGGCCTTGGCATGGTCTGTCGCCAGCGGCTTTTCGCAGAACACGTGCTTGCCGGCCTTGAGCGCCGCCATCGTCGTCGGGTGGTGCACGCTGTCCGGCGTCACGTTGGCCACCGCGTCGAACTCGCCCCAGGCCAGTGCCGCATCGAGCGAGCCAAAACCCCGTTCGATATTATGCGTGGTGCAAAACGCCTCGACGCGCGCCGGATCGACGTCGACGCCGCCTGCCAATGTTACGCCCTCGATAGCCGCAAAATGCTTGGCATGCTGATTGGCCATGCCGCCGGTACCCAGAATGAGCAGCCGCATATTCTATAATCCTGTGTCGGCCCGAAGGCCCAATGTTCCAAAACACGCGATGTTTTTCCGGCGCAGGCCGGAAACCATCCTAAGATATCAGCCGCCTGTAGCCACCCTGGGATGCACCCTGGCCTGCGTCGGGGCGACACCCTGATGCGCGCTATTATTCTTTCACTTCGCCGGCATGATCGGACGAGCTCAGCTTGGCACCGCGCTCTTCGATCGGCTCGATCGCCTCGCCGACTGGCGTGTTCGGTGCCTTCATCAGATGTGCATGGCGCGTCCCGTCATAGGCCCAGTTTACCGCATTGCGCAGCACCTGGCCGACATTGGCGTCGTGATAGGTCGGATAGGTTTCATGGCCTGGGCGGAAATAGAAGATATTGCCGGCGCCGCGACGATAGGTCAGGCCGCTTCGGAACACTTCGCCGCCCTGGAACCACGACACGAACACCGTTTCCAGCGGCTCCGGCACGCTGAAGGGCTCGCCATACATTTCTTCGTATTCGAGCTCGAAATACGGCGGCAGGCCCTTGGCGATCGGATGCCCCGGATTGACCACCCACAGGCGCTCGCGCTCACCGGCTTCGCGCCAGTGCAGGTTTGCCGGCGAACCCATCAGGCCTTTGAACACCTTGGAGTGATGTCCCGAATGCAGCACGATCAGGCCCATGCCCTGCCACACATGTTCCATGACGCGCTTGACGACGACGTCATCGACCTTGTCATGCGCGGCATGGCCCCACCACAGCAGCACGTCGGTCTCAGCCAGCACCGCATCCGTAAGGCCGTGCTCGGGCTCCTGCAGCGTCGTGGTCTTGATCGACAGATTGCTGTCTTCCGACAGCAGCTTGGCGATCTGGTTGTGCATGCCGTTGGGGTAGTTCTCCGCCACGACCTTGTTCTTCTGCTCGTGGACGTTCTCGCCCCACACAAGCGTACGGATAGCCATTTTAGTCTCCTGGTTTGATTGGCTCGGTGGGGAGGCACCAGCCGTTCTGCGGTTTTCTGCGCTATTCCCGCAAAAGCGGAAATCCCTCCTTTTTGCAGGAGAGATACCCATTTTCGCGGGAATGACGCTGTGGCTGATATCGTGACGACCATATGGCCGTCACTGACAGTGTGATCGCCTATAGGATCGGCTTGCCGGCTCCGTCGAAGCGATGAATTTTGCCCTCCATCGGCGAGATGTGGACCGTGTCGCCGCTCTTGTAGCTATTAGCCCCTTCGAGGCGCACAACTACCGGCTCTTCCGTGCCCATTTCGAGATAGACGTAGCTGTCGGCGCCAAGGTTTTCCGTATGGATAACCGTGCCGCTCCAGGTGCCGCCCGAGGGCACGATGGTGATGTGCTCGCCACGGATACCGACCGTTTCGGCATTGAATGGCTTGGCCTTGTCACCGGAGATAAAGTTCATCTTGGGCGAACCGATGAAGCCTGCCACGAACACCGAGTTTGGCGTCTCGTAGAGCTCCATGGGCGTGCCCACCTGCTCAACCAGCCCATCGCGCAGCACGCAGATGCGGTCAGCCAGCGTCATGGCTTCCACCTGGTCATGCGTCACGTAGATCATGGTGACGTTGTTCATTTCCTCGTGCAGCTTGGCGATCTCGATACGGGTCGCTACGCGCAGGGCAGCGTCGAGATTGGACAGCGGCTCGTCGAACAAAAACACCTTCGGATCGCGGGTAATGGCGCGCCCGATGGCCACGCGCTGGCGCTGCCCGCCCGAAAGCTGCTTGGGCAGGCGATCGAGATACTGGCCAATCTGCAGCATGTCGGCCGCCCGCTCGACGCGCTTGCGGATCTCATCCTTGCTGGTGCCCTTTTCGAGCGTCAGCCCGAAGGCCATGTTCTCATACACCGTCATGTGCGGGTAGAGCGCATAGGACTGGAACACCATGGCGATGCCGCGCTTGGAAGGTGCCAGCGAATTGACCACCTTGCCGTCAAACAGCATTTCGCCCGAGGTGATGTCTTCCAGCCCCGAAATCAGCCGCAGCAACGTGGACTTGCCGCAACCCGACGGGCCGACAAACACCATGAACTCCCCCTTACGAACTTGCAGGTCGACGCCTTTGATCACTTCGACCGCGCCAAAGGCCTTGCGGATATTGCGAAGCTCGATGCTTGCCATGTTTTTCTCCCTTTTCCGACCGATTGGACATTCTGGTTAGGCTGACACGAAAATGTCGATCTGAGAGAACCGGACCGGAGCGTACTTTTGGTACGTGAGGACCGGAAGCGCAGCAAATTGGCATTTGCAGGCCAGCCCGGCCCGAATGGACATCAGTCCTAACCTTTGACGCCGCCGGCGGTCAGACCGCTGACGATTTTACGCTGGAATATCAGCACCAGGACGACAAGCGGCACAGTGACGATTACCGAGGCAGCCATGATGATGCCCCACGGAATTTCATATTGAGATCCGCCCGACAGCAGCGCAATGGCCACCGGGACCGTGCGGGTATCATTCGATGAGGTGAAGGTCAGCGCGAACAGAAACTCGTTCCACGCGCCGATAAAGGCGAGCAGGCCGGTCGTCACCAGCGCCGGCCACATCAGCGGCATGAACACGCGAGTGATAATCACCCACGGTGTTGCCCCGTCGACGATGGCCGCTTCCTCGATCTCGATCGGCAGGTCACGCATGAAGGTAGTCAGCACCCACACGGTGAACGGCAGCGTGAAGATCGTGTAGCTGAAGATCAGTGCCCAGGGCGTGTTGTAGATGCCGAGAAACCGGATCACCTCGAACAGGCCTGCCAGCACCGCGATCTGCGGGAACATCGACACGGCGAGGATAACCATCAACAGGAAGCCACGCCCCCTGAACCGCACGCGGCTCAGCGCGAACGCTGCCGTGACAGCCATGAACAGCGCCAGGATCACGGTAACCGACGCCACGAATACCGAGTTCAGCAGATTGCGCGGGAAGCTGCCCTGGTTGAACACGGCGGTGTAGTTGTCGAAGCTGAACGACACAGGCCAATAGGAGACCCGGAAGATGTCGGTGCCGGATTTGAAGCTGGTCAGGATGGCGTAATAAAACGGGAACACCGAGACCACGACGATGAACACCACCACCGCATAGAACATGATCGTCTTGGCGATTTTCCAGAGATCGATTGTCGCGCCCATTAGCGGTCTCCCCCGTCAAATCGAACTTTGCCCAGCCAGATGTAGAGAATGGTCAGGATGGCAATAATCAGGAACAGCAGTGTCGACATTGCCGAGCCGTATGAAAACTTGTCGAAGTCGAACAGGTTCTCACGCGCCAGAACCGACATGGTCTTGGTCGCAGAGCTATTGGGCGTCAGCACATAGATCAGGTCGAAAATACGCAACGCATCGAGCAGTCGGAAAATGATCGCGACCATGAGGGCGGGCCGCACCAAGGGAAGCGTGATGCGGAAGAACTGCTTGACCGGATGCACCCCGTCGAGGTCTGCCGCTTCATAGATATCCTTGGGCACCATCTGCAGGCCGGCAAGGATTAGCAGCGCCATGAATGGCGTCGTCTTCCAGATATCGACCACCAGAACCGCCTGCATGGCGGTCTCCGCCGTTGCCGTCCATGCCACCTTCTGGCTCAGCAGGCCCAAGCGCATGCCCAGGTCGTTTAGAATGCCGAACTGGTCGTTCAGCATCCAGCTCCACATCTTGGCCGAGACGATGGTCGGAATAGCCCATGGAATGAGAATGGCGGCGCGCACGATGCCGCGGCCCCTGAATTCGGCGTTCAGCACCAAAGCCACGCCCATGCCGAGCACGGCCTCAAGGCTGACCGACACTACTGCAAAGCGCATAGTGTTCCACACCGCGTTCCACCACGCCGGGTCGGCAAGCACGCCCCTATAACGCACGGCGCCGCTTTCCAGCGTCTGCCAGCGCAGATAATTGCCAAAACCGATCCACTGGGCGCCGTCAAGATCGTTCAGTGAAGCGTCGGTAAATGAAAAATAGATCGACCGGAGCAGCGGCCACCCGGCCACGACGGCAAGTGCCAGCAACATCGGCAAGAGGAATAACTGCGCTGCGCGGACGCGCTGCTGCATCAGCTCCGACTTGATCTTCACACCAGTCGCAGCGACCGGCTCCGCCATCACATCCGTGGCCATCGTAGCCGCCTCCAGTTTTCTATGATCACTATGCCAGGCGGGCGACGGGAAAACTCCGATCGTCCGCCCGACATTGGGCGCTGGGAGGACTTACCAGGCGTCGCCCTTGAGGTCGGTCAGGTCGGCTTCGAGACCTTCGAGGTTCTCGGCAGCAGTGCCATTGCCGGACAGGGTGCTATGCACGGCGCTCCAGAACAGCGAGGAGACCTCATTGTACTTGATCTTGGTCGGAGCGGATGGACGCGGCACGGCGTTCTGGAAGATTTCTTTCCAGTTTGCCATGAACGGCGAAGCGGCCAGTACGTCGGCGTCGTCATATAGCGCTTCGATTGTGGGCAGGTTCGACTGGTTGATCGCGCGTTCCTTCTGCACTTCCGTCGAGCTAAGGTAGAGCGCGAGCTTGATCGCCTCTTCCGGATCGGAGGAATACTTGGAAACGGCGACGTTCCAGCCGCCCAGCGTTGCTGCCGAACCAGAGCCTTCTCCGTCACCGGCAGGCAGAGGAGCCACGTCGAACAGGCCCTTCACGGCCGAGTCGTCGCCAGCGCCGAGTGCATAGGCGTAAGGCCAGTTGCGCATGAACACCGAGTTGCCAAGCTGCCAGACGCCACGGCTTTCTTCTTCCTGGTAGGCCAGGTTGCCTTCAGGAGCGATGGTGCCGATCCATGATGCTGCGCGCTCGATGGCGGCAGCAGCCTGGGGGTTGTTGATCGAGATCGTGCCATCGGCCTCGACGATCTGGCCGCCACCGTTGGACTTCACCCATTCAAGGGCGTTGCAGGTCAGGCCTTCATAGGCATTGCCCTGGAACACGAAGCCATACATCTCGGCATTGCCGGCAGTGCGCTCCGCGTCCATGATTTCCTTCGCGGTAGCAGCCATTTCGTCCCAAGTGGTGGGAATGGGCTTGCTATACTTATCAAGCAGGTCCTTGCGGTAGAACAGGGCCGGCGCATCGGTGAAGGCTGGCAGCGCAACGAGCTTGCCGTCAACGGTCTGCGACTCGATGATCGAGGGGAAATGCTGGCCCACGACGTCCTTGGCCGCATCAGTAAGGTCTAGGAACTGATCGGCGAGCTGCGGAGCCCAGATCACGTCGGTCTGGTACACGTCGATGTCAGAATTGCCGGCCGCAAGCCAAAGCTTGTACTGGCCGAACTGGTCGGATGTGGACGAGGGCATCGGCACCACGGTGACGGTATTGCCGGTTTCAGCCTCGAACTTGTCGAGCTGGCTGCGCAGGAAGGCGAGGCCAGTGCCTGTATCGCCCGACACCATCGACAGTTCGGCCGCTTGGGCTACGCTTGCTACCAAAGTCACGCTCGTCAAAAGCCCGACGAGCAACTTATTGATTTTCATTAGATTTCCTCCCGAATGATCCAACTGCAAGGGAGGCAAAAATGCCCGCCGGCGCTCAGACGCCAGCCTTGGACATAACCCCTCCCTACAAAAGCACTCCGTTTCGGCGGCTGTTCCGCCTAATTTCCAAAGCGCTTTGAATGAAAAAGAACCAGAGCGGAGAATTTCTGTCAAGGACCTCGTGAACGTCTTGTTAGGAATTCTATATGCGCCGTACGGATATTCTAACCCCCTCAATAGCTTATGGACCAATCCGTTCTAAGTCGCACAGGGACCGATCTGTTCGACCCGATGTACGCACCTCAGAAAATTGCCATCAAATTCGGGCCTTGCATCAAAATTTGAAATCGCTTTGAATGATCCACGGAGGAGGAAGCAGGAACCGCTGTTCAAGGCGGCCTGCATGCCCTAAGGCAAGCCTGACCGGGCTTCGCGCCGCTATTTTTGCGCGCTGTCCATGCGCGCTGGTCATGCCGTGCCTGGGGCAAGTTGGCAGCGATGAGACTGAAAGATTTGGCAGAGCATCTCGGCCTGTCGCAAACCACTGTGAGCCGGGCACTCAATGGCTATCCCGAAGTCAATGAGACCACCCGCCTGCGGGTCGCCGAAACCGCGGCGCGGCTGGGCTATCGACCCAATGCAAGCGCCCTGCGCCTTGCCACCGGTCGCTCCGGCGCCATCGGCCTCGTGCTGCGTGGCGCCGAGGAACTGGGTCCCCACATGAGCGAATTTCTCGCCGGCATGGGCGGACGCATGGCCACCGAGGAAATCGATATCCTTGTCACCACCGTCGATTCCTACCAGGACGAAGTGGCCGCCTATCGCCGCCTGGCCGCCAGCCAGAAGGTCGACGCCATCGTGCTGCACTCGCCCAAGATCGTCGACGAGCGCGTCAGGCTGCTCAAGGACCTCGACATACCCTTCGTGCTGCACGGCCGCACCAATATCGGCGAGACCGTCGCCTGGCTCGATATCGACAATACCGGCGCCGTCGAGCGCGCCACCAGCCACCTGCTCGATCTGGGTCACCGTCGCATTGCCTTGCTCAATGGCATCAAGGGACGCACCTTCGCCGAACACCGCGAAATCGGCTACCTTGCGGCACTTTCGGCGCGCGGCGTACCCTTCGATCCGGCCCTGATGGGCAATTCGGTTTTCACCGATGAAGTGGCGTTCCGGCTCGCCCAGGCGATGCTCGAGCTGCGCCCCCGCCCCACAGCCTTTATAGCTGGCTCCATGATGACCGCCCTCGGCGTATTCCGCGCCATCCGCCAGGCCGAACTGACACTGGGCAAGGAAGTCTCCATGATCGCACATGACGACGTCTTCCCCTATCTCAACGCCGACAACATGTTTCCCAGCATGTCCACCACGCGCTCCTCGATCCGCCAGGCCGGCACCCGCGTCGCCGAACTGATCCTGCAAATCCTGGCCGGCAAAAAGATCGAGGACGTCCACGAACTCTGGCCCGTCGAACTCGTCCTTCGCGAAAGCTCCGGCCCGGCCCCTGCGCCATAAACCATAATTTCAGTTAGCCCCGGACTCATCGCCCAGCTCCGCGTTAAGGTTTCATAAACCATACGCGGGAGGCGGTCATGCGGGTTCCATCGATAGGCCTGAAACTCGATGAGCGCCTCATCATACGCGAGGGGTATCGCATCGCCGAGCACATGATGCGCAACTTCCGCGACCCCCCGACAACCATCGAGATCGTCAGCCAGTGGCTGGCAAGCGCCCGCCAGACCATGATCGGCCTCTACCGGCCCATCGACCGCGGCTGAGCCCGTCTAGACGCGCAACATGTGATTATCGAACAGGAAGTCGAACTTCTGAACTTCGCGTTCGGCCCCGGCAATACCGATCATCGCGCCTTCGCCGCTCGTCGCGACAAAGCCAATGCCATCGGCGGCGAGACCACAGCCATTGCGCAGAGTCTCCACCAGCACCGGCCGCTTCCCTTCCGCATCGATCGCCACCAGCAAGTCGCCCTCGGGTGACGAAACGGCAACCGTCTTGCCATCGGCCGAAACCGCGACCGACCCCACATAATTGCGCAGGTCAGCCAGCGTCCCCGGCGGCAGTTCGACGAGGCTGATCTCGCCATCCATCGTCGCATAGCCTACCAGTTGCGGACTGTCGGTCGGCGTCCCCTTGTACTGGCAGCCGAACCATACCCGCCCACGCGCATCCACCGCCATGTGCCGGATCGACAGTTGGTGCAGTCCCGCATCGAGCCGTAGCTGCCCAATCAACCTGCCGTCGCGTCGGTCGATAAACACCACCGACGGGTCCATCGTCTCAAGATTGAGCTCGGCCCGCCCGAAGTCAGGATGCGTCTCGATCCCGCCATTGGCCACCACGAAAGTGATGCCATCGGGCATCAGCAGCATCTCGTGCGGCCCGGTGCCATGCGTGAGGAATTCGCTAATCCTACGGTAACCGTTGGTGACATCGTAGACGCCGATAACCCCTTGAGCCGCCTCAAAATCGCTTTCGGTGGCGTAAAGCAGGCTACCGTCAGGTGAAAACACGCCATGCCCGAAAAAATGCCGTCCCTCAACGCTGGTCAGCGTCACCGGCGCCTCACGTCCGGCCGGATCGAACACCACCGCAAACGTCCCCGGCTGCCGCGCAAACACCACGCCGCGCCCGGCCTGCGGGCTGATTGTGATGTCATGCCCCCGGTCCGGCAGGTCAATCGACGCGATCAAATCGCCCCGCTCGCCTAACAAAACCGCACCATAACCGCCCGTCGCCGTCTGCACCGAACTGGCAAACACCAACTCGCTCCGCTCCAGCGCCACCGCCTGCCGGGGCAACAAACTTGCAGCAAAACCGACGCCAGCAGCCTTCAAAAACGCCCTGCGCTGCCACATGATCAGTCTCCGTCCAGCGACGAAAAGCCCACCGACAATCCGAGCGCCGCCGACAGTTGCTCGCCGATCTGGTTCTGCAACGACCCGGTCACCAGCACCAGATAATCCAGCGCATGCGCCTGTTTCTCATCCGCCACCGCTTGCTCGACCGGCAGCGTCACCAGGTCTATCGCCCTCTGGGCATTGGAAAATTCGAACGCAATTGAGTTGTCCAGTGCCTTGTCCTTCTCCTCGACCTCGCGCGCTATGCCCGACACCTCGATCAGCCGCCGCATGCCCTCCACATTGGCCTCGATCATCGCCATGGTCAGCCCAGAGCGCCAAAACAGCGCCTGCTTGGGCTTGGCCGCCGCATCGCCATTGGCAATAAACGGCTTGATCCGCGCGTCCCGCGTCCCCTCGATGCCATGCGACACCAGCCCGACGATCTGCTCCAACGCCTCGATCGGCGTCCGGTAATCCGCATAGCTCGGATCGGGCCGCGTCAGATGCGCCGCCACCCCGTCATAGCGGTACCAGCCCATCGCCAGCTCATCGGCAATGGAACTGACATTGGCGGCAATCGCCTGCCCATAACGACAGCGGAATTGCCCCTCGACCGTCGACAATTCCTCTGCGCCGGTGCCGTACAGCACAAATTCCAGCGCGCCAAACCCCTGCGCCGCTACGCTTTTTTCGCGCAGACTCGTCACACTGGATGCCGTCGCATCCTTCTCGGCGAGGATAGCCTGCACCTGCCGCAGCCCGATCCCTTTGCGGTCGGGAAAAAACAGCAGCCGGTCGACGCGATTTTCTTCCATCAGCGGCCCGATGCGAATGAATTCGATCCCCCCGTAGGCCAGCGCCGCCTGCTCGAACTGGCGATGCGCAACGGCAAGCGTGTCCACCGAGGGGAGCACACATAACCCGCCCATGGCGCTTTCCAGCCCGCTGGCGCTACGCTTGAATTCGGCCATCGCAGGCCGGATCACCTGATTGACCGCCGCATCCAGCACCGTGCCCGGTGTCGGCGATTGCGCCCATGCCGGCTGCGCCAAGACCATCAGCAATAGAGCGAGCAGCTTGCGCATCACAGCGATTCCAGAAAGGCGATAACATCATCGCGTGTCGATTGGGACATTTTGGCAAACCCGTCGCGCGACGCTTGCGCTTCCCCGCCATGCCACAAAATGGCTTCGACGAGGCTGCGCCCCCGCCCATCATGCAGGAAAAATGTGTGTCCCGATACTGTCTGCGTCAGCCCGATGCCCCACAGCGGCGGCGTGCGCCACTCCGAACCATCGGCTAGCCCTTCGGGCCGGTGATCCGCCAGTCCCTCGCCCATGTCATGCAGCAAAAAGTCCGAATACGGCCAGATCAGCTGGAAACGATGCGCCGGATTCTCCGCCGCCCGGCTGGTCACGAACTTTGGCATATGGCAGCTGGCACAGCCGGCCCCATAAAACGCCGCCTTGCCACGCAAGACCGCTGGCGCATCGACATCGCGCCGCTCCGGCACGCCCAGCGTCTGCGCATAAAACGTCACCAGGTCGAGCACCGGGTCCGGCGCTTCCGACACCCCCAGCCGCGCCTGCTCGCCGGTTGGCATGGCAAGGCATTCGGCCTGGTTTTCGGTGCAGTCGCCATGCGGCAGGTCGAACAGCGGCGTCGAAACGCCGATGTCGCCTGCAAAGGCCGAAGCCGACTGGCTGCGGATGCTCGCCATTCCAGCCTTCCAGCCAAACCGCCCCAGCATCACTGACTTGGACACAGGCTCTATCGCAAAATTGGGCTTGCCCGAAATACCATCGCCATCCCGGTCATCGGGATCAGCCAGCGCCAGAATATCCTCGGCCGGGACCTGCTCTACCAGCCCCAACCCGATCATCGGACTGGCAATGCGCGGCGATATCATCACATTGTCCGCCAGCGGGCCGTAGTTGAGGTCAGCGGCCGAATAACTTGGCGGCCGCAGCGTCACCACCGTGCCATCGCCCAGCGTCACGGGCAGGTCCGTATAGTCGATCACCATGCGCCCCTCGGCTTTCAACCCCGGCACTGCGAAATCCTGCAATTGCGTGCCATAGACCGGATCGCCCACTTCGCCAGCAACCACCCCGTCCAGCGCCAGCGGCGTGTCATTCTCGCCCGGCGGCACCGACAGCCGGAGGAACATCGAGACATTCTCGGACTGGCCCTCAAATGGCGGGTGGCCGCGCCCGTCCTTGATATGGCAACTCTGACAGCCCCGCGCATTGAACAGCGGCCCCAGCCCATCCGATGCCTGCGTCGAACTCGGCGATGACACCCAGATCTTGCGGAACAGCGCATTGCCGAGCTTGAACTGCTCTTCCTGCTCAAAACTCAGATTATCGAGAAAATGGCTGAATGAGTCCGCGTTGACCGAAAAGTCCGTAGTCCCCTTGCCCGCCGAGTTCTTCTCCGAGCCCTCGGGCTTGGTAAAATCCGTGGTAGACCGGGTCACAGCCTGCACCCGCGCCAGATCTTCGGCGGTCAGGTCGCTGCGCACCGCCCTGTCCTGCGCAAACACCATCCCACCGGCAAGCAGCGCGACGAGAGCTATGGTGAAGCGAGTTTTCATGGGCGTTGCTATTACCGGTTTTTTTGCCAAACGACCAACAAACTCGGTGCCATCCGGGCCGTAAGCCGGGATGCTCCCTGAGATAGCAGTCTTGCCGCCAGATAGCTCGGACGAGCGACCCGCAGTCGGGGCACGATCTCACGATAGGCCCAGGTTCAAGGCCGGGGGTGACATCGGGTTTGGAGTACGTCTGTCGATTACTGAAACACCGCGTCCGGATTGCTCAAGCTGTCGCTGTCTTCAATGGTCACGGCATCGCCCAGCTTCAGCAGCGCCACGGCGCGCTCGATGCCGCGCGTCTGGGCAATCAGCCCGTCGATGGCGGCCTGCACCACGGCATTGCCTTCGACATTGCCTTCGCCGATCTGCTGGTCATAGGCCTCGCCGGCTTCGGCGCGGTCGGCCATCACGTTCATCTTGCCCACCGTGTCGTCGAGCAGCGCCTTGATTTCGGTGTCGAGCGCAGCATCCTTGGCGGCGATCACGTCCGACAGCGAAGGTCCATCGACCACACGACCATCGACGCGCACATATTTGCCTAGATAGACATTCCGAATGCCGACCGCATCGTTGAGATGGGACACATGCGTGTTGTCCGAGAAGCAGTCCTGCTCTTCTTCGGGATCATGCAGCAGCAGGCCCAGCTTCATGCGTTCGCCAGCCACTTCGCCGAAAGACAGCGAGCCCATGCCAGTAAGAATGGCCGAGATACCCAGTTCCGGCAGTGCCGCGCGGGCAGCACCATCGGCAGTCCAGTTGGCCACCATTTCCTCGAGATCGCTGACCAGCAGCGACGACGCCGCCTTGAGATATGCGCCGCGACGGTCGGCATGATCTGCCGTCGAATAATCGGTGAACGGCCGCGCCCCGGCGCCCGGCCCGGTGCCATTCAGGTCCTGGCCCCACAGCAAAAACTCGATCGCATGGTAGCCCGTCGCCACGTTTGACTCGACGCCCGCCGCCTCTTGCAGGTTGTCCTGCAGCAGCGCCGGGGTGATGTTGGTCGCATCCAGCTCGACGCCGTCGATCAGCAGCTTGGGGTTGGCAATGACATTGGCCACATAAAGCGCGTTGCTGTCGCTCTCGCTGCCGTAGCTTGCGTCGACATAGTCGATCAGGCCTTCGTCCAGCGGCCAGACATTCACGCGCCCTTCCCACTCATCGACGATCGGGTTGCCGAAGCGGAACGCCTCGGTCTGCTGATAGGGAATGCGCGCCGCCTTCCAGGCATCCTTGGCCGCCTGCAGAGTCGCTTCGCTCGGCGTAGCGATCAACGCGTCAATCGCCGCATCAAGCGCCTTCGTCGTACTCAACGCATCTTCGTAACCGGCCAGCGCCAGATCGGCATAATTGTCCAGCACATCGGCATCAGCCGGTGCCTGCGCAAAAGCTGCAACCGGCGCAACCGACAAAGTAAGTGCAATAGCCAGAGTGCGCAGCGAGCGCCTGCCGAGCGAGAACATGGACGAAACTCCCGAATGAATTGCGAACCGGACTACGCCTGTCATCTTTAAAAAGCAATTCCCACTTGCTGTTTCGCGGCAGTCCACGGCTCCTCGAGAGGCGCTACCCAGCTCTTTGAGACGTCGATTTGTCAATTTTTGACCATCTGGACGAGACTGTCACAAACAGGCACTGTCACAATTGCAACTGGGGAGGACGCATAGGGGCAATGAGCAAGACATAAGCGGCTGATATCACGGCAGTTGTTACTGTCATGTGCCTTACCGCAAACCGTCATTGCACTGTCACACTGCCTCTCTACTTCCCGCTCAGTTCGCCCGAATGCCCTCAATGGGGCACCGCGAACGACTTTTCAGGGAGACTGAACATGTCCATCAAGAATATGCTCGGCGCATCGGTGTCGATGCTAGCCGTGCTCGCCGTGACTGCGCCCGCATTCGCCCAGGCCGATCTCGAGGCGCTTTACGCAGCCGCCAAGACCGAAGGTCAGCTCACCGTCATCGCCCTGCCCCACTCCTGGTGCAACTACGGCGGCGTGATCGAAGCCTTCAAGGCCAAGTATCCCGACATCACCGTCAACGAACTCAACCCCGATGCCGGCTCGGCCGACGAGCTCGAAGCCGTCCGCGCCAATATCGGCAATACCGGTCCGCAGGCTCCCGACGTGCTCGACGTCGGTCTCGCCTTTGGCCCCCAGGCCAAGGAAGAAGGCCTGCTGCAGGCTTACAAGGTCTCGACCTGGGACGACATTCCGGCCGACGCCAAGGATGCCGACGGCTTCTGGTACGGCGACTATTACGGCGTGCTGGCTTTCGGCATCAACAAGGACATCATCACCGGCGAAAACCCGGCGTCCTGGGCTGACCTGCAGAAGGACGAATTCGCGAACTCGGTCGCTCTGGCTGGCGATCCGCGCACTGCCAACAACGCCATCCTGTCGGTCTATGCAGCAGGTCTGTCGACCGGCGCAGATGCCGCTGGCGGCGCCCAGGCAGGTCTCGAGTACTTCAAGGCGCTGAACGACAAGGGCAACTTCGTCCCCGTCGACGCCGAAGCCGCTGCCATCGCCCAGGGCACCACCCCAATCGCCATCAACTGGGACTACAACCTGCTGGCCGCTCGTGACAACCTCAATGGCAACCCGCCAATCGAAGTCGTCGTCCCGGCTGACGGCGTCGTTGCCGGCGTCTACGTGCAGGCCATCTCGGCTCATGCACCGCACCCGAACGCTGCCAAGCTCTGGATGGAATACCTCTATTCAGACGAAGGCCAGAACGGCTGGCTGGCTGGCTATTGCCACCCGATCCGCTTCAACGCCATGTCCGAAGCCGGCACCCTGCCAGCCGAACTGATGGCCAAGCTGCCGGCTGCCGACAACTACGCCAAGGCCGTGTTCCCCACGATCGAAGAGCAGAACGCCAACAAGACCACCATCACCACCGGCTGGGACACCACCGTCGGCGCATCGGTTCAGTAGTCTGACCTGCGACTGAGTTTTCAGTCGACGCCCTCCCCCTTGCGGGGAGGGCTAAGGGGAGGGGAAGTTTGGCCCAATATCGGGGCTCACGCTCCCCCTCCCAACCTCCCCCGTCGAGGGGGATCTGCTGCATCCAGTTTTGGGCGCAATCTTGTCCCGCCCACAGCTTCTCCCTCGGACTTGAGCCGAGGGCCACTCGCCGCGCGGCAGGTGCTGCAATGGTTCTCGGGTCAAACCCCGGGGACTGTCTGAATAGACGACACTGGGGCCACGACGGGCAACATGACCGACAGCACATCCCGACCGACCCGCCGCCGCATCCCCTGGGATTACCTGGCCGTTGCGCCCTTCGTCATCTTCGCGGTGATGTTCCTGTTCATGCCGACACTCTCGTTGATCGGCACGGCTTTCACCGACAGGGCCGGCAATTTCACCTTTGACAATATCGGCGGCCTGTTCACCGACCAAATTCTCGCTGCCTACTCGATTTCCATCCGAGTTTCCGGCGCTTCCGCCATTCTTGGTGCGTTGATCGGCCTCGCCATCACGCTTGCCATCATCCGGGGTCGCCTGCCGGCACCCCTGCGCTCCGCGGTTATGACCTTTTCCGGCGTCGCCAGCAATTTTGCCGGCGTCCCGCTGGCCTTTGCCTTCATCGCCACGCTCGGTCGCATCGGTCTCGTCACCATCGTCCTGCGTGATGTGTTCCACCTCGATCTTTACCGCGCCGGCTTCAGCCTGTTCAGCTTCTGGGGCCTGACGCTGACCTATCTCTACTTCCAGATCCCGCTGATGATGCTGACCATTGCGCCAGCCGTCGACGGGCTCAAGAAGGAATGGAGCGAGGCCGCCCAGATGCTTGGCGCCAATCAGTGGCAGTTCTGGCGCTATGTCGGCCTACCCATCCTGTGGCCCAGCTTCCTCGGCACGCTCAGCCTGCTGTTTGCCAATGCCTTCGGCGCAATCGCCACCGCCTGGGCCCTCACCGGCTCCAACCTCAACATCGTTACCGTGCTGCTCTACAACCAGATCCGCGGCGATGCGCTGCAGAATCCTGGCCTCGGCGCCGCGCTGGCGCTTGGCATGATCGTCATCACCTCGCTGGCCAATGTCATCTATCTGATTGTCGCCAAACGCGCCGAGAGGTGGATGAAATGAAGCCCAACAAGTTCTGGGCCTGGCTGGTTTTTGCCCTTGGCGCGGCCTACTTCCTGGTGCCGCTGCTCGCCACCTTCATCTTCTCGCTGCGCATGCGCCGCAATGAGCTGAGCTTTGACGCCTACGTCTCAGTATTCTCCGACCCGCGCTTTTACGGCACTTTCGGCTATTCGCTGGCCATCGGCGCCGTCACCATCGTGGTCGGGGTCCTTGTCGTCGTGCCGGCGGTGTATTTCGTCCGCCTGCGCATGCCCTGGCTGCGCCCCGTCATGGAATTCGTCACCCTGCTGCCGCTGATCATTCCGGCGCTGGTTCTGGTCTACGGCTATATCCGCCTGTACAATTCCAGCTCGATCATCCCCTTCACCAGCAGCGCTTTTGGCACCGACATCCTGCTCACCGGCGCCTATGTGACGCTGGCGCTGCCCTATATGTATCGCGCCGTCGACAACGGCATGCGCACCATCGACATCGGTACGCTCACTGAAGCGGCCCAGATCGCCGGCGCCAACCAGCTCCAGATCATCGGCCAGATCATCCTGCCCAATATCTTGGTCGCCATCCTCTCCGGCGCCTTCCTGACCTTCGCCATCGTGATCGGCGAATTCACCATCGCGTCGCTGCTCAACCGGCCGGCTTTCGGCCCGTATCTCGTGGGCATCGGCACCAACAAGGCTTATGAGCCGGCGGCGCTTGCCATCATTTCCTTCATCATCACCTGGGGCGCCATGGGCATGATCAACGTGCTCGGCCGCTTCGCCCCCCGCACTTCTGCCAGAACCGACTGAGAGAGTACCGATTGATCATGGCCGCCTTTCTCGAAGTCAACAATCTCACCAAGACTTTCGGCACCACCACCGTGGTCAAGTCGGTCAACTTCGCCTTCGACAAGGGCGAGTTCATTTCCCTGCTCGGACCTTCCGGCTGCGGCAAGACTACCATCCTGCGCATGATCGCCGGCTTCGAACACCCCACCTCGGGATCGATCAAAGTCGATGGCCAGGACATCACCGGCCTCAAGCCAAACCAGCGCCAGCTGGGCATGGTGTTCCAGGCCTATGCCCTGTTCCCCAATCTCAACGTCGGCGACAATATCGGCTTCGGCCTCAAGATTGCCGGCATGCCCGCCGAACAGCGCCGTGCCCGCGTCGATGAAATGCTCAAGCTGATCGGCCTGCCCGGCTTCGAAAAACGCTACCCCTACGAAATGTCTGGCGGCCAACAGCAGCGCGTCGCCCTCGCCCGCGCCATCGCACCGCGTCCCCGCATGCTCCTGCTCGATGAGCCACTTTCTGCTCTCGACGCCAAGATCCGTGTCTCACTGCGCGAAGAAATCCGCGCCATCCAGCTTGAGCTGGGCATCACCACCGTCTTCGTCACCCACGACCAGGAAGAGGCGTTGTCGATTTCCGATCGCATCGTGGTCATGAATAACGGCAATATCGAACAGCTCGGCGCCCCACACGAAATCTACAACAAGCCCGCCACCCGCTTTGTCGCCACCTTCGTCGGTCACCTCAACACCATCGAGGCCACCGTGCTCGATGCCGCCGCGCGCACCGTCGCGATCGATGGCCAGACAGTCACCGTCAGCGCCCTCCCGGCATCTGCAGCCAGCGCTGCCCCGATCTCCTTGACCCTCCGTCCAGAAGTGCTGGCCGTCGGCCCGCGTGATGGCAATGACATCACGCTGACCGGCACCATTTCCGACGTCACCTTCCTCGGCTCGGTCATCCGCCTCCGCGTCGCCCTCGGCCGCAACATCATCAGCCTCGACACCTTCAACGACCAGCGCACCGCCCCGCCCGCCCGCAACGAACCCATTACCATCAGCCTCGCCAGCAAGGACCTGCTGGTTCTCTGATCGCTTCGCGCCTTGTGGGGAGGGGACAAGGGTGGGGGTAGTTTAGGGAGGGACGTGGTGTGGACCACACTCCCCCTTGCGGCAGACGGCGAAAGGCCGTTACCACTGACGACCCACCGAAGGAGTCGACGCCCGATGGAATCCCCCTTCGTCACCACCGAGTGGCTTGCAGCCCATCTCAGCGACCCCAATGTGGTCGTGCTGGATGGCAGCTGGCACATGCCCAATGCCGCGCGCAACGCCCAGGCCGAATATCTCGACGGCCACATACCCGGCGCAGTGTTTTTCGACATCGACGGGGTGGCCGACAACACTTCCGAGCTGCCCCATATGCTGCCCGCGCCCAGCGATTTCGCCCGCATGGTCGGCGCCTTGGGCATTTCCGACGGCATGACCATCGTGGTCTATGATGAGCTCGGCCTGTTTTCCGCGCCGCGCGTGTGGTGGACTTTTAAGGCCATGGGCGCCGCCGACGTCCGCATCCTCTCCGGCGGCGGTCCCAAATGGCGTGCCGAACGCCGCGCCACCGAGCCGGGTCTGGTCACTCGCTCGCGCCAGATATTCGAAACCAGTTTCGATCCGGCGCGCGTCGCGGATTTCGAAATAGTCCGGGCCCGCAGCCGCGACGGCCAGGCCCAGATAGCCGATGCCCGGCCCGCACCGCGATTTCACGGCGAGGTCTCCGAACCACGCGCTGGCCTGCGGAGCGGTCACATCCCCAATAGCCTCAACGTTCCGGTCAGCCTTCTCACCGAAGCCGGCCAGATCAAGCCCGCTGCCGAGCTGCAGCAACTGTTCACCGACCGCGGCCTCGATCTCGCCCAGCCCATCATTACCTCCTGCGGCTCGGGCATCACCGCCTCGACGCTGGCGCTGGCGCTCGGGCTTGCCGGTGCCAAAGACGTCGCCGTCTATGACGGCTCCTGGACCGAATGGGGCAGCCGCAAGGACGCCGATATCGAGACCTGATCGGTCTGATACCCTAGCCCCGCAGGACCTCGCCGAGGGCCGTCGTCAGAAAATCTGCAACCCGCCGAATGCGCGCGTTGGTGCGGACTTCCTCGCTCATCACCAGCCAGACCGGCAGTGGATTAAGGGCAATCCCGCTATCCACCTGCTCGAGTTCCGGATGACGTCTTGCCAGGATAACCTGGCCGACGCCGATGCCTGCGCCTGCCAGCAGCAGGTTCCAGGTCAGCATTCCATCATCGGTCCGGAAGGCAAACTGCTCGCGGGCCAGGTCGATGTCATAGGCTGAAAAAGCGCGGATCAGGAAATCGCCGCGATCGAGCCCGATCAGGTCGTGCCGCTGCAGATCAGCTTTTGACGCCACGCGCCCCCGGCGATCGAAATAGGCCTTGGTGGCAAACAGGCCGATCGGCGTCTCCCCGAGCTTTCGGGCAATCAGGGCGTTCTGCGTCGGATCTGCCATGCGAATGGCGATGTCGGCGTCGCGGCGCAACAGGTTCTGGTTGGTGTCCGAAGCCACGATCTCGAACTGTATGCTCGGTTCCGCCTGCCGCAAGGCCGCTACAATCGGGGGCAGCATGAGGTTGGCGACGATGACCGATGCGGTGATCCGCACACTGCCGAGCAGTTGCTGCGAGCGTCCCTGAGCCTTGAGGTTGAGCGCCTCGGCTGCGGCACCCATGGCCCGCGCATCCTCGATCAGGCCGAGCGCCGGGCTGGTCGGCTCCAGCCCTCGTGCCGAACGCGTGAACAGGATGACCCCGAGCGCGGTTTCCAGTTCCCGAATGTGCCGGCTCAACGTCGGCTGCGTCGCGCCAATGTTTTTAGCCGCTGTAGACAGAGAGCCGCCCTCAACGACGGCCAAAAAGGATCGAACCAGCGTCCAGTCGAGGTTATTCATTTTTGGAACGACGTTATCGTTTCTTGCTCAATTACCATTCGAAATTAAGACAGCTACCTTGTGAGCGTCAACCACAGATCGCGGCCCAGACCAGCGACGTGAACAGCAAACCAAGGGTAGCATCATGAACATCACCAACCAGACGCAGTTCATCACCACTGAGGGCGGCCAGATCGCTTTTGAGGACACGGGCGGCAATGGTCCAGCAATCCTCGCCATCCCCGGCATGGGCGACCTGCGCTCGGAATACCGCTACTTGCGCCCCGCTTTGCAGCAGGCCGGCTATCGCGTCATCACCATGGATGCCCGCGGTTATGGCGAAACCAGCGCGACCTGGAACGACTACTCGGCCCGTGCAGTCGGCCGTGACGCTGTCGCCGTGCTCAAGCACCTTGGCGCCGGTCCGGCCACCATCATGGGCAATTCATTCGCCGCCGGCTCTGCCCTGTGGGCAGCGCAGGATGCACCCGAACAGGTCAATGGCGTGGTGCTGCTTGGACCCATCGTCCGCGATCTCGAACCGACTTTCGTGCAGAAGCTCTCGCTGAAAATCGGCTTTGCCGGCCCTTGGCGCGTCGGCTTCTGGACCATCTATTGGGATACCCTGTTTCCCACCAAAAAGCCTGCGGATCATGCGCAGGTAGAGGCCGCCATCACCGAGAACCTGCGCGAGCCCGGCCGCATGGACGCCCTGATCGCCATGCTCGGCCTGTCCAAGGCTGATACTGCCGCCATTCTCGACCAGACCAAGGTGCCTGCCCTGATCGTCATGGGCACTAGGGATCCCGACTTCACCGATGCCGTCGAAGAAGCCCGCATGCTGGCCGGCAAGCTCAACGCCGAAACCCTGATCGTCGATGGCGCAGGCCATTATCCTCACACCGAAATGCCCGACCTGGTGTCGCCGCGCATCCTGTCATTCCTCGGCGAACTGGCCGGCAATGGCCCCAGCATCAAGCTGGCCGCAGCGCCCTAATTCAAAGCACGTCCCCACTCGCCCACCACCCACCATTCAAAGGATTGAATCATGAGCGTTATCCTCAGCACTGCGATCGATATCCAAGCTCCCGCCAGCGACGTGTGGGCCGTGCTCACCGACTTCCCCACTTATGGCGAGTGGAGCACTTTTTCAAAAGTCGACGGCATCGCCACCATGGGCAGCAAGCTGGCCATGCGCATGCCGGGCTTTAACTTTGGCTCCACGGTCACCACGGTACGGCCCAATGAGGAACTGGAATGGTCCGCCCAGCTGTTCAATGCAGGCGTCTTCAATGGCGCACACACCTTCACCCTCACCTCCAACCCGGATGGCACGACGCGTCTCACCAATACCGAGACATTTTCCGGTTGGCTGCTGCGGCCGTTCGAGGGTTTTTTCAAGCACGGAAAGGGCAGCGATGGCGGCGGATATGCATCCTTCAACCAGGCCCTCAAGAAGCGGGTGGAAGCCAAGGTCAACTAATGCGGGCACCCTCTCCAACCTCCCCGACAAACAAAAAGGCCGCCGGATCGCTCCGACGGCCTCGTCATTCCGGCCCTGATAAACTCAGGCGCGGTTCTTGTTGTAGAGATCGAAGAACACGGCTGCCAGCAGCACGACGCCCTTGATCATCTGTTGCAGGTCGATGTTGATGCCCATGATCGACATGCCGTTGTTCATCACGCCGAGGATGAAGGCGCCGATCACCGCACCGGCAACCGCGCCGACGCCGCCCAGCGCCGAAGCGCCGCCGATGAACACGGCCGCGATAACGTCGAGCTCAAGGCCCTGGCCGGCTTTCGGCGTCGCCGAATTGAGGCGGGCCGCATAGATCATGCCGGCGAGAGCCGCCAGCGCGCCCATGATGGCGAACACATAGAAGGTCATCCGCTCGGTCTTGATGCCCGAGAGCGCCGCCGCCTTGAGGTTGCCGCCCAGTGCATAGATGCGACGGCCAAAGGTCATGCGCTTGGTGATGAACACGAAGGCTGCAATCAGCAGGCCCATCACCACCAGCACGTTCGGCAGGCCGCGATACGACGCCAGCATGTAGACGAAGAACAGCACCAATACGGCGATCACCAGGTTCTTGGCGACGAACAGCACGAAGGGCTCGCTCTCGTAACCGCGCGCCTTGCGACGCTGGCGGCCACGAATGGCGAAGAACATCATGGCGACGATGCCGACGATGGCGATAACCAGGGTGGTGGTATGCAGCACCAGTGGCTGCACGGCAGCGATTGCGGCCACGCCGTCACTTGCGGGCACGGCTGCGACAGCGGGCACCAGCGTGGTGGGCCCGATGAAGTCCGGGATGAAGCCGGCCGACAGCAGCTGGAATTCAGCCGGGAACGGACCAACGGACTTGCCGGCCAGCAGTGCCAGCGACAGGCCCTTGAAGATCAGCATGCCGGCCAGCGTAACGATGAACGACGGGATCCGGTGATAGGCGATCAGGTAGCCCTGCGCCGCGCCGATCGCCGCGCCGACCACGATGCAGATAGCGCCGGCCACGAATGGATTGGCCAGGAAGGCAAATTCCGGCGGAAACCGCCAGCCGACCATCAGCATCGCTGCAAGCGCACCGATGAAGCCCGAAACCGAGCCGACCGAAAGGTCGATATGGCCGGCGACGATCACCAGCAGCATGCCCAGCGCCATCACGATGATGTAGCTGTTCTGCAGGATGATATTGGTCAGATTGACCGGCTTGAACAGCACGCCACCAGTGGACCACTGGAAGAACAGCATGATCAGGATCAGCGCAAGCAGCAGGCCATAGTCCCGCATATTGGCCTTGAGCGCGCCCAGGACGGTGAGTTCCTGGTTCTGTGCTGGCGTGCTCGTTGGAGCGGTTTCGGTGGTCATGATGCCTTCCCTTCAGCGCGAACGATTGCGCGCATGATCTTTTCCTGGCTGGCTTCGCTGGTCGGCATTTCGCCAACGATGCGGCCTTCGTTCATTACATAGATGCGGTCAGTGATGCCGAGCAGCTCGGGCATCTCCGAAGAGATGACGAGCACGGCTTTGCCCTGTGCCGCGAGTTGATTGATGATCGTGTAGATTTCGTATTTGGCGCCGACGTCGATGCCGCGCGTCGGCTCATCGAGGATCAGCACGTCCGGATTGGCGAACAGCCACTTGCTCAGCACGACCTTCTGCTGGTTGCCGCCAGAGAGGTTGCCGGTGATCTGATAAACGCTCGACGAGCGGATATTGGTCTTGCGGCGATACTCGTTGGCGACGTCCATTTCCGTCATGTCGTCGATCACGCCAATACGCGATATACCGTTCAGATTGGCCAGCGTCGTATTGTGCTTGATGTGGTCGATCAGGTTCAGGCCATAGGTCTTGCGATCCTCGGTGGCATAGGCAATGCCATTCGCCACGGCCTTTTCGACGGTCGATGTATCGACCTTCTTGCCATTCATGAACACTTCGCCGGAAATGCGCTGGCCATAGGATTTGCCGAACACGCTCATGGCAAATTCTGTGCGGCCCGAGCCCATCAGCCCGGCAATGCCGACCACTTCGCCCTTGCGGATATTGATGCCGATATTCTTGATCACCTGACGGTCGCGGTGAAGCTGGTGATACACCGACCAGTCCTTGACCTCGAACACCACTTCGCCGATGTGCGGCTCACGTGACGGATAACGGTCATCCAGCGACCGGCCCACCATCAGCGTGATGATGCGGTCTTCGGTAATGTCTTCCTTGTTCAGCGTCTCGATGCTGCGCCCGTCACGGATCACCGTAATGCGATCTGCAACCTTGGAAATCTCGTTCAGCTTGTGGCTGATCAGGATCGAGGTAATGCCTTGGCTGCGAAATTCCATCAGCAGGTCGAGCAGGGCCGCGCTGTCTTTTTCAGACAGCGATGCGGTCGGCTCGTCGAGGATGAGCAGCTTCACTTCCTTGGACAGGGCCTTGGCGATTTCCACAAGCTGCTGCTTGCCAACGCCGATATTGGTCACCAGCGTATCGGGATCTTCGGTTAGACCAACCATGCCGAGCAGCTTGCGAGCGCCGTCACGGGTCTCGTCCCAGTCGATTACGCCGTTCTTGGCCTGCTCATTGCCCAGGAAGATATTCTCGGCAATCGACAGCAGCGGCACCAGTGCCAACTCCTGGTGGATGATGACGATACCCTTGTGCTCGCTGTCGCGGATCGACTTGAACTGCTGGACTTCGCCCTTGTAGACGATTTCGCCATCATAGGTGCCGGAGGGATAGACCCCGCTCAGCACCTTCATAAGAGTAGACTTGCCGGCGCCGTTCTCACCCACGATGGCGTGGATTTCGGCTTCCCGCACGTCGAGATTGACGTCCGACAGCGCTTTCACGCCGGGGAAGGTCTTGGTGATGCTGCGCATCTCCAGAATGGTGTTGCTCATGCTGGCCCTGTCATTGGGTAGACCTCATGGTGAGCCTGCAGCGCTCGTCCAAGCACGAACCACGAGGTCGGATGTCGGGCTCTATGAGCCAGACAGCCCCGGTCTACAAGCTCACCGTGAGGTCTCACGATTAATTTAGAAAAAGGCCCCGCGTTGCCGCGGAGCCCCAATCAGTTGAGTTACCAGTATTTACTGGATGTCTTCTGGCTTCAGGTAACCCGAGTCGATGACCAGGGCCTGGTAGTTCGAAGCATCGACTTCATACGGGGTCAGCAGGATCGAAGGCACAACCTTGACACCATTGTCATACGTGGTGGTGTCGAGGCCTTCTGGCGTGCCGCCCGAAACCAGCGTGTCGACGAGGTCGGCAGTGGTCTTGGCCAGTTCGCGAGTGTCCTTGTAGATGGTCGAATACTGTTCGCCGGCAATGATTGCCTTGACGGACGGTGCTTCGGCATCCTGGCCCGAGATCACGGGCCAAGCCAGATCGGCCGCACCGTAACCAACGCCGCGGAGCGACGAGATGATACCACGGCTCAGGCCATCATATGGCGAGAGAACGGCGTCAACACGC
The DNA here is from genome assembly GCF_000971275.1 of Devosia psychrophila. Lineage (GTDB taxonomy): Bacteria > Pseudomonadota > Alphaproteobacteria > Rhizobiales > Devosiaceae > Devosia > Devosia psychrophila. Next base: position 55,029 of record NZ_LAPV01000141.1, on the reverse strand, counting down.
GAACCGTCCGAGTAGTTGGCGGACAGGATGTTGTCCATGCGGGCCTGAGCAACAGCACCGTCCCAACGCAGGGTACCAACGGTATCCATGCCAACCTGGCCGGACTTCACGACCAGGTCACCCTTGTCGATCAGCGGCTGGAACACGCTCATTGCGCCATCGTAGAAGAAGAAAGCGTTGTTATCATCCGGCGAACCGCCGAACAGTTCGATATTGAACGGGCCAGCCTTCTCAGGATAGCCGAGACCCTTGAGGATCGAGTTGGCCTGCAGCACGCCGACCTGGAAGTTGTCGAAAGTGGTGTAGAGGTCGACGTTTGCAGTCTCGCGGATCAGGCGGTCATAAGCGACAACCTTGATGCCGGCATCGGCCGCCTGCTGCAGCACGCTCGACAGCGTGGTGCCGTCGATCGAACCGATCACGAGAGCCTTGACGCCCTTGGTGACCATGTTTTCGATCTGAGCGAGCTGGTTCGGCACGTCATCTTCTGCGAACTGCAGATCGACGGTGTAGCCCTTGGCTTCGAGAGCCGACTTCAGCTCATTGCCGTCCGAAATCCAACGCAGCGACGACTGTGTCGGCATTGCAATGCCGATAGCACCCTTGTCCTGGGCAAACACCGCGGTCGAAGCGGTCAGCGCCATTGCGCCAACGGCCAGCACGGTGGCAAGCGTCTTGATAATCTTCACGTCTCGACTCCCTTTTGTATTCGAGTTCAGAAGCTTTAGATGGTCTTCAGGGGAGAAGCCTGGGTGAACATGCGCGTTCCAGCGAACACCCGAAGGCGTAGGGCTAGTCTGTCTTGCATGAAGTCCTCCTGCTTGACGGCTGCTGCCGCCCGGGCCCTCCCAAGCCCACGGGCCGGAACCTAGGATAATCAGATACGATCTGTAAAGCCCATTCTCTCCGCCACTTGATTTTTTTCGATGATCGAATATTAACGATAACGCCAGTTTCCGGGCGATTGCGACCTACCCAATCGCTCGATAACATGTAACTGCCGATTGAGGTACGTGCCCGGTAACGATCGCGAAGCGACGCTGGCACGGCAAAGGTATCAGATACCTTGGAGGATGCGTGACTATATCTGCGGGGGACCTGCGCCCCGACCAACCCACCGCCGCCATGGCTGTGGCCGAGGCTTTGGCGCGTATTATTCTAACCGAGATGAGCCCGGGTATCAGTCTCCCCAGCGAGGCTGAACTGGCAACGCGCTATGACGTGAGCCGCCTGACCATTCGCGAAGCGGTCAAGCTGCTTGAGGGCCGCGGCCTGCTCGCCATTGCCCGCGGCCGCAAGGCCGTGGTGCGCGAACCTGACGGCGCCGCCTTCGCCGACTTCCTCACCTCGATTATCCGATACGATCCCAAGGGCCTGTTCGACCTGATCGAGGTCCGCCTATCCCTCGAGGTACAGTCGGCCACCCTCGCGGCAAAGCGCGCCACCCGAGCCGGCATTGCAGCGGTCGAAAGCGAATTACAAGGCATGCGCGACACTGTCGGCGAGCCAGGCGCGCCTATGTCCCATGACCAAGAGCTGAGTTTCCACACCCACGACGTTGGCTTCCACGAAGCCGTCGCGCTCGCCAGCGGCAATCGCGTGCTCGGCTTCTTGTTCGAGGCCATGTCCGTTCCCCTGCGCGAGGGCTTCTTCATTAGCCGCCGGGGCCATGAACAGCGCGGTCATACCCTGCACGACACCGTCCTAGCCCATCAGCGCATTCTTGACTGCATCAAGGACGGCAATAGCCGCTCGGCGGCCGATGCCATGCGCACCCACCTTAAGGATACCGAACGCGACATCCGCGCCGCCCTCAGCCAGTTGGCGCTGCGACCAAGCTCTACCGGCTGAGACATAAACGCTTGCGGCCCGTCGCCGCATGGCCGAATAATCCCGCCAAATTGCAGGGCGGGCCATGGCGCAGCGAATAGACACGTCGATCAATCGTCTGGACGATGCCGCTCGCGCCGGCTGGCTCTACTATGTCGCCGGCAATACCCAGGAAGAAATCGCCACCAAACTGGGCATTTCGCGCCAGTCCGCCCAGCGCCTCGTTTCGCTGTCGGTCAGTGAAGGCCTGATCAAGGTTCGTCTCGATCATCCAATCGGCCGCTGCATGGATTTAGCCGGCCGCCTCAAGACCCGTTTCGCGCTCGATCTGGTCGAGATCGTTCCATCTGATCCTTCCAGTGATTCGACCACCATCGGCCTTGCCGAAGCCACCGCCGCCGAGATCGAGCGCTGGCTCAAGCGCCCCGACCCCATCGTCATGGCCGTCGGCACCGGCCGCACGCTCAAGGCCGCCGTCGAGCAGCTGACGCCGATGGAGGCCGCGCACCACAAGGTCGTGTCACTCACCGGCAATATCGCCCCGGATGGCTCGGCTGCCTACTACAACGTCATCTTCAACATGGCTGACACTGTGAAAGCCCGCAGCTTTCCGATGCCCCTGCCGGTCATCGCCTCGTCGGCTCGCGAGCGCGAACTGCTGCATGCCCAGCCCATGATTCGCGAAACGTTGAAGCTTGCCGCCAAGGCCGACGTGACCTTCGTCGGTGTCGGACATATTGGCGCCGACGCACCGCTCTATCTCGACGGCTTCATCACCGACGCCGAACTCAAGGCCCTGCAAAAGGCTGGCGCCGTTGGCGAAATCTGTGGCTGGAGCTTTGATGCCGATGGCAGGCTGATCGACGGCATCATCAACGACCGCGTTGCTTCTGCCCCGCTGCCCTCTCGCGAGAACTCGCTTGTAGTGGCAATCGCCATGGGCAAGCGCAAATTGCCCGGCATCCGCGCGACCCTCAACCGTCGCTTGGTGAACGGTTTGATAACTGACGAGCGCACGGCCGCAGGCCTGCTCGATCTGTAATAAGCCACTGATACAGCAATACTAAATTGCGTTTAGCTCCGCATTTTGGCTTACGTACGTCAGGTGATGGACGCATGGCACGCTTGACTCTGCCGCATATGTTGTGAGTATTTGCCCATCGCCGGGACAAATGCCCGTATCGATAACTGGGAGGAATTCTATGAAACTGTTAACCCTCGTGGGCGCGTTCACCCTTGCGCTGGCGGCTTCCGCCTCGGCGCAGACGCTCACCATCGCAACCGTCAACAATGGCGACATGGTCCGCATGCAGGGCCTGTCCTCGGCTTTCACCGAAGAGACCGGCATCGAACTCAACTGGGTCGTGCTCGAAGAAAACACCCTGCGCCAGAACGTCACCACCGACATCGCCACCAATGGCGGCCAGTATGACGTGATGACCATCGGCACCTATGAAGCGCCAATCTGGGCAAAGCAGGGCTGGCTGGCTCCGCTCGACGCTCTCACCGCCGATGCCTCTTATGACGTCGACGACATTCTGCCTGCCATCCGTTCGGGCCTTTCGCTCGACGGCAAGCTCTATGCAGCCCCGTTCTACGGCGAAAGCTCGTTTATCATGTACCGCAAGGACCTGATGGAAAAGGCTGGCCTGACCATGCCGGAAGCCCCGACCTGGGAATTCATCGGAGAAGCCGCCCGCGCCATGACCGACCGCACCGCCGACATCAACGGCATCTGCCTGCGCGGCAAGGCCGGTTGGGGCGAGAACATGGCCTTCCTGACCGCCATGTCCAACTCCTTCGGTGCCCGCTGGTTCGACGAAAACTGGAAACCCCAGTTCAACACCCCAGAGTGGAAGAACACCCTGGACACCTACCTGTCGCTGATGGCTGACGCTGGCCCGGCCGGTGCTTCGTCCAATGGCTTCAACGAAAACCTCACGCTGTTCCAGCAGGGCAAATGTGGCATGTGGATCGACGCTACCGTCGCCGCATCCTTCGTGACCAACCCCACCGACTCCACCGTTGCCGACAAGGTCGGTTTCGCCCTGGCTCCCGACAATGGTCTGGGCAAGCGCGGCAACTGGCTCTGGGCATGGTCGCTGGCCATTCCAGCAAGCTCGCAGAATGCCGAAGCCGCCGAGAAGTTCATCGATTGGGCAACCAACAAGGACTATCTGGCAACCGTGGCCGCAGCTGAAGGCTGGGCTAACGTTCCGCCCGGCACCCGCACTTCGCTCTATGAGAATGCGGACTACCAGGCTGCAGCACCCTTCGCCAAGATGACGCTGGACTCCATCAACTCGGCCGATCCCGCCAAGCCGACCGTCAAGCCAGTGCCCTATGTTGGCGTGCAGTTCGTCGCCATCCCGGAATTTGCCGGCATGGGCACCAATGTCGGCCAACTGTTCTCGGCAGCCCTTGCCGGCCAGATGTCGGCTGACGACGCCCTGGCCCAGGCCCAGGACGCAGTCACCCGCGACATGACCCGCGCCGGCTACATCAAGTAGTCCTCTCCCGAAGACGAGCCGCCCGGTCAAAGTCCCCTCTGGAGACCGGGCGGTTTCTATGCCTGCCAGATAAAACGGGACGCATCGTACTTTCGCCTCCCTCCCCCTTGAGCGGTGGGAATGAGGGAGGGGGTCCATCAGTGGGACACTGAACCACCCCCTCCCCGGCCCTCCCCTCAAGGGGGAGGGGGCGATAGTCCGAAAGACCTTAGCCGGCACCGAGGACCACCCATGGCCACCGCACAGACCCGTACGCTCTCGCGCATCATGATGGCCCCCGCCGTCATCGTGCTTCTGATCTGGATGATCGTGCCACTGGTCATGACCCTGTGGTTCTCCTTCCAGAACTACAGCCTGATCAACCCGATGATGACCGGCTTTGCCGGTTGGGCCAATTACCTCTACGTCATTGGCGACCCCAGCTTCACGCAGTCGCTGGTCAATACGCTGATCCTCGTCGGTGGCGTGCTGATCATCACCGTGGTGGGCGGCACATTCCTCGCGCTACTGCTCGATCAGCCGCTATGGGGTCAAGGCATCCTGCGCATCATCGTCATCTCGCCCTTTTTCGTCATGCCGCCGGTGGCCGCGCTGATCTGGAAGAACGGCTTCATGCACCCCGGTTACGGCATGCTGGGGCACCTGTGGAAATTCTTTGGCCTGCAGCCGGTCGACTGGTTCAACCAGTATCCGCTGTTCTCGGTCATCGTCATCGTCGCCTGGCAGTGGTTGCCGTTCGCAACACTGATCCTGCTGACCGCCCTGCAGTCGCTCTCCGAGGAGCAGCGCGAGGCCGCCGAGATGGATGGCGCCAACGCCATCAACCGTTTCTACTATATAATCCTGCCGCACATGGCCCGCTCGATCACCATCGTGATCCTGATCCAGACCATCTTCCTGCTCGGCATCTTCGCTGAAATCCGCGTCACCACCGGCGGCGGTCCGGGCTATGCCTCGACCAACATCGCCTTCCTGGTGTTCCGCACCGGCATCCTGTCCAACGACATCGGCGCCGGTTCCGCCGGTGGCATGGTGGCTGTCGTCATCGCCAACGTGGTCGCATTCTTCTTGATGCGCGCCGTCGGCAAGAACTTGGACGCTTGAGGAACCATCATGGCACGCAACGTCTCCGTCCAGACCAAGATTGGCTTCACCATCGCCGCATGGGCCATTGCTCTCCTGCTGTTCTCGCCCATCCTCTGGGTGGTTCTCACCGCTTTCAAAACCGAAGCCGAAGCCATCGCCAATACGCCGACCTTCTTGCCGCAGAATTTCACCCTCGAAAACTTTGGCGCCGTGCAGGACCGCTCGGATTATTTCAAGCACGCGTTCAATTCCATCGTGGTCTCGGTCGGCTCGACTCTGCTGGGCCTGCTGATCGGGATTCCCGCCGCCTGGGCCATGGCCTTCGCACCGACCAAGCGCACCAAGGACGTCTTGATGTGGATGCTTTCCACCAAGATGATGCCCGCCGTTGGCGTGCTGATCCCGATTTACCTGATCTTCCGAGACCTGCGCCTGCTCGATACCCTGCAGGGCCTGACCATCATCATGACGCTGATCAACCTGCCGATCATCATCTGGATGCTCTACACCTACTTCAAGGAAATCCCGATCGACATCCTCGAAGCCGCCCGCATGGATGGCGCCGAACTCTATAACGAGATCGTCCATGTCCTGATCCCGATGGCGCTGCCCGGCATCGCCTCGACGCTGCTGCTCAACGTCATCCTGGCCTGGAACGAGGCCTTCTGGACCATCACGCTGACCTCGGGCCGCGCCGGCACGCTGACCGCCTTCATCTCGTCTTTCTCATCTCCCCAGGGTCTGTTCCTCGCCAAGCTCTCGGCGGCATCCCTGCTGGCCATCGCGCCGATCCTGCTCATGGGCTGGTTCAGCCAAAAACAACTCGTCCGCGGCCTCACCTTCGGCGCTGTAAAGTAAGGACTACTGAAAATGGGCTCTATCTCTCTGCGCAACGTCAAGAAGTCCTTCGGCGACGTCCAAATCATTCCCGACATCAGCCTCGACATCAAGGAGGGCGAATTCGTCGTCTTCGTCGGCCCATCCGGTTGCGGCAAGTCGACCCTGCTGCGGCTGATTGCTGGGCTCGAAGACACCTCCAGCGGCACCATCCTGCTCGATGGCGAGGACATGACCAAGGCGCCACCCGCCCGTCGCGGCCTCGCCATGGTGTTCCAGTCCTACGCGCTCTATCCGCATATGACGGTACGCGACAACATCGCCTTTCCGCTGAAGATGGCCAAAGCTTCGAAAGAAGAGATCGACAGGAAGGTCGAATACGCCGCGCGCACGCTCAACCTTAGCTCCTATCTCGACCGTCGTCCCCGCGCCCTCTCCGGTGGTCAGCGCCAGCGCGTCGCCATCGGCCGCGCCATCGTCCGCGAGCCCAAGGCTTTCCTGTTCGACGAGCCGCTGTCCAACCTCGACGCAGCCCTGCGCGTCAACATGCGGCTCGAAATCACCGAACTGCACCAGCAGCTCAAGACCACGATGATCTACGTCACCCACGATCAGGTCGAAGCCATGACCATGGCCGACCGCATAGTAGTGCTCAATGCCGGCAACGTCGAACAGTTCGGCTCGCCACTCGATCTTTACAAGAAACCCGCCAACCGCTTCGTCGCCGGCTTCATCGGCAGTCCTAAAATGAACTTCGTCGATGGCCCGGAAGCGGCCAAGCACAATGCCCACTCGATCGGCGTCCGTCCCGAGCACTTCCTGCTCAGCCGCGAAAATATCCCCGGCACCTGGAAGGGCACCGTCGGCGTCGCGGAACAGCTCGGAAGCGACACCTTCCTTCACGTTCATGTCGACGGCCTCGGCCTGATGACCATCCGCACCGATGGCGACCAGACCTTCAGCCACGGCGACGACGTCTATCTGACGCCTGACGCCACCCGCATCTACCGCTTCGACGCCGCCGGCCTGGCTATCTGACCAGCCAGATTCGCAGTCGACACCTCCCCCTTGCGGGGAGGGATCAAGGGTGGGGGAGGAGAGCCACGATCTCTCGCCCTAAAACACCGCAACCTAGTCATATCCGGGGGGCCATGATGACCACCAAACTTTCCGCCGCCGCCCTACCCACCATCACCACCGCCGCCACCCCGGCCTATGATCGAGCCACCCTTACCGCAGGCATCGTGCATTTCGGTGTCGGCAATTTCCACCGCGCGCATCAGGCCGTCTATCTCGACGACCTGTTCGCCACCGGCTCCGATCATGATTGGGCGCTGGTCGGCGCCGGCGTGCGCGACGCCGACGAAGCCATGCGCCAAAAGCTCAAGGCGCAGGATTGGCTGACCACCGTGGTCGAGCAGGAAGACGACAGCAGCGCCGCCCGCATCACCGGCGCCATGGTGGATTATCTCAGGCCCGGCGAGGCGTCGGCCATCATCGACAAGCTCGCCGACCCCGCCATCCGCATCGTCTCGCTGACCATCACCGAGGGCGGTTACTACATCGACCCTGCCAGCCAGAAGTTCGATCCGGCCCACCCAGATATCGCCTATGACGCCGCCCACATCGACGCGCCCAAAACCACCTTCGGCCTGATCCTCGCCGGCCTGATCCGTCGCCGCGCCGAAGGCACCCAGCCTTTCACCGTAATGAGCTGCGACAACATTCCCGGCAACGGCCACGTCACCCAGAACGCCATCGTCGGCCTTGCGAAGCTCGTCGACCCATCCCTTGCCACCTGGGTCAAGGACACCGTCGCCTTCCCCAATGGCATGGTCGACCGCATCACCCCCGCCACCTCACCGCGCGAAATCGGCCTCCTCGCCGACAACTTCGGCATCGACGACGCCTGGCCGGTGTTCTGCGAAAATTTCAAACAATGGGTGCTCGAGGACAATTTCCCCGCCGGCCGCCCAGCGCTCGAAAAAGTCGGCGTCCAGTTCGTCGACGACGTCGCCCCCTACGAGCACATGAAGATCCGCATTCTCAACGGCGGCCACGCCACCATCGCCTACCCAGCAGGCCTGATGGACATCCACTTCGTCCACGAGGCGATGGAAAATGAACTGGTCTCGGCCTTTCTGACCAAGGTCGAACAGGACGAAATTATCCCCGTGGTGCCCCCAGTGCCCGAAACTGACCTCGGCGATTACTTCGCTCTCTGCCAGCGTCGTTTTGCCAATCCAAAAATCGGCGATACCATCCGCCGATTGGCCCTCGACGGCTCCAATCGGCAGCCCAAATTTATCATTCCGTCGGCTCTGGACCGCGTTCAACGTCAACAGTCTGTCAACGGATTGTCACTCGTAAGTGCCCTTTGGTGTCGCTATTGCTACGGCGAAACCGACTCAGGCGCCGTCATCGAGCCCAACGATCCAAGCTGGGCTCGCCTCACCGCCCAGGCCAAACTCGCCAAGTCCGACCCCAAAGCCTGGCTCGCCATGACCGAAATCTACGGCGACCTCGCCGCCAACCCAGCCTTCATCGCAGCCTTCACCAACGCCCTCACCACCCTGTGGGACATCGGCACCAAGGCAACCCTGGAGCGCTATCTCGCCGACCAGCTTTAGCCCCGTAGCCAACGCCCTCACCTTCCGCTACCTTCCCGCCCGAACCGAGAAGAAGGCGCTCTGGCGTGACGCAAAGCCTCCTGGTGGCAGTGGATGTGGGTACGGGGAGTGCCCGGGCCGGCGTGCTGACGGCGCAGGGAGCCTTGCTCGCCCGCGCCGAGCATCCCATCGTCATGAATCGCACCGACGCCAATCATGCCGAGCATGACAGCGCGCAGATTTGGCTGGCCGTCTGCATCGCCGTCCGTGAAGCCATGACCAAGGCCGGCGCCGATCCCCACCATGTCGTCGGCCTCAGTTTCGACGCCACCTGCTCCCTCGTCGTCCGAGACACCCACGGCCAGCCCGTCACCGTCTCGACCAATGGCCAGGACCGCTGGGACACCATTGTCTGGCTCGACCACCGCGCCCTCGCCGAAGCCGAGGAATGCACCTTCACCGGCCACGAAGTGCTGAAATATGCCGGCGGCGTCATGTCGCCCGAGATGGAAGCGCCCAAGCTGATGTGGCTCAAGCGGCACATGCCGCAGAGCTGGGCCCGCGCCGGCATGATGTTCGACCTCGCCGATTTCCTCTCATGGAAAGCCACCGGTTCCCAAGCCCGCAGCCAGTCCACCCTCACCTGCAAATGGACCTATCTGGCCCACGAAGAGCAAAAATGGCGGCATGATTTCCTGGCCCAGGTCGGCCTCGAAGACCTGCTGACCAAGGCCTCCCTGCCCGCCGAAGCCAGCCCGGTCGGCGCCGATCTTGGCCCGCTCAACCCCATTGCCGCTGCAGATCTCGGCCTCACCACTGCCTGCCACGTTGGCGCCGGGCTGATCGACGCCCACGCCGGCGCACTGGGCGTGCTTGGCGCCTTCACCCATGACGTCAATACCATCGACCGCCACCTCGCGCTGATCGCCGGCACCTCCAGCTGCGTCATGGCGCTCTCGGCCGAAGACCGCCCCACCAACGGCGTTTGGGGCCCATATTTTGGCGCCGTCCTGCCCGGCGTCTGGCTGAACGAAGGCGGCCAATCCGCCACCGGTGCCCTGCTCGATCACATCATCCGCTGGCATGGCGCGGGCGGCGAACCCTCGACCGACATGCACCACCGCATTGCCACCCGCATCATGAAACTGCGTCAGGCTGAGGGTCTCGCTCTCGCCAATCGCCTCCACGTCCTGCCCGACTTCCACGGCAACCGTTCGCCCCTGGGCGACCCGTTTGCCCTCGGCGTCATCTCCGGCCTGACGCTGGACAGCGACTTCGACAGCCTGTGCCGCCTGTACTGGCGCACTTCGGTTTCCATCGCCCTCGGCGTCCGCCACATCCTCGAAACGCTCAACACTCGCGGCTATGCCATCGACACACTGCATGTCACCGGCGGTCACACCAAAAATGCCGTGCTGATGGAGCTTTACGCCGACGCCACCGGTTGCACCGTCGTCGAATCCTCGGCCAAAGACGCGACCCTGCTCGGCATGGCCATGGTCGCCGCCACGGCCGCCGGCCTCTATCCAAGCCTCGACGCCGCCTGTGTCGCCATGCAGCAAGGCGGCACCGAACGCGCTCCAGACCCGGCCGCCCGGGCCCAGTTCGACAAGGATTATGCCATCTTCATAGAGATGCTGCGTCAACGTCAGGTGATCGACGCGATGGTGTGAACTGTCAGATGTGCCCTAGCCGGGAGGCGCGACACTCGCTAAGCTTCTATCCGGGAAGTCAAAATTCGTGGCCTGAAGCGAGCGACAACAACGCATGTCGATCAAAGCTGCCGTCTATCATCTGACGCACTATAAGTATGACCGTCCGGTCTATCTGCAGCCCCAGATCATCCGGCTGCAACCGGCGCCGCACTCCAAGACCAAGGTGCTGAGCTATTCGCTCAAGGTTTCGCCGTCGCTGCATTTCGTCAACGTGCAGCAGGATGCCTATGGCAATTTTCTGACGCGCTTCGTCTTTCCCGAGCCGGTGACCCAGCTCAAGATCGAAGTCGACCTCATCGCCGATATGACGATATACAATCCCTTCGATTTCTTCGTCGAAGAGAGCGCCGAGACCTGGCCGTTCGAGTATCCCGAGGATATTCGCCCCGATCTGTCGATCTATCGCCAGCCCGAACCGGTCGGACCGCTGCTGCAGCGCTTCCTCGATGGCATCGACAAGCGCCCGACCAACACGGTCAACTTCGTCAGCGCCATCAACGCCTCGATCCAGCAGCACATCGCCTATATCGTGCGCATGGAAACCGGCGTCTGGACACCCGAAGAAACCTTAGGCAATGCACGCGGTTCGTGCCGCGATTCAAGCTGGCTGCTGGTCCAGACCCTGCGCAATCTCGGCCTCGCCGCGCGTTTTGTGTCCGGCTACCTGATCCAGCTCAAGCCCGATCTGGTGTCGCTCGACGGCCCCGCAGGCACCGATCATGATTTTACCGATCTGCACGCCTGGTGCGAAGTCTACCTTCCCGGAGCCGGCTGGGTTGGCCTTGATCCGACCTCTGGCCTGCTGACCGGCGAAAGTCACGTTCCGTTAGCTGCAACGCCGCACTTTCGTAACGCCTCGCCAATTTCCGGCTTCGCGTCTTTCGCCGAAGTCGAGTTCGCCTTCGACATGCGCGTCACCCGCGTTGCCGAACACCCCCGCATCACCAAACCGTTCTCCGACGCCAGCTGGGACGAACTCAACGCTCTCGGCAAACAGGTCGACAAAGTCCTTGTCGACAACGACGTCCGCCTCACCATGGGCGGCGAGCCGACCTTCGTTTCCATCGACGACTTCGAAGCCGACGAGTGGAACACCGGCGCAGTCGGACCCACCAAGCGCGTCTTGGCCGATGACCTGATCCGCCGCCTGCGCACCCGCTTCGCACCCAACGGCATGCTGCATTATGGTCAGGGGAAGTGGTACCCCGGCGAAAGCCTGCCGCGCTGGACTTTCTCGCTGTTCTGGCGCCTCGACGGCAAGCCGGTGTGGAGCGACGAAAAGCTCATCGCCCGAGAAGGCGTCAAGACTACCGCAACCCACGAGGATGCCCGCAAATTCCTCGCTAGCTTCGCGCGCAATCTTGGCCTAACCGGCGAGACCATTGCCGAAGCCTATGAGGACCCCGGCGAGTGGCTGCTCAAGGAAGCCAACCTGCCGGAAAACGTCGATCCCGCCAATTCCGAACTGGCCGATCCCGAAGCCCGCTCCCGCATCGCCAAGGTGTTCGAGCGCGGCCTCACCAATCCCACCGGCTATGTTTTGCCCGTGCAGCGATGGAACGCCGCTGCGTCAAGCCCGTGGCTGACCGAGACGTGGAAGACCCGCCGCGGCAAGCTGTTCCTCGCCCCCGGCGACAGCCCGGCCGGTTATCGCTTGCCGCTCAGCTCGCTTAAACATCTCAAGCCAAACGAATATCCCCACGTCGTGGCGCAGGACCCAGGCGCCCCGCGCGGCCCCCTGCCCGATCCGGTGGAAATCCTGTCGCGCCAGAAAACCGGGCTTGAGGCCGATCCGCGCGCTCAAACTACCTCGTCTTTCACCGCCGCCAGCGAGCAGCAAGACCGCACCGAGCAGGAAATCAGCGAGATCGAAGGCGAAGTCCGCACCGCCGTTACCGCCGAAATCCGCGACCATCGCCTGTGCATTTTCCTGCCGCCGGTCGAAAAACTCGAAGACTATCTCGAACTCGTCGCCGCCACAGAAGCCGCTGCCAGGGAAATCGGCCAGCCGGTGCATCTGGAAGGTTATTCGCCGCCGCACGATCCGCGCCTCAACGTTATCCGCGTTGCGCCAGATCCCGGGGTCATCGAGGTCAATATCCATCCGGCATCGAGCTGGGACGACTGCGTCGCCACCACCAGCGCCATCTATGAAGAGGCCCGCCAGAGCCGTCTCGGCGCCGACAAATTCATGATCGACGGCCGTCACACCGGCACCGGCGGCGGCAACCACGTCGTAGTTGGTGGCGCCACGCCACATGACAGTCCCTTCCTGCGCAGGCCGGATTTGCTCAAGTCTTTGGTGCTGCATTGGCAGCGTCATCCGTCGATGAGCTACCTGTTCTCGGGCCTTTTCATCGGACCCACCAGCCAGGCGCCACGCTTCGACGAGGCCCGTCACGACAGCCTCTACGAACTCGAAATCGCCATGGCGCAGGTGCCCAACCCCGCCTCGGGCGAGCCAGCGCCATCGCCTTGGCTGGTCGATCGCCTGTTCCGTAATCTGCTCGTCGATGTCACCGGCAATACGCATCGCTCGGAAATCTGCATCGACAAAATGTTTTCGCCCGATGGCCCTACCGGCCGGCTTGGCCTTGTCGAATTCCGCGGCTTCGAAATGCCGCCAAATGCCCGCATGTCGCTGGCCCAGCAGGTGCTGATCCGCGCGCTGATCGCCCGCTACTGGGCCGACCCGGCCGATGGCTCGTTCGCCCGCTGGGGCACCACGCTGCATGATCGCTTCATGCTGCCTCACTACGTCTGGCAGGATTTCCTCGATATCATCGCCGACCTCGATCGGCACGGTTTCAAGCTCGATCCGGCCTGGTTTGCCGCTCAGCTCGAATTCCGCTTCCCGTTTTGCGGCGAAGTCGAATACGAGGGCGTCCACCTCGAACTGCGCCAGGCGCTCGAGCCCTGGCATGTCATGGGCGAACAGGGTGCCATCGGCGGCACGGTCCGCTTCGTCGACAGTTCGGTCGAACGCCTGCAGGTCAAGCTCGAAGGCATCAATCCCGAGCGCTACGCCCTCACCTGCAACCAGCGCCCGGTGCCTTTGCGCAAGACCGATACGGCCGGCACCGCGGTTGCAGGCGTCCGTTACAAGGCTTGGCAACCCGCCTCGGGCCTGCACCCAACGCTGCCAGTCAACACGCCGCTGGTGTTCGATATCTATGATCGCTGGACCCAGCGCCCGGTCGGCGGTTGCGTCTATCACGTCGCCCATCCGGGCGGCCGCAGCTACGATACTTTCCCCGTCAATGGCAATGAGGCCGAGGCACGCCGCCTTGCGCGTTTCGTGCCGCAGAATTACACGACCGGTGGTTATGCCCTGCGCGAGGAAAAGCCTGCGGACGAATTCCCGCTAACGCTTGACCTGCGACGGCCGCCACGCTTCTGGTAGCGCATGGAAATGCGGAATCAAAAGTCTCGCGGCAAGCCTCCGGCCGGCCCCAGCATTATTGCTGACTACCGGCTGCAGCCTGGTGTCCCCGATGAGATGATCGACCCGGACGGGAACATCCGCCCGGGCTGGTCTCAGCTCATGGCCGCATTCGACAAGCTCGGCCCAGCCGAACTGGCAGCCCGCTTCGAGCGGGCCGACCAGTACCTGCGCGATGCCGGTGTGTTCTACCGCAAATATGACGGCGCTGAAGGCAAGGAGCGGGCCTGGCCACTTGCCCATGTGCCGCTGCTGATCGAAGAGGCCGACTGGTCCCGCATCAGCGCCGGGCTGGTTCAACGGTCCGAGCTGCTCGAAACCGTGATCGCCGATATTTACGGCGACAATACACTGGTTCAGCAGGGCCTGCTGCCCCCCGAACTCGTCGCGCGCAACGGCGAATTCCTGCGTCCGCTGGTTGGCGTCAAACCCGTTAGCGGCCATTATTTGCATTTTTGCGCTTTCGAACTGGGCCGCGGCCCCGATGGCGCCTGGTGGGTACTGGGCGACCGTGCCCAAGCCCCCTCCGGCGCCGGCTTCGCGCTGGAAAACCGCGTCGCTACCACGCGTGCGCTCAGCGATATCTACTCGGACATGAACGTCCAGCGCCTCGCCGGTTTCTTCCGCGATTTCCGCGATAAGCTGTTCGATGACGCCAAGCGCGATGGCGGCCGCGTCGGCATTTTGACGCCCGGCCAGCTCAACGAAACCTATTTTGAACACGCCTATATTGCCCGTTATCTTGGCCTGATGCTGCTTGAGGGCGAAGACCTGATCGTCGAAGACGGCAAGGTCATGGTGCGTACCGTCGCTGGTCCCAAACCGGTCAGCGTGCTGTGGCGTCGTGTCGATGCCAGCTTCGTCGATCCGCTCGAACTGCGTTACGATAGTCGCATCGGGACGCCCGGCATGGTCGAAGCACTGCGTCACGGCTCGATCTCGATGATTAACGCGCTCGGCACCGGCATCCTCGAAACCCGTGCCCTTGCCGCCTTCATGCCGCGCCTTGCCCAGAAATTGCTTGGGGGCAAACTACTGCTGCCGGAAATCGCCACGTGGTGGTGCGGCCAGGCTGGCGAGCAAAAACATGTGCTCGATAACTTCGATAACCTGCTGATCGGCCCGGCCTTTTCGACCAGCCTGCCATTCGATGATTTGCGCGGCACGGCGCTGGGCTCGTCTATTCCGTCCGACCAGAAAGCCGCCTTGCTCGACCGCATTCGGGCCAGTGGCGCCGACTATGTCGGCCAAGAGCCGGTGCGCCTGTCCACTGCGCCGGTCTATGTCGATGGCAAGCTGCAGCCGCGCCCCATCACGCTGCGCGTTTATGCTGCGCGCACCGCCCAGGGCTGGACTATCATGCCCGGCGGCTTTGCCCGCGTCGGCTCCAGCCAGGATACCAGCGCCATCGCCATGCAGCGCGGCGGTCAGGCGGCAGACGTCTGGGTGCTGTCATCCAAGCCGGTCGAGCGCGTCTCGCTGCTGCCGCAGGATGGCCAGAAGCTGGTGCGCAATGCACCGGGAAGCCTGCCCAGCCGCGCCGCCGATAACCTGATCTGGCTCGGGCGTTACGCCGAACGCTGCGAGGCGACGGTTCGCATCCTGCGCGCCTACAACGCCCGCCTGGCAGAGCTCAGCAAAGCCGACCTGCCCATTCTCACGCACTGCGCGGCGTTCCTCGACAGCATCGATGTCGATGCCAGTGAGCCCATGCCGCAGGGCCTGCTCGCCTCCATCGACAGCGCCGTGCACAGCGCCGGCCAGATCCGCGACCGCTTTTCGCCCGATGGCTGGCTGGCGCTAAACGACCTGCAAAAGACCGCCCAGCGTTTTGCGACCAAGGTGCGGTCGGGCGACGACGCCACCCGCTCGATGACCGTGCTGCTGCGCAAACTGGCCGGCTTTTCCGGCCTCGTGCATGAAAACATGTATCGCTTTGCCGGCTGGCGGTTTCTCGAACTCGGTCGTCGCCTTGAGCGCGCCATCCAGATTGCCCGGATTCTGAGCCACCTGACCGGCAAGGACGCACCGGACGGCTCGCTCGAAATGCTGCTCGAAATTGGCGATAGCGTCATGTCGCACCGGCGCCGTTATTCGGTGAGCGCCGGCACGCAAAGCGCCATCGACCTGCTGGCGCTCGACCCCCTCAATCCGCGCTCGGTGCTGTTCCAGATAGCCGAACTACGTGCGCAGATCGAGATGCTTCCGGGGGGCATCGATGACGGACAACTCTCATCAGCCGCCAAGGCCGCCTTGCAGATCGAGACCGACTTGCGGATCGCCGATCCGGCCGACATGACCCCCCAACGTCTCGACAAAATGGCCGCCGACATCGGCATGCTGGCCAGCCTCGTTGCCGCGGCCTACTTCGTGTGACGACCATGCTCTATGATGTACGCCTCGCGCTGCACTATGACTACGATGCTACCGTGCATGGCGGCCGCCACCTCATTCGCGTGGCGCCGATCAGCGTGCCTGGCGTACAGCGCGTCGTAGCCTCCGGTCTTTCCTTTGAGCCACGCCCGCAGCGCGAAAGCACCTTTACCGATTTCTTCGGCAACTCGGTCACCACGCTTACCTATGTGATGCCGCATGACCATCTCGATATTCGCCTGACCGCGCGCGTCCAGGTAGAAGACAACATTCCACCGGCCGACCTGTCGCCATCCCGCGAGGTCCTGCGCCAGGAAATATCGCGCCACTGGTCGGTCGAGCCCGATAGCCCGCATCATTTCCTCTCCTCTTCGCCGCGCGTGCGACTGGTGGCGGCAATCACCCAATACGGGGAAGATGTCACCGCCGGAACGCCCTCGGTCATGGCGGCGGCAACCGCACTCTGCATGGCCATCCATCGCGATTTTGCCTATGACTCCAAGGCCACCGATGTCGAGACCAAGCCGGCCGAGGCTTTTGCCTTGCGCAAGGGGGTCTGCCAGGATTTTGCTCACGTGATGATCGCAGGGCTCCGCGGCATCGGCATTCCGGCCGGATACGTATCGGGCTTCCTGCGCACTACGCCTCCCGCGGGTAAGCCGCGGCTTGAAGGCGCCGATGCCATGCATGCCTGGGTCCGCGCTTGGTGCGGCCAGCATGTCGGCTGGATCGAATTCGACCCGACCAACGCGATGATTGCTGGACCCGATCATATCTCAATCGGGCATGGTCGCGACTATGCCGACATATCGCCCATCGTCGGCGTGCTCAAGACGCACGGCTCGCACGAAACCACCCAGTCGGTAGACGTAATTCGGGTCGAGTAGCTCCATCGATCTGATTCAATCGGCTCGCGGAACCAATATTGATCGCCCCCCGTTACTCGGCCACGCGCAATATTTGCGGGGGAGGAGATGGTTATGAGCACCATGGAGATCAAGGCACTAGAGAATGCGGGTCGTGACACCATGGTATGGACCGAAGGCTATGATGAGGAAACCCATTACAGCACCATGTTCAAGGCTCTTGCCCCTGCTTTCTTGATCCTGACAATTGTCGCCGGACTTCTACTCGCTGTTCTCTAGAAACCTTCAAAGCGTCACAAAAACAATAGGAGAGCTACCATGGGCTTGGGTACAATTCTCGTTATCGTTCTCATTCTTCTGCTAGTCGGCGCTCTACCCAGTTGGGGCTATTCGCGCGGCTTCGGCTACGGTCCTTCCGGAATCCTAGGTGTTGTTCTGGTGATTATCCTAATCCTCGTCTTGATGGGACGCATCTAGATACCCAGTAAATAAAACAGGCGCAGCCAGTCTCTGGTTCTCACTTCATGAGAAGCGCCCGCGGGTCGAAAGTCGCCCCCCTTTCACCCGCCCCTTGCCACCCCGATGCGCTTCGTGTGCATTGGGGTGTCTTCTTTTCCGCGAACGGAACCCCTTGGTTTTCAGGGCGTTCCATCCCTACAACAACAGGAGCGTCACATGGCAACCACTTCCGATCTGGCACCAGAACGTAAACCAGCTGCTGCCCGCGCAAGCCGGGCGAGCGCCAAGGTTCGCGAGGCCCAGCTCGAAGATCAAGTTTCCCAGCTGCAGAGCGATCTCAAGGCCATCGCCGCAACCCTGGCCCGCTTGAGCAATGACAAGGTCAACGAGGTCAAGGCTGTTGCCAAGAGCGAGGCCAGTCACTTGCAGCGGCAGGCCGAGCACGTCGTAGAAGACGTACAAGAAAAGGCCAGCGACATCGAGCAGCAGCTCAAGGCCACCATCAGGGAAAAGCCTCTGACGGCGGTCGCCAGCGCAATCGGCATCGGCTTCGTACTCGCCCTTCTGTCGCGACACTAAGTGCCATGAACCTTCTGGTTCCATTAGCAGCCCTGCTCGGCATTGAGTTCGACTCAATAACCGAGCGGGTGCGCAATGCCGTAATCCTCAATGCGGTGATCGTTGCTTTCGCAGCGGTTGGAGCGTTTTTCCTCGTCGCAGCGGGCTTTTTCGCATTATCCGATGTGCTTGGGGTCATTTATGCTGCGTTGATCTTTGCCGCTGGGTTTCTTGTGCTAGCGCTGGCCGTCTATCTTGGCAGCCTGATCGGCAAGGGGCGGCACAAGCGAGAAGTTGCTGAAAAGCGTAGGTCCAGCGAGACCAGCGCTTTCGTGACGACGGCAGCAATTACCGCGCTGCCCGTGCTGCTCAGGTCTCCACTGCTGCGAACGCTGGGTATTCCGGCGGCGGCCTTGGCTGCTTTCCTGCTGGTCCGTGGTGGCAGCGACAAGACCGAACAATAGCGAAAAGGCCGCCGAAAGGCGGCCTTAAATCTGTTCCGCCGGTAACGGCATCCACACACTCGCCACCACGCCATCCGGCTCGAAATTGAGCTGCACTTCGCTATCCAACACCTTCGCGAGGCTACGCTGGATCAGGCGCGTTCCCAATCCATACTCATCCGGCTTTTGCACCAGTGGGCCGCCTTTTTCGCGCCAGGTCAGCGACAAGCCACGCACGGGGGTGTCCCTGATTTCCCAGTCAATGTTTACGATGCCCCGATCGCTCGACCAAGCGCCGAATCGATGCGCGTTGGTGGTCAGCTCGTGCAAGATCAGGCCAAGACCTACTGCATGATCGGCCGGCAGCATGACATCATCGCCGCTAACCTCGGCCCGGTCTGGCGTGGTACGGAACTGGGGTCCGAGTTGCGAGCCAATTACTTCGAACAGTTGCACGCCAGTCCAATCTCGATCGGCCAGCAGTACATGTGCATCTGAAATCGTGCGCAACCTGCCCGAAAAAGCCTCGATGAAGTCTTTCGGATCCGGGTTTTGCCGGATGGTTTGGCGGGCCACTGACTGGATCATCGCCAGAGTATTTTTCACCCGGTGATTGAGCTCGCGCAACAGCAGCCGGGTATGCTCCGCCGTCTGTTTGCTCTCCGAAATGTCGATACTGGCGCCCATCATCACCAGCGCCTTTCCGTCGGCATCGCGCTGATAAACCCGGCCGCGCATGGTCAGCCAACGCCCGGTATTGGCCGCTCGCGTCTCGGTACTGAAATCGACGCCATCGCTAAAGCTGGCATCAATGCCCGCCTGCACTGTAGAGCGATCACTCTCATGGGTTGCTGCCAACACGTCGGCGATACGGATCGTGTCTACCTCTGGCAGGTCGTACATGCGACGGAACATGTCGTTGCAGGTTACCTCGCCGGTTTGGACATCCCAGACCCAGCTGCCAACCTTGCCTGCTTCCAGCGTCAGGGCGTGGCGCCACTCTTCCCGTAGCAAAGCCGCCGCCGTGCGTGCTCTCACTCGGGCTTCATTCTTCAGTTCGAACAGACTGGAGGCTAGCGCCGCCAGATCGATCAATTGTTCGCGCGCCTCATTCGTAAGCGCTGCTCGAGGCTTGGTATCGATGACGCAGACGGACCCGACCTTTTGTCCGGCAACCTTGATACTGGCACCAGCATAAAAGCGGATATGCGGCCAACCCGTTACAAAGGCGTGGTTAAAGAAGCGGGAATCCTTCTCCGCATCGAGCACCACCAGGGTGTCATCATCGCTTTCTAAAGCCAGAGTATATGCGCAGAAGGACATGTCGGTAGCGGTTTCAGTCATATCTACGCCGTAGCGGGCGCGGAACCACTGCCGATCGTTACCGACCAACGATATCAAGGATACTTCTGAGCCGAATATATGGGCAGCGATGCGACCAAGGCGGTCGAAGTCGGCATCGGGCCCGCTGTCCAGGGTCTCAAGTGCAGCAATAGCCGCCAGCCGCGCCGGATCGTCCAAAACCTTCCGCACATCTGCTGGAAGGGGAAGGCCTGAATCGCTCACTTCTGGTCCTAACGCTACACTGCACGGGCGGCATTCAACCTGCCGACTGGTTGTGTCTAACGCCAGAGGTTATATTCGGTTCCAAAAATTCTATCTCTATGCATTCTCCGAGCTTTTTGGCAGCACGACCTTCAAGCCGCCCGGATGCACCTTCAGCACAACCGAACGATCGAGGTTGATCAACTCGCCGTCGATCACCGCCTGTGCGCCGTGCTTTCGCTTTGGAAAATGTAGGGTAACTTCCGCTACCTCCTCCTCCGAAACCATCGGACTGTCGCGCCAGCTACCGAGGAGAACATCTATGGCCAGCCTCAGCAGGGCCGTCGTCGAAAGCGGAGCGGCGACATAGACGCCGAGAATGCCCGCATGCAGGCCGTCGGCATGAATTTGTCGATCGCCCAATGGATTGTTGGAAATGGTGATGCCCGAGACCCGCCTCCGCTCGATTCCATTGCTAGTGTGCAGTTCCGCCTCGAACTGGGGCGGATTGAGTGCAGCGGCCCCGATGGCACGCAAACTTGCCAGCATTTTGCCGATCCGGCTGCCATAGGTCATGTTCTCGCGAATGCGGACCAGCCGCGCATGGATGCCCACGCTGAACTGATGCACGAATGTCCGCTGGTTTGCAGTTGCAATATCTACGGCGTTAACCCCGCCGTCGGCAATTCGCTCAAGTGCTTCCGTTAATTCCAGCGGCACCTTCAGCGCCCGCGCAAAGAGGTTCATCGTGCCGGCCGGCAACACTGCCAACGGTCTCCCCGTCTCAAACGAAATACCTGCGGCGGTCGAGATGGTGCCGTCCCCGCCGCCGGCTAACACCGCATGCACGCCCTCCTCCTGCGCGGCCTTGCGCAGAGCGGTTCCCACGTCGCTGCCAGCAACAATTCGGCAATCGAGTTCGTGCCCGTGCCGCTCAAATATCCCGCGCGCCGTGACGCAGAACCCGCCCAGGTCCATGGTTCGCAGCGTGCCACCATCGCTATTCAGTATCGCAATGAAGCGCATTCGTGCCCCTCGATGTTTAGTGTCAGCTGGCGGTTGAAACGGTTTCGATGTTCGGCATAGGTACGCTGACACTCAGGCCGCCTTCAGGCCGTCGCTCATAGTACGGGGCGCCCCCGAACTGGTTGGCCAGTTGGGCAATAATGACCGACCCAAGACCGCCCTCGCCCAGTGATTGCCCGTCTGGCGGTCCAACGCCGTCATCGACGACTCTGAGCACCGGCACGCCGTTGGGATCGGGCTTGAGTGAGACCGCGATTGCGCCGGCGCGGCCATCGGGAAAACCGTGCTTGAGCGCATTGGTAACCAGTTCGGCCGCCAGGATGCCGATCGTCGTGGCATCGCGCGCGCCGACCACTATCGGATCGAATTCGCCCGTAATGTTGACCGCTGTGGGGTCGCCGGCAGTCTTGGCGATATCTTCCAACACGGCCTCTAAAAACTCATCTGCACTTGCGGTTTCGAGGTCGTGACCAAGCCTGAGCCGGCGGTGCGCGGAGGCAACCGCGTGAACCCGCGACCGTGCCGATTCAAGCGCCACGCGCACTTCCTCCGACTTGGTTCGGAGCAATTGCAGCCCGAGCAGTGACGATACTGTTGCGAGGGAATTGCCGATGCGGTGACTGGCATCCTGCAGCAACGCCTCGACACGCTGTCGCTCTTGCTCAGCGTGAATTCGGGCCTCGTCCAACGCCTGCGTGCGTTCGATCACATGAGCCTCCAGCATCTCGTTTTCGCTGTGCAGTTGGTCCTTGCTGAGTACCAGTGCGCTGACTTGCCTCTGCGTCCGCGCAAACAGCGCGTAGGCGAGAATTACCGCGCTCGCCAAAGCCGTGATGATTGCGCCCACCAACCAGCGCCGGGATTGATCAATTTGCTCGTTGCGATCGAAAAGCTTAGCGTTTTCCTCGTCGATGAACTGCTGGAGCGCAACCTGCAGGCTACCCATCAGCCGTTCGCCGACGCCGGCTGCAATAAGTCGGCGCGCGTCTGCCGTTCGATCGTCCTGCACCAGTTTTACACTGCGCTCCATCTCGTCCGACTTGTCGACGGTTTCCACAGCGATAGCGCGGATACGCGCGGCCTGCAGCGGGTCATCCGTGGTAAGACCAGTCAAAGCAAGCAATCGGGTGCCGATTGAGGATGACGACTGATGGTAGTCTTCGAGGTAGCTATCGTCGCGCGTCAGCACGTAGCCGCGTTGGGCGCTCTCGGCGCCGGTCAGGGTGATCGTGAGTTCGCGCGCCTGATTTCGTACGTCATAGGTATGCAGGACGTCGCCGATCTGCCGGTCGATGCCCTGCACCAGGATCAGCGCCGCCACGGCTGCCAGCAGCACTAGGCCCAAGGACATCAGCACTGCGGCATTGTGCGCCACGCGCCACTCGGCCTGTGTCATCCCCTTTAGCCTGCCGATCCCATCCATAATGTTCATCGTCGTCATCCAGATGCGGGCCGCGTTTCACCACACGGGTCCGGTCTGCCTGTGCGCAATGGCATATTTGAGGCCCGGCACCCAATCATATCAAAGGCCGCTTCCGCTCCAACGGGCCTTCCCACTCCGCGGCCTGCATCAGCCCCTCGACATCGAGGACCTCGCAGGAGCGATCTAGCCAGCGAATGAGTTTTCGATCTGCCAGTTTACGCAATGTCTTGTTTGTATGGACGATCGACAGGCCCAGCGTGTCGGCTACATGCATTTGCGTGATCGGCAGATACAGAGCGTTTGCCCCACTAAGCCCAACGGACGCTGCTCGCTGGTAGAGAAACGCAATGAGATAGGCAGCCCGTTCGACGGCATTGCGCCGCCCAAGGCTCAATAGATGGTCGTCAAGCATCCGCTCTTCCTGAGCTGCCAGCCAGGTAATGTCGAAGGCCAGCCCTGGATGGTTACTGAAAAGTTCAGTCAGCCGATTTCGCTGGAACACGCAAAGGACCAAGGGAGACAAAGCCTCAACCGAGTGTTGCATCTCGCCAATTATGGAGCCCTGGAGGCCGACAAGATCGCCGGGCAGCATGTAATTGAGAATTTGACGACGTCCATCCGGCAACGTCTTGTAGCGAAAGGCCCAGCCTGACAGCAGCGTATAGAGGTGTACGCTGTTATTGCCTTCTGCCAGAAGCGTTGTACCGGTCTCGGCCACCAGCTCGCCTGTTTTGAACGACGAAACAAATCGAAGTTCCTGGCTTTCAAAGGCCCTGAAGCTCGGCATGGCCCGCAGAGGACACTGCTCGCATGGCACCCTTCGTCCAGAACTTGGCAGCACAAGGCTCAAGGATCACCATAAGACGCTAAAACAGGCAACAGCCAAACGCAGTGGTTTCGCCGCCGTTCCCGCACATGTCAAACTTAAATGACAACTTCGGCCACCGGGTCCATCAGGGACTTAACAACGCGCTCGGGAAGAACCATGCTCAGAGGTAGTCCAGTCCTCATTGTCGAGGAAGAATTTTTAATCGCTCTAGACATTCAGCAGATGCTGGAGGCTCTCGGCGTGGGGCAGACCCTGTTTGCGCGTAATGCGAGCGAGGCCCGGCAACTGCGTCAGCATTGGCCTGATCTGGCATTAGCGATCATAGAGCTAAGACTAGATCATTCCCACAATCAGCAATTGCCAACAGAACTAAGTGCCGCCGGTGTTCCGCTGGTAATTACCACTGGCGATATCGGCCTATCGCGCAACATAACCAGCGCTGTGCCGATCCTCGTCAAACCAATCCCAGAGGAGACAATGGCAAGCGCCATAGCACGGGCGCTTGCCATTAATCCCTAAAAGCTGTGATTGGACGTGGTCACCTGGGCCGAAACAGCGTCGGGACCATAGTCAGCCTCACCCGTGATCTTGAGAATATCCTGAAGGCGAGTGCGTGCCCGGCTGACGCGACTCTTCATCGTACCGACTGCACAATCGCATATCGCCGCAGCTTCCTCATAGGAAAAGCCGGAGGCTCCAATAAGGATGACGGCTTCACGCTGATCATCCGGCAGTTGCGACAGCGCCTTCTTGAAATCCTGCATATCCATCGAGCCATACTGGGCCGGATGCACTGAAAGACGCTCGGTAAATGCGCCATCGCTGTCCTGCACCTCGCGGCCCCGCTTGCGCATCTGGCTGTAGAATTCGTTGCGCAGGATAGTGAAAAGCCACGCCTTGATATTGGTACCCATTTCGAAGCTGGTCTGCTTAGCCCAGGCTTTCATGACGGTGTCTTGTACCAAGTCATCTGCCTTGTCGTGCTTGCCGGTCAGGGAGACCGCAAAAGCGCGCAGGCTGGGAAGCGTTGCAAGCATCTCGCGCTTGAAGGTGGGGGGTTCGCCACTCATGTGTTTACTCCCCATCACGAGGGGAATTCTTGGATTTGTGCGCCTGCTCGGCACTATCCAGCTTTTCCAGCAGGTCGAGCAACTGCTCCGGCACACCTTCGTCTTGCACGGCTCCGTAGAGTGCGCGCAGTCGATTGCCGATATCCGTATTCGGACCGAGCCCATCTTCCGCCCGCCCCGCCTGCGTACGCATACGTTGCTGGGTCACCAGTTTGTCCTTCATGACGCTATTTGCCGTCGAAATTGAGATTGCCCACATTCGTGGACATAATGCACACTGTCAAAAAAAGTTCCTGACCGTCAGGAACTTTCTTTCACCAGCGACCGTTTCCGAGGTTCGTGCTATCACGAGCCTTAAGCGTCACTGGGAGTTCAGACTAATGACTTTGTCCACGCGGATTGCTCCGCACCTGCCGTATCTACGGCGGTTTTCGCGCGCCGTCACGGGGTCGCAGACATCTGGCGACGCGTATGTGGCCGCCACTTTGGAAGCCCTCATTGCGGACATTTCTCTGTTCCCCGAAGCGTCCAACGATCGCATTGCGCTGTACAAGCTGTTCTCAGCGCTGTTCTCGTCCTCGGCCGTCAAAGTCCCTGAGCCGACTTCAACCTTTGCTTGGGAGAAGCGGGCGTCGAGCAATCTTGCCAATCTGGCGCCACGCCCCCGCCAGGCGTTCCTGCTTGTTGCTGTAGAAGGTTTTACCCATCCGCAGGCCGCTGAGATCCTATCGGTGTCCGATAGCGAATTCGCCTCCCTGCTCGATGAAGCGTCGATTGAAATCTCGCGTCAGGTGGCGACAGAGATCATGATTATCGAAGACGAGCCCCTGATCGCCATGGATATCGAGCAGCTTGTGGAAAGCCTCGGCCATAAGGTCGTCAGCGTTGCACGGACGCACAAGGAAGCCGTCAACCTGTTTAACCAGACCAATCCACGGATGATTCTGGCCGATATCCAACTTGCCGATGGCAGCTCTGGCATCGACGCGGTAAACGACATCCTGAACCACCATTCGGTGCCGGTGATTTTCATCACCGCGTTCCCGGAACGCCTGCTGACCGGCGAGCGTCCCGAGCCCACTTTCCTCGTAACCAAGCCGTTCAACCCCGACATGGTAAAGGCGCTGATCAGCCAGGCGTTGTTCTTCGACGAAGGCTCCCGCGCCGCTGCCTGATTTCGCCAATGCATTCGAACTGCCGACAAGGCCGGGGTTTTCCCGGCCTTTTTTCTTGCCTTACAGGAACTGGCACCCTCGCGGCCCGTTGCGTATCCATCGTTATACGAGGGAGAGACATGCTCTACTAGCGCCTGTTCCTCATAACTCTCCTAGCGGGAGTGTCATGGAATAACAGGCGCCTCGGCTGATATTGCACAGGTCTCGTTGTCCTGTTTCTGGCTTTGTTGTCATTTCACTACTTGCCGGTTTCTTCCGGCGCACATGAAAATTTTTCTCTCCTAGCCGGATAGCATCGTGGCTTCGTCATAGGCGAAGCCGTCCAGCCTGGCGACATTTGTGAGTTCCCGCTATGCCGCCCCCAGCGCTCAATCAACAGTCGAACATGAGGTTGCGCGCCTTGTCAGCTGGTTTGCGCGAACAAGGCATCTGCATCCTGCACCAGGATCGCCATTACCACTTCGATCTAGCCGAGAACCTTCCCGAGAGCTGGCCGCAAGACATACTGGGCTTAGCCGAGTCAGCCGCTTTCCCTCCCGACATTGCCAGCACCTACCGCGCGAACACCGAGCAGGCGCGCCGCAGTGGCGCCGAGCAGAATTTTCATTTCGATATTGGCGAAGGGCTCCGGCGACGGGTATTCGAGGTGCGCCTGCAGCCTGACGTGGACGGCGTCCTGGGTATCATAGCCGACGTCACAGAAAGCCGAGCTCGCGAACAGGCTATGTCGGCCTTGCTGCGCGAAGTCAGCCACCGCTCGAAAAACCTTCTCGCCATCGTGCAGTCCGTCGCAATGCAGACAGCTCATCACAGCTCAACAATCAAAGGCTTTCTCGACAAGTTTCGCGGTCGGCTGCACGCTCTGTCGAGCACGCAGGATCTCGTCACCGAGAGTAACTGGCGCGGCACTTATCTCCACACGCTGATAACGGCGCAGCTCACCCGGGTCGGCTCCAACCGGCTGGCCCAAGTGCGCATCACTGGCGAAAACCCGCTGTTGGGGCCGAACGCCTCCCTGCACATCGGCTTGGCCATTCACGAACTGGGCGCCAATGCCGTGCTACATGGCGCCTTGGCGGACAATGCGCCGGGGCACGTCTGGGTCGATGCCACGCTGGTCGATCATTCAGGGCAGGAAGCCGATCTGGTGATCGAGTGGCAGGAGGCTGGCATCGAAAGTGGCGATGCGCTGCGACAGCCGCACTTCGGTACTTTAGTGCTGGAACGCATCGTGCCGCTGTCGGTTGGCGGCAGTGCCCAGTTTCTCATCGAGCCCGACAGCGTGCGCTACCGCCTGGTGGTGCCGGCCGATCAGTTCGAAATCTGAGCCGGCAGCATGGAATCAATCCGTCCGGTCCAGTGATAAACCGCAAGCCCGATCCATTCTTTCAGCGCGATGCTGCTGATATCGAGACTATTTATCGGGTTCGCGAAATCCATACCGAACCCCTCCTGACCGGCGCTGCGATAATCGGTTGGCCATGGCACTACGTCGAGACCAACGCGGCGGAACAGGCCCACTGAGCGCGGCATGTGAAAGGCGGAAGTGACCAACATTGCAGTGCCACCCGTATCGCCTAGCAGTGACGCCGTCAGGTCGGCATTCTCATCGGTGTTGCGGGACTGGTCTTCGAGCACCATACGCTCGGGGGCAATGCCCATCGCCAGAAAGAACCGCTCCGCGGTCGCAGCCTCCGCCTCGCCAGGGTCAAGCATGCCTGCGCCACCAGAAAACACAATCCGCGCTTCCGGATAACGCCGGGCCAGCACCACGGCTTCGGTCAGCCGATCACCGGCTTCGTTAAGTTCGGCAACGCCGCGCGCTGTGCTGACGCGCGCCAGCGTAGCCCCGCCCAGCACTATAATCGCGTCCACCCTGGATGGCATGGTCACCGGGCGCGTAAAGCGGTTCTCCAACGGACCGATGATCAGCGCACCAAACGTCGTGAATCCGCACAGCACCAACACGAATAGCGCCGCGCCATTGGCCGCGAGCCCAAGCCGTTTCCGCCCCAAAGCTAGCAAGACGATTCCCGCCAGCACCAGAAGCGTGACCATGCTTAGCGGTTGGACGACCACCCAGAAAATCTTGGCCAGAAAGTAGAACAATTGCCACTCCACGCGATCGCGTGCCGATATCGCTCGTCAGATCGTCACATCCTGTGCGACATAGCCCAAAAGAGTTATTTCCGCTTGCTATCTCGCCAGCTTTTGCTTTTCTAGCAAGCGGTCAAGGCCGCCAGCCTCAAAAAAAGGCAGCCACCACTTCAGGAAGATGTCCGCTGTTGCGGGTCAAAGGTGAATATGGCGCAAGCTGCCGCCGCTGCGGAAAAATGGCCTGTCGTGGCGATCCGCGACTTGCACAAGTCATTCGGCAACCTCGACGTCCTTAAGGGGATCAGCTTTTCTGCGCGCGAAGGCGAAGTCGTTTCGCTGATCGGCTCGTCCGGCTCGGGCAAATCGACCTTGCTGCGCTGCATCAACATGCTGGAAGTGCCCGATGGCGGCACCGTCACCATCGACGGCGAGGAGATCGAGCTGCGCGGGACCAAGCCCCGTCGCCAGATCGCCGATGAAAACCAGATCCGCCGCATCCGCTCCGAACTCGGCATGGTATTCCAGAGCTTCAACCTCTGGGCGCACCTGACAATCCTCGAAAACGTCATGGAAGCGCCCCTGGTCGTGCAGCGTCGCCCGCGGGGCGAAGTGCATGAAGAGGCGCTTGCCATGCTCGACAAGGTGGGCATTAGCGAAAAGGCAAACAGCTACCCAGCCCAGCTTTCCGGCGGCCAGCAGCAGCGCGCTGCCATCGCGCGCGCACTTTGCATCAACCCGCGTGTCATGCTGTTTGACGAACCCACATCGGCACTCGATCCCGAGCTTGAAGTGGAAGTCCTGCGCGTCATCAAGGTACTGGCCGATGAGGGTCGCACCATGATTCTCGTGACCCACGACATGGAATTTGCCCGCTCGGTCAGCGACCGCATCATTTTCCTGCATCAGGGGCTGATCGAGGAAGAGGGCACGCCGGACGAAGTTTTCGGCGCCACCAAATCGACCCGCCTCAAGCAATTCCTCAACGCCGCCCATCATCAGTAGCGCTGACGGCCTACCCGGCTCGCCGGGCACAACGACAAGAATAACTAACGGAGATATAGATGAAGAAGCTCATCCTGACTGCGGCGGCCCTGCTGGCCCTCGGTTCCGCAACCCAGGCGCAGGAAACCGTGCGCATCGCTACCGAGGGTGCCTATGCCCCGTGGAACTTCCTCAATGACGCGGGCGAGCCGGCAGGCTTCGAGATCGATCTCGGCAACGCCATCTGCGCCAAGGCTGCCATCACCTGCGAGTTTATCATCAACGACTGGGATTCGATCATCCCCAACCTGCTCGCCGGCAACTACGACGTCATCATGGCCGGCATGTCGATCACCGACGAGCGCCTCGAGACAATCGACTTCACCCAGAACTACTTCCCGCCCGATCCCTCGCTGTTCGTCGCGGCTGCCGGCGCCGGCATCGATCCGACTGCCCTTGAAGGCAAGCGGGTCGGCGTCCAGGGTGGTACCATCCAGGCGGCCTATGCCGAGGAGAACCTCGCTGCCAAGAACACCGTCGTCTCCTTTGGCACTGCCGACCAGGCAATGGCCGACCTCGCCGCCGGCAACCTCGACACCATCATCGCCGATGGCGCCTATCTCGAACCCGTCGTTGCTGCATCGAGCGGCGCGCTGGAATTCGTTGGTGAAGAGGTCATGATCGGCAACGGCGTCGGCGCCGGCCTGCGCAAGGACGAAGCCGAACTCAAGACCAAGTTCGACGACGCCCTGACCGCCCTCAAGGCAGACGGCACCGTCGACAAGCTGATCGCTCAGTGGTTCGAAGGCCGCGGCCCATATTTCGCTGAATAACCATATTGCCGGGGTGGGTCAGCCCGCCCCGGCGCTTTGAAAGCCCGCCGATGCCAATGCTTCCGAAAGCCAGTTCATGAGCGACGATTTCGCCTTCTGGCTGAGCTATCTGACCAATGGCAAGCACCTGACCTGGTATGCCAGCTTCCAGTTCACCATTTTCGCCGCCGCCTTCGGTGGCACGCTGGCCGTGATCTTCGGGCTGATCGGCGCCACCCTCAAGAACTCCCGTTTTCTGACTTTACGCGTGATCGGCACCATCTATTCGTCCATCGTGCGTGGCGTGCCTGACGTGCTGTTTTTCCTGTTTTTCCCGCTGGCCTTCGAGCAAGGCGTCGAATGGCTGATCGCAACGCAGGTCTGCTCGCCCGAGATGATCGCCGCCCAGTCCGCCGCCTGGCCGCCCTGCAAGGACGCCAACTGGTTTCTTGGCACGCCCGAATATCTTGTCCTGGCATCAGTCTCGCTGGGCCTGGTCTATGGCGCCTTCGCCACCAATGTCATACACGGCGCCCTGCGGTCGGTGCCCCAAGGCCAGCTAGAAGCCGCCCGCGCTTATGGAATGAGCGCCAATCAGGTGCTGTGGCGCGTCCAAATCCGCCAGATGTGGGTCTATGCCCTGCCCGGCCTGTCCAATGTCTGGATGCTGATCATCAAGGCGACCTCCTTGCTATCGCTATTGCAGATCGCCGATATCGTGCTCTGGGCCGACCGGCTTGGCGCGCCCAATTTCCTTCCCGCCGTGGGCCTCGTGCATGCTGATTGGCGCTGGCGCTACTATCTCGTGCTTTTCGTGTTCTACATCCTCATTACCTGGATCTCCGAAAAGAGCTTTGACGCCATCATGCGACGCGCCGGCCGCGGCATTCTGAGCGAGGCCCGCTGATGGACCGCTTCATCGCAGAACTCGGCCTGTTCGCACCGGCCGCGGTGTTCAACATCTATTTTGCTCTAGCCTCGATCCCGCTTGGCTTCGTCTTGGCCGTATTCCTCGCGCTCGGCAAAGCATCCGACAATCGGCTGATCAACCGCCTCAGCCGCGGCTATATCTATGCCTTCCGCGGCTCGCCGTTGTTCATCCAGTTCTTCATGATCTATTCGCTGGCCCTGTCGTTCAATGTCGCTGTGTGGAAGCCAATGGGGATGTCATGGTGGGTGCTGCACCCGCTGTTCATCGGCCCACTGGTGCTGGTTTTGAACACCGCTGCCTATACTGCCGAGATTTTCTATGGCGCCCTGCGCGCCGTGCCGCGTGGCGAAATCGAAGCGGCCCGCGCCTATGGCATGAGCCGCGTCCAGCAGTTCCGCCAAGTCATCTGGCCCAACCTGATCCGTCTCGCCTGGCCGGCCTACACCAATGAAGTGGTGTTTCTGTTCCACGCCACGGCCATCGTTTACCTGGCGCTACCGGTCATCGGCCAGCAGAAGGATCTGATGATCACCGCCAAGGAATTGTTCGAGCGCGACTATAATGCCTTCCTGCATTTCTCGGTCGCGGCGCTGTATTTCCTTGCAGTTTCTCTGGTGGTGTTCTTCCTGTTCGGGCTGGTTTACCGCCGCCTGATGCGCCATATGCCGGCTATCCCCCGCATGCGCTATGCGCCCACCTGGTGGCGTTAAGGATTTCGAATGAAAATCATAGCCGACCTCTGCATCGTCCCCATGGGCGTAGGCGCATCCGTTTCGCGCTATATCCGCGAGGTGCGCGACATCATCGACGCATCCGGGCTCTCCTATGAGATGCACCCCAACGGCACCAATATCGAAGGCGAAATGGCTGCGGTCACAGCAACCGTCGAAGCTTGCTGTGCCAAACTGCATGACATGGGCGTCGGGCGCATTTTCTGCACCATGAGCTTCTCCACCCGAAACGATAAACACCAGACCATGGCCGACAAGCTCGCCAGCCTCGCCTGAGGATAACCCATGACCTTCCAGCTTCATCACACCACAATCGCGGCCGATACGCCCGGCGCCTCCACTGTGCTTTATTGGTACACTGCCGGCCCCGAGGATGCGGCAACCCGAGTGCATCTGCAGGCGGCCCTCCATGCCGATGAGCAGCCCGGCACAATGGCACTGCACCACCTGCTGCCCCGCCTGCGCGATGCCGATGTCGCCGACCGGCTCAAGGCGCATTTCACCATTTACCCATCGGTCAATCCGCTCGGTCTCGCCAATTTTTCGATGCGCCATCATATCGGCCGTTACGACATCGAGACCGGGGTGAACTACAATCGCCGCTGGCCGGATCTCTACCCGCAGGTCGCCGATGCCATTGCCGGGAAGCTGACCGCCGACGGTGCCGAAAATATCGCTACCATCCGCCGCGCGGCTATCGACTGGATCGACAGCCAGCAGCCGCGCACGGCGATCCAGCAGTTGCGCCTGCACGTGCTGCGCTCGGCGGCGGCTGCCGACATCGTGCTCGACCTGCATTGCGACGACGACAGCCTCAAGCACATTTTCACCTCTCCCGAACTGATGCCCGGCCTGCAGGATCTGGCTGACTGGATGGGCCTGGCGGCTACGCTAACCGCCGAAGACAGCGGCGGTGGCTCGTTTGATGAGGTGCTACCAACACTCTATCGTAACATGCGACTGGCCAATCCCAGCCACCCGATCCCCAATGGCGCCGAAACAGCAACTCTGGAATATCGCGGCCGCGCCGACAGCTTCGATCATATCGGCCAGCAAGACGCTGCAGGCCTGTTCGGCTTCTTTGCGGGACGTGGGCTTATCGACGCAGAAGCTGGCTCCAAGCCAGCTCCCGCGCCCGCTCCAACGCCCTTTGAGGCCACCGAGGTTCTGCGCGCCGACGCACCAGGCCTCCTCGCCTATCGCGTCGAACTGGGCGACAAGGTCATCAAGGGCCAACCCATCGCCGACTTGATTGCCATGCACGGCCCGGAAGCCTTCATGTCCCGCCGGCCCATCCTCGCCGGTACGGATGGCTTCATCCTGTCCCGCGTCATGGGCAAATACGTCACCCGCGGCGCCAGCATTGCCAAGATCGTCGGAACCGAAGTTCTGCAGGCTCGGGCTGGAGCATATTTACTGGAGGATTGACGCCTAGCGCGCCAGTCCCCATTGCGCATGCTCCAGCGCCATCATCACGCCGCGCAGCTCAGCCAGCCCCTTCATACGACCAATGGTCGGGTAACCCGGCTGCGAGCGCCGGCTAAGATCGTCGAGAATGTCCTGCCCATGGTCGGGTCGCATCGGGATGGTGTGGTCCTTGCGCCCGGCTGCCTTGCGCTTGCTTTCCTCGCGCACGACAGCTGCAATCAGCGCCACCATGTCGGTATCGCCAGCCAGATGCTCGGCCTCGTAGAACGAGCCGACAATGTCGTCATTGTCACGCTTGACGTTGCGCAAATGCAGGAAATGCACCTTGTCGCCCAGTCGCTCCATCATGCCCGGCAGATCATTGTCCGGTCGGGCGCCGAGCGAGCCGGTGCACAGCGTCATGCCATTGGCCCGGCTGTCCACGGCGTCGAGGATGTACTTGTAGTCCGCCTCGGTCGACATAACGCGCGGCAGGCCGAGCAGCGCGAAAGGAGGATCATCCGGATGGCAGCACAGGCGGAGCCCGAGGTCTTCCGCCACCGGTACCACCTCATCGAGGAAATCGACGAAATTGGCCCGCAAACGATCGCGAGTGATGGAGCCATATTCGGCCAGATGCGCCCGCACGTCGTCCAGCGTCATAGACTCGGTCGAGCCCGGCAGGCCCATGGTCACATTGCGGGCAAGCTGCTTGCGAGCCGCGTCGTCCATTGCTGAAAACCGGCGCTCAGCCTCGTCCGCAATGGCGTTGGTATAGTCGGCGGCCGCACCCTGTCGCGCCAGCACATGAATGTCAAATGCGGCGAAATCATCGATGTCGAAGCGCATGCATGAGCCGCCATTGGGGACGATCCAGCGCAGATCGGTGCGCGTCCAGTCCAGCACCGGCATGAAATTGTAGCAGATAACCTCGATGCCGCTCTCCGCGAGATGCCGCATCGAAATTTTGTAGTTCTCGACATGCTCGCGCCAGTCGTTCTTCTGTTTCTTGATGTCCTCGCTGACCGGCAGGCTTTCCACCACATCCCACGTCAGTCCCGACGGCGTACCATCCTTGCGTGTGGCGATCTCGGCATGCCGCTTGGCGATCTCCTCAGGCGACCACACCACGCCATTCGGCACGTGATGCAGCGCGCTGACCACGCCCTCGGCGCCAACCTGGGTGATATCGTCGATGCTGCACAGGTCTTTGGGTCCGAACCACCGCCAGGTCTGTCGCAAATCAAGCACTCCGCATTCTTGTATGGTAGTAATTGCCACAGAGCGGCAGGCGCGAAAAGCCCTATTCGTTGGCGAGCTGCAGCAGATTATCGACATGGCAGGGCGAGCCCGCGCGGCACCAGCATGCTAGGTTCTTGCCGCCGAGTTCGGCCCGAATTTTCGCTTGGTCTGGCGCTGGTCTTGGTCCGCTAAGTTCGCCGCGAAGCCAGCGTCCGTGTCGCACCACTGCCTCCGCCTGCGCCGCGTCCCGTTCGATGCCCAGTTCAGCCGCCACGTCGTCAATGGTGAACGGATTTCCCCAGGGACCGGGCCGCGCCACTGACTGCGCTGGCAACCCGTTCAGCGCTTGCGACACACCCTGCAGATCAAACCCGGCACGACGCGACAGGACAATGCGCGCCGGGTTCACCGAAGGTCCTTGTCATACACAAACTTGGGCATTTCCCATTTTTTGATGATGGCAAAGACACGCAGCGGAAAGCCCACCGCAATGGCGACCAGGATCACCACATCCGACTGGATATTGGCGGCAAGGCCGAAATAGTAGATGGCGCCCGTGACGATCGAGACGGTGGCATATAGCTCGCCGCGGAATACCAGCGGCACGTCATTGCACAACACATCACGCAGGATGCCACCGAAAATGCCTGTCACCATGCCGGCGACCAGCACGATCAGCGGATGGGCGCCGACCTCCATGCCGATGTTGCAGCCGATGATTGTGAAGACCACCAGACCCAGCCCATCGAGCAGCAGGAAAGGCCAGCGCAGCCGGTCCACCACCCGGGCCAGCGCGATGGTCACCAGCGCAGCGCCGCAGATCAGCAGCAGCACATAGGGATTGGCCACCCAATATAGCGGGTAGTGATCGAGGAAAATGTCGCGAATGGTGCCGCCGCCCAGCGCGGTGACGCAGGCCAGCAGGCACACGCCGAACCAGTCCATGTTCCGCCGTCCTGCTGCCAGTGCCGCGGTCATCGCCTCAGCCGTGATGGCGATGTAGAAGATGACCTCAAGCATGGAGCGTCCTGTCGAAACCGGGTTGTGGGTCCAAGGTTAGACGAACATTATGCCGGAATGATTGAAAGAGGCGCCATGCGATCGCCCAGAACCGTCAAAGCCCTTGAAGAATTCGGGCGCCTGCGTCTATCCGACAGCTTTTTCATGCGCGATTTCCTCCATTCCGAGATCGCCGCCATCCATGGCATCATCAATGTTCCGGACGATCCCGATCTGGCAATCGCGGCCGGAACGGCTCTTTGCGAAAACCTGCTCGAACCATTGCAGGCCAGGTTCGGTCGCATCTCGATCCGGTCCTCGTTCCGGGCCGCCGCAGTCAACCATTTCGGCAATATCAACAAGCTCAACTGCGCCAGCAACGAAGCCAATTATGCCGGCCATATCTGGGACCGCCGCGACGCAGAAGGGCGCATGGGCGCCACCGCCTGCGTCGTAGTCAACCGCTTCGTGCCCTATTACGAGCGCGCCGGCGACTGGGAGGCCATGGCCTGGTGGGTGCATGACCACCTGCCCTATTCCGATATGGAATTTTTCCCCAAGCTGGCCGCTTTTAACCTGCAATGGCGCGAGGAGCCGGTCCGGCGCATCTGTAGTTACACCCCACCCCGCCGAGGCTTGCTGACCAAGCCGGGTATGGAAAATTGGGCCGGTCGGCATGATGGGGCCTACGAGACGATGCTGGTGGACATGGGCTAGAGAAAATCCAGCCGCATCGGCGTGAATACGTCCACCAGCCGCCCGCGCGTCAGTGCCACGACGCCATGCTCCAACCCTGACGGCACAATGAAGCTGCCGCCCTGTTCCACCACCTCGGTCTCTCCATCGATGGTCACCTCGAACCGCCCTTCGGCGACATAGCTGACCTGGATATGCGGGTGGCTGTGCAACGCGCCTACCGCCCCTTGCTCGAATCCGAATTCGACCTGCATCAGATCCGGCGTATGGATCAGCACGCGGCGCGTATTGCCGGGTGCCAGTTCGGTCCAGTCGGTTTCGTGTGGCTGCGCAAACAGTTTCTGTTCAGTCATCTCATTACCTCGCGAGCCACCCGCCATCCACGGGGATGACGGCGCCATGCATGTAGTTTGAGGCCTGCGACAGCAGGAACACCGCCGCATCGCCGATATCGGACGGCGCGCCCCAGCGGCCCGCCGGAATGCGACCGAGGATTGAGGCCGATCGATCGGGGTCCGCCCGCAAAGCCTCGGTATTGTTGGTCTCGATATAGCCCGGCGCGATGGAATTGACGTTGATGCGCTTGGCCGCCCACTCGTTGGCCAGCAGCCTCGTGATGCCAAGCACGCCGCTCTTCGATGCCGTATAGCTGGCAACGCGAATGCCACCCTGGAAGCTGAGCATCGATGCGATGTTGACCACCTTGCCGGGCCGTCCCGCCACTATGGCCCGCTTGCCGAGTGACTGGCACAGGAAGAACATCGTCTTGAGGTTGATATCCATCACCTCGTCCCAGTCGGCTTCGGTGAAATCCACCGCGTCGACCCGCTTGATGATGCCGGCGTTGTTGACCAGCCCGTCGATCGGACCATGCTGGTCCCAGGCCGAGCCAAACATCGCCTGTGCTTCCGCCGTCGAACCGAGATCGGCGCGCACTTCGACGAAGTCGGCGCCCTGCCCGGCCATCAGCGATGCAGTATGTTCCATGCTGGAGCGGCCGACGCCGATCACCTTGCCACCGGCCCGGCCGATGGACAGGGCAATGCCCTGCCCGATGCCGGTATTGGCGCCGGTGACCATCACGGTCTTGCCGGTCAGCGAAAATGCAGAGAGATCGGTCACAGCAGCTCGTCCATCCCGATTTTTTCGGCATCGGTGTAGTCGACGTTGTCGCCGGCCATGGCCCAGATGAAGGTGTAGGCGCCGGTGCCGGCACCCGAATGGATCGACCACGGCGGCGAGATCACGGCCTGTTCATTGCGCATGATGATGTGGCGCGTCTCGTCCGGCTCACCCATCAGATGCACCACGAAGGCGTCGGGCTTGAGGTCGAAATAGAGATAGGCTTCCATGCGGCGGTCATGAAGATGGGCCGGCATGGTGTTCCACACCGAGCCGGGAGCGAAGCTGGTCAGACCGACCACGAGCTGGCAGGTCTTAACGCTGTCGGCATTGACAAACTGGAAGATACTCCGCTCGTTGGCCGTCTCCTGGCTGCCAAGATCAAGGCGCTTGGCGTCGGACTGCTTGATCAGCGTGGTCGGATGGCCGGCATGGGCCGGTGCGCTCAGCAGGTAGAACTTGGCACCTTCACCGGCAAACGACACAACCTTGGCGCCCATACCGACATAGAGCATGTCGCGCTCGCCCACGGCATAGTCCCTGCCATCAACCGTGATAGTGCCCGCAGAGCCGATATTGGCTGCGATCAGCTCACGCCGATCGAGAAAGTTTGCTGTGCCAGTCGGCTTGATGGTTTCCAGAGCCAGCGCCTTGGCGCCGGGCACTGCGCCGCCGACGGCCATGCGATCGTAGTGAGTATAGGTCCAGTTGACTGCGCCGGGCATAAACAGATCATCGATCAGGAACTGCTCGCGCAGTTCGGCCGTGTTCATCGTCGAGGTGCTAACGGGATCGATGGCGAAGCGGATGTCGTAATCTGTGGTCATGGTCTAGTCCTGATTGGCAGTGGGCTGCTCGCGCAACCTGTTGCGATAGCGCTCCTGGCTCAGCGACAAATGCTGTCGCATGGCCTCGCGCGCGGCTTCGGCGTCTTGTGCCGAAATGGCTTTGAGTATCTTTTGGTGTTCGTGCTGCAGGCCAGTCTGGTACTCGAATGTCAGCACGCTTTCGGTGCCCCAGGGCGATGCGACGTCGCAGGGGATGGTGCGGCTGCCAAGCCCATCCAGCACTTCGATATAGAAAGGATTGTTGGTGGCTGCGGCTATGGCACGGTGAAAAGCGAAGTCCGTCTTGCCGGTCGGCGTGCCGAGCTTGAGCAGGCGCTCGAACTCGTTCCACGCCTCTTGAACGGCGGCTTCCTGGCTGGCGCTGCGGCGCATCGCGGCAAGCCCTGCCGCCTCGATTTCGATGCCCATGCGCACTTCGAGCACATTGATGGCGACTGAGATCTTGTTGGATTTATCGGCCCCGATGGCATTGAACGGCGTCGCCGCATTGCCTACGACGAAGACGCCTGCGCCTTGGCGCGACTGCACCAGCCCGTCCGCTGCCAAGGCCGCAATAGCCTCGCGCACCACTGTCCGGCTCACACCAAAGATGGTGGTCATCTGGCTCTCGGTCGGCAGCTTGCCGCCCGCCCGGTATTCACCGGCACGAATGCGTTTGCGCAAAGTGCCGATGACCAGATCGGCTAGCTTGGGCTTGCGCCCCGCAGCCATGACTTCGTCGTGTAGGCTCATGGTTATCCCCGGAACAGTGCCGGCAGCCAAAGCGACAGCGCCGGAATATAGGTGACCAGACCCAGCACGACGAGCCCGGCACCGTAGAATGGCCAGATGCTTTTCATCGCTTCCATCACCGTGATCTTGCCCACGGCAGCGGCAACGAACTGCACCGGTCCCAGCGGCGGCGTGTTGAGCCCGATGCCGAGGTTGAGGATCATGATGACGCCGAAATGCACCGGATCGACCCCGAACGTCTTCACCATCGGCAAAAAGATCGGCGTCGTGATGATGATCAGCGGGCCCATGTCCATGAAGGTGCCGAGCAGCAGCAGCACGACGTTGATCATCAGCAGCACCAGCAGCGGATCGCTGGAAATCGCCGCCATGCCGGCGGTCAGGATAGTGGCGACCTTGAGGTAGGCCATGATCCAGCCAAACGAGGCAGCCGCGCCAATAATGAACAGCACCATCGCCGTGGTCCGCACGGCGCCGAGCACCGAATGGATGAACTCGTCCCAACCCAGCGAGCGGTAAACCAGCAAGGTTACCAGCAGCGCATAGAGCACTGCGATACAGGACGATTCCGTAGCAGTGAAAATGCCCGATCGGACACCGCCGAAGATGATGACGATCAGCATCAAGCCTGGAATTGAAACGAGGAAGAAGTAGCCGGCCTTGCGGAAGCCCGGAAAGGGCTCGGTCGGATAGCCGCGCCTTACCGCCACGATATAGGCCGTGACGCTGAGTGCTGCGGCCAGCAGCAGGCCGGGAATGATTCCGGCGGTGAACAGATCGGCGATGGAAATATTGCCGCCGCCCGAGAGCGAATAGATGATCATGTTGTGGCTGGGCGGCAGCAGCAGGGCGATCAGTGCCGCCATTGAGGTCACGTTCACCGCATAGTCGGCGCCATAACCACGGGCTTTCATCTGCGGGATCATGATGCCGCCAACCGCTGCAGCTTCCGCCACGGCCGAGCCGGAAATGCCACCGAACAGCGTCGATGCGGCGATGTTGACCTGACCCAGGCCGCCGCGGACATGGCCGATCAGCGAGCCTGCAAAGGAAATGATCCGCGCGGCGATGCCACCGCGCATCATCAGGTCGCCAGCAAAGATGAAGAATGGTATCGCCAGCAGGCTGAACGCGGACACGCCGGAATTGAGCTGCTGGAACACCACGATGGCCGGGCGCCCCAGATAGACGATGGTGGCGAAGCTGGCTATGCCGAGACAGAAGGCAATTGGCGTGCCGATGACCATCAGGCCCGTAAAGACGCCGAAGAGGATCCAGTATTCCATTGATATCAGGCCTCGGTGATCGTCGGGTCGGTGGGAACGTCATCGACTGGCTCGCCGGCAGCCCGCATCAGCAGGCGCTCCAGCGAGAACAGGCACATCAGCACCCCCGAAATCACGATGGGGAAATAGGTGAAGGCGGTGGGCAATCCGAGCACGGGGATGCGGGTCGACCAGTAGCGAATGACCAGCTCCCCGCCGAAAAACACCATGCCGAAGGCAAAGCCGAAGACGCAGAGGTCGCTGATGGCGCGCAGCCATGGTTTGGCACTGGGCGGCAGCACATAGAGCAGCACGTCAAAGCCCATGTGGAAATTCTCGCGCACGCCAACGGCGGCGCCGAGAAAGATGAACCAGGTCATGAGCATGATCGAACCGGCCTCGGTCCAGGCCGGCGAGGCATTGATCACGAAGCGCATAAACACCTGATAGGCAACGATACCCGTCATCACCACGAGGCCGATGCCTGCCAGGTAAAGCACGGCATTTGAAAGCTGCCCCAGCACGCGGCTGATCGGCATAAGCCTGTCTCTCACGATAGTTCTCCCGGCGAGCAAAAGCGGGCCGACACGAACTGTGCCGACCCGCCGCGGTTTGGGCTTAGCCCTCGGTGGCCTGGATGCGGGCAACCAGATCCTTCAGTGCCGGATCGGTGACATACTTTTCATAGACCGGGCCCATGGCATCGATGAATGGCTTCTTGTCGACTTCGTTGATGGTCGCGCCGAGGGCTTCGACGGCGGCCTTGGATTGCACTTCCTTGGCGGCCCAGAATTCACGCTGCTTGGCCACGGATTCCTTGGCAGCTTCGCGGAACAGCACCTGGTCTTCAGGCGTCAGGCCATCCCAGACGACCTTGGAAATCACCAGGACTTCCGGCACCATCAGGTGCTCGTCGAGCGAGTAGAACTTGGCAACTTCGGCATGGCCGGCTGTGTCATAGCTCGGGTAGTTGTTCTCGGCGCCGTCGATAACGCCGGTCTGGATGCCAGAATAGACTTCGCCATAAGGCATGGGGGTGGCGTTACCGCCGAGTGCAGCGACCATGTCGACGAAAATGTCCGACTGCATCACGCGCAGCTTCATTCCTGCGAGATCGGCCGGGGAATTGATGGGCTTGCCGCTGTTGTAGAACGAGCGCGCGCCGCCGTCGTAGAAGGCGAGCGCCACCACATCGACCTTGTCGAAGGCCGCGAGGATTTCTTCGCCGATCGGGCCATCCAGCACAGAATGGAAGTGGTCGGCCGAGCGGAAAATATAGGGCAACTGCGTGACGGTGGCTTCCGGCACCTGGGTCCCGAAGGCGCCAATCGAGATACGGTTCAGGTCAAGCACACCGAACTGGGTCTGTTCGATCGTGTCCTTTTCTTCGCCGAGCTGGGCGGAGTGGAACACTTCGACCGAATAGCGGCCGTCCGTCTTGGTGCTCAGCAACGCGCCGAAAGCCTTGACGGCCTCGACGGTCGGATAGCCATCGGGATGGGTATCCGAGGAGCGCAGCACGGTCTGGGCGCTGGCGGTCGAAACCATCAGGGATGCAGCGACAAGCGCGGTCGCTGCCAGTTTAGGCAGATGAAACATTGGTGTCCTCCCAAAGTGACACCGGTGCGGCCCGTCCTCCGCGCCGCTTACAACCGATGTCGTTGATCCGCGCCGGGTATTCCCTCCCGCCGCTCAAGCCCGTCCCGCCGTCCTCTAGACTCGTCGCCGACTTGGTATTGAAACTGGTATGGAAGAATAAAAGACAAGTCAACATACAATGGGGAGGATGTTGTATGATGACTATCCCATTCAGAATCGGTCATAGAAAAGCACCGCTGACAGGGCCAACGGTGCCTAAGTAAATCCAACACTGACAGTTGGTTAGATGTGGATCGCCCCATCGCCAAGCGACAGCGCCGCTTCGCGCACGGCTTCCGACAGCGTCGGATGGGCATGCGTCGAACGCGCCAGATCTTCTGCGGCGCCGGAGAATTCCATCAGCACTACGAGTTCGTGGATCATCTCGCCGGCATTCTTGCCAACGATATGGGCGCCCAGCACGCGATCAGTCTCGACGTCGGCGAGGATTTTGACGAAGCCCTGCGTCGCCAGCACCGCCTTGGCACGGCCATTGGCGGTGAAGGGGAATTTGCCGATCTTGTACTCGATACCGGCAGCCTTGAG
The DNA here is from genome assembly GCF_000971275.1 of Devosia psychrophila. Classification (GTDB taxonomy): domain Bacteria; phylum Pseudomonadota; class Alphaproteobacteria; order Rhizobiales; family Devosiaceae; genus Devosia; species Devosia psychrophila. The sequence continues at coordinate 13,186 of NZ_LAPV01000141.1, read as the reverse complement.
TTCGTCCTCGGTCTTGCCGACCGAAGCGATTTCCGGATTGGTGTAAACCACAGCGGGCATAACTGCATAATTGACGTGGCCGGCCTGGCCATTGAGGATTTCGGCGACGGCAATGCCTTCGTCTTCCGCCTTGTGCGCCAGCATCGGGCCGGCAATCACGTCGCCGATGGCATAGATGCCGTCGACCGAGGTCTTGTAGTGCTGGTCGACGCGCACGCGGCCGCGTTCATCGAGCGCCACGCCAACGATGTCGAGGCCAAGGCCTTCGGTGAACGGCTTGCGGCCGATGGAAACCAGCGCCACATCGGCATCGATGATTTCCATGTCGCCGCCCTTGGCGGGTTCAATACGGATCTTGAGCGAGCCATCGTCCTGCTTGTCAATGCCGGCGACTTTGCTGGAAAGCTTGAATTCCATGCCCTGCTTCTGCAGCATGCGCTGGAACTGGCGGGCAACCTCGCTGTCCATGCCGGGGAGAATACGGTCGAGATATTCGACCACGGTGACCTGCGCGCCAAGCCGGGCCCAGACCGAACCAAGCTCAAGCCCGATCACGCCGGCGCCGATCACCAGCAGCTTGCCCGGCACTTTTTCAAGGCTCAGCGCGCCGGTTGACGTAACGATAGTCTTCTCATCGATCTCGATGCCCGGCAGGCTTGCCGACACCGAACCGGTGGCGATGACGATATTCTTAGTCTCGATTTCAATGGCTGCGCCGGTCGGTGGGGTGACCAGAATCTTACCAGCCGAGACGATAGTACCGATGCCGCGGATCGGAGTTATCTTATTCTTTTTGAACAGATAATCGACGCCGCCGACATTGCCGGCAACCACTTCACTCTTGTGGTTCATCATCTGCGGCAAGTTCAAGACAGGCGCCGGAATATCGATACCCAGAGCCTTGAAACTGTGGCCGGCTTCTTCGAACATCTCTGTCGCGTGCAGCAGCGCCTTGGACGGGATGCAGCCGATGTTCAGGCAGGTACCGCCATGGGTCGCCCATTTCTCGACGACCGCCACCTTCATCCCCAGCTGTGCTGCGCGGATAGCGGCAACGTAGCCGCCCGGACCCGAGCCGATGATGGTGAGATCGTACGCGTCTGCCATTTGGTGCCCCGAAACTTGTTAGTGTTGCTGAGCCAGTGCGACACGCACTGCCAGCAGGATGAATGTAATGCCGGTTACGCGATTAAACCACCGGCCGAAGCGGAAAAACCCTTGCCGTACAGAGGCTGTCGTAAAGAAAACCGAGACCAATGCGAACCAGGCAAAAAGCATGATGCTCATGCACAGCACATAGATCACCTTGATGTCGCCGCCAGTGCGAGCCGAAACCAGCGTGGTGAACAGCGCCAGAAAGAATAGCACGGCCTTTGGGTTGAGCAGATTAGTCAAAAAGCCCAATGCAAAAGCCGCGAAATCGCCGCGCTTGGCACCGGCCAGATCGCTTTCGGCGGGCGGCTGCGGCGGCGGACTGCGCAGGGCGGCAATGGCCAGCCAGACCAGATAGGCGGCGCCGGCCCACTTCAGAATATTGAACAGCATCAGTGAATTGCCGACGATCACCCCGAGCCCGAGCAGCGTATAGCTGCCGTGGACGAGGATTGATGTGGCGATACCGGCTGAGGTGAACAGCGCCGCACGGCGGTCATGGCCGATGGATTGGCGCAGCACCATGGCGAAATCGGCGCCGGGGATAACTGCATTGATACCGAAGGCCAGCATCAGGCCGGCGAATTCAAGCCAGGGAAAACCTACACTCATGGCGATGCTCATCCACTGCGCACGGCGGCGCGGAATCCCTGTTTAGCCGATTAACGGTGGGTTCGAAACGAAGATTCCCGTTTTTGCTGAAATGATGCGCTGGCAATGACTTGGCTATTGCGAGGCGATGGCCTGGGCCTTTTCAAGGGCGTCCGGCAACTGCTTGTCGATGTCGAGGACGCCGCTTTCGACCTGTTCGACGAAGGCCCGGCAGAAGGTATTCTTGTCTGCGGCCTGGTTATAGGCGCTCATGATCTGGGCGCCGCCATAGGTCTCGGCTGCGGCCTGCTTGGCTTCGGATGTGCCGCCAAGGCGGGCGATGACCCGGTCGGCCAGTTCGAGGAAGCCGATATTGCGTAAGTACCAGTTATCGCTGGCAGTTTTGTAGGCGCCGTCGAGCCCGGTGGTCTCGTAGCAATGGGTGCTCATGGCCGAAACGATGGCCTCCGAGCCGTGGAAGGCCATCAACTCGCCGATCAGCTCGGGGTCGGACACTTCCTGTGCGCTGGCGGGGATAAGTGCAGCCAGCCATGCAGCGGCAAGAATAATAGGGAAACGCACCAGCACTCGAACTCCGTATTTTGTCAGCACTGCTGTCTTTGTCAGTCACCGCATAAGCCCGGAATTTGCTAACAGACTGTTAGCATCGAGCGCAGCAAACCATCACCCTTTTGTAACGCGAAAGGGCCCGCCGGTGGCGAGCCCTCGTATGACGTCTTATTGCGGCAGCTTAGAGGTCAAGCACCAGGCGCTCCGGTGCTTCAAGGCTTTCCTTGACGCGCACCAGGAAGGTCACGGCTTCCTTGCCGTCGACGATGCGGTGATCGTAGCTGAGGGCGAGATACATCATCGGGCGAATGACGACCTGGCCGCCGACGGCGATCGGACGCTCCTGGATCTTGTGCATGCCAAGAATACCAGACTGCGGTGCGTTGAGGATAGGCGTCGACATCAGCGAGCCATAAACACCACCATTGGAGATGGTGAAGGTGCCGCCCTGCATGTCCGCCATCGAGAGCTGACCGTCACGGGCTTTCTTACCCATGGCGTTGATGCCCTTTTCGATCTCGGCAATCGACATCTGGTCGGCATTGCGGATCACCGGCACGACGAGGCCCTTGTCGGTGCCCACCGCCACGCCGATGTGGGCGTACTGCTTGTAGATCAGGTCGTCGCCATCGATTTCGGCGTTGAGCGAGGGTATTTCCTTGAGTGCGTGGACCACGGCGCGCGTGAAGAAACCCATGAAGCCCAGCTTGACGCCATGCTTCTTCTCGAACAACTCCTTGTAGGAATTGCGCAGGTCCATCACCGGCTTCATGTCCACTTCGTTGAAAGTGGTCAGCATGGCGGCGGTGTTCTGTGCATCCTTGAGGCGGCGGGCAATGGTCTGGCGCAGGCGGGTCATCTTGACCCGCTCTTCTCGGCTCGCATCGTCGGCACTGGTCGGAGCACGCGGGGCGGCTGCAACCTTGGGCGCTTCAACCTTGGCGGCAGGCGCCGAGGCGGGAGCCGCCTGCTGCACCTTTGGCGCTTCGGAAACCGACTGGTTGGCCGGCGCAGCAGCATTGCCACGACCGAGCGCTGCCAGCACGTCTTCCTTGAGCACCTGGCCGGATTTGCCCGAGCCGTTGATGTCGTTGCCGTTCATGCCGTTTTCGGCAAGCATCTTCTGGGCCGACGGCGCGGGCGCCCGATCGGTCGCCGTCACCGACTGAGCCGCTGGTTCCGGCTTGATCTCTTCGGGACCGGCAGCATTGTTGGCTGGAGCGTCGGCCTTGGCTTCGGGCTTTGGCGTGACAATGGCCCCTGCCCCACCGATAGCGCCGAGCAACGCGCCGACATCCACCGTCTCGCCCGGCTGGGCGGCGATGGCTTCGAGCACGCCGCTGGCCGGCGCTGGCACTTCGATGGTGACTTTGTCGGTTTCGAGCTCGACGATGGGCTCATCGGCGGAAACGGTGTCTCCGACCTTCTTGAACCACTGGCCGATAGTGGCCTCGGTAACGCTCTCGCCAAGGGTGGGGACGCGGATTTCAGTCGACATTGTATTGTCCTTTTAGCTGCCGAGGGCTTCGTCGAGGAAGGCCTGCAGTTGAGCGAGATGGGTCCGCATCAGACCCGTGGCAGTAGAGGCGGAGGCTGGGCGGCCGGTATAGCGGACGCGCTGGCCGGTGCGGCCCATCTGGTCGAACACCCATTCAACATAGGGCTGAATGAAGGCCCAGGCACCCATATTTTTGGGTTCTTCCTGGCACCAGATGATCTCGGCGTTCTTGAAGCGACTGAGTTCGTCCAACAGCGCCTTGGCCGGGAACGGATAAAGCTGCTCGATGCGCAGGAAATAGACATCGTCGATGCCCTTTTTTTCGCGATCTTCCAGCAGGTCGTAATAGACCTTGCCGGTGCACAGCACGACGCGACGGATCTTGTCGTCGGCAGCCAGCTTGACCGTGGTCTTGGGCGCGCCGGGTGCCTCGGCATCGTCCCAGAGGAGACGGTGGAAGCAGGAATCGGGACCCATTTCGACCAGACCCGAGGTGGCGCGCTTGTGGCGCAGCAGGCTCTTGGGCGTCATCAGGATCAGCGGCTTACGGAAGTCGCGGGTCACCTGGCGGCGCAGGGCATGGAAGTAGTTAGCCGGCGTCGTGCAGTTGGCGACCTGCATATTGTCCTCGGCGCAAAGCTGCAGAAAGCGCTCGGGACGGGCCGAAGAATGTTCCGGGCCCTGGCCTTCATAGCCATGCGGCAGCAGCATCACGAGGCCCGACATGCGGAACCACTTGCGTTCACCCGAGGAGATGAACTGGTCGATCACGACCTGGGCGCCGTTCACGAAGTCGCCGAACTGGGCTTCCCACACGGTCAGGGCCTTGGGCTCTGCGAGGGAATAGCCGTATTCGAAACCGAGCACGGCCTCTTCTGAGAGCATCGAGTTGATGACCTCGTAGCGGCTCTGGTCTTCGGCGAGATTGTTGAGCGGGGTGTAGCTCTTGTTGTCGACCTGCTGATCGTTCAGCACCGAGTGGCGCTGGCTGAATGTGCCGCGTTCGACGTCCTGGCCCGATAGACGCACCGGATGACCATCGGTCACCAGCGTACCGAAAGCTAGAGCCTCGGCTGTGGACCAATCGATGCCTTCGCCGGATTCAATAGCCGCCAGACGATTGTCCATGAATCGCTTGACCGTCTTGTGGACGTTGAAGTCTTCGGGAACTCGCGTCAGCGCCGTGCCGATCTTGACCAGTTGGTCGATTTCGACGCCGGTATTGCCGCGACGCGGGCCTTCCTGGTCGGCCGGCTTGAAGTCCTTCCAGGCGCCATCCAGCCAATCGGCCTTGTTGGGCCGATAATCCTGGCCGGCCTCGAACTCGGCTTCCAGCTTGGCGCGCCAATCGGCCTTCATCTGGTTGATCTCGTCGGCCGTCAAATGGCCTTCGCCGATCAGCTTTTCCGAATAGATTTCCAGCGTGGTCTTGAGGCTCCGGATCTTGGAGTACATCAGCGGCTGGGTGAAGCTGGGCTCGTCGCCCTCGTTATGGCCAAAGCGGCGATAGCAGAACATGTCGATGACGACAGGCTTGCCGAACTTCTGGCGATATTCGACCGCGACCTTGGCAGCGAACACCACGGCTTCCGGATCATCGCCGTTCACATGCAGCACCGGCGCTTCGATCATCTTGGCCACATCGGTCGGATATGGGGACGAGCGCGAATACATCGGGCTGGTGGTGAAGCCGATCTGGTTGTTGATGACGAAATGGATCGACCCGCCGGTGCGGTGACCCTTGAGGCCCGAGAGGCCGAGGCATTCGGCGATGACGCCCTGCCCCGCAAACGCCGCATCGCCATGGATCAGCAGCGGCAGCACCATCGAGCGGTCGGGCTTGCCGTCCACCGCGATGTTGAGCAGCTTGCCATCGGGAGAGATGTGCTGGTCCTGCTTGGCGCGCGCCTTGCCCAGCACCACGGGATCGACGATCTCGAGATGGGATGGATTTGCTGTCAGTGACAGATGAACCTTGTTGCCGTCGAATTCACGGTCCGAAGATGCACCCAGATGGTACTTCACGTCGCCCGAACCCTCGACGTCGTCGGGGTAAAAGGCGCCCCCCTTGAACTCGTGGAATAGGGCGCGATGCGGCTTCTGCATGACTTGCGTCAGCACGTTGAGGCGACCGCGATGGGCCATGCCCAACACGATATCCTTGATGCCCATGGCACCGCCGCGCTTGATGATCTGCTCCAGCGCCGGGATCGTCGATTCGCTGCCATCGAGGCCGAAGCGCTTGGTGCCAGTGTATTTGACGTCGATGAACTTTTCGAAGCCTTCGGCCTCGATCAGCTTGGACAGGATGGCCTTCTTGCCTTCCTTGGTGAAGGTGATTTCCTTGTCAGGTCCTTCGATGCGCTCCTGGATCCACTGCTTGGCTTCAGGATCGGAGATATGCATGAACTCGATCCCCAGCGTACCGCAATAGGTGCGGTTGAGGATCGCCAGCATTTCGGGAATGGTCGCATATTCGAGGCCCAGATAGCCATCGACGAAAATCTTGCGGCTGTTGTCTGCTTCGGTAAAGCCGTAGCTGCCTGGATCGAGTTCCGGCGCCGGCTCATCGGCCTTCATCTTCAGCGGATCGAGATCGGCATGCAGGTGGCCGCGCATGCGGTAGGCCCGGATCATCATGATGGCGCGGATCGAATCGCGCGTCGCCTGCATGACATCGGCAACGGATGACTTGGCCACACCCATGGCCTCGGCCTTCTTGGCGATGGCCTTTTCGGTCTTGATGGCGATCTCGCCCCAGTTGCCGTCCAAGGCACTGACCAGTTCGCCATTGGCGCTCTGCGGCCAGTCCTTGCGGCCCCAGCTTGGGCCTTCGGCATTTTGCTGGGCGACACCTTCGCCGTCGTCGAGCTTGGAAAAGAAGCTCTGCCACGTGGAATCCACGCTGGCCGGCTCAGTCTTGTAGCGGGAATACAGCTGCTCGATATAGTTGGCGTTCCCACCATATAGGAACGAAGTCAGCAAGAACGTGTCGTTCTTTTCCTGTCGTGTCATCGCTTTTGTTGCGAGGCCAACGCCCCGCCATCCTTCTCAACGGGCCAGCATCGGCTGGCATAATGGGCGGTCAGAAATTTCGCGAATACTGACCGCATTTCCTTTGTATCTTGTTAAGACTTACGGCGCCCCAAAAGGCGCCGCAGCTCATTGCATTGTGATCGGCTGCCAAGACACTAAACGGCTTAGCACCGTTCTATGTCCTTCGCGCGACCGACATTGGTCGCATCCGACTTTGCAGAAAGTCCCCCCACCTGCCTCCCCCTCAAGGGGGGAGGTGAACCCAGTGCGTGCGGCAAGCAAGTGCCACAAACTCGGTGTCACCCTCCGTATTGAGTGGAGGGTTGGGAGGGGGGATTTCTTTCTAGCCCTTCAAAACTTCAGCCAGCGTCCGGCCAATCCGCGCCGGCGACTTGCTCACGCGGATGCCAGCGGCTTCCATCGCGGCGATCTTGTCTTCGGCACCGCCCTTACCGCCCGAAATTACGGCGCCAGCATGGCCCATGGTGCGACCGGCCGGAGCTGTCAGGCCAGCGATGAAGCCAGCCATCGGCTTGCGACGGCCGCGTCTGGCTTCGTCGATCAGGAACTGCGCTGCGTCTTCTTCAGCCGAACCGCCGATTTCGCCGATCATGATGATCGACTTGGTGGCTTCATCGGCGAGGAACATTTCGAGCATGTCGATGAACTCGGTGCCCTTGACCGGATCGCCACCGATACCGACGGCAGTGGTCTGGCCCAGGCCTTCATTGGTGGTCTGGAACACAGCTTCATAGGTCAACGTGCCCGAGCGGGAAACAATGCCCACCGAGCCCTTCGAGAAGATCGAACCCGGCATGATGCCGATCTTGCATTCTTCTGGTGTCAGCACGCCCGGGCAGTTTGGCCCGATCAGCCGCGACTTGGAGCCGACCAGCTTGGCCTTGACTCGAACCATGTCGAGAACCGGCACGCCTTCGGTGATGCAAACGATGAGTGGGATTTCCGCATCGATCGCTTCTTCGATGGCAGCGGCGGCACCGGGAGGCGGCACATAGATCACCGAAGCATTGGCGCCCGTGCGTTCCTTGCCTTCGGCAACCGTTGCGTAAACCGGCAGGCTGGCCGAGCCATCGACGCCCGAAGTCCAGGTTTCGCCGGCCTTCTTGGGGTTCACGCCGCCCACCATCTTGGTGCCGTAATAGGCCAGGGCCTGTTCGGTGTGGAATGTACCGGTCTTGCCGGTCAGGCCCTGCACGAGGACCTTGGTGTCTCTATTGACGAGGATCGACATCGACTTGTGCTTCCGTTTTGTTCCGGCTGGCGCCGGTATCCTGCGCCGAAGCGCGGACTATGAAAATGGCGGGGCTGTTGCTGCTCAGCCCTGCACGGCCTTGACGATCTTCTGGGCTGCGTCATCGAGATCGTCGGCTGAGATCACGTTGAGGCCCGAGTTTTCCAGGATGGCTTTGCCTTCCTTGACATTGGTGCCTTCGAGGCGAACCACCAATGGCACCTGCAGGCCGACTTCCTTGACCGCGGCGATGACGCCCTCGGCAATGACGTCGCAGCGCATGATGCCGCCGAAGATGTTGACCAGAATGCCCTTCACGGCCGGATCGGCGGTGATGATCTTGAACGCTGCCGTCACCTTCTCCTTGGATGCACCGCCGCCAACGTCGAGGAAGTTCGCAGGCTCGGCGCCATAGAGCTTGATGATGTCCATGGTGGACATGGCAAGGCCCGCGCCATTGACCATGCAGCCGATATTGCCGTCGAGGGCAACGTAGGCGAGGTCGAACTTGGAGGCTTCAATTTCCTTGGCGTCTTCTTCCGACAGGTCGCGCAGGGCCTTGAGCTCTTCGTGACGGAAGGCCGCATTGTTGTCGAAGCTGACCTTGGCATCGAGCACACGCAGGTGACCATCGGTCATCACGATCAGCGGGTTCACTTCCAACAGGCTCATGTCGGTTTCGGTGAAGGCCTTGTAGAGAATCGGGAACAGCTTGGCCGCATCGGTCTTGGCATCGCCATCGAGTTCGAGGGTGGCGACGATCTCGGCAATGTTGGCTTCGGTGACGCCGGCGGTCGGGTCGATGTCGACGGCGACGATCTTTTCGGGCGTATCATGCGCCACAGCCTCGATGTCCATGCCGCCTTCGGTCGAGATGACGAAGGAGACGCGGCCGGTGGTGCGATCGACCAGCAGCGAGGTGTAGAGCTCGCGGGCGATATCGGCGCCATCTTCGATGTAGAGCCGGTTGACCTGCTTGCCGGCATCGCCGGTCTGCTTGGTCACCAGGGTATTGCCCAGCATTTCCTTGGAGAAGGCGACCACGTCTTCGATGGTCTTGGCCAGACGCACGCCGCCCTTGGCATCGGGGCCGAGTTCCTTGAACTTGCCCTTGCCACGGCCGCCGGCATGGATCTGGCTCTTGACCACATAAAGCGGGCCCGGCAGCGACCTGGCAGCAGCCTCGGCTTCGTCGACCGAGAAGATCGCGACGCCGGCAGCGACTGGTGCGCCATACGACTTCAGCAGCTCTTTGGCCTGATGTTCGTGGATGTTCATTTGATTTCCCCTTGGGTGGGTAGCACGGCGCCGGATGACCTCAATGCGCCGTATGGTCTGAAGCGGTCATCCCCGCTGGTGCGGGGATGACATCATATCGGCTAGGCCAGCTTGGGCGCGATCTTCTTGCAGGCCTCGATCAGCCCTTCGACCGATGCGACCGACTTGTCGAAGGCCTTTTGTTCGGCGGAGTTCAGCGAGATTTCGATGATCTTCTCGGCGCCACCGGCACCGATAACCACCGGCACGCCGACATAGGTACCCTTGAGGCCATACTGGCCGTCGAGATAGGCAGCTGCGGGCAGCACGCGCTTCTTGTCCTTGAGATAGCTCTCGGCCATTGCAATGGCGGATGCGGCAGGGGCGTAGAAAGCCGAACCAGTTTTGAGCAGGCCGACGATCTCGGCACCGCCATCACGGGTGCGCTGTACGATGGCGTCGAGTGTTTCCTTGCTCATCCAGCCCATCTTGACGATGTCTGTCAGCGGAATGCCGGCAACGGTCGAATAACGGGTCAGCGGCACCATGGTGTCGCCATGGCCACCGAGCACGAATGCATTGACGTCTTCGACCGAGACCTTGAGCTCATCGGCGATGAAGTGGACGAAGCGCGAGCTGTCCAGCACGCCGGCCATGCCGATCACCATGTTGGTGGGCAGGCCAGAGAACTTCTGCAGCGCCCAGACCATGGCATCGAGCGGGTTGGTGATGCAGATGACGAATGCCTTGGGCGCGTATTTGGCAATGCCCGCACCCACCTGCTCCATCACTTTGAGGTTGATTTCCAGCAGGTCGTCGCGGCTCATGCCAGGCTTGCGCGGCACGCCGGCGGTGACGATGATGACATCGGCGCCCTTGAGGTCTTCATACTTGGAGGTGCCGGTGATCTTGGCATCATAGCCTTCGACCGGTGCTGCCTGGGAAATATCCAGCGCCTTGCCCTGCGGCACGCCATCGACGATATCGAACAGAACGATGTCGCCGAGGTCCTTGAGAGCTGCCAGATGGGCGAGCGTCCCACCGATCTGACCCGAGCCGATAAGTGCGATCTTTTTGCGCGCCATTCGTCGTCCATCCCAGACTGCGTTGAATTGGCGCACGTCTTAACCCTAGCCGCCATAAGGGGCAAGTGAACCCTTCGTCGTAAAGCCGCTTTGAGCCTTGCTGATGGGCGAAGGGGTGATGCCGGATGGGCAATGGGGCCGGGTCAAGTGTCCTTTGTTGGGTACCCCCACCTAGCCTCCCCCTGATGAGGGGGAGGAATTCGGCCGGTGTGTTTGACTGGATCGAGCCTCGAACTCGATGAAGCCCCTCCCCCTTTTCAGGGGGAGGCTGGGTGGGGGTATTCTTCCTTCACGACCTCAGCATCCCGCAGCCCCTTTGCCAGATATTCCTCTGACTGCATCTCATCCAGTCGCGAAATCGTACGCTGGAATTCGAAGGCGGTGCGGTCGTCCTTGCCGAGGTGCTCCAGCGGGGCGGCGAAGCTGGCGCCGAGTTTGACGCCGCGATCGTAGAGATTATCGATTAACAGGATGAAGCGCTTGGCGGCATCGGACTTGGTCCGGTCCATCTGCGGTACGTCGTCGATCAGGATCGAATCGAAGTGATGAGCGATGCGTACGAAATCCCGCGATCCGAGCGGCTTTTCACACAAGTCGGCAAAACCGAAACGCGCCGCGCCCATGGCCATGGCCGGCACGGCGATTTCGCGCCCAATGCTTTCGACGACGCCCGGCGCCCCGGCGACGCCGCCGGTGATGCGCAGCCAGAGCGCGTCCATCTCGGCGCGCACTTCAGGGCCAATGCCGAAGGCATAGACATGCTGGCCAGCAAACTTCATGCGGCGATAATCGCGTTCGGCATGCAGCGACGCCACGGTGCAATGTTGTTTCAGCAGTTCGATGAAGGGCAGGAACAACTGGCGGTTGAGCCCATTCTTGTAAAGCTCGTCAGGGACCACGTTTGACGTCGCCACCAACGTGACGCCATGGGCGAACAGCTTTTCGAACAGTCGATACAGCAGCATGGCATTGGTGATGTCATGCACATGGAATTCGTCGAGGCAAAGCAGGCGCAGGTCCGAGCGGACGATGGGTTTCACCACGGCTTCCACGGGGTCGGCGTCCTTACCCTTGGGGCTTTTGCGGAAGGTGGCCATGCCGGCATGGACTTCGTCCATGAACTCATGGAAATGCACGCGCCGCTTCTGCTTGATTGGCACGGCGGCAAAGAACAGGTCCATCAGCATGGTCTTGCCGCGCCCGACCTCGCCGTGGAGGTAGAGCCCGCGCGCCGGTTCTGTCTTATCGAACAGCTTACCCAAAAAACCCTTGGGCTGCTCGGCTACCAAGCCAGCGAGCACGTCGTCGAGCAAACCCGCCGCCACGCGCTGCGCCGGATCAGCAACCAGCACGCCACCTGTGGCTAGATCGGCGTAGGCCGTGGTGACAGGGCCGGCTATGGCCGGGGAAATGGATGACATGACGATAGCAACGCTTCCCTCGGGTTCGACCCATGGGCCCATTGCCGCACCCAATGCGTTGAGAGCGGCCCTCGGGTCAAGCCCGAGGGAAAAGAAAGGGTGTGAAGATGGCTGCTAGCAGAGCGTCTTCTGCTTATGGGCTAGTTCGATGCGTTTTCGGTCAAGCCGAGTCGAAAATGATCGGCAACGAGAACCGGAGCGTAGCGTATGTCTCGTACGAGAGCACCGGAAGCGCAGAAGCCGGTCATTTGCAGACCGGCTTCACCGAAAACCCCTAGCGGGACATTGAGATGGCCTGGCCACCCGAGATCGTGCCGATATAGCGGCCGCTGCTTGGGGCGAGGAAGGCGGCGATATTGCCGTTGTCATCATAAAGCTGCAGCTGGCTTCCGACCTGCTGCCACCCGGTAACCGAAGCGATCTGCGGCACGGTGCAACCCGGCGCCGAGGCGCGGTAATAGCTGGTGCCGGTCTTGGCGGTCATCGGCAGGTTGATGCGGCAGCTCGCGGCACCGGCAGCGACATTCCACACACCCTCAGGACCAGCGCTCACGCCGCCGGCGACTGGCTGTGACGTCGGCAGCGTAACGAACGAGCCGTTGGCATTTGCCGTGGTGGTTGCGCCGAGGCCCGGCGTCATCATGCCGGGGGATGCCATCGCGGTCTGGGTAGGGACGCCACCGAGAACTGGCTGGCCGGAAAGGCCCGGTGCCACAGTGCCGGTGGCGCCGATAGCAGGCAAAGTGCCCTGCTGTACGGTCGAATTCTGGACCGGCTGCAACTGCGTCGGTGCACCGATTCTATTGAGACCGGCCGTGTTGGAGCCGGTGGACTGGCACGCAGCCAGCACAACGGCGATTGCCGCCACGCCTAATGCGGACGATCCGCGCTTCCAAACCGTCATGGGTTCGCTCCTGCCCGAAGGCTTAATAAAGGTTAACAGCTTGGCAGGCTTATAGCCAAAGGCCGCGCTGCGTTCAACCGCCCGGTCCGCAACAATCCAAAGCCATATCAATATGGCCTTTTATTGATCGGTTGCCGCCATTTCCTTCAACAGCTCCACCGCCAGAACAGTTGCATCAGCCGCCTCTTCTTCGGGCACCTGCACCGGAACGCCCTCGATGCCGAACAGATTCGGCACGCCGGGCAGCACGCCATCGACCTGTTCGAGCGGATGAAATCCATAAGCCCGCAGGGCAACTTCGAGCGCCCGCGCCATGGATGCGTTCTTGGCTTGGGCAATGATTTGATAGGCCATGCAGTCTCCTTTGGGGTGGAGGATATGGTGACGGGGAGAGGGATTGTGGGCAAGGGGGTTTGAGGG
>NZ_LAPV01000140.1 GCF_000971275.1 Devosia psychrophila | reverse complement strand
GAGTGCCGTCCGCCAGAACCATCGCGCGGTTGATGACCACCGCTCGTGATCATCTGAGCAAGGCAGAAACCGTCACTATCGCCGCTATCGAGACCGGCGTGCCAATGCTTGCAGAGGCGCGTCGGATTATTGACGACTTCCACGTCATGATCCGCAAGAAAGATGTCGCCCGGCTCGACCCGTGGATCGCAGAGGCCGGCGCCAGCCTGATCGCATCCTTTGCCAGGGGTATCACCAATGATAAATCCGCCATCCGCGCGGCGATCACCCAGCCATGGTCCAACGGTCAGGTCGAAGGGCAGATCACCAAGCTCAAGCTCGTCAAACGTCAGATGTACGGTCGCGGCAAGCTTGACCTGCTCCAGGCCAGACTGATCGGAGCAACATGATCCTGCGATCATCGAATGTGCGTCAGAGCCCCTTTTGGAAGCCGATTACCCCGAAAACGGGGGCCTTATTCCACGCCTAATCACACTCTGCGCTTAGCCTTCCAGATTGACGTAGCTCTCGGGTGTGAAGCGCGGGGTACACAGGCAATAGAACTCGAGGTCGGTCGCGCCCATATTGGTAATCCGTTGCGAAACTCCGGCACCGATGACGACCTGATCACCAACAACGACCGGGCTGGTTTGCCCATTCACCTCGATCAGGCCTTTGCCCTTGCGGACGACATAGCGCTCAGCAATGCCGGAGAGGGCGTGCAGCTGCGTGGTGACGCCTGGCTCGACCCGCGCCACCGCAAGCGACGTTTCCGGCGACAGCGGCGTGTTCATCAACTCGGTGATGTGGCAACGCTCGCTCGTGTAGAACTCGAGAACCGCAGGGTCGGTGATTAGCCATTCTGGCGCCATCGGAATGCGATCCTTTCGATGAATAGACAAATGCTGATAGTGCTGACGAATGTAAAAACACGCTTGACTCATGTCAAAGGCATTGTTCTGCTACAATTCGATATTGGGGCGGCCGAGCGAAGCGAAACCAGGGGGTTGGGGTCGATGGGGAATGCCCGTTACACCATTTTTCGCCGGTGAATTGCCACCGCTGGCCCTGACATCCGACACCAATTTGGGGGACTGCACATATGATATTATGGAAATCGCTTCTGGCGGGCACCGCGCTGGGTCTTTTTGGCGTGGTGGGCGCGACGCAAGCGCAGGACAAGCTTTTCGTCTACGTTTCTCCCGATGTGATAGGTGTCAACGCCTTTCTGAAAATGGGGCAGACCGGAACGGAAGCAGCGGCCGCAAAATTTGGGGCCGAAGCCAAAACCTTTGAAAGCTCGAACGCCGCATCGCGCAAAGAAAACGTAGAAGCCGCTATCAACGAAGGCGCCTCCATCATCGTCATGGCCGGTTTCGAGTTCAACGATATCGTGACCGAACTGGCACCAGCCGTGCCCGACACGCAGTTTCTGATCGTCGACCAGTGCATCGAAAACCGCCCGGATAACGTCCATTGCGCCGTGTTCCGCGAGCATGAAGCCACCTACCTGATCGGCGTTGCTGCCGGCATGCTGACCAAATCCAACAAGGTTGGAGTGGTGAGCGCGCTCGATATTCCATTCCTACACCGCTATACCGATGGCTACGCTGCCGGCGCCAAGGCGCAAAATCCGGCCGTTGCCGTCGATATCCGCTGGGTAGGCGGTGAAAACCCTTTCGCTGATCCGGTCCGCGCCAAGGAGCAAGCGCTGGCCGCCAGTGCCGCAGGTTCGGACGTGATCTTCACGGCGACTTCAGGTGGTGACTTTGGTGTGTTCGAAGCGGCTAAAGAAGCTGACTTCAAAGCTTTTGCGGTGGATGTGAACCTTTGCCCGGAAGATCCGGAGCACATGGTTTCTGGTACGCTGAAGCGCGTCGACAATGCCATTCTGCAGGCTGTGGAAGGCATCGAAGCGGGCGAAAAGCAGCTGATGTTATCGCTGGGTCTGAAGGAAAAGGGCATGTCTATAATCGGGTTGGAAGACGAAGGCCTGGCCGAGAGTAAGTGCTTGATCGCATCCATGCCGGACGTGCTTGCCCAAGTGCGCGAAGTCGCGGCCCAGATCGAAGACGGTTCGCTCACGGTTGAAGACCCGATGTTCGCAAAGTAGGCGAGCGTCTGCATCGACCTGCCGCCCAAACCTCGGGCGGCAGGTTTTTTCAAGAGAAGGCTTTTTACCCATGCAGGTTGATCTGTCCGGCGTCACAGTGCGGTTTGGCACGCTGACGGCCGTAGACAATGTGTCCCTGCATTTTTCGCCGGGCGAAATTCACGCAGTGGTGGGAGAGAACGGGGCCGGCAAGAGCACAGTGATGAACGTGTTGTTCGGCCTGATCAAACCGGCCGTCGGCACCATCGCCATCGACGGCGCTGAGATGCAGTGGCGCAACCCGCAGGACGCCATCGCGCGCGGGTTGGGCATGGTGCATCAGCACTTTATGCTGCAGGATTCGATGAGCGTGCTCGAAAACATCGTACTGTGCTCCGAGCCAGTCAGCAACTTGGGGTTCGTAAAGTTCAATACGGCGAGGGCGCGGTTGCGCGAGATCGCCGAAACCTATGGGATCGGCGTAAACCCGGAAAAGCGCATTGCTGACCTGTCGGTCACCGAACGGCAGATCGTGGAAATCCTCAAGGTGCTGTATCGCGATGCGGCGCTGTTGATACTTGATGAGCCGACGGCGGTGTTAACGCCACAGGAAGCCGCCAGCCTTTTCCAGATATTGCGCAATTTCCGCGCCAGCGGCAAATCCATCGCGCTGATTACCCACAAGCTTGACGAAGTGATGGAAATCGCGGACCGCGTTAGCGTGATGCGGGCGGGCAAGCTGATTTCGACCAAGCCAATTGGCGAGACCAGTAAGGCTGAAATTGCGCGCGGTATTATCGGCGGCGAGCTGCCGGCATCGCTGACGCGGGCCACCCAAGCGGTAGGCGAGGTGGTGTTGGCGGTCGATGGCCTGCAGGCGCGCGGCGTCGGCAAAACGGTCGGACCGGTGAGTTTTGACGTGCGGCGCGGCGAGATTGTCGGCATTGCCGGGATTTCGGGCAATGGCCAGACCCAGATCATCGAGGCATTGGTTGGCCTGCGCGCCACGACGGGCGGACAGGCGAGCCTGTTGGGCCACACCTTGCGCGGGCTCGATGTGGGCGCGCGCAGGGCGCTGGGGATGAGTTACATCCCCGCCGACCGGCAGAGGGTGGGGCTGGCGCTGGAAGCCAAGGTCAGCGAGAACGCCGCGATTGGCCGCGAGGGCACCAAGGCGTTCCGCAACTGGCTGTTCATCAAGCGGGCGGCGATGACCTCCTTCGCGCGCGAACTGATCGAGAGCTACCACATCAAGGTGGCGGGACCGAATGCCCGTACGTCGTCGATGTCGGGTGGCAACAAGCAGAAGCTGATCGTGGGGCGTGAACTATCGCGCGGCACTCCGCTGATTATTGCCGAAAACCCGACCTGGGGCGTCGACATCGGCGCCATCGACTTCATCCATCGCGAGCTGATCCGCATGCGCGACGCGGGGCACGCGATCTTGCTGGTGTCGACGGAACTGGACGAGGTGCTGGCGCTGTCGGACCGGATCCTGGTGCTCTATGAGAACCAGATTGCCGGTGAGTTTGCGGCGGCCGATGCGGACCGGCTGGCAATCGGGGAATTGATGACCTCGCGGTCCAAAGTGGTGCAGGTGGCCTGATGGATATCGATTTTCGGAACCAGCTGCTGCCCTGCGTATCAGTATTCGCCTGGATCTTCGGCATCCTGCTGGTGCTGATGTTTGTTGCCAATGCCCATTTCGGCGAGGCGATCAGCGGGTTTCTCAACGGCGCATTTGGCGGGCGCAACCTTGCCTATCTGCTGACGACGCTGAGCCGGGCCACGCTGATCGTGGGCATGGCGCTGGCGGTGATGATCAGTTTTCGCGCTGGCCTGTTCAACATTGGCGGCGAGGGCCAACTGGTGATTGGCGGCTTAGCGGCAGCGCTGGTGGGCGTCTACATGCCGGGGCCAGGCTGGCTGGTGATGGCGACCGGCATCGTTGCAGCCATGGCAGCGGGCGGTTTATGGGCAGTGTTGGCAGGGGTGATGCAGCTTTACGTAGGCGTGCCACTGCTCATCGGCTCACTATTGCTGAACTATCCCGCGCGCTATCTCGGTTCGTATCTGGTGGGACACCCATTCCGGGACGTCGCGTCGGGTCTGCCGCAGACCCATTTGGTGCCCAACGAGGCCTGGCTGCCGCTGTTCTCCGGCACGCGGCTGGACATGGGCATCCTGTTCATTGCGTTGATGTCGGTGCTGGCGGTGATCTATTGCAATAGCACCGTGCCGGGCTACCGGGCGCGGATGAACGGGCTGGCGCCCGAATTTGCGCGGGCCTCGGGCTTGCCCGTCAAACGTATCGTGCTGCAGTCACTGCTGATGAGCGGCGCGATCGCCGGGCTTGTTGGCGCACTCGCCGTGTTCGGACTGCATCACCGCTTTACCGATGGAATGCTAGTGCAGCCGCTTTATGCGTGGACCGGCATCATCGCCGTGCTGCTTGTGGGGATGGTGCCGTGGGCCGTGCCGATTTCAGGGTTCTTTTTTGCGGCGATCCAGACCGGGGCAGCCGGGATGGAGCGCACTGCCGACGTGCCCAAGGAGATCGGCCTGATCATGCAGGCGGTGATCATCTTGTTTGTCGCTGGACGTATTTCAGGCGTGAGTCTCGCCGGTAAATCCGGGGAAAATGACAATGGGCATTGACCTGGTTTTGGACCCGGCATTTCTGCAATCGGTCCCGCGCTTCCTGACGCCAATTTTGCTGGCTGCACTCGGCGGGGCCATCTGCGAGCGGGCGGGCGTGTTCAACATCGCGCTTGAAGGCTTCATTCTGGTCGGGGCATTCTGCGCTGTGCTCGGCTCGTATTTTATGGGGTCGGAATGGTGGGGCGCGGTGGCGGCGATGGCCGGAGGGGTGGGCATGGGCCTGCTGTTTGCCGAGTTCAGCCTGCGCCGCAAGGGCGATGCGATCGTGGTCTCGATTGCACTTAATCTGTTTGCTGCCGGGCTGACGGTCTATCTGCTGCGGACGATTTTCGGAGTCTCCGGAGCGTTTCGCGACTCCGGCATCAAGGGTTTTTCGGGCATCGACATTCCGCTGCTGCGCGATATTCCTGTGCTGGGTCCGCTGCTCAATGGGCAGTCGATCCTGTTCTATTTCGCGGTGTTTGCCGCGTTAGCGCTGCAGCTTTTCTTTGCTCGCCACCGCCTTGGCCTGCGCTTGCGAGCGGCAGGCGAGAACCCAGCCGGGCTTTCGGCGGGGGGTGTTGATCCGCAACGGGTGCAGCTGTGGGCGCTGGTGCTGTGCGGCGCGCTGTGCGGGCTGGCCGGCGCGCAGCTTTCCATCGCCAACGTCAATCTGTTCGTAGAGAACATGAGCGCCGGGCGCGGCTGGATTGCCGTGGTGGCGGTGCTGCTGACCCGTGGGCGGCCGCTCTACGTGCTGTTCATCGCCGTGCTGTTTGGTTTTGTTGATAGCCTGTCGTTCCGCATCCAGGGCTTTGGCCTGCCGCAGCAATTTACCGATGTGATGCCGTATCTGGCGACGCTCATCGCGCTGATCGTTTTGTCGGCGTGGCACAAATCCAAAACCGCGTGAGGATGATATGACCGACCTGATCATCACCAATGCCGTGGTCGTGACCGCCGACGGAGCCAACACCTTGCTCGAAAAGGGCGGTGTGGCGGTCAGCAATGGCAAGATCACCCACATTGCCTCTGCTGAAACGCTGGCGGCGATGGAAGGGCAGGCCAAGCGCGTGATCGATGCGTCCGGCATGCTGCTGATGCCGGGGCTGATCAATACCCATTGCCACGCCGCCGACAGCCTGTTTCGCGGGCTGGTGGAAGACCTCAAGCTCGAGCCGTGGCTGCAGACAGTTTGGAAGGCGGAAGCCGCGATCCTCAACCCGCAGACGACCCACCTCGGCTCGGTTCTGGGTTTTGCTGAGCTACTGCTGGGTGGGGTGACCACCGTGATGGATATGTTCTGGTACCCCAGCGAAACCGTGCGTGCGGCGCGTGATGTGGGCGTTCGGGTTTCGACGGGCGGGATTTTTTTCGATTATCCCGGCGTCAACGGGCAGAGCCAGGTGCAACGCGAAGCAATTGCCGAGGCGTTTTTCGAAGAGTTCGGCAATGTCGACGATGTGTTCCCGGCGGTGTTGCCGCATGGCACCTACACGGTGTCGCCCGAGCATTTGAAGATTGCCCACGCGATTGCCGAAAAACATGGCGGGCTGTTTTGCACTCACGTAGCCGAGACGGCGGCGGAGCGGACCGATATCGAGACGCGCTATGGCAGGCCGGTTGTGCAGCATCTGGAACAGCATGGCCTGATCAACCAACGTTCGGTGTTTGCCCATTGCGTGCATCTCGACGATGCCGAAATCGAGATTTTGGCGCGGCGCGGCGCGACGGTTTCGCACAACCCGATGTCCAACCTCAAGCTTGCCTCGGGCTTCGCGCGAGTGCCGGATATGCTCAAGGCCGGGATCAACGTGACGCTAGGTACCGATGGCGCGATTTCGGGCAATGACCTCGACATGTGGATGGCGCTGCGCTTGGCGGCGACGGTGCATAAGGCAGTGGCTCGGGATGCTGAGGTGGTAACCACACGCGAGGCGCTGGCGATGGTAACCATTAATGGCGCCAAGGCGCTGAACGCGGCAGACCGCATCGGGTCGCTCGAAGTGGGCAAGCTGGCCGATATGGTTTTGCTCGACCTGAAGCGACCGCATGCGGTGCCAATGTTCGATCCGCTGACGCATCTGGTCTATTCGACCGCCAAGTCCGATGTGCGGCACGTTTTTCTCGGGGGCGAGCAGGTGGTGCGCGATGGCGCGCTGACTCGTCTCGATATCGCCGACACGCTCGACCAAGTCCAGGCACTGGTGCCACGGATCAAGGCGAGCATTGCCTGAGTTTTATGGAGAGTTCTTTTGACCCAAAGCCCGCTTGCCCGGCTCGAAGCCGCCTATGCCTCCATTGCCGCCAGGGTGGGCGCGCCCTCCGACACCGCCATCGTGCTGGGTTCGGGGCTGGGCCATCTAGCCGATGCCGTGGTCAATCCGACCTTCATTCCCTACGGTGAAATCGCCGGCTTCCCGGTGTCGACGGCGCCAGGGCACAAGGGGCAGCTGGTGATCGGCGATCTGTTCGGTCGCCGCACCGTTTTGATGCAGGGCCGGGTGCATCTCTATGAGGGCTGGGCGCCCCAGGATGTGGCGCATGTGATCTACTTGCTCGGCAAACTCGGCCCCAAGCGGTTGATCGTGACCAATGCGGCTGGGGCCTTGAACCCGGATTATCGCCCGGGCGATGTGATGCTGATCGAGGATCACCTGAACTTTACCGGGTTGAACCCGCTGACCGGGCCGAACGACGAGGCCATCGGCGTGCGGTTCCCCGACCTGTCGCGAGCCTATGACCCGGCGCTTCAGAGCGTGACCATCAAGGCGGCGGAAGTGGCAGGTGTAAGCTTGCGCAGGGGAATTTATGTGGGCGTTGCGGGCCCTTCGCTCGAGACTTCGGCGGAGCGCCGATATTACCGCGCAACGGGTGCGGATGCCGTGGGTATGTCGACCGTGCTTGAAGTGGTTGCCGCCGCCCATATCCGGCTGCCGGTGATCGGGCTTTCGGCCATCACCAACGAGGCGACCGGCGGACCGGACCAGCAGCCCGACACCATTGAAGAGGTTCTGGCAAACGCCGCCATCGCCGGCAAGAAGATCGACGCTGTGCTCGCCAAACTGTTGCCGCAGCTGTGAGCATGGGCACGGCACGGTTCGACTTCACCGGCCAGGTGGTTCTGGTCACCGGAGCTTCCGGCGGGTTGGGCCAAGCCATTGCCCGCGCCTTTGCCGCCGCCGGGGCAAAGGTTGGTGTCCACTACCACGCCAACCGCGCTGGCGCCGAAGCTTTGGCTTCCGAGATCGGCGGCATCGCTCTACAGGCCGACCTGACGCGGGAGGCCGCCTGCATCGGGTTGGTCGAGAGCGTGCGCTCGGGGCTGGGCGGGCTTGATGTCATCATCAACAATGCCGGCCAGCAATCGGTGGCAGGTTTGACCGATATTTCGGGTGATGACTTCCGGGCCATGATGGACGCCAATGTCGGCGGGCCATTCGCGTTGACCAAAGCACTGGCAAAGGCCGGGCACGGTGGGTGCGTGGTCAACATTGCCTCCATCGAGGCACTGCAGCCGGCGACGGGGCATAGCCACTACGCGACATCAAAGGCTGCGCTGGTGATGTTTACCCGAGCCGCAGCGCTGGAGCTGGGGCCGCTGGGCATTCGCGTCAACGCTATCTCGCCGGGCCTTATCGAGCGCGACGGGTTGGAAACGGCTTGGCCCGAGGGTGTGGCCCGCTGGCACGCGTCCGCGCCGCTGCAGCGGCTGGGCAAGCCCCAGGACGTTGCGGATGCGGCACTGTTCCTAGCGTCGGACGCGGCGCGGTGGGTGACTGGCGCGAATTTGGTAGTTGATGGCGGGGTCAGCTGCACGACGACATGGTGATTGCCTCAGGTGGCATCCCAGACCTGACAGCATGGGGGCAAGCTAGCCCTGACCAACCGCCTCGGCCAAGCGCCGGCAGGCAGCTGGCAGATCGGCCTTTTCTCGCAGCAGCGCGCCGCCGATGAGATAGATCACATCATTTCCGTATGTTGCCTGCATTTCGGGGATGCGCCCGAACGTCATGCCGCCACCAGGGGCGGGCAGGATGGGCTGGAGGCCGCCGAAATCGGACGTGCAGCCGGCGATGATCGACTGGCATTCTTCGCGCGAAAACCCGAAGCGGCCGCCGAAATTGGGATAGACCACCGCATCGATCCCCATCAGGCGTTGCAGCAGGCCGAAGAAGAACGCATGTGAAAAACCGGTGGTGGGAGTGATGACATTTGTGCCGCCAAAGGTTGGGTGCGAGACCAGCGGCAGATCGAAATCGGGATCGGCCGAGAGAGTGCGGGCAACGTCGAACCCCGCCAGCGACGGGGCCAGCATAATGGCGCCTGCGCCGAGCTCTTTTGCCATCCACGCGCGATCGAAGATTTCGACAGCGGGCCCGGTGATGTTGGGCACGTAGGTGCTGGTGAACCCAGTCTTGGCATTGGCATCGTTGACCGCGTCAATGCAAGCCTTGAGGCGATCTGCGTAGGGCGAGGTGTGTTGGCTGGCGAGGCCGTGATCGTCCTTGATCAGGTTCATGCCACCAAGGGCGAATTGGTGCGCAAGGGCTGCCAGCTCGTTGGTCGGCAGGCCTACCGGCTTGATGGCCGACATCAGGATTGGCGCGTGGGGAACGCCGGTGCGCTGACGCAAGCCCGGCGTGCCGAACTTGGGGCCGGGGCAAAGGTCGATAATGGCCTCCGATAGCGTCATGGTTTCAACGCGGGTGGCGGTCTTGATCGAGGAATTGCCGAAGATGACGTTGAGCAATTGCAGGAAATCGCCGCCGACGTCGTCGTCGCTATAGGAGATTTCGGCGAGATACCCTGCACGGGAATCCGTGCCGGGCGTCAAAGCTTCCAGACGCCCCAGGATTTCATCTTCGACGTAACCGGCGGGGACGATATCGCGGGGAATTTCGACCGTTTGCTCGGCGGCAAGATCGAGGGCGCGGGCGCTGGCTTCCTTTTCGTCAGCGGCGCCCAGCCAATAGGTGACGGTAAACCGGGCCATCAGAGAGCTTCGGCCTTCTGTGCGGAATGGACCGCATCGAGGCGCGCGGTTTCGAACTCGGCGTCGGCGATATCGAGGTCGCGGCCGAGCAGCTGACCGATGGCATTGGTCAGCGCGCTTGCGTCAAGCCCGTATTTCTTCATCAGATAGGGCTTGGACGCGCCATGCGCGAAAGTGTCCTGCAGGCCAAGGCGCTTGAGGCGAACGCCCAGGCCTTCTTCGGCAAGGATTTCGGCGACTAGGGAACCAAGGCCGCCAACGATGGTGTGGTTTTCGAGCGTGACGATGCCCTTCTTGCCGCGCGCGGCCTTGATCAGCCCATCGCGATCAAAGGGCTTTAGGGTTGACACGTGCAGGTGGTGGACGCCGACATTGCGCGCCTTGAGCGGCTCGGCAGCACGCAGTGCTTCTTCGGTGCAGACGCCCGAGGTAACGACGAGAACATCATCGCCTTCCGACAGCGTACGCAGCTTGTTGAACTCGAACGGCGTCGAGAACAGGCGCGGAACTTCGCCGCGCAGTACGCGGACATAGACCGGGCCATCAATGGCATCGGCAACTTCGAGTACGGTCTCGACTTCGGTGGCGTCGCCGGTTTCGAGGATCGTCATGTTCGGGATTGCGCGCATCACCGAGATGTCTTCGATGGCCTGATGGGTAATCCCGCCGGGCGTGGTGATGCCGGGCAGGAAGCCCATCAGCCGGACCTTACGGTTAGAATAGGCAATAGAGTTGATCAACTGATCGTAGGCACGGCGATAGAGGAACACCGAGAAGGTGTGCAGGAATGGCCGAAATCCTTGCATGGCGAGGCCACCGGCAAAGCTGAGCATATTCTGTTCGGCCATGCCGAGCGAGAGGAACTGATCCGGATGTCGATCGCGGAAACCATCGACCTCGCAGGACGAGGTCAGGTCGGCGGAAAGGCAGAGCACTTCCGGACGGGCGGTTGCAAAGGTTTCAAAAGCCTTGGCGTAGGGACGGTTGACGAGTTCGACCATTTTCGGGCCTCTCAGATTTCGGCCAGATCGACACCGAGGTCGGCGGCGATGGCGGTTTGCATTTCTTCGCGTTCGGCTTTCGACTTGAAGCGAACATAGTGCAGGCGCGGGAAGCGCTTTTGCAGATAGGGCATTCCCTGAAACGGCGAAGTATTGGCGAGAATGACTAAGGGCTTGCCCGGCTCGGCCGAATTGGCGGCGTCGCGCATGGCTTCCAGATCATGCCCGTTGATGGAGCATGTGGTGGCGCCGAAGGCCGCAACGCGAGCTGGCAGATCGCCAAGATCGAGCACCGAGGACATAGCCCCATCGCACTGCTGCCGATTGACGTCGACGATGACGCGGATGTTGTCGATGTTGTGGTAGCTCATGGCCGCCAGGGTTTCCCAAGTTTGGCCCTCCTGGAACTCGCCATCCGACATATAGACCCAGACCTTGCCGGGTTCGCCCTTGCGCTTGCGCGCCCAGGCAATGCCCGAGCCCATGGAAAGGCCCTGGGCCAGCGAGCCGGTGGTGACTTCCATGCCGGGACTGTGTTCGGCACCGATCATTTCGACCGAACCGCCATCGCGGTTGAAATGGTCGAGCGCGTGTTCATCCATGCGGCCCATCTGGATGAGGGCTGAATAGATCACCAGCGCATAGTGCGCCGGTGAAATGATGAAGCGGTCGTATTCGGGTGCGAACGGGCCATGATAGCCGGCGCCGGTGAAAGCATCGGGGTTATGGGCCGAGGGCACGCCGGCGAAGGGCAGCGGCACTTTTGGCAGTGTCGGTTCGCCAAGCTTGAGCACTTCGTTATACAGCAAGGCCAGGCTCTCGGCGGCCGAGCAGGCCTGGCTCAGATAGCCGCCATTGTTGCGCATGGAATGAAGGAAGACGCGGCGGCGGATGCCGGCGGCAACGTCCTCAGTGGTCTGGCAATTGGGAATCGACATTGCTGCCTCACGTGCGTTCGGGAAAAAGGGCTTTGAGGCCCTCGGGCGAGGCCTTGGCCACGCCGCGCTCGGTGATCAGGCCGGTAATGAGCCGGGCCGGGGTAACGTCGAAGGCCGGGTTGGCCGCGTTGGTGCCTTCAGGCGAAATGCGCACCACCGCAATCTTGCCATCGGCGGCGCGGCCCTGAACGAAGGTGACTTCGTCCCCGGATCGTTCTTCGATCGGGATTTCCTTTACCCCGTCCTTGACCGTCCAGTCGATGGTGGGGGACGGTAGCGCCACGTAGAATGGCACGTTGTTGTCCTTGGCGGCGAGCGCCTTGAGATAGGTGCCGATCTTGTTGCACACGTCGCCATTGGCGGTGGTGCGGTCGGTGCCGACGATGACCATATCGACCATGCCGTGCTGCATAAGATGGCCGCCAGCGTTATCGACGATCAGGGTATGCGGCACGCCGTGGTTATTGAGCTCCCACGCGGTCAGCTGCGCGCCCTGGTTGCGTGGGCGGGTTTCGTCGACATAGACGTGGACCGCAATACCCTCTTCAGTCGCCAGATAGATCGGCGCAGTCGCGGTGCCGTAGTCCACGGTGGCGAGCCACCCGGCATTGCAGTGGGTCAGGATGTTGACCACTTCGCCGGGCTTTTTCCTGGCCGCGATTTCCTTGATGATGGCGAGGCCATTCATGCCGATATTGCGGTTGAGCTGAACGTCTTCCTCGGCGATCTCTGCGGCACGCAGATAGGCCGCTTCGGCACGGTCGGCGATCGGCATGGGACGGAGGAACGCGCGCATTTCATCAAGCGCCCACCTTAAGTTGATTGCTGTGGGGCGAGTTTCGTGCAGCTTTTCCCACACGGTATCGATGGCTGCATCGGATGCATCATCGAGCATCGCGATAGCGACGCCATAGGCAGCGGTAACGCCGATCAGTGGCGCGCCGCGCACCCACATGTCGCGAATGGCGACGGCAATGCCATCGACGGTGCGCACCGTTTCGATACGGAACTCATGGGGGAGCCAGCGCTGATCGATGATGTCGACAGACCGGCCATCCTCGTTGAGCCAGATGGTATGGTAGTGACGGTCTCCAACTTTCAAGACACGATCTCCTTCTCGATCAGTTCGGCCAGTGAATTGACTTCTTCTATGCTGTAAATCTGCCGCCGGTTGACGGCGAGGTGACGCCCAAGCTTGAGCGCCTTGGTTTCGCACCATGCCCGCGTATCCACATCGGCGATGGTTTCGAAATCGGCATTGTGGGCGAGCCCGAGAATGCGGCGGTGCATTTCCACACCTGCAAAGCCGAGCATATCAACCCAGATCTGGTGCAACACATGGTCGAGCGCTTGCTCGGCGCCAAGAATATCGCCCTGCTCTTCGAAAAGCGCCACCTGATAGAGCATGCCGGTACGCTCGGTGCGCCAAAGGCGCGAGAACTCGGCGCGGAAAACGCTCCAGGTTTCGGTGACGACGCCCAGCAGATAGGTCCGCATGGTTTCGCGACTGCCGGCCTCTTCGTGGCCGGATTGCGAGAAGTAGGCCATCCAGAAGTTTGCCAGCAACATGCCCACATCGAACGCCATCGGCCCGTAGAACGCGAACTCTGGATCGATGACGCGGGTTTCATCGGGCGTGACCATGACGGAACCCGAATGCAAATCACCATGCAGCATGGTTTCGGCGCTGGCCGCGAACAGGTGCTTGAGGCGCTGGGCCTCGACCTTGAGGTCGCGATCGGCGCGAATCTGGGCGACGATACCATCGAGCTGCGGCGAGGTGTGCCGGTTGCGCGGCGCATCGTAATAGGGCTCGGAGAACACCAGCGCTTCGGTGATGTCGCAGACTTCCGCATTATCGGCAAACAGCGCCAGATCATCTTTGCGCCCGCGAGCGGTCATCGACAGATCTGAGCCACGGAACAGTGTGCGCGCCAGAAATAGGCCAAGATCATTGGCTATCTTGGGCAATTGCTGGCCATCGATAAGGGCGCGGCGCAGAATGATATGGGGCGACAGGAACTCCATGACGATGAGCGCCTGAACGGCGTCGAAATGGAAAATCTCAGGGGTGCTGCCGGGGTGGCGCGCTTCCTGACGCATGAGCGCGTGATACTCAAAGAACGAGCGCTTGAGCGGCAAAGGCCAGCTATCGCCGACGAGGCGCACATAGGGCAAGGCCTGCTTGACGACGGCAGAACCGCTATCGCCTTCAACGATGAAGACAAGATTGAGATTGCCATCGCCGACTTCGCGCACTTTCCAATGGTTGCCATCATTCCCGATACGATCCTGCAGGGCTGGATATGTGCTGAGACGAGCTGGCAGGGTGTGGATTGTCAGTGCTTCGAAAACTTTCATTTCCCTCATCTCCCCCTCACGACGCAATGTGCATGCACAGCGGTTTCCCCCGCTTGCGAGCCTTGATGTTCTCCTTTCGTAAGACACGTTTCTGTCAATTGTCAACATGCTTGACATTTGATGGCGTCGCGCTTTAGCATCATGGTCAGGGGAGGAACAAATGGTCGAAGAACCCGTGTTCCGCGTTGAGGGCCTGCGTAAGTCTTTCGGTCATATACAGGTCCTGGGTGGGGTCGATCTAGCGTTGCGCGCAGGCACGGTAACAGTGCTCATGGGCGCCAACGGCGCCGGAAAATCGACGCTCGTCAAGATCGTCAGTGGTGTGTATCGGCTTGGGGCAGGAACCATTACGCTGGCCGGACAAGCCTTTACGCCCGCCACGCCAGCAGACGCCATTCGTGCCGGGGTGGTGACTGTGCATCAGAACATCAATGATGGCGTGGTATCCGACCTCGATGTCGCGACCAATCTGACACTTGATCGCCTGAACGGGCCTGGAGCGCGCCTTGTGTTCAACCCGCGCCGGGTGCGGCGTGAGGCCAGAGAGGTCGCCGACCGTATGGGGTTGACCGTCGATCTCAAGGCCAATGTCAGCGACCTCGCTCTGGCTGACCGGCAGATGGTAGCCATTGCCCGCGCCATGGCCCATGAGGCTCGCGTCCTCATTCTGGATGAGCCGACAAGCTCGCTGTCGAGCGCCGAGGCCGATCGGCTGTTCCAACTGGTGGACAGGCTGCGCGAGCGTGGCGTCGCCATTCTTTATATTTCGCACCGCATGTCCGATATCCGACGTCTGGCAGACACGATTGTGAGCCTGCGCGACGGACGCATTGCCGGTGTGTTCGACGGGGCGGAACTGGACTATGAAGGTGCGGTCAATGCCATGCTGGGCCAGAAGATCAGCCGGACCGATGTTGTGGTCCGAGAAGCCAGCGCGCCGGTGTTCAAGGTCGAAAATCTGCGCATTGCCGCCAGCGCCAAGCCTTTTTCGCTGGCGCTGGGTGACGGTGAAATCGTCGCGGTCACTGGGCTGGTCGGCGTGGGCAAGACGGCGTTCGCCGAGACACTTTTCGGGGCGCGCGCGCCCTTGGTCGGATCGATGACGCTGATGGGCAAGGCCTATGCGCCGCGCACCACCCAGCACGCTATCGAGAATGGGGTGTTTCTGATCGCCAAGGACCGTGCCGATAGCGGCATCGTACCCGACTTCAACATCTACGAGAATATCAGCCTGCCATTCCTCAAGCGCCTGTCCGACTTTGGCATTTCGAAGCGCCGGGCTGAGCGGGCAAGGGCGCGCAAGCAGATCGCCGAACTGGGTATCATCTGCCGCACCGAGCGCGATGACATGAGCACGCTTTCGGGCGGCAACCAGCAAAAGGTGATGGTAGCGCGCTGGCTGAGCCAGCCGGCCAAGGTGCTGATCCTCGATGAGCCGTTTCAGGGCGTCGATATCGCCGCGCGCCGGGATATTGCCGGCAAGCTGCGTGCATCGGCCCCGGGCCGGGCAACAATCGTATTCCTGACGGAACTCGACGAGGCTTTCGAGATAGCCGACCGTATTGTGGTGATGTCCGAGCACACGCTGGTGGGCGAACACCGCAATGCCGAGATCGATATCGACAGGTTGCTGGCGGAAATTGCAGGGCATCACGGGGCGGTCAATTAAGTGGACACTTCAACGACAGGGACCAAGATGGCCTCCGATACCACAGCGCAAGCGGCCAAGCCGCGCCCGGTCAACGCCATGAGTGCGCGCGACTATGCGATCCGATATGGGTTCCTGGCGCTGCTGGCGGGCCTCGTGATTTACTTCGGCCTCGCGGCCGATGGCTTTGCTTCGCCTCAGAGCGCAGTGTTTATTTTCCAGTCCGTGGCAATTACCGGCATTCTGGCGCTTGGGGTGACGGCCACGTTGGTCGTGGGCGGGTTCGACCTGTCCATCGGCTCGGTCGCGACCACGGCGATGATGGCTTCGTCTTATGTGATGGTGGTGATGGGGGGAGATGCCCTGATGGCCGTGGCAGCGTGCCTGGCTGTGGGCGTTGTCGTCGGGCTGATCAACGGCTTTCTCATCGTCTATATGCGCGTGCCTGATCTTCTGGCGACGCTGGGTATGATGTTCCTGCTGGTCGGGTTGCAGCGCATTCCCACCGAAGGGCGTTCTATCGCCACGGGCATGACCATGCCCGACGGCTCGGTTGCGAGCGGCACGTTCAGTCCGGAATTTCTGGCGCTGGGACGGCACCGGTTCGATCTGTTCCTGCCAAATCTCTTGCCGATTTCGGTGGTCGTACTGGTGGTGCTCGCCATCGTCATCTGGTTTTTTCTCGAATACACGCGGTTTGGCCGCATGATGTATGCCGTCGGCTCGAACGAGCGTGCTGCGCAATTGGCCGGTGCGCCGGTCAATGCCTACAAGATATGGGCCTATGTCATCTCGGGCGTCTTCGCTTCGATCGGTGGCATCCTGCTCGCGGCTCGCCTGGGGCGTGGCGATATCGCCTCGGGCAACAACCTGCTGCTCGACTCGGTGGCGGCTGCACTGATCGGCTTTGCCGTGCTCGGCGCAGCCAAGCCGAACGCGCTGGGAACAGCGGTTGGCGCGGTGTTTGTCGGCGTGCTGCTGCAGGGACTGACCATGATGAACGCCCCATATTACACACAAGATTTCATCAAGGGCGCGGTTCTGGTCGTCGCCCTGGTGTTCACTTTTGCCCTCTCGAAAAGAGGCAAGCGGTAGGGTCCGCAACCCCAAAATCAATAATCTGCAAGTGGAGGATAACTGAATGCATATTTCTCGTAGAACCCTCGGCAAGCTGGCCCTCGGCCTGCTTGGCGCATCGACCTTGGGCGGCACAGCCTTGGCGCAGGACAAGCCGGCGCCGTTCGACAATCCCGGCCAAGTCAAGATCGCGCTAGTGCGCTATCTGTCGACCGGCGACTTCTTCCAGGCCTATCTGTCGGGTGTGGAGGCCCAGGCAAAGGCATTGGGCGTCGACCTGCGCGTGCTCGACAGCCGCCAGGACGCCGCACTGCAGGCGGACATGGTCGATCAGGCCATCGCGCTTGGGGTTGATGGCATCATCATCCAGCACGGCCTGACAGAATCGATGAAGGAAGCCGCCCAGCGTGCCGTCGATGCGGGCATCAAGGTTGTGGCGTTCGACGTCAATGTCGAAAACCCGGCTATTCCTCAGATCGAACAGTCCGACCGCGATCTGGCCCGTCTGGCGCTGGAACAGGCTATTGCCGACAATGGCGACTCCTGGAAGGCCGGTTATGTCTACGTGGCCGGCATCGCGCCGCTCGACCGTCGCGACGAAACTTGGAGAGAATTCAAGGCCAAGTATTCGGGCATCAACGAAGCCGCCATGTTCGGCACGATGGACAACCCCATCGCCAACTCGGTTGCCAATCAGGCCCGTTCGGTATTGTCGGCCAACCCAGACATTACGGTGATGTTTGCACCTTATGACGAGTTCGCCAAGGGCGTGAAGATTGCCGTGGACGAGGCTGGGCTCTCCGCCGACGTCAAGATCTACTCGGCGGACATATCGACATCCGATATTGCGGCAATGCGCGAACCGGGCAGTGCTTGGATGGCAACCGCAGCCACCAATCCGGCCGTTGTCGGCCAGGTTTCGGTGCGGGCTCTGGCCATGTTGCTGGCCGGTGAAGATCCGGGCCACAACGTGGTGGTGCCTCCAACCTTGATCACTCAGGCGCAACTCAACGACAATGACATCAAGAATATGGAAGAACTCGGCGCCAAGCTGCCCCAGTTTGCCCACGCCGATGTGGTCGTTCCTGCCTGGATGCCGCTGCCAGCGGTAAAGTAAGGACTTCCTCCCAAGTCCAGCAGAGAGGGCGGCCTTCGAGCCGCCCTTTTTGTTTTCTGGATAGAAATGAGGTGTGCGTTCCGGCACCTTGCACGATCCGCCGGTCACTCCCGCTTTCGCGGAATGACGGAGTGGCTGCGTAGGCTACGCCCACAGCGCCCGCTGCATGTAAGCACGGAAGGAGTAGATCCGAGCGCCTACCGCATTGCTGCAGCGATATTGCCGCCATCGACCGTAGTAACGTCGGCCGTGGTGCGCTCCGCCAGAGC
The DNA here is from genome assembly GCF_000971275.1 of Devosia psychrophila. GTDB lineage: Bacteria > Pseudomonadota > Alphaproteobacteria > Rhizobiales > Devosiaceae > Devosia > Devosia psychrophila. The sequence goes on along the minus strand of NZ_LAPV01000140.1, from coordinate 3,487 downwards.
CTGATGGACGAAGGCCTGGGCGACGTCTTCAGCGGTGACTTCGAGACCAAGCAGGTTCCCCGCCATGTAGTCCCTGACGGAAATGCCGCGTGCCCACGAGCGATTGGCGATCATCTCATCGTTGAGCAGGCCCGAGCGGATGCGATCGGCGTTGACCGCGTTGGAGCGGATGCCATCGGCCCCGTGCTCAAGCGCGTATTGGCGCGACAGGAACAGCGCCGCGGCCTTGGGCAGCCCATAAGCACCGAAATTTGCACCAGGATTGACCGCCTGCTTGCTGGCATTGAACAGCAACACGCCGCCCGTTCCCTGTTGCTTCATCACCCGAACTGCGTTCTGCGCCACGGTCTGGTGGGCGAAGAAATTAAGCTCGAAGCTCCTGCGCAACAGGGCGTCGTCGAGCGTGGCTATCGCGCCTTCCCAGGCAGCGCCAGCATTGGAGACGACGATATCGACGCCGCCATAAGTGGCGACAGCCGCATCGAAGGCCGAGCGCACGGACGCGGCATCGGTAACATCGCACCCGATGCCGATGGAGCCGTTGCCGGCGCTCTTGGCAGCAGCGGCGGCTTTGGCGGCCTCGATATCTAGCACTACGACATGGGCGCCCTGCTGGGCGAAGGCCTTGGCGGTGGCAGCGCCGATGGCGCCCGCGCCGCCAGTAACGACAGCAACCTGGCCGGTGAAGGGCTTGGACTTGGCCCCGGCAAGCTTGGCCTGCTCAAGCGACCAGTATTCGAGATCGAACAGGTCGGGGCGGCTGACGGGCTGGAAGCGCCCAACCGACTCGGCATCGCGGGCGGCTTCGATCCACATCTCACCGATATCGGCGGCAATGCGTGCATCCTTGAGAGTGCGGCCATGGCCGAACATGCCCAGGCCCGGCACCAGCGTCAGGCGCGGCATCGGATCGAGCATGGTGCGCTTGACCTCGCCGCGAGCGTCATTGGATTTGAAATACTCGGTGTAGTCGGCGGCAAAGGCAACGACGCGATCGGCGATGATCTGCTTATAACCATCAAGCGCATCGGCATCGGGGGCTGGCAGCACCATGGGCCCAGTCTTGATGCGGATGGAGAGATCTGGAGTCGAGACACCACGGCGCGCCATGTCCTCGACCTGGCTGGCGTTGACGAATTCGAGAATGGCGCGGGAGGTGCGGAACTCGCTGACCATGCGGTCAAATCGACCTTCGCCGCGATCGACGGCGACGGCACCGCGCAGGAGGGCAGCGACATCGGCGGGCTTGGCCAGCTTTGCCGGCAACTTGGCGGGAGTGAACGGGTTTTTGCCGTTCTGCTTGACGTAATCCTCGGCGACCGTGACGTAGTGGATCATCAGATCATAGGCTTCCTTGGCCGTGGCGGCGAAGGTGAAGATGCCGTGCTTATCGAGGATCAGGCCCTCGACGGTCGGGTCCTGATCGTAGACATCCGAGGCGGCCTTGGCGAGATCAAAACCTGGCATGATGTACGGCACAAAGCCCATTTTCGGCCCAAAGAGCTTCTCGCTCATCGCCCGGCTTTCGGCCTGATCGGCAATCGCCAGAATGGCGGTCGAGTGCGTGTGGTCGACGAACTTGTGCGGGATGAAAGCGTGCAGCAGCGCTTCGACCGACGGATTGGGCGAGGCCGGATCGATGAGGTTTGCGCGCTGGAGCGTGACCATGTCCTCATCGGAGAGCTTCGCGAGGGCGCGACCCTTCAGTAATGGAGCGATTTTGACGGCGGGCAGGCCTTCGGGCTCGATGGTCCCCATATCCCAGCCGCTGCCCTTGACGCACAGCACATCCCAGCTGTCGCCGACAAGATCGGTAACCGTAGTCTTGACTGAAGTATTGCCGCCGCCATGCAGAACCAGGCGGGGCTCGCCGCCGAGCAGCCGCGTGGTGTAGGTGCGCAATGCAAGATCGCGATTGATTCCCTTGGGGGCGTAGGCAGCCACCATGGCCTCGGCTTCGGCATCGTTCCAGAGATTTTTCATTCGCGTAGATCCCGCATAAGTCCGCAGGCCCAAGCAAGGGCCCGGATGGTCAATGGATTGGGTGGGTCAGCTAATCTTGGCTTCGGTGGCCCAGCGGGCTAGCAGTTTTTGAGCCATGGAGGTGGTAACGACCAGATGGGAGACGAGCCCCCCCTTGATCGCGGCCACGAGCGGCTCGAACTTGTTTTCCTCTTGCACCACCATCATCCGCTTGGGGATGGCTCGGATTGAGGAGAGATCGGCGGATATGCAGCGCCGGTTGTAGGTGCAGTCCATCAAATGGCCATTGGCGTCGATCAACTGCCCGGCGATGACGCCGGCGGCACCAGCTTCGCCCAGGGCGTGCATTTCCGCGGCGGTCAAAGCGCCGCACTTGACCAGATGGCTATCGTCCTCGATGCCGCCGACCGAATAGAGCGCGAGCTGGCAATCGGAGATGGAGGCGAGCTGTTCGAGAATTACGGGTTCGGCGCGCAGCTCGTCTGCCAGACGCTCGGAGCTCAGAACCAGCGGCGCGTGGATATTGATACCCTCGGCGTTGAGGCGACGGGCGATTTCCGTGATGCATTGATCGGGGCGGTAGGAATAGGGCGCGCCGAGATTACCGCAAAGCTGGACGACGGCAACATCCTGCAGGTCGGCATAGGGCATGACGTCGGCGATGTGATAGACGGTGCGCCCCCAAGCCACCCCGACCCGATCGCCCTTCTTGACCAGCTCAAGGAAAACGGCGGCGGCGACAACGGGCATTTCCGAGGTGGGATCGACGGCTTGACGATTCTCGGGGACGATCCACACAGCCTTCAAGCCGATAGCGTCTTCAAGTTCGCGCGCCAGCACATCGTCGGTGAACAGCTGACTGGAGGTGGAGATGGTGACGATGCCATTATCGCGCGCCTTACGCAGATACATGGCGACCGATGCGCGGGAAATATCGAGGTGCTTGGCTACCTCGTCCTGCCGCATACCATGGGTGTAATACAGCCAGGCGGCCTTGTGTATGATCTGATCGGCCGGCCGGATCGGCATCGCATCTCCTGACGAATTTCACCCTGTTTAGACATTATTCACGCGCGCTGACAAAAGTCAATTTGATCGGTATGAATCGATTGCCCTGATTTGCGGTCGCTTAACGAGACTATCGCCGCTGATGTTTGTTTCTTGATGGCAACGCCACAGAGCATCCGACTTTCCCCATTCCCCGAATGGCTGATTGGCGGTGATCAGCATGGAGCGTCGCTCGCATCGGGCGCTGATGAGTTCGAACAGTACGCTGGTCTCGGCCTAGTGCGGAACCGGCTGCATTTCTCTGTCATGTCTAGGGTCCGGACTCATTACAGCCACCAGATAACGGCTGCGGCGAGGCTGACGGCGCCCATGAAGTTTCGGACATTGCGGTCGAAGCGGGTGGCAATGCGTCGCCAGTCTTTGAAGCGGCAGAACATGCGCTCGATGACGTTGCGCTGCTTGTAGATCGCGCGGTCGTAGTTGTACTGGATCTTGC
>NZ_LAPV01000014.1 GCF_000971275.1 Devosia psychrophila | reverse complement strand
TATCCAGTGGTGCTGGCCCGGCGAACCCGCGCCGCTCATTACCTGGCCGCTGGTGATCACCTGCGCGCCCGATGATCCTGACGACATCAATGTGGGCATCTACCGGATGCAGGTCCTGGGGCCGAACCGGGTCATCATGCGCTGGCTGGCGCATCGGGGCGGGGCGCGACACCATCGCATGTGGCAGAAGCTGGGGCGCGACATGCCGGTGGCGGTGGCCATCGGCGCCGACCCGGCCACCATACTGGCCGCGGTCATGCCACTGCCCGAGGCCATGAACGAGCTGGCCTTTGCCGGGCTGCTGCGCCGTCGTCGTACCGAGGTGGCGACGGGAAAGACCGTACCGCTGCCGGTGCCAGCTCACGCCGAAATCGTGCTCGAAGGCCATGTCTCAGCCAGTCAGACGGCGCCCGAGGGTCCCTATGGCGACCATACCGGCTACTATAACAGCGTCGAGCCTTTCCCGGTGATGACGCTGAGCGCCATCACCACGCGGGACAGGCCGATTTATCTGTCGACCTATACCGGCCGGCCGCCGGACGAGCCGTCGCGGCTGGGCGAGGCGATGACGCCGCTCTTTGCGCCGCTGGCCCGGCGGCAGTTTCCCGAAATCCTCGATCTGTGGCTGCCGCCCGAGGCCTGTTCCTACCGCGCCATGGTGGTCTCCATTGACAAGCGCTATCCGGGCCAGGCGCGGCGGCTGATGCTGGGGCTGTGGTCCATGCTGCCCCAGTTCAGCTATACCAAGCTCATCATCGCGGTAGATGGCGACATCGACGTGCGCAATTGGAGCGACGTGATGTGGGCATTGGCGACCCGGTTCGATGCGCCACGCGACCTGGTCGTGGTGCCCGATACGCCCATCGACTATCTCGATTTCGCCTCGGCCCAGCCCGGGCTCGGCGGCAAGCTGGGACTGGACGCCACCAACAAGATAGGGCCGGAAACCAGCCGCGAATGGGGCCGGGTGCTTGCCATGACGCCGGAGGTCACCGCGCGGGTGGACGCCATCTGGGACGAACTGGGCCTGCCGGGGGGCAGGGCATGACGCGGGTCGTCGTGGCGATGACGGGCGCCTCGGGCGCGGCGATCGGGCTGCGGGTGCTGGAGCTGTTACGCACGCTGCCCGGCATGCAGACTCATCTCGTGCTCTCGGCGGCAGCCGAGCGGACACTGGCGCATGAAGTGGGTGTGGAGGCAGCCGAGCGCGCGCGTATGCTGGCGCATGTTGCCCACGCCATTGACGATATCGGCGCCAGCATTGCCAGCGGCTCGTTTGCCTCGGCGGGCATGCTGGTGGTGCCCTGTTCCATGCACTCGCTTGGCGCCATTGCTGCTGGTATTGCGGACAATCTCATCGTGCGGGCCGCGGATGTGCATCTCAAAGAGCGGCGGCGGCTGGTGCTGATGACGCGGGAAACGCCGCTGCATCTGGGGCACTTACGCAACATGGTGGCGGTCACCGAGATGGGGGCTATCGTCATGCCGCCGGTGCCGGCCTTCTACAACCTGCCACTGAGCGTCGACGATATCGTTGATCAGCTTGCAGCGCGGGCAATTGACCTGCTCGGCATGCCCGGCAGCCCCCTGGCGCGGGAATGGCGGGGCTAAACCGCCAGCGAATGGCGCGCCTTACCGGTGGCAAGATAGATGTCGAACTTGGCCGCGCATCGAGTCGGGAAATATTCCCGGCAGAAGCGTGGCCACCATCGAGTACAGCCAGGCAACGCCAATCCCCATGGCGATCAGTGTAAACATGTTCAGGCTGCGATTGCGCAGGGATGCGAAACCGCGCTCGAAGAACGGCCATCCGGCCCACAGGACAACCGGGGTCGCGAGCACCAGCTGAATCCAGTTGAGCGACTGAAGCGATACCCATTGGTGCAGGTCGAACAGATGCGCCGCCATTTCGAGCACGAACACCGGCACCGCCAGAGCGGAGCCGATCCAAAACCGTCTCGTCATGTCCACGAGTTCGGGACTTGGCGCTGAATCGGCTGACGGCATCTCGGGCTCGAGAGCCATGCCACAT
>NZ_LAPV01000139.1 GCF_000971275.1 Devosia psychrophila | reverse complement strand
ACCAACTCGACGCCGTCGCCCTGCAGCTCAATCAACGACCCCGAAAAACCCTAAACTTCGAAACGCCGGCCGATAGGCTGCAGAAGGTGTTGCAATGACCAGTTGAACTCACCGCCCCAAGTCGGCCGTTGCGGCTGGGATGCCGATAACCCAAAACCTGCCGCTCCAATTCGTTCCGGCCCAGTCCAATCAGGAACGGAGCATCTGACTTTCTGGCTCTCCGGGATCATGTTGGTCGCACATTGTGGTTGCTGGCCTGCCATCGGTCGTCGCCTACGGCAGGTTACGCCACCCCTTTGCCGAGCTAGGGGTGGAGTAGTGTTGAGAGGTTCAGGGATCAGGTGGCGGTCTGCCGTGCCAGCCAGCTTACGATCGCTTGGTTGGCTTCCTTAGGCATTTCCTCCAGGATCCAGTGACCGCAATCGAGGCTAACTACGTCCACATTGGGCACAAAGTCAGCCAGTTTTTCGGATTTTGGGATTACATCCTGCTCTCCATAGACCATGAGCGTGGGCTGATGGATGATTGGGTCCACTGCACCCAGGAGGTGCCAGTTGCGGTCAAGGTTTCGGTACCAGTTAATGCCGCCGGTGAACCCGGATTTTTCGAAGGCCGAGACATATACTGCTAGGTCGCTATCGCTCATCACGGGCTCACCAAGCGGCGTTTCGGCTCTGGCCAGATTTATCATAGTCATGCCCGGCTCGGGCGGCAGTAGAGGCACGTTTTTTCGGTAGAGGTTGCGCAGAAAGCGGGATGCGTTGTCGTCCAACACAGCGTCCGCCACGCCCGGCTGCCGATTAAAGTGAACGAAGTAGTAGTCGCTCCCCAGGATCAGCTCGAGGAACTCGATCCATGGCATATCGCTGCGCTCCTGATACGGCAGGCTCAGGTTGATCACCTTGTTGACCCGGCTGGGATGCAGCAGGGTCAGCCCCCAGACGACCGCCGCGCCCCAGTCGTGGCCGACAAAGGTCGCATCCTGGTATTCGTAGTGATCGAGAAGCGCGACGAGATCGCCCGCAAGATGTTCAATGTCATATTCCGTGACGTCGTCCGGACGGGACGAGTTGCCATAGCCCCGCTGGTTGGGGACGATGACATGATAGCCCGCAGCGACAAGGGCGGGGACCTGATGGCGCCAAGAATAGGCATGCTCGGGCCAGCCGTGACAGAGCACGATTGGGTTTCCTGCATTTTCTCGTCCTGATTCAAAGACTTCCAGTTCAACGCCGTTGACTGGGATAAGAGTCGACTGGGGAAAATCGATTGCGATCGACAAGGCATTTCCTTCTATGGTTTCAGCGATGATTTGTGCGTTCAGCGTATTGGGGCTGGGTGCTGCACGGTGATCGACTAGAAACCAATGGTGCCAAAACCTGGCACTGAAGCGCGGTAGCTTGCGGCATGAACGTTCGCTTTAGACATGACGCCATCGTGCGCAGCCTTCGCCGCAACGGCACGTCTACAATTGCGGATCTCGCTGCGGAAGTTGGTGCATCCCGGCGCACGGTACTGCGTGACATCAGCGCCCTGCGTTACGAGGGCTTTGTCATTCATTCCGAACCGGGACGCGGCGGTGGCTTGCAACTTGATCCGCAATCGGTCCAGACCACGCCTAAGCTCTCTGTCGCCGAGGTCTTTGCGCTGCTCATCAGCGTTGCATCAATGCGGGCCGCCGGAAACCTGCCCTTTGCGGGCCTAGCAGATGCCGGGCTTGCCAAGATCGAGAAGGCTCTGCCGCGGGACAAGGTCCGCGACCTGCGCCGGTTTATCGATTGCCTCTATGTCGGACAGCTTTCACCGCTGGTGGACCTTTCGGATTTGGCGACGATGGATCCCGAATTGCTGCCCGCGTTCGAGACCACGTTTCTTCAGCGGCAGTACCTCGGTTTCCGGTACCTCGACGCAAAAGGGGCCGTAACCGATCGTGTTGTTGAACCGCATGCCATGCTGATCCTGCCACCAATCTGGTATCTGGTGGCCTGGGACCCTGTGCGCGACGATTTCCGGCATTTTCGCATGGACCGGATCAGCGGGCCAGGTGTCCACGAAGGCGCGACTTTTCAAAGGCGACACGTGCCGTTCGAGGATCACGTTCGCCCGGTTCGTGATTTATCCCGATAGGCTGCCTTCGAGAGACGCGGGACGCCCGGAATTAGTTCGTCAACGGCACGGCAGCAACGCGCCTCTATTCGGTCGTCCATCTCGGCTCTCGCATTTCCCCAAATCTGCCACTTGCCCAGCGCGCGAGAGTGGAAACATAATGTAGGCGAGGAGGGTGGCCATGAATGGTACCAGTCACCGGATTTACACGACCAGCGTGGCAAGCGTGTACAAGCATTACATTGCAAGGGCGGAGCGCAAGGGGCGGTCAAAGGAAGAAGTGGACGAGGTGGCGTGCTGGCTGACCGGCCACACCCAGTGTGCATGGCGGTGAGAAGTTAGGCCACGGAGCGTCGGCATTTGAGCTGATGCGGGCGGCTTAAAAGTCGTCCAGTGGTTAGGCTGGTTTCCTTTGCGGGGGCCGCCGGGGATGTTCGCAGTGGAGGTTTATGGGGCGGTTCGGCGGTTTGTGTTCGTTGAGGGTCACAGCCGGCGGGAGGCGGCCCGAGTGTTTGGGCTGAGCCGGGACACGGTGCTGAAGATGTGCCGGTTTTCGCTGGCACCGGGCTATACGCGCAGCAAGCCGGTGGCGCGGCCGAAGCTGGACGCGATGGTGCCGGTGATCGATGCGATCCTGGAGGAAGATCGGGCTGGCCCGGTCAAGCAGCGCCACACGGCCAAGCGGATCTTCGAGCGGTTGCGCGACGAGCATGGGTTCAGCGGCGGCTACACCATCGTCAAGGATTATGTGCGGCTGGCGCAGTCGCGCAGCCGGAAGACCTTCGTGCCACTGTCCCATCCCGCTGGGCATGCCCAGGTGGATTTTGGCGAGGCCATCGGGATCATCGGCGGTGTGCGCCAGAAGATGCATTTCTTCTGCATGGACCTGCCGCAGTCCGATGCCCCGTTCATCAAGGCTTATCCCGCCGAGACGACGGAAGCCTTCCTTGATGGTCACGTCGCGGCGTTTGCGTTCTTCGGCGGGGTGCCACTGTCGATCCTGTACGATAATCTGAAGATCGCTGTGGCCCGGATTTGCGGCGACGGCCGGCGGGAGCGGACGCGGGCCTTCACCGAACTGGTGAGCCATTATCTGTTCCAGGATCGCTTTGGCCGGCCGGGCAAGGGGAACGACAAGGGCAAGGTCGAGGGGCTGGTCAAGTATGCCCGCTCCAACTTCATGACGCCGATCCCGGTGGCGACGAGCTTCGATGCTCTCAATGCCATGCTGGCGGATCGCTGCCGGACCCGCCAGGCCGACCGGGCCGGGCGCCACAGCGCCACGATCGGGGACCGCCTGGCAGCCGATGTGACGGCCTTGCGGGCGCTGCCGGTCACGGCTTGGAACCCTGCGAGAAGCGGGCTGCCCGGGTCTCCTCGACAGCCCTGGTGCGCTATCGTGGCAACGATTACTCGGTGCCCACCAGCCATGGCTTCCAGGAGGTGCTGGTGAAGGGGTTCGTCGATCATGTCGTCATCGTCTGCGCCGGTCAGCAGATTGCCCGGCATCAGCGCGCTTACGGCACGGGCACCTTTGTGTTCGATCCCCTGCATTATCTGGCGCTGATCGAGACCAAGCCGAACGCGCTCGACCAGGCAGCGCCCCTGCAAGGCTGGGACCTGCCGGAGGTGTTCCAGCATATGCGGCATCTGCTCGAGGCCCGCATGGGCAATCGCGGCAAGCGCGAGTTCATCCAGATCCTGCGCTTTCTGGAAGCCATGCCTCAGGCCGTGGTCACCGCGGCGGTGACCCAGGCTATCCAACTGGGTGCCATCGGGTTCGATGCGGTCAAGCAGATCGCCCTGGCCCGGATCGAGCGGCGGCCACCCCGGCTGGATCTGTCGGCTTATCCCCATTTGCCCAGGACCACCGTCAAGACCACTGCGGCGGCCGACTACACCGCGCTTATTCCAGGCAGGGCGGCATGACCCCCGAGGCCAGGCGTGATCCGATGCCGACGGGCACCACGAGCGGCACGCCGCAGGTGCTGCTCGGCCATCACCTCAAACAGCTCAAGCTGCCCACCATCCTGCGCGAGTACGACAAGGTGGCCACCCAATGCGCCCGTGACGGCGTCGATCATCCGCGTTACCTGCTGCGCCTGGTCGAGCTGGAACTGATCGACCGGGAACGCCGCATGGTCGAGCGCCGGATCCGGCAGGCCAGGTTCCCGGCGACCAAAAGCTTGGACACCTTCGAGTTCACCGCCATGCCCTCCCTCAACAAGATGCTGGTGCTGGAGCTGGCCCGCTGCGAGTACGTGCTGGCGCGCCAGAACATCATCGCGCTGGGCAACTCGGGCACCGGCAAGACCCACATCGCCCTCGCCCTGGGATTGGCGGCCTGCCAGAAGGGCCTGTCGGTTACTTTCACCACCGCGGCAGCTCTGGTGCATAATCTGATGGAAGCCCGCGATGAGCGGCGCCTGCTCAAGACCCAGCGCGAGCTGCAGGCGGTCAAGCTGCTGATCGTCGATGAACTGGGCTATGTGCCGCTGTCCCCAACCGGGGCCGAACTGCTGTTCGAGGTGCTCTCCCAGCGCTACGAGCACGGCTCGACCGTCGTCACCTCAAACCTGCCCTTCGAGGACTGGACCTCGGTGCTGGGATCAGAGCGCCTGACCGGCGCGCTACTCGACCGGCTCACCCACCATGTTCATATCCTGACCATGAACGGGGACAGCTACCGGCTCAAGCAGTCCGCCGCCCGCCGGCACCGCACCGACCCCGAAACCGCGGCGGAGCAAAACCAGGCCACCACCGAAATCATCGATCCCGACACCGGCGAAATCCGCGCATAACAGCCAACCCAGAAGCGCCATATGCCAAGGCCCCCGAGCGGGGCCCTTGGCATATCCACTCACCACCAATACTGGCCGGTTTTTACGCCGCCACAATGGCCGACTTTTGCTCCGCCGTTGACATCGGCGGCATGGGCGATCGCGAGTGACTTGGTTAGTTGCGCTATACCGCCCTCGCTGGCGGAATAACCCGGGACCAATCCGCCCAAATATCGACAGTATCGAGGCAAGATTGACGATGGATTCCTGCCCCGACGCAGCCAACAGAGGCCTCGCGGCATTGCACATGCGCATTGTGCCATTGAGGTTGATGTCAATAACTTGCGCGAAGAGGGCCGGGTCATGCTCCTCACCGCGCCTGATGATGCCGGCGCAGTTGACCAACACATCCAACGACCCTATTTCGGCGAAAGTGTGCAGATAGTCGCCTCATCGTGCACGTCGAGCACCCGGCAGATTAGGCATCGTCAGGCGACAACGCATCGATTTCGCGCTGGAAGACGCTTGTTACTATAACGGTAGCGCCAGCTTGCCGGAAGGCGGAGGTCACTGCAGGGCCGGATGTCGGAAATTCCGCCGGTCACGAGCACGGTTGCCGCTAAAGTTGAGTGCCGCCGTCACCGGATGAACTGGTCGACGAAACCGCCGCCCAGTCCGACTTTCTCGTAGTGGACGCGACACATGTCGATCTTGGTGAAAACGTCCTCATACCCGACGTGGTTGTTGGCTTCGTCGAGATAGATCATGCAGCCGGTGATGTTGAAGAAGGTGATCATTTCCGGGCAATCCTCGGGCACCAGCAGGGTATGCACCTCGCCCGGCGGCTCGAACACATAGAAGCCAGTTTCGGCCACCCAATCATGCTCGCGATAATGCCAGCGACCCTTGATGACTTAGCCATGCACCGGATTGGTATGCAGGTGCCGTGACAACACTCCTGCGCGCTGACACGCAGCAGGTTGCACCACTGGCCCTGCATAGTGTTGAGCATCAGCGGGCGAAACCACACACCCTCGGCCTGCGGCACCCAGACACGCTCGTCATCCGGCATCACCTGCTCGGCAATTTCCGATGGTGCCAGCCGGTGGGCCGAGCCTTTCATGTCGGTGTAAATGCGCCGCCTCCCTTTGAATCCGTTCGTGCGCTCTTGCGGCGCGTCGTCTGGTGGCTCGACTATCGCCGAGCCTGTGCACGGCGTCCAGTCAGGTGGTCAGCACCCGATGCAGGACGCCCTTGAGATGTATATCGAGCGCTTCGGTCGCAGCTTCAGCATCGCGTCTGTCGAGCGCATCGAGCACCGTAAGATGCTCGCTCATCGACTGGATGGAGTTTTTCGGCCCCACCGCTTCCATGTTGATCAGCCGGATCAGAAACATCTTTTGGTCGAGCCGCTGGTAAATCGTGTCGATCTGGTGATTTTCGAGCGCTGCGATGAAGCTGCCGTGGAAATCACGCTCTAACAGGCGCATCGGCTCGCGATAGGCGGCAGGATCATCGGCTGTCCCCAGGTAATCGACGATCGCGACGTGGTCTGCCCGTGCTCTCCTGATCCATGCAGGATCGACCGTACGGGCAAATTTGGTTAGCCCCTCCCGCTCCAGCAGGCCGCGCAACTGGAAGGTATTGCCGACGAATTTGACGTCCGGATAGAAGATCGTGATGCCGACGCGTCGACGCACCGTGATCAACCCTTCGGCTTCGAGCAAGGTCGTTGCTTCACGCATCGGCGATAACGAAATGCCCAATACCTCGCACAGCGCCTGTTGCTTGAGAACCTGGCCAAGCTTTAGCTGGCCAGTGACCAAAGCGTCGATAAATGCCAGATATCCGGGATGGTCGATGCCTTCGTTCAAGCACCTCTCCTTGTTAGGTCCATTCGGCCGTTGACAGGTCTTAATGCAGAGTAATAAGATTTTCTAGTCGCGTATAAATATATTTAAACGACGCGATCTGACGGGAACTTGGAGGAGAGCTCGTCGATACTAGCGTAATTAATAACGTCTGCTCCGGCCTTGCCGAAGCGCAAAATCTGCTGTCCCGTTTTAGCGCAGAACTGCCGATGGCGCCGCGCATCGAGGAGGAACGCATGCCTAATTCGACTTGCTTGCCGCTCACCGCCACCGCTTGGCAAAGCTAGGTCTGGCAGCAGATGGCATTCCGTATCGCAGTTGGACAGTTTCACGAACTCAGCGCCGAGCGGCTTCGATTTGCCCAGCAGATCGGGGCGACGGGGTTGCAGATGAACAACCCCACCCTTCCCGGCGATATGCGCTGGGAACAGAGCGATGTGAGGGCGCTGGTCGAGCAGGTCGAAGCGGCCGGGCTCAAGTTCGAGGCCATCGAAAATGTGCCTACGCATTTCTATCATAAGGCCATGCTGGGGCTGGACGGACGCGACGAGCAAATCGAGAATTATCAGGCCACCATCCGCGCTGTTGCCCGAGCAGGCGTTCCGGTGCTCGGCTACCACTTCATGCCCAATTCGGTCTGGAGCACAGATCGCCACGGGCAGACTCGTGGTGGCGCCCTCGCCCGCAAGTTCGACATGGCGGTTGTCGACGCCAATGCCGACAATCTGGAAACGCTGCGTTCCTTCATGCCGACAACGCTGGGGCGCGCGTCCTCAATGCCATTGTTCAGCAAGGATGGCCCCATCGTCACCGAAGAGCAGATGTGGGCTAATTATGAGTATTTCATCAAGGCAGTACTGCCGGTAGCCGAGGAAGAAGGGCTGAAGCTAGCACTACATCCCGACGATCCGCCCGTGCCGATGCTGGGCGGAGTGGCCCGGCTGTTCTATCGGCCGTGGGGCTTCACACATGCCTATGAGCTGGCTGGGCGATCGGAAGCGTGGTCGCTCGACCTGTGCCTCGGCTGTTGCTCCGAGATGGTTGGCGGCAAGTCCAATGTAACCGAACTGATCGAGTTCTTCGCGCCTAAGGGACGCATTTCCTACATTCATTTCCGCGACGTACAGGGTTCGGTGCCCAATTTCACGGAATGCTTTATCGGCGACGGCAATTTCGACCCCGCCGAAGTAATCGTATTGCTCGCTAGATGCGGGTTCAATGGTTTCCTGCTGGACGACCATGTACCCAAAATGGACGGCGACAGCGACTGGAACCATCGCGGCCGCGCACACGCAGTGGGCTACATGCAGGGCCTGGTTCGCATGGCTCAATATCTCAAGGCGTCCTGACGCCGATCGAAAGGCTCACCGAGTTTATGTCTTCCGCTTTGTTCTTCGTTGGTTGCTGTAATCGCCAGCTTGGCTATGTCGCCAATCCTGTGGGCAAGGGCATTTCCGCTTTCCGCCTGAATCTGGACAGCGGCGCGGTCGAAGCCCTTGGGATAACCGAAGGGATCGACAACCCCAGCTTTGTCGAGGTAGCGCGTGACGGCGTGTCGCTCTCTGCGGTTAGCGAGGTTGGCGGCTGGAACGAAGGTAATATCACCGCCTATGGCATCGACTACGGCAGCGGAGCACTGACATACCTCTCCAAACAACCCACGCGCGGCGATGGGACAGCTCACAACAGCCACGATAACGCCGGGCGCTTCGCGGGCATTGCCAACTATTCTGGCCTCCCTGCAGAGGCGAAGCCCAACCAGTCCATCGCCATTTATCCCCGCGAAACCGATGGCACGCTGCGGCCCCCGGTCGCTGAAATGCGTCATCGCGGCAGCGGGCCAATTGCCGGGCGGCAGGATCGGCCGCACGCGCATTGCATTCGCTGGACACCGGACAACCGCTTCGTCGTCGTTGCCGACCTTGGGATCGACAAGCTGGTCATTTACCGCTTCGATGCCGAAAATGGCGCGCTAACTACGCATGGCGAGACGGCCATGCCCCCTGGTTCGGGGCCGCGCCATTTCCGCCTCCACCCCACCCTGCCCTACGCCTACTGCATCAACGAGTTGACGTCCGAACTGGCAAGCCTGGCGTTTGACGCAGAAGCGGGAGCATTCGAACTGCTCGCGCTGGAACCCACAACGCCCGAGCAGGTGCCGAACAATTCCGGCTCGGCCATTGATATCGCGGCCGGCGGCAAACATCTCTACGTGGGCAACCGCGGACACGACAGCATCGCGGGCTTTGCCATCGACCCGGATACGGGCATTGCCCGCTTGATCGGCACGACGCCCAGCGGCGGTCGCGTTCCGCGCGATTTCTCATTTGATCCAACAGGTAATGTGCTGGTGGTCGCCAACCAGGAAAGCGACACGCTGACGCTGTTTCGATACGCGCGCGAAACGGGCGAATTGCATGCGATGGGAACGTCTGTCCCAAGTGGCTCACCCACCGTAATCGCCTTTCACCCCTACGTCCGCTGAGGTCACCCCATGAAGATCACCGACATCAAGATCATCGTCGCCTCACCGGGCCGGAACTTCGTGACGGTCAAGGTTTACACCGACGAGGGTCTCACCGGCATTGGCGATGCCACGGTCAACGGACGCGAAAAGGCTGTGGTGGCCTATTTGGAAGATCACGTCGTGCCATGCTTGTTGGGGCGCGATCCGATGCGTACCGAGGATATCTGGCAATATCTCTACAAGGGCGCTTACTGGCGGCGCGGTCCCATCACCATGGCGGCCATTTCTGGCATCGACATGGCGCTGTGGGACATCAAGGCCAAGGCGGCGAACATGCCGCTCTATCAGCTCCTGGGTGGCCGGTCGCGCGATAAGGTAATGGTCTACAAGCATGTCGGCGGGCTCGATATTGCAGAGGTGGTCGAAGGCGTCATAGCGTTGCGCGAACAAGGGCTCGACGCCATCCGGGCCCAGGTCTCCATCCCCGGCTTGCCGCCGATCTATGGCACGGGCCCCTCGACCGACCAGGCGTCGGGCGGCATGATCCACCCGCTACCCAATGAAGAGGTCTGGGCCACACACAAATACCTGCCGCTGGTGCCTAAGCTGTTTCAGCAAGTCCGCGATGCAGTGGGCTGGGACGTTCAGCTGTTGCACGATGTGCATCATCGGTTGACGCCGATTGAGGCTGCGCGCCTCGGTAAGGACCTTGAGCCGTACCGCCTGTTCTGGCTCGAAGATGCCATTCCCGCCGAGTTGCAGGAAGGCTTTCGTATTATCCGGCAGCACACCACCCAGCCTTTGGCGGTTGGCGAAATATTTAATACCGTTTGGGATTGCCAGCAGCTGATCACCGAGCAGCTGATCGATTATATTCGTGTCACATCCGTGCATGCCGGCGGCGTAACCGGGCTGAAGAAAATCTTCGATTTTGCCGCCATCTATCATGTGCGATCGGCCTGCCATGGCCCAATGGATGTCTCGCCGGTTGCCATGGGCTGCAATGTGCATGTCGATGTCGCCATTCCCAATTTCGGCATCCAGGAATTCTCCGGCTACACCGACGCGACCCACGAAATGTTCCCCCACTCCTGGAGCTATGAGCGCGGATATCTGCAGCCCGGCGAAGCTGCGGGCCACGGCGTGAACATCGATGAAAACGTGGCTGCCCGTTACCCCTATGCCCCCGCCTACCTGCCGGTTGCCCGGCTGGAAGACGGCACATTGACGAGTTGGTGAGACCCCAGATGAAGATCACAGCTATCAAGCCGTTTCCCGTCTGGGTTGGCCATCGCAACCAACTTATCGTCAAGATCGAGACCGATGAGGGACTGATCGGATGGGGCGAGAGCGGCCTGTCCGGTCGCGAGAAAGCCGTCGTTGGTGCCATCGAACATTTCCGCGAATTCCTCATTGGTCGCAACCCGATGCAGATCGGCGCAATTTGGCAAGAGCTTTACCGCAGTCAGTATTTCGAGGGTGGCCGCGTCCTGCTCGCCGCGCAGTCGGCTATCGACATTGCGCTGCA
This sequence comes from Devosia psychrophila, assembly GCF_000971275.1. Lineage (GTDB taxonomy): Bacteria > Pseudomonadota > Alphaproteobacteria > Rhizobiales > Devosiaceae > Devosia > Devosia psychrophila. The sequence continues at coordinate 11,098 of NZ_LAPV01000139.1, read as the reverse complement.
TGACATAAAGGCCAGGGCCCTCGGCGTGCCGGTCTATGAATTGCTCGGCGGAAAGCAGCGGAACGTCATTCCGACCTTTGCTTCAACCTCTTCCATCACTGGTCCGGAAACCATTGAGGCAGCCGAAACGCTGATCGCGCTCGGCTGGAACGCTATCCGCTTTTTCCCGGCGGCCTGGGGCGATGAAGCCAACATCTTCGAGCCGCGTCAGTCCATTGGCCAGACGGCGCGCTTTCTGGTTGAGGCCCGCGAAAAACTGGGAAGCGACGTCGTGCTCGGCATTGATTACCACCATCGCCTCAGCGTCGCCGAAACCGCCAGTTTTTGCCAAAAAATGCCTAGTGGCACGCTGGATTTCCTTGAGGAGCCAATTCGCGACGAGACTCCCGAGGCCTACGAGGCGCTGCGCCGCATGACCGACGTCCCCTTCGCGATCGGCGAGGAATTTGCCAGCAAGTGGCAGTTCCTTCCCTATATCGAACGCGACATCCACCAGTACAATCGCCTTGATCTCTGCAATGTCGGTGGCTTTACCGAAGCAATGAAAGTCGCCGGATGGAGCGAGGCCCATTACGTCGACATGATGCCGCACAATCCGCTGGGCCCGATCTGTACGGCGGCGACCATCCACTTTTCCGCTGCGGTTGCCAACTTCTCTTGGCTGGAAACCCGCGCCACTCCGACTGAACTCTATGCCGGCACCCCAACCGCTGAGATGTTCCCGCGCATGCCTATGCTAGATGGTGTTGTCTACACCGTTCCCGATGGGCCAGGTCTTGGTATCGAGGTGGACGAGGCATTGCTGACAGCGGCAAGCTTCAAGTTTTGGGAAGCGCCCCATCTGCGCCGTCGTGACGGCTCTATCACCAACTGGTAGCGCCATGATCCAGCACAACCTCAAATGGTCACACGGCAAAGCGACGGTGCTATCGACCGCCGCCATGCTCGCCGACTGCACGTTCGAGCTCGGCCACGGCTCGTTCTCGCCCTTTGCGCGCGCACCGTGGATGGGGACCATCGATGATCCGCGGGTCATCGGGCATTTACGCGAGCTTGGTGGCGATTTCGTGGGGATTCCGTTCGGTACGGGCGGAAATGACAAGCACGTTCCAGCCGACTGGGCTCCATTGATGCAGATCCCGGCCAGCTATCCGATCCATGGACCTGCAGCCGATGAGGAATGGGCCATCGTGCAAGCCGATGACAATACGATAACATTGCGCTTCGACTATGCAGACCCTTCCTCCGTGTCGCACCTCGTTCGCACGATTGCCGCGCGCCCGAGTGCACCGGCGCTCGATTTTACCCTCAGCGTGTATGCTCGACGCGCGGCCCGCATTTCGGTCGGACTGCACCCGATTTTTCGGCTGCCGGATCATACGGGAGATATGACCCTCGACGCTGAATTTGCCTTCGGCCTCACCCATCCACGGCAAACTTTGCCCGGCCAAGTTCAGGAATTTCACGATCTGGCAGTCGTCCCACAAGGCAATGTCCATGTCGACCTAGCCCATCCACCCCTGCCTCAGCCCAACCTTAACGTCCAGCTCTGCGGCATGCGCGGACCTTTGACTGCGACTTACCACACACAGAGAGCCGGTTTCGTGCTGGATTGGGAGCGTACACTGCTGCCTTCGCTGCAGATATGGCACACTGATCGCGGCGTCGATGTGCCACCCTGGAACGGGCAATATCGCGGCCTCGGCCTCGAGCCGATCGCCGCTGCTTTCGACCTGCATGACGATGCCTCGGTCGGTCCAAATCCGATAAACGCGCGAGGCGTCGCCACTTCCATCGCCATTCATCCCGACGCGCCGACCTTTATCTGGCACGCCGTGACCGCCTTCAGCACATCCTGACTACACCGACTACTCGGAGAGCATTCAAAACAATTAAATTCGTCGCTTCAACGTCAATTTGTCGACGCGCTTTAAGTTGACTCGGGCCGCTGCACGCGTAATCTGAATTGCTATAAAAATATAGAAGCTGAAAATCCACGAAGATGGAGTGTCGGCTCAGAGGAATACTTAATTACAGAAAACAACGCTGACTTCAGCGCGTGAGAACTGCTGCATTGTTTTTAGCGATATTTTGGCGCCGTCCCTGTCCCGCAAGAGGCACGATGGCGCTATCGAGGAGGCGGCAAGGATTTTGCCGAGCGGAGGAGACAACGACGGCGATGAGGCCGTGACCGACTATCCTGACTTTACAACGCCTTTTGTTCGACGGACAGAAAAAGGGAGAAAACTGTCACATGGTTAGATTGAACATCGCCGCAGCGATGACCTCGTTGGTACTGGCACTGGTGCCGGTCACGAGTTTTGCGCAAGAAGCCGCTGCGCCCGTAGCCGCTACGGAAATCGTGCCTACCTCGCTTCCAGACGTGCCGCGCAACCAGACAGCCGTGCTCGCCTGGGGCGTTGCGGGCGGCTCGTCTATCGGCACTACCAATCCATGGGTACTGCCCGGCTATACCCATCAGGAAGGCAACAACCTGATGTGGGAGCCGCTCATGTATTTCGGTATCTACAAAAACGAGTTCATTCCGTGGCTGGCCGATAGCATGGAATATACCAACGACGATTTCACCGCGCTCGAGATCAAGCTCAATCCCGAAGCCGAGTGGTCGGACGGTACCGCCGTCACCTCTGCCGACGTTGCCTACACTTTCGAAGGGCAAATAAAATACGAAACCCTGCCCTATCACACCCAGTTCGCGGACCTAGTCGACAGCGTCACAACGCCGGATGAGCTGACCGTCCAGGTGACGTTCAAGGAACCGGCACCGCGATTTAAATTCGAGGTGCTGACGGAAAAGTTCGATACGGGGATTCCGATCGTTCCCAAGGGATATCTGTCCGAGCAGGCCGATCCCACCACAGCACCTGGCCGCGATGAAATCCCCCATTCGGGGCCCTATGACATCGTTGCCTGGAATACGAACCAGAAGATCCTCGACCTGCGCGAGGACTGGTGGGCCGTCAAGGCAGGCCGTATCGCCCTGCCAGCGGTCAAGCGTGTCGTGGTGGTCAACATTCTTAACCAGCCGATCGACACCGTTGCCCAGCGCATCGTCAACAACGAGTTCGACTCGTCCGTCGATATGCGCGCACAGATCATTGGCAACATTCTGCAGCAAAATCCGGAGGTTCAGTCATGGACCGGCACCGAGTCGCCTTATGGCTATCTCGACTGGTGGCCCAATTCGCTTTGGATGAACGATAGCCTGGCGCCTTACGACGACGTTCGGGTCCGCAAGGCAATCAGCCTCGCCATCAATCGCGACCTGATCAACGAAGTCCTATACGAGGACGCCAAGATCGCCACGATCTATCCCTTCCCTCTCTATCCCAACCTGCAAACCTTTGCCGACTCTGCGGAGGTGAAGGCTGAAGAGGCCAAGTATGAGCCGGGCAAATACGATGTCGAGCAGAGCGCCGCTCTGATGCAGGACGCGGGCTTTACCATGAATGGTGACGGCCTTTGGGAAAAGGACGGCGAGACGTTCGACGCCACCATCCAGGCGTTCGAAAGCATCCACGGCGATATCGCCCCGGTTCTGGCTGAAATGCTCCGCCAGGCAGGTTTCGATGCCAATGTGAACTTCGGCACCGACGCCTACCAAAACATGGTCGACGGAAAGGCCGGGCTATACATGTTCGGTCATGGTGCCAGCTTGTTCGATCCGTTCGAAGCGCTCAACCTGTTCCACGGCAAGTATAGCAGCACCATCGGCTCGTCGGCCGGCAACAATCGGTTCTCGCGCTATTCCAACCCGGAATACGATGCACTGCTCGATGGAATCGCGTCGCTCGACTCCAAGGATCCGGCGTTTGTCTCGGGCGCCGCGCAGGCTCTGGGGATGTACTGGCGCGATGTGATCGACGTACCGATCATCCAGTGGTTGCACCGCATTCCTTACAACAACCACTATTGGACCAACTGGCCGAGCGCGACAAATGTCGGCCTGGGGACCAATGGCGCATTCTGGGCCCATACCGGAATGCTGGTTATCGCCGGACTTGAGCCGTCGGGCGCCCAATAGCGACATGAAGGGTGCGCGCCCTGCGGCGCGCACCGCTCGTTGGCCATGACTGTCGGGATTTTTATATGACTTTTAAGATCGTGATCAAACGCCTGCTGTTTTTCGTGCTGGTCGTCTGGGCGGCATCGACCATCGTGTTTTTCATTCCACGCCTGTCCTCACGTAACGCCATCCGCGAACGGTTCGGCGAACTGGCACGCACCGGCGGTTTCTCACCCGCCGATATTGAAAAGCTTATCGCCTCGATGCAGCAGCAGTTCGGTCTCGATAAGCCGCTGCTCGAACAATATTGGCAATATCTTGGCAATATTACGCGGCTCGATTTCGGCTATTCGCTTAGCCGATACCCCACCACAGCAACTGAGGTGATCGCACAATCGCTGCCCTGGACCATCGGGCTACTGCTGGTCACCACAGTACTCAGTTTCGTCATCGGCACGCTGCTGGGCGCCGTTGCAGCCTGGCCCAAATCGCCCGGTTGGCTGCGCTCAATGGCCACGCCATTTATCCTGCTGACCGGCGTGCCTCCGGTTATCATGGGTATCTTGCTACTGTTCTTTATCGGCTTCCGTCTCAAATGGCTGCCTTTAGGCGGCGCCTATTCGGTGGGCGTGGTTCCGACCTGGTCATGGACATTTTTCTTCGACCTTATGCAACACCAGATCCTACCAGCTCTGGCGCTCATTCTGGGTTCGGTGGGCGGCTGGGTCCTGTCGATGCGCGGCATGGGCATCACCATTCAGGGCGAGGATTATGTCAACTTCGCCGAGCACAAGGGGCTAACCGGCGGACGCATATTCCGAGATTATTACTTGCGCAACGCCCTGTTACCGCAAGTCACGGGCTTGGCTCTGGCCCTCGGTACAGTAGTCACTTCGGCCGTAATCGTCGAGGGACTGTTCGGGCTGCCCGGCATCGGCACGGCGTTAAACCTCGCTATCCGCGCCAACGATTTTCCGGTGATCTACGGCATCGTCATCTTCATCACGATCGCCATCGCAGCGCTGATGACGATTCTCGAATTTGTCTATCCGCTGCTCGATCCCCGAATTCGAGAGAATTAGGAGCCCATCATGGCCAATATAGCGATGACTCCAGAACAACAATCCATTCATCATCCGAGCGGCTTGACCCTGTTCCTGCGCTATATGCGGCGCAACAAGGGTCTGGCGCTCGGCGTGCTGATCTTGCTGGCGCTGACACTGTTCACCGTAATCGGGCTAGTGGTCGTCAATCCTAAGCACGCTTATCCGCTGTCGGCGCCGCTGAAATTGCCGCCGAGCTTAAGATATCCGTTAGGCACAGATTTTTTTGGCCGCAACCTACTGGCGGCCATGGTCGTGGGTATGTGGCAGACAGCACTGATCGGCCTGTTGGCCGGCGGTATCGGCACCCTGGTGGGTGTATTGCTCGGCTTTACCTCCGCCTACTTTGGCGGCTGGGTCGATTCCGCCATTCGCACGGCGTGTCAAATCCTGACGCCGATACCCGTGCTGCTGATCCAGGTGGTCGTGGCCGGCTCGCTCGACAAGCGTGACGTCACCATATTCACTATGGCGCTCATCGTCGCAATGCTGGCGTGGATGGGACCGACGCTCGTTATCCGAGCTCAAGTGATGACGATGAAGGAGCGTCAGTTCGTTTCGGTAGCCAAGCTTTCGGGCATGGGCGACTTTAGCATCATCTTCAAAGAAATCCTGCCAAACCTTTTGCCGTTTATCGCCGCGGCGTTCGTGGGGCAGGTTTTTGCCGCCGTCTTTGCATCGTTCTACCTGGCGGTGCTTGGCCTGGGGCCGCTGCGCGAGCCGCTACTGGGCAACATCATCTGGGCCGCTCAGTCGCAGGGTGCGTTCTTCAATGGTTGGTGGTGGTGGCCGCTTGAGCCCGCCTTCGCAATGATCCTGATCCTGGGCGCGCTGGCGCTGGTCAACATGGGTCTCGACGAACTCGCCAACCCCCGTATTCGCAGGTCGGAATAACATAATGATGGAAACGATCCCCGGCATTGCCGAAGTCGGCTCACGCAACGCTACAGCGGCCTACGATGCAAGCAAGACCAAGACCGTGTTGCGGGTGAGCGGTCTTGAAGTCACTTACTACACCGACCTTGGTCGAGCCAAGGCGCTCGACGATGTCAGCTTTACCTTGGGCGCGGGTGAAAAACTGGGAATGGTCGGAGAATCCGGCTCGGGCAAGAGCACCATGGCGCTCGCGATGATGCGCATGATCAAGCCGCCCGGGCGCATCGAGCGCGGCCAGGTAATCGTCGACGATGTCGACCTGATGTCGCTCGATGAGGAGGGCATGCGGCGCGCCCGCCTGAGCAAGATCGCCTATATTCCGCAGGGCGCCATGAACTCGCTCAACCCGGTGATACGGATCGGCGCCCAGATGGCCGATGCCATTCGCTCGCACATGCGCCGCGAAAGCCGCTCCGCCATCGAGGACCGTTGCGCCGCAGCGCTTCGCTCGGTGGATCTCGATCCGGGTGTCTACCGAATGTATGCCCACGAATTGTCGGGGGGCATGAAGCAGCGCGTCTGCATCGCCATAGGCATCCTACTGCGGCCCAGCGTCATCATAGCCGACGAGCCGACAAGTGCGCTCGACGTGGTCACGCAGCGGCAGGTGATGGAAACCATCAACAAGGTCCAGGCAGATATCAATGCGGCAGTGATCCTGATCGGCCACGATATGGGCCTGATGGCGCAGACCGTGGATAGGGTCGCCGTGATGTATGCCGGCAGGCTGGTGGAGCTCTCCACGGTCAAGGAGATGTTCACAGACCCCAAGCACCCCTATTCGCAGGCGCTGATCAACTCGCTCCCTAATCTCGACAAACGCGGCGTGTTCAGCGGTATTCCGGGTCTTGCGCCATCGCTACTGCGCCTGCCGAGCGGTTGCGCCTTTCACCCGCGCTGTCCGCACGGCCAGCAGGAACTGCAAAGGAGCGTCCGGCCGGCCCCGGTCATCCTAGCGGGTGGCCGCATGGTCGCGTGCCATCTCTACGGCGAAGAAGGTCACGCACATGAGTGAGAACCTGCTGGAAATCCGTCGTGCCTCAAAGGTCTATCAGCGTGGCCTGTTGACCTCCAAAGCCACCATTGCGCTCAAGGAATTCTCGCTGGTCCTAAAACAGGACGAGCCGACCATCCTGACGATTGCTGGGGAATCCGGCTCCGGCAAGACCACCCTGGCCATGATGCTGCTGGGCTTCACCACTGCAACGACCGGTGAAGTCCTCTACAAGGGCAAGAACATTGCCGGGCTCGTTGGCAAGGAACGCATGGCCTATCGACGCGAAGTACAGGCGGTTTTTCAGGACCCGTTTGCGGTGTTCAATCCCTTTTACAAGGTAGACCACCTGCTGACCGTCCCGATCCGTCAATTCAAGCTTGCGCGCACCAAAGCCGAAGCTACGAGCAAGATGGAGGAGGCGCTCAATTCCGTCGGACTTCGCCCCGAAGACGTACTTGGCCGCTTTCCACACCAGCTGTCAGGTGGCCAGCGGCAGCGCATCAATGTTGCCCGTGCGCTGCTGCTCAAGCCACGCCTGTTGATCGCCGACGAGCCTGTGTCGATGGTCGATGCGTCGCTACGCGCCAACATCTTGGAATCTTTGCGCAATCTGCATCGCGACCACGGCGTATCGATCATCTACATCACCCATGACCTGACGACGGCCTACCATGTCGCCGACAATATCATCGTGCTTTACAAGGGCGAGGTAGTCGAAAAAGGCGATGTGGAATCCGTGATCCGGAATCCCCAGCATCGCTATACGCAGCTGCTGGTCGACTCCATCCCGTGGCCCAACCTCGACCAGCGTTGGGGCCATTCCATTCGCACCAGCGAAACCACGAACCCCAGATAATCGCCAGCGTTCGAGCCGTTCAAACCTGCAGGATATATCCCTTGTTAGAGATTGCGGAATTCATCTCTCCAATGCCATCGCCCGTCTGGAAACTCGCCTTGCAGGCTGGGGTCAACCTTGCCGTTGGCGGCTTGCCCTTCGACGACCTAAGGCCGGGCGAACAGCTTACCGATCATGCCCCGCTGCTGCGCATGAAGCAGCGCTATGAAGAAGCCGGCTTCAGTCTGCGGGTGATCGAGGCCCGTCCGCCGCTTAACAAGGCAAAGCGCGGCCTTCCCGGTCGCGACGAGGAAATTGCCACCGTATGCACGCTGATCGAAAACATGGGCAAGCTCGGCATCCCGGTCTGGTGCTACGAGTGGATGACCGACTTTAATTGGGTGCGCACAAATATGGCGACGCCATCGCGCGGCGGATCAGTCGTGACCAGTTTCGATCTTGATGACGTGCCAGCTGACCTCACCACAAATCCGCCAATCGACGAGGAAGCGCTGTGGGTCAACCTCGTATACTTTCTCAAGGCCGTGCTGCCGGTAGCTGAAAAGGCCAATGTCAAACTGTCTATGCACCCCGACGATCCCCCGCTGTCGCCGATTGCTGGCGTCGGCCGCATCATGCGGAGCATCGAGAATTATCAGCGCCTGCTGGAGCTCGTACCTAGCCCGATGAACTCGATCACTATGTGCCAGGGCAATTTCACGTTAATGACAGATGATCTTCCGCGTGCGATCCGCAAATTCGGCAAGGTTATCTCGTTCATCCATTTCCGTGACGTTCGTGGCGTACCGAAAAAGTTCGAGGAAACTTGGCACGACTCGGGCAAGACCGACATGCTCGCCTGCATGCAGGCCTATCGTGACATTGGCTTTGACGGCGTGCTGCGGCCCGACCACGTGCCCACGGTCGAGGGCGACAGCAATGTCAATGCCGGTTACTCGGCCTTCGGGCGGCTCTATGCCATCGGCTACATCAGGGGGCTGCAACAGGCGGTCTTTGCGCAGGGAGTTGCACCATGAAGATTGCGCTCACCGGTTCCAGCGGCCGCGTTGGCCAGGGCATCGTGACCCGAGCCTTGGCGCAAGGGCACGAACTGGTGCTGATCGACAGGCTCGACTCTCCGGCGGACCAAGACCCATTCATCCCGTTCATTCGTGCGGAGATGTCGGATTATGAGGCAATGGTTTCAGCCTTTGCCGGTTGCGACGGGCTGATCCACATGGCGGCCATCCCTTCGCCCGGGCGCGACCCTGATCACGTCATCCACAACAACAATGTGGTGGGCAGCTACAACGCTTTGCGCGCTGCAGTCGAAAACGGCATCAAGCGCGTGTGCCAGGCTTCGAGCGTCAATGCCATCGGCCACGCCTTCAGCCGCAAGCCGCGCTACGACTATTTTCCACTGGACGAAATGCACCCCAATTACAGCGAGGAGCCATACAGCCTCTCCAAGTGGATTTGCGAAGAACAGGGCGAAGCTTTCGCGCGGCGCTATGATGATATGGTAATCGCCAGCATGCGCTTTCACCATGTGGTGCCGGACCGGGCGATCGCCATTTCGATCTACGGCAACAACCCCAATGTCGATAAACATCTATGGGCGTGGACCCGGCTCGACGCGGCGGCCGATGCCTGCCTGTTGAGCCTGACCGCGCCATTCAAAGGTCATGAGGCCTTCTACATCGTCGCACCCAATACGATCATGGATACGCCGAGCCTTGAACTGGCGGCACGGTATTTTCCGGAAGTACCGGTCATCGGCGACCTCAGCGGCAATCGTAGCTTCTTTAATTCGAGCAAAGCGGAGCGGCTACTGGGCTGGCACCACGGCGAAGCAGAACGCTAGTCGGCGTCCTGCCTTTTGATCATGGTATTTTCGCCGTGTGCCTGGGCTCGAACCCGGCGCTGGCAAAGGTTGGGCGGACGTTGATGTTGGTCCATTCTAACGGATAGCCGAGCTTGAGCGCCATCGTGTCCGTCAGCTCGTTGCGGATTTTCGCGGGCAGATCAGGATCACCTACTGCCAGGTTTTCCGCCACCTGATCGACGCGCCGTGCGCCGATGATCGCTGCCGTCACGCGCCGAACACCGAACAGCCAGCTCAAGGCGACCTGTGCTGGTATGTGGTCAAGCCGGGTTGCGACTACGCCAACCTTTTCGATCATCTTGAGCGCGTCGTCGAACCAATAGCGTGGCATGGTGATGGCAGCTTGAATGCCGATACGGGACTGGGCGTGGGGGTCGAGTGGTCGCGATATTTGCCCGACAGCATGCCCGCAGCCAGCGTGCTCCAGCGTTCCATGCCGACGCCGGCACCTTCGCAGACCGGAAGGAGTTCGCGCTCCACGTCACGACTGACGAGATTATACAATGCTGGGCAGATACCAACGGCTCGTAACCCCCGGCAGAAGCTATGACATTGGCCTTGGCGACCTGCCATCCGTAAAAGTTGGAACATCCCAGATAGCGAAACTTGCCTGACCGAAGCAGATCTTCGGCTGCACGCAGGCTTTCCTCTATCGGGGTATACGAATCGGGTCCGTGAAACTGGTATAGGTCGATATATTCACGACCCAGGCGCTTGAGATTTCTATCGCAGCATCGACGATGTGCTTGCGCGACGGCCCACGGAAAGTCATGGCCTTGTTGGTCGGGAACCAGCATTTGGTGGCTATGACCAGGTTTTCGCGCTCGTGCTGCTTTGTTCGTCGTCAGATCATTTTGCTCAGCTTGGGTCGCCGATTAGCGCAGTGTCAGCCTGGTCTTTGGGTTGATGTTATGCGGCGAGTTTGCGGTGCTGCAAGCGCCGATGCTGGATGGTCTGTCGTTTGGTTGTTGATTGCCGCTGAGATCTGACCCTTTAAGGGCATAAGTTTTCACTGAGATCTGACCCATGTTTTGATCGTTCCCTGGCTGTTGGTCGGGGAGCACTGGAGTGATCGACATGGCGTTATTGAGCGTAATCCGGCGCTGGCATTTCCGTGAGGGGATGCCGATCCGGGAGATTGAGCGGCGCACTGGATTGTCGCGCAACACCATTCGCAAGTATCTGCGGGCCGACACGGTGGAGCCGAAGTTCAAGGTTCCTGCGCGGCCCAGCAAGCTTGATCGGTTTGCGCAAAAGCTCTCCGACTGGCTGCGCGTGGAAGCCGGTAAATCGCGCAAGCAGCGGCGCACGGCCA